>NZ_KK211190.1:1461970-2061970 GCF_000620865.1 Exiguobacterium sibiricum 7-3
TGCGTTGTTTCGACTTCGCCATCCGTTGACTCTGGAACGGGAAGTCTGCCAGCAGGTGGATGAGGAGCAGGCTTAACAACAAAGTCATCCGATCGCCTCCCAGACTTGCAACTGTTTTAAGGCATCAATCAAGGCCTGTTCCAGGCGTTTACGTTGTTTACGTTGGGAGCGGGCAACGAGTTTCGAGACATTCATCCGGGCATCTTTTTCTTGAAAGCCCATCTTCAAGCCGATTTCTTCATAAGTAGCATCCGGATGCTGATCCATCAGCCGGTGCAATTCGATTTGCCGGTCCGTTTTACCGAAATAAGCAGGGTACAGCATCTCGATATAACCGTTCAGCAGGGCGGTCGGCAAATAGGGTGGTCCTGAAAAAGCAATCTGATTTGCGGTCTGTTTTGCAGCTTCCTGGGCTTCGAAAGCGAAAATAACGGCACTCCCGTTCGCTTCATCAGCATTAGCCGTCGATAACGTCTCATATTGACCGAATCCGATCCCGATATAGCCGTTTAGAGGTTGATTCAACAGCATCAATATGAGCGGATAACTAACGGCATATTCGTTGAATACACCAAGCAGACTGTCACCGGACTTGATTTGAAACGGTACGAGTGCTTCGGGAAAGGCATCGTTCAGCTGATCAGCCAATCGATGTAAATCGGTTAACAATTGTTCTTTACTGGAATAAGCACGGGAATTTCGAATATCAAATGAAACTGCGACAGCTTGCATACAAATCCTCCTTGTTACCGAATATACGGTTACTTATCTATTGTTACCGGTTAAAGGGTAACAATAGACGTGTTACTGTATTTAGAGTAACAGGGAAGCGTAAAAAAACAAAGACAGTTGCGTTCTTTTTTTCTTAAGTTAACATAACATATATTATCAATAGTTAACAAATAACGTCTCATAATTAAGGTAAACTCAACATAGTGAGACAAAACAAAAAAACACGGGATTAACCGTGTTTTCGACAATCGTAATGATGTGTCCGTTCCAAGCGGCTCATCAAACGATCCAGGAAAATATGATGCCGGCGTTCGAGTTGCGTGATTCGTTCAAGCGGTAACCAAGCGAAATGGAAAAAATCACCGCAATCTTGACCGTCACCAGCGACACAATGCGTCCATCTGTTTTCCTGACATTCGATATGAGCATGATAGAAATACGTGTAATGCACCCGCATTCGTTCCGGATAACGCATTTCTTCTTCACCTACGTACTGGACGGTCGCGAGCGATAAACCGCTTTCCTCGAGCGTTTCCCGAACCGCGGCTTCTTTGGCGATTTCAGCATCTTCGATTGTGCCGGCAGGAATTTGCCAATCACTGTCTGGAGCGGATTGCGGATGAAAAACAAGTAGTTCCCATCCCTCTGGTTGCTCCCGTGTGATATAGATTGCTACTTTTTCGCGTCTTCTGAATTTCATCGTCATCACCTCTCCAGTTGGCAGATGGCACAAAAGCAGCCGAGGAACATGTCCGTAGCTGCTTGATGAAACGAATCCTATAAGCTAAAGCTCCGAACTGCCCGCTCCACATACTTCGTGGTAATCTTGCCTGACCATTTTCTTTTATTGTAGCGGTTATTGCCGGTCGTTTCAATTTGTAAACGGGTGATTTGCCGATAATTCGAAGAAAAGTCTGAAAAAGCGGGAAAAACAGACGTCAGAAAGCTAGAAACGAACGGGAAAGAGCGACTTTACGCCGTATTTCATAAAAAAAGACACCCCTCTGCAAAACTGAGGGGCATCTGACCATCAAACGGTATACCAATCGAGAAGCGGACCAAATTTTTCTTCGTCATAGGCAAACGAACCGTTCGATAACCGGTCGAGGAAGGACAACGATTGGACTTGAATCGTCTTTTCCTGCTCTTTTCCGATCAAAATCAGTTCTTTTGTTTGGGTAACGTCAATTAATGCTGCGACCTGATGCGGTTTTGATTTTAAGTCGCGTAACAGCTGCGTGCCGCGTAAGGCACGGTTCGAGACTTGGAACTGGTCAGCAAGGCGCATTTTCTTCAGTGCGCCCCGCTGCGTCAAGAGGACGATATTCGGTGCTTGTTTAAAGCCGATCGCACCGGCAACGACATCCTGATCACGCAGGTTGATCGCTTTCACACCCGCTGCCCGGACACCCACGACCGGCACGTCGTCTTCCGTGAACCAGAGACCAAATCCGTGCTGGGTCGTTAAGAACAATTGCTCTTGTCCGGTAGAAACCTTGGCATACAAGACTTCGTCATCAGCCCGTAAACGGACACCTTGAAGTGGTTTTGACTTCCGCTGGGCATTGTAGTCGCTCAATTTCGAACGTTTGACCATCCCTTGGCGGGTCACGAACAGACAGTGCGATGTCTCGTCAAACGTGCGGACGAGATCAACCGATAAAATCCGGTCGCCGGAATCAAGCGGCACGAGATTGGCGACGTGTTGTCCCCCGTCCTTCCATTTCGTATCGGGTAACTGATGGACCGGGATCAAAAGATAGTTCCCCTGGACGGTCCAAACGATTAAGTGATCCGTCGTCATCGCCTGTCCTTGATACAACAGACGATCCTGTTCCTTCATCTCCGGCAAATCATTGGTCGCTCCGAAAGAACGCATCGAAGACCGCTTGATATAGCCGTTTTTCGAGACGAAGACCATCGTTTCTTCGACGGCAATCATGACTTCTGTCTTCAGTTTCAACTCTTCGACTTCCGCTTCGACCGTCGAACGCCGGTTATCAGCAACCTGCTCTTTTAAGATTGTTAATTCTTTGATGATCAATCGGTTCCGGGTTTTTTCGTCGTTGAGAATCTTCTCGAGACGGGTGATTTCTTTTTCGAGTTTCGCCGCTTCGTCCTGCAATTCGACGATATCGGTATTCGTTAACCGATACAATTGAAGCATGACGACCGCTTCCGCTTGGCGGTCCGTGAAACTGAACCGTTCAATCAGCTTGTCTTTCGCTTCCGATTTGTTGGAGGCAGACCGAATCAACGCGAGTGTTTCATCGAGGACCGAAATCGCCGTCATCAAGGCCGAAACGACCTCTTGGCGGCGTTTTGCCTGCTCGAGATCAAACGAAGTCCGGCGGATGACGACATCCTTGACGTGGCTGAGATAGGCGTCAAGTAACGCGAGAACGCCCATCTGACGCGGTGTCCGCTCGTGGATTGCGACCATGTTGTAGTTATAAGCGACTTGCAGATCAGTCTGCTTCAGGTAGAAGTGAAGCACCCCTTCTGCATCCGCTTCTTTTTTCAGCTCAATGACGACACGAAGACCATCACGGTCCGTCTCGTCGCGGACTTCCGCGACCCCTTCGACTTTGCGGTCCAGGCGGAGTTCTTCCATCCGTTTGACGAGGTTCGCTTTATTGACTTCATACGGGAGTTCCGTAATCAGGATTTGTTGGCGTCCGCCGCGTAACGTTTCGATCGTTGCCCGCGAGCGGATGATGACTTTCCCGCGACCGGTTTCGAACGCTTTTTTGATCCCGTCGAGCCCTTGGACGACTCCGCCGGTCGGGAAATCAGGACCTTGCATATGCGTCAGTAAATCATCGACGGTATGCACCGTTCCCGAGATTCGGCCAATTGCCGCGTCCAACACTTCACCGGCATGGTGCGGCGGGATTTCCGTCGCATAACCGGCCGAAATCCCGGTCGAACCGTTCATCAGAAGGTTCGGTAAGAGGGACGGCAATACAAGCGGTTCCTCTGTCGTATCATCAAAGTTCAGCGTGTAATCCACAGTCTGTTTATTGATGCCGTCGAGGATCAAGCTCGAGACTTTCGATAAACGAGCTTCCGTATAACGCATCGCTGCCGCACTGTCGCCGTCGATCGAGCCGTTGTTTCCCTGCATGTCGACTAACGGATACCGGAGTTTCCACTCCTGACTCAGACGGACCATCGCTTCATACACCGATGAATCGCCGTGCGGGTGGTAGTTACCGATGACGACGCCGACCGTTTTCGCGGATTTCCGGTAGGCGCGGTCAAACAAGTTGCCTTCCGTATGCATCGCGTACAAGATACGGCGTTGAACCGGTTTCAACCCGTCCCGGGCGTCCGGTAAGGCCCGGTCCTGGATGATGTATTTCGAATAACGACCGAACCGGTCCCCGACGACTTGCTCGAGGGACAGGTTGAGGATGTTTTGCAGGTTAGACATATCAGTTCACACTCTCTTTCGTCACATGTTCATTTTCAATGATCGAGAGGTCTTCCGTCAGCCCAAACGCTACATTGTCTTCAATCCAGCTTCGGCGGTGTCCGACGTTATCGCCCATCAGCACGGAAACCCGTTTTTCAGCGACAGCGGCATCATCGATCGTGACACGAATCAACGTCCGTGTATCGGGATCCATCGTCGTTTCCCAAAGTTGTGGGGCATTCATCTCACCCAGTCCTTTGTACCGTTGGATCATATACCCTTTGCCGAACTTTTTCGTTGTTTTAGCAAGGGTTTCTTCGTCCCAGACGTACTCGAACTTCTCGGATTTGCCCTTCCCTTTGGAGACGCGGTAGAGCGGTGGCAAGGCGACGAAGACTTTCCCGGCATCAATCAACGGACGCATGTAGCGGAAGAAGAACGTCAATAATAAGACTTGGATATGCGCCCCGTCGGTATCGGCATCTGTCATGATGATGACTTTGTCGAAGTTACAGTCGGACAGGTCAAAGTCTGCTCCGACGCCGCTGCCGATCGCGTGGATGATCATATTGATTTCTTCGTTTTTCATGATATCGGCAAGTTTGGCTTTTTCCGTGTTCAGGACTTTCCCGCGTAACGGTAAAATCGCCTGGAACGTCCGGTTACGGCCTTGTTTCGCTGAACCGCCGGCGGAATCTCCCTCGACGAGGAACAATTCGTTTTTCTCGGCGTTTTTCGACGCAGCCGGTGTCAGTTTCCCGTTCAGGATGCTCGAACGTTTCTTTTTCTTCCCGTTCCGGGCTTCTTCGCGGGCTTTACGAGCCGCTTCCCGGGCCTGAGCGGCGCGGATCGCTTTTTTGATCAGGAGTGTCGCCGTTTGTGGATTTTCCTCGAGATACGTCGACAAGCGGCGTGTAATAACGGCGTCACAGCTCGTCCGGGCTTCCGGAGAACCAAGTTTTGATTTCGTTTGTCCTTCGAATTGCAGAAATTCTTCTGGAATCCGGATCGACACGATCATCGTCAATCCCTCGCGGATATCGTTGCCGTCGAGGTTTTTATCTTTTTCCTTAAGCAGCGTGTTTTTGCGGGCATACTCATTCATCACCCGTGTCATCGCCGTTTTGGCACCGACTTCATGTGTTCCGCCGTCGCGTGTCCGGACGTTGTTGACGAACGACAGGACGTTTTCCGAATAGGCATCCGTGAACTGGAACGCGATATCGACTTCAATCTCATTTTCCGTTCCTTCAAAGGCGACTGTCGGATGTAACGTATCTTTGTCGTCATTTAAATAGCCGACGAATTCGCTGACTCCGTCTTCGTATTGGAACGTGTCCGCTTTGTCCGACCGTTCGTCGGTCAGTGTGATTTTCAGACCTTTCAGCAGGAAGGCCGATTCACGCAGACGTTCCGCCAACGTATCGTAATTGTATGTCAACGTGCTGAAGATTTTTCCGTCCGGTTTGAAATAGACGCTTGTTCCTTTTTGACGGGTCGTTCCCGTTTCAAGCAAGGTCGTTTTCGGAATTCCCCCGTCTTCGAACGTTTGCTCAAACTGTTTCCCATCGCGGTAAATCGTGACTTTTAACTGCGTCGACAGAGCGTTGACAACAGATGCCCCGACACCGTGCAGTCCGCCTGATGTTTTATAACCGCCTTGACCAAATTTACCGCCGGCATGAAGCACCGTGAAGATGACTTCTGCAGTCGGTTTTCCGGAAGCGTGCATCCCGGTCGGCATACCACGTCCATGGTCGCGGACGGTAATTGCATTATCTTTATGGATGATGACATCAATCTGTTCCCCGAATCCGGCCAGTGCCTCATCAATCGCATTATCAACGATCTCATACACCAAATGGTGGAGTCCGCGATGATCGGTCGAGCCGATATACATACCCGGGCGCTTCCGGACTGCTTCGAGTCCTTCAAGCACCTGTATGGCATCATCATTATAATTGTTTAAATCTGTCGCCATGTTTTTCACCTCAAATAGAAAAACGTCGAATATTCCAAACGTTCGTTCGTTTTTCTAGTAGTCTGTATCTAATTGTAGGCATCTTCTTGCTATCTGACAAGGATAATCTAGAAAACAAGAAAAAAAGACACCTACTGTCAAGGAGTAGATGTCTTGCCGGATCACGATCACAAGTACTGGTGTTCAATTTTAATACAACGGTTTTCGATGTACGGAATACCGGCACCGAGTGCCAAACTTTCCGCTTCGACACTCGATAACCCGAGCTGATTCCAAATCATGCCGACGTCACCGTGTGCTACAGCATCTTTTGCTGTGTCCGCCAAAAATTCCGAACGACGGAAAACATCGACGATATCGATGTGTCCCGGGATACTGGCGACACTCGGATATACTTTCTGCCCGTTCCATTCATTTAAGGTCGGGTTGACCGGAATGACTTCGTAACCATGTTGGACCAGGTAATCGGCAATCCAGTTCGCAGTTTTCCCTGAATCACTTGATACACCGACGACCGCAATACGTTTTGCGTCTTTTAATAACTTACGAGCTTGTTGATCTGAAATCATGTTATGTCCCCCTCGTGTTAAATACAAGATAGTCTTAGACTATATACCCCATTCGATTTGGATTAAGCCTCGAAACGGGCACATTCACAATGTCCGAAACCAGGAATTGACCAAAACGTCCTGTACGAAATCGAGACAACCAACTCCCTGTCGGAAGGAAGTTCACTGCAACTGAGAGCGAATTTGGAACTTTCGATTTGTTCCTGGAATTAGGTTGACATAATAGTGTTATTGTATTTTAGATGTTGAAAGGGGATGTTTTCTCGTTTGCATCGAGTTGAATGATTACCCGTCCCGATGATTTTCGTTGCAACTGAGAGCTCCCTGTCTGACAATTTAACGTTGCGTGAAATAACTATTTCACGCAAACTAGTGTACCGTCTACCAACGTTTGGTATAGTAGTAACAGAGAGGGGATAGAATGATGAGTTTGTTTAAAAACCTAGGAAAAACCGTAAAAACGATACCCCTTCCCGCCCATACGATTGATCTTCCGGGATATGTCCGGATGCCGGATTTCATCCGGTCCTATATCGACCATTTGGCGTCGAAAAATTTCTCGAAGGCGACGATGCGGCGGTATGTCTACGATTTTGATTCATTTTTCCAGTTCGTTGCGGAAGCGTCGGGAGAAGCGATTCAGGCGCGGGATATCACGCAGGAAGCGTTTCTTGAAATTGACGGGTCCGGGATTGCCGCTTATGCGGAATACTTAGCTTTAACGAAGCAAAATGCCCCAAGTGTCATCAACCGGAAACTGTCAGCACTTCAATCCCTGTTCCGGCATTTGATCGATATCGGTGTTTTGTCTGACAATCCTGTCGCAAAAATCAATCGTCCGAAACAGGCGAAGCGGGATCCGGTTTACTTAACGAAACGCGAATGGGACGAACTGATGCAGCTGTTGCCATCAAACGTCGAGATGAATGCCCGGGAAGCTGCGCATTATGAGCGGGATCGTGTTCGGGACGTCACCTTGTTCCAGTTGCTCGGGTACAGCGGGATGCGGCTCAGTGAAATGACACAATTGACGTGGAGTGCCGTCGATTTCCACGAAGGGACGATTCGGGTCATTGGGAAAGGTAACAAGGAACGGGTCATTCCGCTCGCGAAACCGGTCCGGGTCGCCTTACGGAAATACGCCGCGCATTACAGTCTGACGATGCGAGGAGCAGAACCGATTTTTCAGAAACAAGGCAAAGCGCTCAGTCCCCGGGCGGTCCAACATATCTTAAAGCGCCACGTCGACCGTCTGCGTCCTGTTTTGCCGTTTTTGGAGCGGAAACAGATCACGCCGCATAAATTACGGCATACATTCGCGACGCGCCTGGCGACCGGCGGGGTCGATGTCTTGACGATTCAACAGTTGCTCGGACACGAGTCGGTTGCGACGACGCAGGTTTATGCTCATATCGGTGATCAAGAGAAAAAACGGGCAATTGAATTATTTGATAGTGAACGATAATTGTATTATGTCACCTACATCCTAAGGGAAGGAGCAACGGGATGAATTATGGACTAAGTGAACGAAAAATTAAACAAATGTCGGATACCTATGCTTTCCGTCGCGGCAAACGCTATGTCGCCGCTAAAAAAGTCACGCTGCGAAACTACCAATCCGGCGACTTGCTCGTCGAAGCCGCTGTTCAAGGCGAAGACCTGTTCACCGTCACCGTCCGTGTCAAGGAACACGGCGTGGATGCCGGCTGCAACTGTCCGTCACTTGCGATGGATCAATCATTTTGCGGACATATCGTCGCCGTATTGCTAGCGATGCATCATGTGCAAGTCTACGGCACACCTGCCGGAAACCGTCCGCTGATCCGTCCGTTTGCGACGACGCGTCAGACCGAAGATGCCGCGGTGACGGCTTATTTGCAAACATTAAGTAAAACGGAACGGGCAAAAATCCGGTTTGATGTCAGCGGTTCGGCGATTGTGATGGAAAGTATCACGGCGCAACAACGTTTTATCATCAGTCCGATGTATTTTGACCGACTTTTGCAAAGGCGTGAGCACCTACGGAATCTTGCCGATGTCTGGCTCAGTCCCCCGCTCAAACAACGGCTCGTCAGCGGTCCGCCGACGGTCGAGCTGGCGCTGGACCGGGAAGCTGGTGGACTTGAACTGCTCGTGACGTTTAGCTATCAGGGGGTTCGGATCAATCCATTGCAAGAAACAGATTGGCTCGGACGCGATGTATCGCTCGAAGGAGCCGTCCTCCGCTACGTGACGGAGAGTGGGTTTTTGGAGCGGAACGGTCGCTATCGGTTAGAGGGAGAGGCGGCGGAATATCAATTTCTGAAAGGTTTGCTCGATCCCCGCGTCGTTTACGGTGAACTCGTCGTCCAAGTGACGGAGAGTATCCGGCAATCCTTACCGAACGGACCGTTCCATCCGCGAATCGATGTCGACACGACGGACCGCCTGGATTGGTTAACCTTCCGCTTTTCCATGGACGGGATTCCGGAAATGGAACTGAAACGGGTCCTGGAGTCACTCGTCACCCGGAAAACGTATCACCGCTTAAAGAGTGGTCAGTTCGTTTCCTTTGAAACACGGGCCTTTCAGCAATTGCAACGACTGTTCCGGCAACTCGAAGCCGCGGAACAGGATCAACTCGACGCGGTGCTCCGGATGCCGGCTCTGCCGAACCTCAAACATCTTGTCGGTGCCTCCTTCTTGCATGTCCATAAACAATTAACGGAACGGTGGCTCGAGCTGAAAAATGGAACAGGTGTCTACCTGAACTTCCCGGAAGTACTCGACCGCCACTTGTATCCGTATCAGCGGGCAGGCATCCAGTTCATGGCGAATCTTGCCGGACATGACGGGCACGGCATTTTGGCGGATGAGATGGGACTCGGGAAGACGATCCAGGCGATTGGTTATCTCGAGACGCTTCCTTCGGGTCGGATCTTGATCGTCGCCCCGGCTTCCCTGCTCCATAACTGGCAAGCGGAATTGACGCGATTTGCCCCGACGAGAACGGTCCATCTGTTGACCGGAGCGCGGAAGCACCGGCTAAACCAAATCGAGACAGTACCAGCGGACGGGATTTTTCTGATTTCCTACCCGTCGTTACGGGCCGACATGGAGGCACACCAGACCGTCGAATACGACGTCGTCATTTTCGATGAGGCACAACACCTGAAGAATCCAGCGTCACAAACCGCTGTCCGCTTGCGCCGTCTTCGGGCGAAACGTCGGTTTGCCTTGACCGGAACGCCGCTTGAAAACCGGACCGATGATCTCTGGTCGATTTTCCGGGTCATCTTCCCCTCCTTGCTGCCGGACTTACAGACGTTTCAAACGTGGTCGCATGACGAGATCAAACGATTCATCCGACCGTTTCTGATGCGCCGGACCAAAGGCGAGGTGTTGCAGGATTTACCGAAGAAGCGGATTGTTCACCATTATACAGACCTTGGTCCGACACAGAAAAAGCTTTATGCGTCCTACTTATCTAAACTGCAACTGGAAACGTTGCGTCATTTGGATGAAACGAAACGCGAGGACCGGATCAAGTTGCTCGCCGGTTTGACCCGCTTACGGCAGATTTGCTGTGATCCGGCGTTGTTTGTCGAAGATTATACAGGCGAATCTACAAAACTCGAACGTCTGCTGGCGTTAATCGAGGAAAAATTAGCTGCCGGACACCGGATCCTGATTTTTTCCCAGTATACGAAGATGCTGGCCCGGATTCGGGAACGACTGGCAGCACGACAACGTGCCCACTTTCTACTGACCGGTGAGACACCGATCGAAGATCGGGTCGCACTGTGTGACCGGTTTAATGCCGGTGAAGTCGATCTCTTCCTGATTTCCTTGAAGGCCGGCGGGACCGGTCTGAATCTGGCGACGGCAGATACCGTCATTTTATACGACAGCTGGTGGAATCCGGCCGTCGAGCAACAAGCGGCTGACAGGGCTCATCGATTGGGACAGCAGTCGCCGGTCGAAGTGATCAAGCTGTTGATGACCGGGACGATCGAGGAAAAGATGGCGGAATTACAAGATCGAAAAGCAATGATGATTGATGACGTCTTATCGGACCGCCAACTAGATATAGTGACAATTCAGGAACTCGTTCATTTGTTGGAAGCAAAGGAAGAGAATTGGTAGTTCTTGATTTACTGCTTGGTTATTTTGCTGGAAGTATCACCAACGTGACACTTTGAAAAATATATCAGCCTTACAGATTAGCACAAGTCAAATCCGGAATCATTAGACCCCACAATGCCCAGCACATCTGTGGAATGCGACTTTTTTATTCGTCTATCTGTTTGATGCCGAAGTGATTCTGATCGTCTTTCGAACGTGCGGCACACTTCTAATGGTAAATCTCATTAAAAAAAATAAAAACAATAGTCCATCATGGATGATATGGAGGAATAAAAATGAAAATTGAATGGTACACAATAGCTTCTATCCTATTCCTATTGGCTTTCATGTTGTATACAATTTATCGCTATTTTGTAAGTAGAGATATCTATAATGAACAACGTATTGGCTATCGGAAAATTTATTATGTGTATATGCTGACTGTCGGTTCACTTTTTTGGGGATTCAAAGTGTTTCCAGCCGAAGACTTAGCAACTCTAGGTGCATTTTTAGTCGGAGTCATCGTCATGGACTTATTCATCTTTCAAACCCCGGACATCACAAAATTCATGGCGAATGAGTTTAAACATGATGGTGGTCTCGTCAATCAATTGAGAGAAACTGAAGATTCAAGTATCCGTATGAGTCAACAATTGCAGTTTGTAAACAGCTATATGCCAAAGCGTAAACAGGACTTGGTATTCGGAGAGAATTTTGACCTTAGTGAAGAAAAATTTCTTTTCAGTACTCAAAGCATTGTTAAACAATATGGAGATACATTCGGTCTTAATGTTATTCAATTTTCGTTAAGGAGAAGTTCAGAAGACGAATTAGAGCCTCAACAAGAGCCTCAGCAAGAACTTCAACAAGAGCCTCAGCAAGAACTTCAACAAGAGCCTCAGCAAGAACTTCAACAAGAGCCTCAACAAGAGCCCCAACCCATTCAAGAGCTAAATGAAGAGATTCTAAAAGACATCGTTGATTACCTTTACAAGGCGTTCGATCTGAACAGTAACATTTTAGGTATGAAAAAGAAGACCTTGGTAAAAAAACTAAAAGATCAAGAAAGTGTGGAATTTTTTAAGAAAAAGCAAGGAGCTGTCATATTCCCATATCGTGGAGAATATACAGATGTCGCCTATTACGTCTACCCTAAGATAGAGGATGATTCTGAAAAAAGAGTAAATGCTACAGGATACGATGCACTTTTGTTAATTAACATGCTTCATGCTTTTGATTTGTACGTTAAGAGCAAAGAGAAAGAGTGGGAGTCGTTTGCTGAGAATGAGCAGGAAGTGGAATAGAATTTCTGATTAAATTCTTCATTAAAAGACATAAAATAGACAAGCAACGGGAATTGATTAGTAATTCGGCCGTATGTTAAGCTAAGTTAAAGAAAAGGAGGTGTGGCATATGGCTAAGGCTCAAGGTACTATCATCATTACTGAAGCAGATGGCTCTCGTGTAGTTGTAGAAGCACGAAGTGGAAAAGTAGTAGGAAAGGTTGTTGGACATAAAATGCTCAAAAGCCGAAATATTCGAGACCGGGAAACCAAAGTAGATATGACCCGCTCCATCAACCGGATGAAAGATGACAATAGACAAGCAGTGTACAATTCAATCAGCAGATAAGCATTACAATCTTCGAAATAAAGTATGTGTTTCTTTTCGTCGAAGACCTGACGCCGGTGGGTATCAGGTCTTTTTGAGTTCATTCATATCTTCAAATTATGTTCATCGTCCCCATCTTCATATGACTATATTTTCAGAACATGGAAAATCCTTTACGATTAAACTTTTCATAGCAATCGTAGTGGACGCGGAAGCAATTTGTAAAATGAATCACCTCACTTTCACTGAGGTGATTCAGCAACATCGACCGTGTAGAAGCTGTCGTCGCGTTGATCGCTTTCATGGTTAAAATAAGTATTTGATGTGTAAGTAAAATAGTCTCATTATGATGGAAATTGTTAAAAATATCCTTTTTTACTTGAAGAAATAAAAGTCAGTTAGATGTCATCTTATTAGCGTATTTAACAGAAATTCGTTTACTCAACGTCCGACGGGAATAGCTAAATAGTAGAAAATTCATGCAACTGATGATATTTTTAAGGATATGATAACAAATTGAACATGTTTATATCAGTGGGACTACACGGGAAGCCAAATTGCATATCCAGTTTGAATTCATGCCATTACACCAACCCTGGAATTGATACGTAGTTCGTACTGAAGCTGATGTCTTACAATCACTCCGTTCCAGTGAAGTCTCACCTATATGAAAGTGAATATCTCGTTCTGAATCACTGGCTTCAAATCTACACGATGCGGCAAATCGAGGGTCTTACTCTTATTATTGCCCGGCAAAATCAACGAATCACTAAAAAATGAAGGACCTTCAATCCGTTGTCCCTCAACGGGTTGGAAGGTCTTTCGACAATTAAATGTATCGAAAAAGGTTTTAACTTTTAAAAATCGGGGGTATATCTATATTAGCGCCGTACAACACGGTCGCTTTTCAATTATTGTTTCTCAATATCAGCGTAATGACCTGGGAGAGAAATGCTACTTACTCACTTCGTTTTTCATTTCTGAATGAAATCCAGTTGAACTAGCATTTAGCGCATGAATTTCTGTTGGAACTTATTGTTCCACTCCTACATTCATTACCTTTTGAGGGCTATACCAAATTCAAGGGGGAAATGAACATGTCAGTAACATTAAAAGTAGAAGAACGCGAAGTACGCCCACGCTCACTTAGAAAGCAATTACGTCATGAAGGAAAAGCTCTTGGTGTCGTGTATGGCTACAAAGTGGAAAGCACACCGATTTCATTCGATGAAAAAGAATTGGTCAAGGTTGTCCGTGATCATGGCGAAAACGTCTTGGTTGCTCTTCAAATCGGCGGTAAAAAGGTCAACACGTTGATCAACAAGCTTGATATGGATATCTTTACACCAACGATTAAACACGTTGAATTCATCGCTGTTAAAATGGATGAAGAAACAGAAGTCGAAACGGATATCGTCCTCGTCGGCGAAGCAGCCGGTGCGAAACTTGGCGGATTCCTTTCACAAACACTCTTTAAAGTAACAGTTGCCGCAACACCAGATAAATTACCGGAACGGATCGAAGTTGATGTAACGGATCTTGCAATCGGAGATTCAATTACAGTAGCTGATCTTCCGGAAGAAAAAGATTTCCGTGTCGTCACAGAAGGTGACATCCAAGTTGCAGCAGTCGTTGAATCGACACTTGAAGCTGAACTTGAAGAAATCGAAGAAGCAGAAGCTGAGGCACAAGCAGCTGATGCGGATACAGCGACAGACGATTCAGAACAAACTTCTGAAGAGCAAGCTGAAGAAAACAAAGAAGATAAAGAGTAATCTTTTCTCCCCTCCCCTCGTGGGAGGTTTTTTTATGCATATTGACAAGTCACGGCGACAGCCGTACAGTGAAGAAGGTACACATCATTGACACATCCACTAGGGGAGCCAGTTGGCTGAGACGATTCACTTCGGACCCTTTGAACCTGATCTAGTTCATACTAGCGTAGGAAAGTGGAGCGGAATCCTCGTGCTCTTTTTCTGCATCTTGCAGGTTACACGACCGCTCTCTTTTCATAGAGGGCGGTCTTTTTTGTGGTTTCTTTGTGGATGTGCATTTAAAGGAGTAGTGATTATGAACAGTTGGAAAATGAAAGAAATCATCGTCATGATGATGCTCGCCGTCGCGTGTGGTGTCCTCTACTTAGGGTGGTCGACGTTATGGTTACCGATCTCGGCCATCTTCGGACCGGTCGGATCAAACTGGATGTTCGGCATCTGGGTCATTGCCAGTCCCCTAGTCGCCTACATCATTCAAAAACCAGGCGCGGCATTGATTGCAGAAGTCGTCGCTGCTGCCGTCGAATTGTTTACAGGGAGTCACTTCGGCTTATCGGCACTGTTGATTGGATTTGCACAGGGAATCGGGGCCGAGATTGCCTTTGCCGTGTTCGGATACCGGACGTTTAATACGTTCACCTTGATGTTGTCCGGTGTCTTTGCCGCCGTCGGAAGTATGGTCTACAGCCTCATCGTAAATGGATTTGCCTATTATACGACGACGACACTGCTGTTGACGTTTTCTCTGCAACTCATCAGCGGAGCATTGCTCGGCGGATTGCTCGCAAAAATAATCGTCGACGCGCTCGTTAAAACCGGGACACTGAACGGTTATGCGGTCGGACGGCAACGAAAGCAGCGTGCCGCATGATGCAGTGCGAGCACCTGTCCGTCCGTTATCCGGATCAGGATTCCGCGGTCTTACACGACTTGTCGATCACGATCCAAAAAGGAGAAACGACCTTGCTCGTCGGTCCGAGCGGCAGCGGCAAGACGACCTTTTTACACGTTCTTGCCGGTCTGTTGCCGGACACGATTGAAGCAGATGTCACCGGTCACTGGTTGACCGAGGGAACGGTCGGGATTTTGTTCCAACAACCGGACGATCAGTTTTGTATGCAGACGGTCGGCGCGGAAATCGCCTTTAGTCTCGAGAATCGGCAGATTGCCCGCAGTGAGATGGAGGAACGCATCCAGTTGCTGTTGGCGCGGGTCGGACTTGATCTTGCCTTGACGACACCGATTGCCGAACTGTCCGGCGGGATGAAACAACGGCTTGCTCTAGCCTGTGTGTTGGCACTTGAACCAGACATCCTGTTACTCGACGAACCGACGGCACAACTCGACCTGAGTGGTCAACGGACGATGATGCATCTGATTGAAGAATTGCATCACGATCCCGACTTGACGCTCGTTCTGATCGAACATCAGCTCGATCAGTGCGTGACGTTTGCCGACCGGGTAATCGTCTTTGAAGGTGGTCGCTTATTGCTTGATGGCACACCGTATGACGTGTTTCATCAACAGCGGGATGTGATGACGGCGCTTGGAATTGCGATGCCGCTCCTCTACCCCTACGGACTTGAGACTTTACCGGAGCTGTCCGGACAAGCCTGTCATCTGAAGAAACGCCCGGTTGAACGTCGAGCGGTTGGAACGGAGCGGACATTTGAGCTGACGCGGGTCCGTGTCAAACGGGGGGAACGGACGATTCTTAACGATTTTTCATGGACGACCTTTTCCGGTCAATGGATCATGCTCGTCGGACGCAACGGGGCTGGAAAAAGCACGGTCCTTGAGACACTGGCAAAATTACTTCCATCTAAAGGCGATATCCGCTTGTTTGACACCCCGCTTCGGAAATGGTCGGACCGGACGTATTACCAACAAGTCGGCTTTGTTTTTCAGCAACCGGACTTCCAGTTTCTTAAACAGACAGTCGCCGACGAACTTGCCATCAGCTGTGCTACCTTTGATCCGGAACGGGTCCAGACGGCTTTGCGTCACTATCGACTGACCGATGTCGCGGATCAGTCTCCCCTCGCGCTCAGTCTCGGACAAAAAAGACGGTTGAGTGTCGCGACGATGTTACTGGAACGAAAAGCTGTCCTATTGCTCGACGAACCGACCTTTGGACAAGACGCTGAGACGACGGCACACATCATCGACGTGCTGCATCAAGCCCGGGAGGCAGGAACGACCGTGATCATGGTGACGCACGACATGGAGCTGGTCCACCGTTACGCCGACCGTGTTGTCGTCATCGGCGAGGCGTGTGTCCAGTTTGACGGGACGCCGCTGGAGCTGTTTCAGGAAGAAGCACTTTTGGAACAAAACCAACTGTTCCGTCCGGTATCGTTTCTGTATCAACAACTCGAGGAGGTGAAACACCGTGCAGGAAAACGACACACTGCTCGCGCGTATTAATCCGGCGGTCAAGCTCGGAACGCTTCTCTATGTGATGATGTTGCTGATTACGACGTCGAGTCTGCACGTGACGCTTGCCTTATCAGTACTTGCTGCCGTAGGGGTCTGCAGTTCCGGTTGGCGTTTGCCGGTGCTCCTTCTGCGTTTGGTTCCCTATGGTCTCTTGTTTTTATTGACGTTTTGGATGATGGCGGCGTTTGGCAAAGGCAGCACCGAACTTTGGACGTTCGGCTGGTTTCGGATTACGGAAGAAAGTCTTGATCATGCCTGGTTGATTGCGACCCGGATGCTCGCTTTTGTCTTCCTGAGCTTAACGTTCGTCGCGACGACGGACGCGACACGGTTCGTCATGAGTCTGATTCATCAATGTCATCTGCCGGTTCGCCTGGCCTACGGTTTTTTAGCCGGTCTTCGCTTTATTCCGATCTTTCGGCAAGCGATCCGGACCATTCGTCAAGCCCGGCGTGTCCGCCAGCAACGGTCGATTTGGCCCTGGCAAACGTTTTTTGACATCAGTCTGCCGCTCTTTACGACGAGCATCATCCGGTCGGAACAGATTGCGATTGCGATGGAAGCCCGTCAATTTCGGATCGACCGGACCTATTATGTCGAACCGGTCGTGACGCGATGGGATATTGTCTTTCTGTTGCTGACTACCACACTCGCGACGTCACTTCGTTTGTTCATCTGAAGGTAAACGATTACAGCACCCCCTATAAGGGAATAAACGTTTCAGATGCAGCGAATTTTAAAAAAGTGGGTGAACGTCGTGAAGCGAATTGTCTTAGTCGGCGCAGGACATGCGCATTTAGAATGTATCAAACAGGGGATTCATCCGGATGTTGACTGGATGGTCATCAGTCCATCCCGTTATCAGTATTATTCCGGGATGTTTTCCGGACTGGCGGACGGGACCTATAGACTCGACGAGACACGGATCGATGTCAAAGCGTTATGTGAACGGCATGGTAAGGGGTGGGTGGAGGGCCGGGTCAGTCGAATTGACGCGACAACTAAGCAAATCATCTGTCAGTCCGGGCAGGTCGTACCGTATGATATCGTGTCATTTAATATCGGTTCGAACGATTGGGAAGCAAGCACGCCAATCCGCGTCACGATCAAACCGAACTATCGGGTGGAAGACGCGTTCCGGACATTCCGAAATGCCGTCTCCCCTGTCATCATCGGCAGTGGTGCGGCAGCCGTCGAGATGGCGGCGTCATTTCAATCAAACGGTACCCCGGTCACATTGGTTCATGAAGAACCGTTGCTCAGCGGTCATCCGGCTGGCCCGGAACTGGCCGCGCGACTCGATCGGTTGGGCGTCAACCGAATCGTGGACCGGTTCGAAAAGCTGGACGGTAAAACGGCGCGCTTGCGGTCCGGGCGTTCGCTCGAGACGGATGCTGTTCTGTTTTTAGGAGGCGCAACGGCGCATGAGTTGTTTCAGGTATCCGGTCTGTATTGTGATGACCGCGGTTTTTTACTGGTGCACGAGACGTTGCAATCACTTGAAGATCCGTCCATTTTTGCCGTCGGCGACTGTTCGACACTGCTTGCCTATCCGGAAACGCCAAAAAACGGTGTGACGGCGGTGCGCCAGGCGCCGCTGTTGGTTCAGAATTTGATCCGGTTCGTGAACGAAGAACCGTTACGGACATTTCGACCGCAACGGTATTATTTGACGCTTCTTGCGCTTGGTCATCACCAAGCTACCTTGCTGTACGGACGATTTTACCAAACGAACCGGCTCAGTTGGTATTTTAAGCAATGGATTGACCGGCGGTTTGTGAAGAAATATATGGTCTGAATCAACAGGCAGAAAGATGAATCGTTCATCTGTTCTGCCTGTTTTCGTTGAGCGAGTATATTTTTTAAAAAAAGGAAGATGACCTTGTGAATATGGTAATATAATGGATAATTCATTAGAGGAGGAATCATCATCAAAAATAGATTACGGATTCTCGCTCTCCTTTCGAGCATTGTGTTAACCGGTTGCGGACAAGAACGCTTGCTGAATCTTCAGCCTGTCCCTTCCTACTGGTCCGCGCATTCTTTTGCTTCCAACGAATACTCGGATCAGGAAGTCCCCGTTCAACAAAAGAATCAATTCTTGCAGACCTGTCTGCAGAAAAAAACGGTGTCCCTTCCAAAATCGTACCGGACGCTGCAGTCATTCGGGATATTTTTCACGTTAAATGATCTGGAAATAGCGCCGTTTCCGACCGAAATCGTGTATTTGGCACAAGGCGATCAGATGTACCTAGCATGCCGCTCGCCGAAGACACAGGAGTTGCGTGTCCATCCGGTGAAAGCATCGGAGCATCCATGGGTTCGTTTGACGGAGAATCCCGATCAAATCGCGCTTCAAGCACCCGTTTCCGTCCCGCTGACAGAAGAACAACAGGACCAGCATGTCTCCGTCAATCAGGCAATGAGCGCTGACAATGAATTTGCTAAGGATCTGAAGCCATTCCATATGTTTCAACTGCCGATGGCGGGACAACTGTTGTTCGTCATGACAGAGTCCGGTCAAGAGCACATCATTCGAAACATTCCGCTGTCGTCCCTTCACCAGCAGGGCGAGTTTTATCTCGTGAGCCGCCGTCAGATTGACGGATCGACGTCCCGCTCCTTAACCTTTTCGCGTGATGGTTGGGACATGGCGGATCGACAAATCATGACAGCCGACAAATTCACCCGGATTAAAACGAAGCAGCATTCTTTACCGAAAACGTTACCGGTCAATCAAACCGTACCCTTCGTAACCCTTCAAGGCATAAAAAAAGAACGGGTAGCAGAAGAGAAGATACTGTCCATTCGTTATCAGCCGGTTTACCGTCCAGTGAAGGAATATCAAATCGAAGATGAACCGACGCGCGGAGTGACTGCTTACTTCCATCCCACAATGAGAGCGTTTGAAAAAGCGAAATTAAGTGAGATGGTCATCCTGCCGAATAAGCTGTCCCGGGCGATTACCGAAGAGTTAAAGGCTGTGACGTTGGAAGAACCACAAGGAACGCGTAGCCCTTTTTCGTATATGACGTTGCTTGAATACGGTAACACCCAAACGTTTAACGTGTATCTGAAAAAACGTGCCAACAAAACTGATCTTTACTTGCAAGATCAACGAACAAAAAAAAGCGCCAGATTGTCAGGTGAGTTGGCACGGCAAGTCAGTGAAAAATTAGCCGAACCTTAATCCGAAATGATCCAGGTATTATCCCTTTCGAAATCTGATAGTTGTATTTAAAAGGGTGTACACCCCAAAAAAGAGATCAAGGGGACAGATTCCAAATCTGTCCCCTTGATCTTCATAAAAACGGACTTTTGGTGTCCGCCTCTTGTGTGTCCAATAATCAGACCGTTTGACCTGATTTTAAATAAGAGACCAGTGTTTCCGTAAACTTCTCACGTTCGTCGAGGAACATCCCGTGTCCACTCTCTTCAAAAACTTCGAGACGTGAACCGCTGATGTTTTCATGCATGACTTCAGCAAACTCGAACGGACAGACTTGATCTTTTTTACCGTGCATGATGAGTGTATCGACCGAAATCTTCGGCAGACCGTCCCGTAAGTCTTCGTCCCGTAAGGCAATCGCCGACTGGATCGTACCGTGGGATGAAGCATCGACACTCAAATTATGGAACCATTGCTGGAGCGGTTCCGGATGCTCTTTCGCAAAAAAGATTTCCCCGAATCCTTTTAACATCGATGGACGGTCCTGTTTCGTGTCCTCAATCAAGGCATCGACTTCCTCTTTCTTCATGCCGTACGGATAACCGTCGCGTTGCGTGAAGACCGGTGCAGCCGCCCCTGCTAGGATCAGTTTTGAGACGTTTGACTCTCCGTGGTTCAAGAGGTATTTTAAAGCGATTCCGCCGCCCATCGAGAAACCGAGCAACGTGACGTTCGTTAATTTCAATTGCTGAATTACTTCGTTGATATCCGACGCCATCGTCGTATAGTCATATCCGGTCGCCGGCGCATCCGATTTACCGTAGCCGCGGTAATCGACGCCGATATAACGGTAGCCTTCTTCGAGCAGACGGTTTTTCTGATATTCGAACATGTTATTGTTTGCCGGCCATCCGTGGAGCATGACGACCGGTTGTCCTGAACCGATATCTTCCACATAAATCTTCGTTCCGTCAACTGCCTGAATAAATGTACCCATCTGTAAAAACCCCCGTTATTTTAATTGATGTAACTTCCGTGCACAATTAGAAGATACCCGGTTATAACAGGAAACTAACATCTTAACTTTAAACTGTTTTCGCAAAGTCTGTCGTTTTTGAAAGGTTTATTGATTTATTTTTAAAATAACACATAATGGAAATAGGTATTATTCAACTAACAGGGCGGGATTGATGAATGGAAATATGCGGAAAAGGCGGTAGGTTCTATGGAGATAAAAACTAAACGATGTACTGTACGTCGGTTTGAAAAAGAAAATCTTGATGATTTTATGCAATATAGAAATGATGAAAACTGGATGCAGTTTCAAGGATTCAAAGGATTGACCAAGCAAATGTATGCTAAAGAATTACTTAGCGAACCCTCTCTTTTAAAAGGTGTACAACTTGCTATAATCAACAATACAACTAATCGATTGATTGGTGATATTTATTTAAAAAGGGATCATTGCACTTTTTGGGTGGGATACACTATAAGTCCTTTTCACGCTAAGCAAGGCTATGCATATGAAGTACTTGCCGCAATTGTAGCCTGGGTCAAGCAAAAAGGTTGTGTCAGAATAAATGCGAGTGTGTCACCTGAAAATCTTCCTTCAATCAACTTACTTAAAAAGCTTAAATTTACTTTTCTATCTTCAGATGAAGGAGAACATATATATATATTGGATTTACAAAAGATGTGAACTAATTCTCAATAATCAATTCGCGTGAAAAACGATAAAAATATATATGCCGATTCTTTTAGCGATTTCAGACAATGTATAACCTCCCACCATCATCTCCATACACTTTGCCCATGTATCAGGACATCCGGACCCTGAAAATGGCATGTTGGTCATATCGTTAAAGGTTTTATTGCAACCCTTACAGAGATAGCGTTGACGCTTTTTATATTTCCCGTTTCTTTTGATTGCTGTGCTGCCGCAGTGGACGCAAGTCATCACGCCGTCAACACCTCACTAGATTATACCAACTCTCTATTTTCAGATTTGAATTTTATTGGAAGTAAAAGGGTGTCCCCATGGTAAAATATTGTTAAAAGAAGGAAGGAGCGATTACTATTAAAAAATCTGTACTCGCAATCAGTTTTGCCAGCAGCCTGTTCCTGACGGGATGCGGGACAGAATCCTTATTACAGTTAGAACGCAATCCGAATTACTGGGAAGCTGTAAACTTTTCGGATGAATTATTTGAACCAGTACCAAAACAACAGTCAGCCTACCTCTTAAAAACATGCGAAAACACAAAAAAGACGGCTCCCCTGCCGAAGCGATACCGAACGCTTGGTGAATATGGACTTTACTTTAACTTACAACAAATCGGCACCTATACCCCACCGATTGAATTGCAATACATCGCAACAGGAGATACGTACTACTTAACGTGTCGTTCACCGAAAACGAATCGGCTGACGGCGCACCTGATTCAATTAAAAAAGCATCCTTGGCTGAAACCAACTTCAGGTCAAGAACGTACACCGATCACAGAACCGGCTTTAACCGTCCGTACATATAACAAGGCAGCAAAACGGAAGGAAGAGGTTCTAGGTGTATCAAAGAACGTGCAGCGTCTGTCAATCGAGTTTCCGGTGACCGGGCAGATCGTGTTCTTGGAACAAGAAGAAGACGGACAACAGAAACCCCTTTTTGGATTACCGGCATCGTTTTCCTATCCGGAAATTGAACTGTCATTTGAAAAGACGACGGATGGGCTGCCGTCTATGACCTATGCACTTGTAATCAAGTCAGACCAGTACTTTAATCAAGAAGACATCGTAAACAGAATGGGCAAACAATCCATTGAGTTGACCTATCACCCGCTTCCTGACGCCTTACCGGTGAACAAGACGATTCCGTACGTGACCTTCCAATCAAAAGACACGGAAAAGCCGCTGAATAAGACGATTTCTCTGCGTTATGAGACAACAGTAAAAGATATTCGTGTCCGCGGCTTTAACGGGATTGGAAATGATAACAAGGAAATCCATGGATTTCTGCATCCGAACGACGCTGCACTAAAAGACGGAAACTTCCGGCAATTATCGCTGTTACCGGACAAGCTTGCCAAGCAGGTTTCGAACGATTTAAAGGAAGTAACGCTTGAAAAAAACCAAGGGAAACAGGCGGGTATCCGGTATATGACGTTGATTCAAAACGGGAAAAGCCAATCGTTTGAACTGTACGTAAAAGCACGCGCCAACAAGACCGATATCTATGTCAAAGATACGAAAACGAAAAAAACAGCGAAACTGTCCGGTGAAGTCGCAGCCGACCTCCTGACAGAAGTGGAGGAATAACCATGCGTCAACTGATTCCAGTAGTGCTTGGAGCCGTCCTGTTGAGCGGATGCAGTCCGGAGGCAAAACCGATCGAATACACCTACTTACCGGAAGTGTATGATACGTTGAACCTGACTGACTTCAAGAAAGATGATCCGAAGCTTGGTGTTCTCATTAAACAGGTGTGCGCGACGAAACCGGTTGCCGCACCGAAAGAGTATGCAATCGGCAAACAGTATTTCGTTAATCTCGTCAGTCAGTTTCCGGAATCGATGGGCGAGCAGGCCGTCTATCTGAAAACCAAACAGGGTGGTTTTTTGTATTGCCATGATTATGTGTCAAAACCAGGTTATCACAAATTGACACGAAAACAGGACCGTTTTTCATCCAAACACCTGGTCACTCCTAAAAATCAGGTGGAGTTTCAGAAGTTATCTTCCAACTTCGAAGAAAGTGTCCGTCTCTCCGGCAGATCCTTGATGAAATCCGCGCGACAGCTTACGGTCCCGACAACCGGCTATCTCGTCGTCCGGGCAACAAATGAACAAACGAAGCAGACGGTCGTCACGAACATCATGGAACTGACACCGTTTGTCGGACCCGTCCCGCTTGTCCTCGAATCAAATATTCAGATTCAAGAACCGTATGAGGTCCAGCTGAACCTGATGGGACAAATCCGTTATCGCGCGTCGATCCATTCGTCGAAAGAGCGAAGTACGATCCAGTTCAAGCAGGCACCGCATACAGACGGCACTTACGGTACGGTCACGGTCAAAGAAAAAACCGGAAAGACGACCCGCTACAAGCTGACCGTCAAGCACGAACAACAACTTCCGCCTAATCTTGACGTGCCGCCGGACGAACTGTACGACGCGGACTATTCTTTACCGCGTTTCGCCCTGTTCCATGACCGGCCGCTCGGAAAGTTGAAATTTGTGAAGGGCGATTTAGACATGGCGGAGCCGCTCTCACCCGAAGCCTACATCGAGACGTCACTCGAAGAATCAAAACGGTTGGTCCGATTGATTGAGGACAGTGAAGAGGCAGAGCCAAAAGGACGATTGGCCGAGCGGCAGTACTTGACGTTGATGAAGGACGAAAAAGCACAACAGTTCAAGATTTATCTCGACCGGCGGATCAAAAAAACCGATGTCTATCTCGAAGATGTCCACCGGAAGATCAGTTTTAAGTTGCCTGCAGAAGGGCGCGATTTGCTGCTTGATACCTATCAGGTCAAATGATTTAACTAAATCAGATGTTCGACGAGGAAAATGACCGCACAAAACAAGATAAAGGCGATTCCTTCCTGCAACCACTCTCCGCGCGTCAGCCGCTCCCGTAAAAAGGACGCGCAGGCAATCAGCAGGGCAAAAAAGTACAGGTAGACAAAACCGCCGGACAGGAAAAAACCGATGATGAACATCATGCCGAACAAAACTGTCAAACCGGAAACGATGCCTTTACGTGTCGCCATCTTCCGTCACCTCTCGAGGTTCAATTTTAATTCTTTTACCCGCTTTCCGAATCATCCATTCCAGACAAAAACCGTCTCTTCCCCATTCATGGGAAAAGACGGTTTTGCTTAAGCGTGGGTATGATCGGCGACGACGGCATATTCCGTGACAGCGTTTGACAGGACAAGCGGTTTGACTTCCGATGTTCCTTCATCCCGTTTCTTATGGACACCTTTATAGGCCTGGCTCGCCTGCCAGGCATGGAAATGCTCCTGTTTGTCCCACGTCGTCATGATCGTGACGACATCATGCTCATCCTGACTGAGATCCACTAAGACCTGCATCCGGACAAATCCTTCCATCTGCTCAATTCCTTTTGTCGTCTGAAAACGTGCCGCGACTTGATCGGCTTTCCCGTTTTGTACACGCAGTTGATTCATGACAATCCACATACTATGTCCCCCTCTGTCTTAACTATCCCTAGTATACCGAACGCAAGACGGCTCTTCCCAGTCCGGAGACTTCAGTCAAGCGTATTCGACAATCGGCGCAACTGTTCGTTGCCCTGTGCATCGACAGCATGAATATCAAAAAAGAGCGACCGGGGAAAGGCTTCCGGCAAGGCTTGAATCGTATGGAAACTGTCCTTTTTCCGGACATCCAGCGTCCGTTTGATGTCTTTCAGCGGTACGTTCCGTTCCTGTTTCCCGTCGTAAGTCGCTTTATACGGATCAAATGTCAACCGGTTCAGGTTTTGGGAACGGTTTTCTCCGTAAACGGCCAAATAACGTTTTTGCTCGACTTCCAGTAACCGTCCTTCAAACCAGTCGTTTGGTTGCGGCGCTTGGCGGATCAGGCGGACGATCCGATAGGTCGAGTCCGTTTGTTGCAACACGAGTAACAGATGCGCTTTTTCCGTTTTGACGAATGCAATCGTATGGCTGTCACCGAGCGGTTCGATCCAGTACACCTGTTTGGTCGAGAACGGAACCTTCGCCGGATACTGATTCATGACATCGATCAGCGTTTGAGGCGTCACGCCATAAGCAGCAATCTGTGCCGTTTGTTTCAGTGAGGAGAGCAATCCGCCAGCGAGACAAATCATAGCCAAGAACAACCAAATCCGTTTCTTCATGCCGAACCTGAAGACGTAATAAAGTGTTTGACGAGTGTGTAGTGCGAGAATCCGGGTGGATAGTCCGCGATCACGCCGACTGTCTCATATCCGTATTTTTGATAGAAGTCATACGCCTGAAAAGAAAACGTCGTCACAAGAACGCGGTTAACCCCGGATTGACGCGCTAACGTTTCGATTCGGTGTAACAGTTGACTGCCGAGACCTTGCGCACGTAAGCTGTCCGGTAGATAAAGAAATTCAATCTCAAGCCAACCCCAATAGATTTCCCCATAGATTCCTCCGACAATCTGTTCTTCCTCGAATACCATCACATGGACGGGATATACCGCAGCATGGCGTTTTTTGGCATGGTGCGGGGATTGTTCATTATTATACATCCGAATTTTTTCTTGCAGAAACGTTTTGTAGGGAGCGGATTCTTCCGTCCCTTCCCGAATAGTTAGCATCCGCCTCTCCCCTTTTCTCACTTTCCGATTGAAAAACCGTCAAAATAACGACCGCCATGCGAATCGAGCCACTGTTCCACCAAATCGATGACAGCCTGTTTTTGATCGGATCGGAAATACAGATTAAAAGCGTCCGCCAATCGTTTGGCCTCGACCGGATCGACGATTGCCAGACTGCGGATCAGCCATTTCCCTTGTCCCGTCCAGTGACCCGAAGCCCGCAACCGGAAGTCCGTCGCTTGTTCGAGCAACCGGGTAGCGATTCCGAGCCCGTCCGTCCGGTCGCTCACGCCGATGAAATCATCGAGCAGATCGGTCAGAAAGTACCGGGTCCGGTTCATTTCAGTAAGCGAAAGAACCGGTGGACCGGTGAGCAACTCTGATTCCGCCTGCTCTTTCAAAGGTTTGAGCAGGTCATGATCGCGCAGGACGAGTCCCTCTGCGACCATCCGTTGCATCGACGGACGTCCCCGTTCCCGGTCCTGCCGGAAAAACGTCCGGATGGTCGTACTCGAATGGATGAATGCTTCGACCGGATAATCATCAAAGGTAAACGATTCCCGGTATGAAGCCTTGATGGATTCCCGAAATAGAATTAGATCAAGATCCGATGTCGCGGTCGCCTGCCCCCGGACGAAGCTTCCGGCAAGTAACGCAGCGTCACAATCCGGATAGTGGCTCTCGACGATCAAACGGGCAGTCCGCTTGGCACACGACAATGGATCATTCATGTGACTGGTTCTGTAACATCGTATTGTCGGAAGCAAAAACAGCCAGTTCATCGCCCGGTACAGCGACAATCGACACAAGACCTTTATCCGGTAACGCCATATCGATGGCCCATGATTCGTAATACGTATCCGATCCGTTGATCACAAGCGTTTTTCCCGAACTGAAGGTAATGAACAGATGCGGAGCAGCTTTTCCGATGCGGACGGCAATGATTCGTTCTGTATGTAACGTCACAATCAAGTGAAGCATCTCTTCTTTCGGCATATGGCGGACGACCCAGTCCTTCGATGATTCGACATCCCCGTAATACAACCGGTCCGTCTCGATCCGGATCGAGATATCGGGAATCGTGGCATCGTAGAGATTGATCAGTTCGATGCTGATGAAGCCTGTCAGGTGAATCGTCGAGATTTGAGTACCAGTCAAATAAGTAGAAACGAGTTTACGGGCAATTTGATGATCTTCTTTATTCATAATTCCACCTCTTCACAAAATAGTTGACGGTGATGTCAATCGTGTTGTCCTTTTTCTTTCCTATAAATTTACCACATATTAGCAGAGGACGGGAGAGCGAACAAAAAAACAGATGACCGTCCGGTGAACGTCATCTGTCTTACAAGGTCAATTCGCTTTTTTCAGGATGTTCAGCAACCACTTCTGCAAGTCTTTTCCGCCTTCATAAAACGAACAGTCGCGGAGTTCGATTGTGTGTCCGCCCGCTTGGATCAATTCGTTGAATGTGTTTCCGAGGTCACGGTTTTCCCACTGTCGTTCATCGTTCAAATACTTGAAACCGAAGTTGCATTCGACGTTAAAGATAATATGGAACGGTTCCTTAAACGATTGGACGGCGCGGATCATCTCGAGGAGAATCATCCGTTTCGGCGTTGATTTTTTAAACGTATCGATGACGGTCGTCCGGCGCCCGTGAAATTCGACGACACGGACGGCACGTCCTTCATCGGCTTTGAAATCATAACTCGTCCGGATGGAGACGATGATTTCGCGTTGATCAGTTTGTTGCATATTCTACCACTGCCTTTCTCTCGCTTGAGTATACCATCACCCGCGGCTTGTCTTGAAGGGTTATTTTACAATCCGTCCCGAGAACGATTGAATCCTCCCATTATTTGTCTTATAATGAAAAATATGCTGAAAGGAGCTTGGTTGTGAACCCGTTATTTTCCATTATCTTAACTGTTTGCTTACTTTTCACAGGGTGTTACTGTACGCTCGACGAGCAGACGGACGGCCCCCACTTCAAGTCTCGTGCGCGGACGATTTCGAAGTATCACACGTTTGATATCGAATTTTCGAAAGGACTGCGTCCGGATCAAGTCTCGGACCGTACGGTTACGATCACGGACTCGACCGGTGAACGGATGCAGACGGAGCTTGAAGTCATTGACGGCAAAGAACTCCGGATCAAGCCGCCCCGCTCGGGTTATCAAAAAGGACGCCGTTATATCATACATATCCGGGATTCGATTGATGCACGAAAACAAGTTAAAAGTAATACGATAAAAGAACGGACCTTCACTGTTGATCGTTAAACAGGAAGATCCGTTTTTTTGTCCGGACGTTCAAATGTCAGGTTCATCCGGCGCTCCGCCAGATGAAGTGACAGCGATCGTGTCAAACCGAAACCGATGAACGCGAGCCAGACCCCGTGATTGCCGATCCAGTAAATCGACAGCAGTAACAGTCCGAACACGAGAAAAGCCTGGATCATCGAGTTCCGGACCGGTTTTGCCCGGGCCAGTCCCGAAAAGACACCTTCGTACAGCATCGCAAATCCGCCGGTCAACGGAAAGACGAGGATCCACCCGTAATACAGGGCAGAGACGTCGAGCAGGAGCGGATCGGTTGAAAACAGTTGCAGGAAGGCATCCTGGAAAACAGCTAACAGTCCGATGATCAATACGATGGAAGCAATCCCGAATTGCCGTGTCAACGAAAGACTTTTCCGGTAACCGGCTTCATCGCTCCGCCCCCGCGCCCGTCCGACGAGAATCGTCGAAGCACTGCCGAGTCCTCCGAACCAGTAGGCAATCACATACTGGATCTGCAACAAGATGGCATTGGCTGCCAGAACATCCGGTCCGAATTGTGCACCTGTCCGGGTAAACCAGCCGGTCACGAGCAACAGAAAAATGGTCCGGACGAATAAATCGGCATTGACGGTAAAAAACTGCCGATACGCCTGGACACGGAATAAGAGATCGCGATAGGCCGGTTTCCAGGCGAGCTGCCGGACCATGATCAGGAATCCGAAAGCGACGATACTGATTTCAGCGACGAGCGTTGCAATTGCGACACCGGCTACACCGTATCCAAGGCCGAGGACAAAGACGACATCGAGGACGATATTGATGAGGTTGCTGAATATTTGAATCAATAGAGCACGTTTCACTTGTCCCTGCCCGATCAGCCAGCCGAGAACCGCGTATCCGACCAGGACGAACGGTGCCCCGTAAATCCGGTAATCGATGTATGTCGTGACATCCGGCAACAAAGTTTCAGGTGCTGCCAGTAAGTAAAGCCCCCCCGCCGTCAACGGAACACGTAAAAGAATCAGAACGAGTCCGATCATGAAGCCGAGTAAGACAGGACGGTATAAAGCAAAGTGCAACGCCGTTTCATCATGATGGACGCTGGCTTGGGCGCTGAAACCAGTCGTACTGACTTTTAAAAATCCGAACAGCCAGTAAATCGTGTTAAAGAAAACAGCGCCAATCGCAATCGCACCGATGGCGACCGCATCCCCGGTTTGTCCGATCGTAATCGTATCGGTGACGCCAAGCAGCGGCGTCAAAATACTCGACAGGATCAGCGGATAAGCAAGCAGGCCGTACTGACGTGCCGCAACAGTCGTCGGGACTGACATGACCAGCCCTCCTTTTTTGAGTAGCCAGGCTACTGTCGATTTCATGAAACATCTGCTTATTATAATGTATTTTGGACTGTTTGACGTAAAAAGACCTTCTTCCGGATGACTCTTGTCAGAATCACACGAAAGAAGGTGGGAATGAGTAATTAAAAAAATATAGGCTTCATAACACCTGCACAAATTCTTTTGCCTGTTGCTCCAATTGCTTGGCAGAATCCGCCAAGAGATCAAATTCGCGGACCGTCTGTTCGAGCTGTCCGCTGCTCGTTTTAACTTTTAACGAGATGTGTTCGATACTCGTTGAGACTTCCTCAATCCGTTTAACGATTCCTTCGATATTATCTTTGATTTCACCGATCGATTGGGAGACTTTATTGGAAAGATTGCGGACTTCGGTCGCAACGACGTTAAAACCGCGTCCGTGTTCTCCGGCACGTGCTGCTTCGATGGCTGCATTGAGTGCCAACAGATTCGTCTGGGCGGCGATGTCACGGATCGTCTTGACGATATCCGTGATTGAATCGGTCTGCGCCTGGAGTTGGACGAGATTCGCAAGGTTTGTTGTCGATTCCGCTTCGATTTGTTGAACGGTCGCGAGCACGTTCAGTCCGTCTTGTCGTCCACTTTCTGATTTCACGGTTAAAAAGGCCGATGTCGCATTCAGTTCTTCGGCCATCCGCAAGACGTCCTGTTGGCGGACCGTGATGTCGGTCGCGATTTTCGAGACACCGACGACACGGCGGCCATCTTCCGAGAAAATCGGCATATACGTCGCTTCGAGCCATTTTTGCTGTCCATCCGCCGCCCGCCGTTCGATTTTGTCCTGATAGGTGATGCCTTGCATCAACTTTCGCCAAAACAGTTCATAAGCCGGACTGTCCGCGTACCCCGAAAAACAAAGATCCCGATGATACTTCCCGATCAGCTCGTCGACCTCATACCCCATCGTCCGGGCAAACAACTCATTGACGTAAGCCACTTTGCGTCGGTCATCAAATCGGATAATCGCCAGGTTCTGTTCAATTGCCCGTATAACCTGGGTATCCGTCACACGTGTCGTCTGTTCCTGCATCAATCGATCCACTCCTCTCTCAATCTCCACTCGATGATCATTAAAATGGTTATCTTGTATTATTATCCCTTATATCGACTAATCCCTTCCAAACTGGTCTTTCATTCAGTAAATAATTCATGCGTATGTATTCATTCAGCTAAAAAGAGGCTCCCTGAAGGAAGGGAACCTCAGAAAATATCTTTAATAAGCACTCCATCCGCCATCCGCTACGACGATCGCTCCGTTGACGAAGCTGCTGTCTTCCGATACGAGGAACAGGGCCAGCTTGGCAATTTCTTCTGGTTGGGCGGTTCGCGGATTTAGTCCCATCCCGAGCATCGTCCGTCCCATTCCGAACTCGTTGATGTTCGTCATCGACTGACCGATGTTCGTCTCGACTGCGCCGGGGGCAATCCCGTTGCATCGGACCCCCTCCTTGGCATACAGATACGCTGTATTTTTCGTCAATCCGACGACCGCGTGTTTTGAAGCCGTGTAAGCGGCTCCGGACCGGGCACCGTTCAATCCGCCAATCGAGATGTTATTAAGGATGACGCCGTGCCCTTGCTGTTGAAAAATCGGGACAGTCAACCGCATCAATCGCATGACGGCTGTCGTGTTAATAGAGAAAACGCGTTCCCAGCGTTCATCCGAGATATCCGCGACACCTTCCATCCCGTCCATGATGCCGGCATTATGGACAAGGACATCCAGCTTACCGTACGTCGTGATGGTTTGATCAATCAATTGCTGAACGGCTTTTTCCTCTGCCACATTCGTTTCCACTGCTAGTGCTGTTCCTCCGTTTTCGGTGATTGTCTGCACGACTTGTCTCGCCGCGTCGCCGTGAATATCCGAAACGACGACATGTCCCCCTTCTGCCGCAAACAACTCGGCCATCGCTTTCCCCATGCCGGAGGCGGCTCCCGTGACGATGATGACTTTTTCCGATAAGCGCATAATTCCTCATCCTTTCCGATTGGATTTAGCCTTTCCTTGTTCTTTTTCCTTTTTTTTGTTCGGACAGTCGCTTGGCTTGATGGTAATTCGGTTCCCGTTTTTTTGAAAAACATAAAAAAACGGGAACCCCCTGATGAGAGTTCCCGGACGCTTCGATTATTTTAATTCGCGGCTTGTTTTTTCTTCCGCCTGTTCGTTTTTGCTTTTCGCATCGAACTCGGCGCGTGTCATGACGTCTTCAACATGCATGTTGACTTCGACGACTTCAAGTCCGGTCATATCTCCGATTGCTTTTTTGATTTTGGCGACCGTTTCCTGGAAGATGGACGGGATATTTTTGCCGTATTCGACGATGACACGGAGATCAAGCGCCACTTGGCGTTCACCGACTTCTGCGCCGACACCTTTTGTGATGTCTTCCGTGCTGCGGAGACGATCCGTCAAACCGCTCATGAATCCACCACTCATCGATAAGATGCCTTGGACTTCGTTTGAAGCAATCCCGGCGATTTTTTTGATGACCTGATCTTCGAATGTTAATTTATTCGAGCGTACCTCTTCGGTTTGTCCAGTTGTGTTTAATGATTCGTTTGCCATTTGAAATCTCTCCTTTTAAATGTAGTATGAAATGAATTATATATGAATCAATCCCGGTTAAAGAACTGAATCCATCCTTCAATATCAAGTGCTCCGTCCCGCCACTTCCCAATCAGAAAGCCGATCGCGGTAAAGACGAGCAACAGCATCGTGGGTCCGAAACCGATTGTCAGGAACAGAACCGCGATCACGAGTCCAACGAGACCGCCGACTAACCGGAACCGGTACGGATACAATTGTTCTTTCGTACTCATGTTCAATTCCTCCCTTTAGACGACACGTTCCGACGTTTTGGTTTTTGTATCACTGATTTTGACTTTTGTACTGGTCACCGGCAACTCAAGCAAGGATTCGACGGCGTGTTTCGCACGCTCTTGAATATCTTTACCGATTGTCGGTAGCCCATCTTGACCAAAGACCGAGCAGTCAACGGTTAAGGCGACGGTCTCTTTTTTCGAATGGATGTCCGCATGAACGCTTGGCGTCCGGACTCCATTGATACCACGAATCGACTCAAGCGCCGTCCGTTCGATGGTTTCTTTCGAAATCGTGATGTTACCGTCTCCTGTCCGGATCAATAACCGTTGACCTTTCGAGCGGCTGAGTAATCCGGTGAATAAGAGAATAACGAATACGAAAGCTAAAAACCCACCAATTGAGAGAACCGTGTAGCTGTACCATTGTTGATCCTGCCATTGTTCAAGTAACGGGCTGAGTCGTGGAACATCGTAGACGCCGAGAACCAGTAAGCCGACGCTCACTAACCCGAGCAGACCGATGAGAACGAGTAAGAAACGATTAAACCCATTCATCTTCATCTCTCCTTTAGATAACATTGTAAGATTCTTTCACATAAGACTTTCGCTATCTGAAATATTATGTGTATGGTGTGTTTATTCCCGTTCACTAGACCTTAAAACATTTAAAGGCACTTTTAATTAAAGTTCCATTATTCTGATTATTCAAAGATGGATTTACTGAAAACCAGTGTTTTACTTACTATATTTCATAAAAAAAGTCCCTTTCGTCGAAAAATCAAGGAAGGAACTTTCGTATTCTATGAAAAAACAGGATTTACCATATGGTTCTTGCATTGTCAATATCATTTTACCCGGATGGAAAATGCGACGTTTCCGTCCCCTTGCTTCCACCACGCATAAACATGATAGATATAAAGCCCTTTCTTGTTTGGTGCGGTTAACTGTTCGTTCTTCAGTTGAATCGTTTTTTTCGTGTCACCCTTCTGCCATTGTTCGGCCTTGATTCGCGTTGGGGCAGAACCATTAGTAAATGCAACATCAATCTTCTCACTAGGTTTGACGACGGTTGGTGTTTGTTCCGCTGTCATGTCGAGTGGTGTCGTATCACTAAGGTCAATACACTTGCTGTTCAACAAGCTATTCCAGCAGGACGAACCGCTTGTCACGTCAATCTCCCTCCCATTGACGGAAACGTCCGGTTCCGGAGGACTTCCGCGAAACGGTTCGAAATATAAAGTCAATCCGACTACTACTATTAGTAGAACAAGCCAAAATCGTTTTTTCATGATTTGTTTCCTTTCTTCCTTCGAACTGCCGGTCCGAGGTTTGCTGATGTTTAAAAAAGGTTAATACTTCTAAGTTGAGTTAAAAAATATGTAGGAGGTTTTTTGAATGATCGAAAATAAAGTCGTCATCATTACAGGAGCATCAAGTGGCATCGGGGAAGCCACGGCTAAGTTACTGGCAAAACAAGGTGCGCAATTGGTACTCGCAGCACGCCGGGAAGATCGTCTGAAATCTTTGCAAAAAGAAATCGAAGACCTCGGCGGCAAAGCCGTCTATCAAGTAACGGACGTTACGGACGCGTCGCAAGTCGATGCGCTCGCGAAACTCGCGCAAGACACGTTTGGTTCGGTCGATGTCCTCGTCAATAACGCCGGTTTGATGCCGTTGTCAAAACTGAACAAAAATAAACAGGATGAATGGAACACGATGGTCGACGTCAACATCAAAGGCGTTCTCTATGGCATCGGTGCCGTTCTGCCGTATATGCGCGAGCAGAAACGTGGACACATCATCAACATCTCGTCTGTCGCAGGACATGACGTCATGCCATCAAGTGCCGTCTATAGCGGGACGAAGTTTGCCGTCCGTGCGATTACGGAAGGCTTACGTAAAGAAGAATCGGTTGAGAATAACATCCGGGCGACAATCATTTCACCGGGAGCGGTCGATACCGAATTGAAAGATCACATCACGGACGAAGAAATTAAACAAGGCATCGGTAACTTAAAAGCGATGGACGCTGACGCGATTGCCCGCGCCATTGCCTACGCCGTTAATGAACCGGATGATGTGGCAGTTAACGAAATCCTGATTCGCCCAACTGCACAACAATAAGTCAAAACGAACACCGCCTGATTCAGACGGTGTTTTTTTTATGGAGTAATCGTTCCGCAATCAGCTGATAGGACCGGAGCCGTTTGTCCTGATTAAATGCGTTGTTGATCAACAGGAACTGATCAGTCTGATACCGGTCGGACAAGTCCTGCAGTTCTTTAGCGACGGTCTCAGGTGTTCCGACGATCGACCGCCGGCGGTCGTTTTGAATACGCCGTTGCTGTTCTTCGTTCCACTGTTTCGTTTCAGTCGTCGCAAACGACGGCACGATCGAATGGCCAAGCCGGATTCCTTGAATCCAGGCGTCCTGCGTTCGTGCCAATGCTTCCGCTTCTTCCATCGTTTCGGCACAGATGACGAAAACACAGACGATGACGTTCGGTGTCCGTCCGTCGACCGGAACGAATGCGTCCCGGTACGTCCGTAACGTTTCTTCCCACTTATCGGGATTAATGAAGTGACCAAACACAAGTCCGTGTCCGCGTTCAGCGGCCAGTGAGGCACTGCGCGGTGACAGACCGAGCACGGATAACGGCAACCGTTCCTCGACACGCGGCGTCGTCTTGACGATCCGGTACGGATGGCGCGACGACAACCGGTCGGTCAAAAAGCCGTCGACTTCATCGAGCAGGCGCGGAAATTCAGCGGCGGCATTCTCGGAACCGTCCGTCAAGGCGCGCCGTGTCCGTTCGCTGCCACCCGGTGAATTGCCGATTCCGAGTTCAATCCGGTTCGGATAAAACGCAGCCAGTGTCGAAAACGTCTCGGCGATTTTGAGCGGATGGTACTGAGGCAATAACACGCCGCCGGACCCGAGTTTGATCCGGGAAGTCACATCCCCCATCCGGGCGATGAATAATTCCGGTGCGGCACTGAGCAGTCCGTTCGTATTGTGATGTTCAGCAAACCAATAGCGTTCGTACCCGAGGCGTTCTGCCTCGAGGACCAGCCGTTTCGTCGCTTCCATCGTTTGTTCGATTGTATCCCCCTCGTGAAGCGGGACTTGATCCAAGATGCCTAAGCGCATGACCTCGCCTCCTCTACACATTCAGTGTACGCGGTCGATGCGGTGAATTCAAAAAGAAGGTGTCAGGCGCGGACGAGCCGGCGGTCTTCGATGATCAGTCCGTCGCGCATCTCGATTTTCCGGTTGGCGCGCTCAGCGAGGGCCGGATCATGGGTGACGAACAGCACACCGCACCCTTTCTCTTCATTCAGACTGCGCAACAGGTTAAAGATGATTTCCCCCGTTTCCGTATCCAAATTACCGGTCGGTTCATCTGCGAGTAACCACTTCGGTTCATGGACGAGGGCCCGGGCGACGGCGACCCGTTGCTGTTGACCACCGGACAGTTGTGACGGCAGCGAGCCGGCTTTATCGGCGAGTCCGACCTTTTCAAGCAATGACAAGGCCCGTTCTTTTTTATCGTACGTCACTTTTCGCCCGAATAACGGCGCCATGACGTTTTCGAGCGCCGTCAGCGTCGGAATCAAGTGGAACTGTTGAAAAATGAAGCCGACGTTCTCAAAGCGGAAATCGGACAGTTCTTTGCTCTTGAGCTGATGAATTGCTTGATCCCCGTATGACAAGGTACCGCTTGTCGGACGGTCGAGTGTCCCGATTAAGCTCAGTAACGTTGATTTTCCTGACCCGGATGGTCCGATAATCGAGATGAAATCACCTGCATCGAGCGTGAGCTTGATATCCGATAACGCATGGGTCTCGATCCCGTCACCGGTAAAGGATTTTCCGATTTGTTGACAGATGAATGTGTCTTGCATGTTTTCCCTCCTCAAGTAAGCAGCTGTCTACCTGTTTCTCCATTTTATTGGAAATTCCTGCAAAAAAAGACCTTCTTTTTCAGAAGGTCTGCTTAGGATGACATCGAAGGCCGGTTGGACGACATCTTTTTTTGATACATCCATTCATACGGCACGATATAAAACAGGCAGGCAAGCGTCGCAAATCGGACGATACCACTTAAATTTTGGCGTGACTCGACGAAGGTCTCCTGACCAAAATAATCATAAAAACCGATGAATAACAGGATCGCAAAAACTCCGGCTGTCAGATAAATCAGCAAACGTAACGACAACGGATGTCGCCTTGTGATGAAGAGCATTGGCAGACCAATCGCAAACGTAAACAACGTCGTCGCAAAGGTACCAAACTGGTATAAAAACTCATTTTCGACATTTGTTAAGAAGGCATACGCAGTGAACAATAAAAAGGATCCAATCGCACTGACGGCTGAATAACTGACCAGACGCATGATGACATTTCTCCTTTCAAAAGTGAAGGCGTTTTCAAAAAAAGACAGACGACCATCATCTTGCCGTCGCAAGACGATGGATGACATCAGATAAGGTCTCGGCTTCCAGTTCTGCCTCGAGTGCCCGTTGTGCACGCACAAAGGTCTCGTCGAGCGTCGATTGGATATTCCGACCGACCGGGCAAGCCGGGTTAGGTTGTTCATGCATCGAAAATAACGTCTCTTTTGGTTCGACGGCACGGTAAATCATCAATAACGTAATGCCAGCCGGATCTTTCGTCAACGTTGCCCCCGTTTTCCCGGCGACGGTTTGCAACAGCCCGGCTTGTCGTAACAATCCGGTCAAACGGCGAATGACGACCGGATTCGTATTGACGCTCCCAGCGATGTATTCGGAAGACAAGGCTTGATCCGGGTGAGAGGCGATCAACGCCAATATATGAACAGATACTGCTAAACGACTATTAATCATTTGTTTCACCACCAGTGCTTTCAGTTTAATAAGGTCGACGTTTAATGTCAATTGGCTTGACAATCGTAATTTCTGTAACTAAAATAATTACATGAAAGAGATACATACTATCCAAGGAGGCGTTTTTGATGAAGATTGCGATTATTGGAGCCAGTGGAAAAGCTGGTCGCGTTATTTTAGAGGAACTTGCACAGCGGGGGCATGCCTTAACGGCCATCGTCCGTGACGCAACCCGCACGACACATGATACCGTACTCGAAAAGAATGCATTTGAACTGACGACGGAAGAATTGACGGATTTTGATGTCGTCATCAATGCGTTTGGAGCAGCACCGGGAAACGAACATCAGCATGTCGATTTAGGTCGGCATTTGATTGATCAATTACGCGGTACTCCGACCCGTCTGATCATCGTCGGTGGTGCTGGAAGTCTGTATGTCGACCAAGAACAGACACTTCAGCTTGCGGATACACCTGACTTCCCGGAGGCTTACCTACCGACGGCAAATAATCAGGCGAAAAATTTAGCGGATTTGCAACAGACAGTCGATTTACACTGGACATTCATCAGTCCCGCTGCCTTCTTTGATCCGGAAGGACCACGGACCGGAACATATCAATTGGCGAAAGATGTCTTGACGGTGAACGCCGCGGGTGAGAGCTACGTCAGTTATGCCGATTATGCGATTGCGTTAGCGGATGAAGTGGAGCATCATCGCCATGATCAAGAGCGGATTTCCGTTGTATCGGTTTAATCTATTGGTAACGTTCTCGTCTGACGGGAACGTTTTTTTAATTTTAATGAAAATCCCTAAAAGAAAAAAGGATTCTTAAAGTTCGTTTCTCTGTCGTTTTTTGAACATTCCCCCTTCCTTTCTTCCTAGCTGTTTTTCCCTTATACTAGGAAGTGACAGATAAACATCGGTTGGATGACCTTGAATACGAGTTGCTCCTAGAACATATCCACGTATTCTTTTCATCGCAACAGGCAGTATGATTCGAGCGAGGAGAACACTATGATTATTGGCTATATGCGACCATTTTTTGAAGATCCCACGTGTGAGAAGCAAGTCAAGGTACTTGAGACATATGAAACCGATGAAGTAAGAACAGAAGAACACAGTTCCTCGAAACGCCGGTACGTGCTTGATCAACTGTTAGAAGATATAAGACCGGGCGACATCATTCTCGTCTCTCATTTGTATGTGTTGGCGGATTCAACGCGTCATTTGATCGACGTGTTAAATAGCCTGGATACAAAGCAGGCCTATCTATTATCCATCCGGGAAAACATCGATACTCGGCAGGCGCTCGACCAGTCATTCCGCGAAATCGTCCAGCACCTCGTCGCCCTGCAAAGCGACGTCGTCAGCATGGCGACCCGTGAAGGCTTGTCAAAAGCAAAAGAACTCGGGAAGCAGACAGGACGTCCGCGGAAGCCGGATGAGAACGTAAAACGTGCCATCGATATGTATCAAAGTAAACAATACAGTCTGGCCGACATCCGTGAACAAACCGGAATCAGCAAAAGCACACTCTACCGGTACTTGGAGCATTGAAGACAAACGATCCTTCGCACACAGTCAGTTGTGAACGGGATCGTTTTTCTAATAGAGAGGAGACTATACGATGATGCATGACTTTAATATGTTACAGGACAGCTTATACAAGCGGTTTGAAGCACACATGGAGCGTCACCCTACCGTCGATTGGAGTGAGGTGCAGTCCAAGTTATCGTCAGAAATGCTGCAAACGCTCGAATGGATGGAGCAGACGGGTGGAGAACCGGACCTCGTATCGATGCCGGACGGTCGTCTGCTTGTGATCGATTGTTCCCCGGAGAGTCCGGTCGGACGTCGCAGTTTGTGTTATGACGATGTGGCACTCGAAAAACGGAAGAAAAACAAACCAGCCGGCAGTGCCGTTGCGGCAGCAACGGCACATGGTGTTTCGTTATTGACAGAGGACGATTATCGTCATCTGCAAACGTTAGGTGAATTTGATTTGAAGACATCCAGCTGGATTGAGACCCCGGAGTCGATTCGGACGCAAGGTGGTGCCCTCTATTGCGACCGGCGCTATCAGCACGTTTTCGTCTATCACAATGGAGCGGATTCCTATTATGCGAATCGTGGGTTTCGAACGTATTTGGCACTTTAAGGATTAAGAAATAGTTTAGAGCAGTCTGATTCTAATAGTTAGGATACACAAATCCGGAGACCAATCCATCAGAAGGCGAAAGGAGCATTGTTCATTTGCACCCTTCCTATCAAAAATTACTTCCCTACGTAAGTGATATCAAGTATCTAAATCATAGCAGTACCGCAGCGATACTTGTCATACAGAATGATCAAATCATTTTAGAACACTACGAAGGATTTCATTCCAATGAAGATTCGAATCCGATCGGTAGACATTCCATGTTCAATATTGCTTCCGCTCGTAAAAGTTATTTAGCGTTAGCAATTGGTTATGCGTTGTATGAAAAAAAGATTCACAGTCTTGATGATTGTGTCTCGAAATACTTGAGGAACTATAATCAACAGATTTTTCAAGGAATGACCATTCGGCATCTGGTCACCCACTCACATGGTTTAGATGAACGAGATGACGAATCGATTTACAGGGAGTTCGCTGCAGGTGAAAGTTGGGCCTACCGTGGAATCAATATCCGGATTATCACGGAACTGTTTAAGTATCTGTATGGCTATGATTTCACTCAGTTATTGAAGGAACGCGTCTTCATGCCGTTAGGATTTACGTCTACCGAGTGGTCAACGGAGGAGTCGGAAGCTTTGGTCAAAGTCATCGATGACCCTGAGCAGAAGGCAACGTTCCAGCTGTACCCGTATGATGACGGAATGGGTTCAAACCTGCACACGACTGCAAAAGAATTTGCGTTATGGGGAAATCTTCATTTAAATATGGGACGTCATGACGGAATTCAAGTTGTTCCGGAGGAAGTCATTCGAATCTGTACATCCATTCAAAGTCTTCAGTACGATGATGGGCGACTTCCAGCCAATGGATTGTTTTGGTACGTGCAAGACGAAACAAAGGAAAGAAGTGAGATCGGAGAACGTGTTCCAAAGGGTTCTTATCAAATTCTTGGAAACACTGGTCCACTCTTACTCGTAGTACCCGAAAGTCAGCTTGTTGTCGTGAGGATGTATAATAAACGGTATAACTATGGCGGTAAGAACTATCTCCACTACCTTCGTGAGTTTAGTAACAGAGCCTCGGACGCGTTTGCGATTCCGACATGTTCAAAAATGCATCGACTGTGAACACAAAAAGGTCAGCAAAACACGAACTGTTTTGCTGACCTTTTTGCCGTGGAATGAGAAAATCTTTTAACTTTCCAGAAAGCGTCACCTTGCTGATCAATATACTTCTATCGCTCAGTATAATATCAAGAAAGTAAATGTGTGAATTGTCATTTTTTGTATGTATTATCTGAAGCATTTGCTATAATTTAGTGTGTCCTATTAGCATCTCATGTACATTATCACGCATACATACGTTTCGATACGAGCTGAAGCATTAAAAATAAGGCAGGTGAAGCTTTTGTTGTGGTTTGGAATGACAATTGGGATTGGGTTGACCCTCCTATGTTGTTGGATATTCAAAAAGATGCGTCCACTGTCTCAAGCTTCGACGATTGCCGCATTCGGGAACCATTCCAAAGATATCATGTATATCTTTGAAGTCAGACCGGTCTATCGCTTTCGTTATATCAGTCCTTCTCTCGATGAACATATCGGTGTTGGAACGGTTGAAGCGAGTTATGCTGATCCGTCCGATTGTTTCGACCGGATTCATCCGGATGATCTCGAGATTTTAATGTCGAAAATCTCGGGTAACTGCAACTACGATGAACCGTTCCTGCAACGCTGGCGGACGAATGACGGTACATATATTTGGTTTGAAGAATATACGACTCCGATTTATGAGAACGGCGAAATCGTTGCCGTTCAAGGTGTGATCCGGAACATGAATGCAGCGAAGGCCAAACAGCAGGAACTCGAGCAACTGTGTCAACGCGATACGTTGACCGGTCTCTACAATCGCCATGCATTCGACTGCTTGATCGAAGAGATGATATCCTCTGAAGCCATTCCGCTGGGTGTCCTCACGCTGGATCTGAATGATTTAAAACGGGTCAATGACCGGTTTGGTCATATCGCAGGTGATGCGTTGCTCCAACAGACGGCCCTTTGCTTAAGCCGTTTCAGCCAAGAGGCGTTCCGTCTCGGGGGAGATGAATTCGTCATCGTCTGCCAGAGGTACACGGAACAGCAGTGTCTCCATTTGCTGGAACAATTACGGAGCGAGTTCCTCAAACATGACCTGTCGATTGCCGTTGGGTTTGCGTATGATGAAGCAACAACCGATGTAGTGACCGTGTTTCAAAAAGCGGATCAAGCGATGTACAGCGAGAAGCAGCGGACTAAATCACTGGTTGGACTGAACTAAGATGCTCCGCTTCATTGCGACACGTCCTTTACTGGAGTTTGGTCGAGCTGTCGGATGGCCGCGATGACAAGTTCCGGCCGGTCGAGGTGAACGGCATGACCTGCTCCTTCAGCAAATCGAATCGTTGCCGTTTTTGTCAGGTTCGCCTGTCGTAATATGAGTTGATGCCATCTCTCTTCTAGCTGACGCACTTCCGTTTCCGGTAATCCGTCCTGCAGTCCTTCGGCAATGGCTTGCCTTTGATCCCGTCCGATGATAATCAGCGGCACGTCGGGAAACGTGTTTCGTTTTATCCGTCGTGCATCCATTTTCCAGTGTGTGACTTCGGTCGCCATCATCGCATACAGTGCCGGTTCGGTCTGGAAGTCAAGCAGTGCCGACTGAATCGTTTGTGGTAATTGCTGTTGCGCAGGCGTCAGTACCGGTTGAACCAAATGACGTAATTGATCCTTCCTTTGTGTTGCGTAATGCCGGCATTGTTCAATCCAGGTGGCATCAGATGACAGGGTATCAAGCACCGGTGTATCAAGAGTATCCAGTTCGTGTAAGTCAACCGACGTCGAATCGACCAAAAGCAATCCTTTTAACTGATCGGGATGACGAATCGCAAACTCTTGCGCAATCAGTCCCCCGTAGGAATGGCCGACCAGGAGAATCGGTTCGTCTACGTTGCAATGGGTCAATAGTGTCTTTAGTTGTTGAACAGCGTGACTGGTCCGGTGAACCCCGTCCCCTTCCCTCCATGAATGCCGGTGGAAGCTGAGCACTCGGTTGGTTGTTTGAAGTGTTTGGACAATCTCATACCACTCATGATAGGAACAGCCCATTCCGGTCAAAATCACGATGGGTGTTCCGGCTGTTTGTGTATCCAGATACTGTACTGGGTTAAATGAAGATGTTTTTGTTTGCATGTGATTCTCCTTGTGCAATCAGTTTAACGAAATAGACGAATATAGATATAGTGATGTTCTGTACAGATGTAAGATATCCTGTTTAAGTGTTTCAATTATTTTTATGTTAATATTACGGTAATTGAAATATATATAATGAATAGGAGTTGCTATTTCATGACCCTCTCCGCTGTTTTATTTGATCTCGACGGGACGTTACTTGATCGTACGACTTCTTTGCAGCTCTTTTTGAAATCTCAACATGCTCGTCTGATTGCGCCCGTTTCAACTTGTCCACTTGCCGCTTATCAAACCCTCTTTCTGACCTTTGATCAAAACGGTCTCGTTTGGAAGGATGTCGTCTATCAAAAACTAATCACCCACTTTCAGCTTGAAGGTGTCACTGCTACTGAGTTGTTACAAGATTATCTCTCGTCGTTTGCCTCAAGCAGTGTCTTGTTTCCTCAAACGCTCGAACTTTTGCAACGTTTATCACACAAGTATCGTCTTGGGCTCATAACGAACGGTCGGAGTGACTTGCAACGATCGGTCATCGCCCACCATCAGTTGGAGACATTTTTTGATCCGATCCTGATTTCGGAAGAAGTTGGTCTTGCGAAACCCGATCCGGCTTTGTTCCTCCGTCCCGTAAAAGACTGGGGACTCACACCGGAACAGGTCCTGTTTATCGGGGATCATCCACTGCACGATATCAAAGGAGCAGAAGCGGTTGGCATGACAGCGGTATTAAAAAGTAATCGACCGGTCGTCAATAGTCCGTCCTCCTACACTGTGAACGATTGGTCGGAACTCGAACCCTTGCTCATCCAACTTAACTTAGAAAGAAGGTCACGCTTATGACAACTGCCTATCAGATCCGCCCGTACCAAGATCAGGACTTCCCCGCCATTCAGCGCTTAAATGCTGCGGAAGGCTGGAACCAACTCGTCCGTCTCCATGAACGGACCCAACTCGCTTGGCAACACTCAAACGCTGCGCTTGTCGTCGAACATGCGGGGGAGGTCATCGGTTATGTCCGCGGAATGACAGACACTCAGGTCACGTTGTACATCTGTGAATTACTGATTGAGGCCGATTTCCGTGGCCAAGGTCTTGCTCAACAGCTGTTCGCCCGTCTTCATGACTGGTATCCGACGACCCGGATTGAGGTCCTGGCGTCAAGCAGCTCGGAAAGTTTTTACCGCGGTCAGGCGTTCCGCCCGTTTTACGGCTTTCGGAAGTCCTTTGAGTAATTGGTGTTACTGGTTCAACTGCTCCCAGACATCATCAAATACTGGCCCGTTGACGGCAAAGTAACGGTCGAGCGGTTCATAATAAACATAGCCTTCACGAATCAACCGGAATTGGTTCGTCACCCCGTCTGCCATCGTCACGTTCAGAATCCGTAGATCGGTGTCATTTTGATACTCGACGACATCCGCCGCAAGATCCGACTCGCGTAACGGAACCGCCTTGCTCAATTCAGCAAATAATTGACGCAGCCGGGATTCTGCAGAAATCGGTTCCGAGTTGGTCGATTCCCATGTCGAGAACGTTTGATAATTAGCACGAAGAATTGTCTGTTGCAGGTGAAGCTGTTGGAAATAATCCGGACGGAATGTCGACCGGTCCAGCACGCGGACGATTTCAGCCCCGTCCTCCTGTCCGACCGCGAGCAGTCGGATCGCGGGATCATATCCTTTTACGACGTAAATCGTATAATTCTCTAGATTCGATCCAAGTGATTGCTTGACGTTAACGGCTTCCGCGCCTTCGGTCCAGGTATTTTTGGAGACACCTAACTTTTGTCCACGCAACTGAAACTCCGTTTCTTCGGCGATTGTCGTATCACTTTGCAGGTATATCGCTTTCTGGTAGACAAGTCCTGGAGTCATCGAGGCGGTCGATTGGTCGATCGGCGGCTGGATCCAGGATTCAATCCGATCATATGGCAACAGACCAATCAGCAGACTAGCTGCTAAAATCAGTTGCGGTAAACGATGTTTCCGTTTTTTCCGGCGGAGTCCCTGCTCCATCCGGGCGTGAACGGTATCCGGTACGGGAATGCCTTTTAATGCTGTCTCAAGTTGCTGTTTCATCCGGACTCTCTTCCTTTCGCTTGATGGCGTTGTAGTTTTTGAATCGCCCAGTATAACGTACTTTTCACCGTACTGATCGGAATGTCGAGTAAATCAGCAATTTCCTGAAAGGAATAATCGGCTTGATACCGTAACGTGACTAACGACCGTTCCTTGACATCGAGTCGTTCAAGTAAATCAGTCAGGTACAGTTGATCAATGACCACATGTTCAAACGACGGGATTTGCGGCTCACCCCTATCCTGTGCCGTATCGTTTGTCCAGACCAGCACTTGGTATTTCTTAAGATGATCGAGTGCTGCATTGATCGTGATCCGGGTCAGCCAAGTCTTAAAATAGGTGACATCCTGCAGTGACTTTCGGTACTTCCAGGCGCGAAAAGCGACTTCCTGCACGTTTTCGAGCGCTTCCTGCTCGTGTTTTAAATACAGATACGACATCCGGTAAATATAGCGTTCTTCGGCATATAACGCTGCGAGAAACACATCATCCGTCCAACTCCCGGCGATTTTTTTACGAAACACAGCACTCCCCCCTTTCTTCTCTATTCATTAGACTGATTAAAAGCCGATTTAGTTTCAAAAATCTGTAAAAAATTATACGACAGGAGATCGTTAGATGAACTTTTATACTGCTAGCAGCTTCCGCAACATCGAAGACGTCCGTTTCATAAACGACCAACTGATTAAGCAAGGTCATCACCTGACGTACGACTGGACGCAATCGGAACGGGTCGATACACCGTCTGCCCTGCAACGGATTGGACAGCTGGAACTCGATGCCGTCCGGGCGAGCGATTGCATGATTTTAGTCCTCCCTGCCGGAAAAGGCAGTCACGTCGAGCTTGGGATTGCTCTTGCCTCTCAAATTCCGATTTTTCTTTGCATGACGGACGAAACTTGTTGGACCGGTCCGGAAGCGAGCACGTTTTATCATATTGATGGCATTATGAAGTGTATCGGCCCTCCCCAAGACTGGGTCCAGACTATTCTAGACGCAATGAACGAGCAGACTGTCCGGTGAGATTGTGCTGAAAGAACGAATCTGCCAAAGTGTTAATATGCCTCAGCTAAACACAACGTTTAGCTGATTTTTTTATTCTCATTCGACCGGAAACTTCTGTTTCAATTTTCTATTCTCTATGTAATCATCTTTTATAAATAGACAAAATTTTCAAATAATATTACACTTATTTTACCTTAATTTGTAAAAGGAGTGGTTTGATGGATATCTTAGTCAAAGACGTCTCGCACACATTCAACCAGGTGGGACTACAGAGTGAAGTCTTAAAAGCGTTGACCTGTCAGTTTTCCGCGAGTGACATCACCGCCCTTGTCGGTCCGTCCGGATCAGGGAAATCGACGTTTTTAAGTCTGATCGGCTCGCTCGACCGGCCGACATCGGGGCAAATCGACTATGACGGACAAGACATCACGAAGTGGAAGAACCGGCAATTGTCAAAGTTCCGGGCGCAGGAAATCGGTTTTGTCTTCCAACAGTTTCACCTGTTGCCCGCGTTGACGGTCAAAGAAAATCTGCTCGTTCCCTTACTGAAACAAAAAACCGACTTCAACAAAGAAGACCGGATTGCGGAAATCTTGGAAAAAGTCGGACTGACAGCGAAACAGGATGCCTTGCCGGCGCAATTGTCCGGCGGGCAACAGCAACGGGTCGCGATTGCCCGAGCCCTGATCAATCGGCCGCGCTGGATTCTCGCCGACGAACCAACCGGTAATCTCGACTCGGTCAACGGGGAGATGATCTTTCAACTGTTGCTCGATCTCCATCAAGAAGAACAATGCGGCATCTTGTTCGTCACGCACGATTTGGCCCTGGCCGAACGGGCGGACCGGATTCTATTCATGCAGGATGGACAGATTGTTGAAGACCGGCGGAAACAGACCGTTCGGAGTGTGTAAAAACGATTCATGGAGGCGAGGTGGGATTCATCAAAACGTTCCGGTCCAAACTCATTGTATGCATGATTGGTTCATCCGCCGTCTTTTTTCTGCTGTTGTTTACGACACAATCGGTCTATCAATCCTTTCGGCAAGCAGACTTTTCTGAACAGGAAACGACGGTAAAACGGGGATGTGGAAAGGATTCGTTGTCAAATCGGATTTTTTCAAAATATAACTGTTCCGAAGGGATCATCCGAGAAGATTCCGAGGGTGAAATTCTTGGGGGTGCGACTGGGAAAACGGAAAAGATCGAAGGTGCTTCACGCGGAAAAGTAAAAACGGCTGAATCGGCCTCTTTCTTCGAAACAACCAAGGAAGCCGCCCGTTCCAAGTCGTCCTATTGGTTATGGGCAGGTCTGTTGCTTGCCGGGTTCTTCATGTTCTTCATCTCTCATCATTTCAATCAGCGACGGCTCCGGAATCGCCCAATCAGCGAAACTTCCGTAATCCATAACCGGACCGCCTTACCACGACCATTCTCGATTCATCCGACGAGCACACCCAAGATGCCCGTTCCACCGCAGGAATCTGTCCGGCTGCTCTTATTCGACTTCAATCAGCAATTATCAAAACCATTGCAACGCCGACGGCACGAGTCGCTGACAGAGTGGACGCAGCGAATTGAGTTGTCGACGTCACTTGCGCCCTACCTGATTACCCGCTATGCAACAGAGACAGATGTTGATCCAAACGAACTCCGTCACTTCAAACAGGATTTAACAACGTATTTACGCCATCAGTCTTCCCATCACTGAATAAAGGAGAATCCCTATGCTACGTTTCGTTTTGAATCACTGGCGCCGGCAACGGTTTAAATTCATCCTGACGCTTGTCGGCGCGCTCATCATCAGTGCCGGTCTCAGTCTGATGTTCAACCTGACCGACTCCAGCCAAGGCACGGTCGAACAGACGTTACAGAAAAAATGGTCGTCCGCCTACGATATCGTCGTTCGGCCAAAAGGTAGTCAAATGTCTACTGAATCAAGTGACCTGCTCGAACCCAACTATTTAAACGGTATCAACGGCGGGATTTCTTTTAAACAATATGAAACAATCAAACAGATGAAAGCGATTGATATTGCGGCACCGGTAGCCGTGATGGGCTACGTCAATACGACGGTCAATTTCAAAAAGAAATTGAAGTTCCCAAGAACACCAGGTTTGTACCGCATCACGACAACCAACTATATCCAAAACGGTTTTAATAAAGAACGTCAATCGCAAGTCATTCTACATGTGGCACAAGGCAGTAAAATCTCCATTCCAAGCAATGTTTCGTTTTTGACGGAACCGATTGATGTCTTTGAAGATGCAGTCGCAAGTAATTCAGTTCTTGTCGTTGCGATTGATCCGAAGGAAGAAGCACGACTTGTCGGTTTAGATAAAAGTGTCAATTCAAAAAATAAATCGCGTTATTTTTCGTCCCTTGACCGGTACGAGTACGATAAAAGTACGAGTAAACATACGATTCCTGTTTTAGTAAATCCCAACTCTTACAATCAGGGAAACTATACCTATAAAACCGAAAAACTAAATGCGCCCTTCAAAACAGAACAAGATCAACAAAAACTGGTCGATGAATTGATTAAAAAACAACCAAAACGATCGCTTGACCAATCGGTTTTAAATACATACCCTGCTAAGATCATCGAACGAGTCAATATTCCGACGTCTAAAGTGGAAGAAACGTATTTACAAACGTTGATTAATAATACAAACGTGACGTATTCCGACCCGGCAGAAGAAGACGGCGGAATGCTCCTTTACAACACGGGTCCTCTTCAATTCAAGTCGGAATCCAGTCCTTATCCGAGTCGTTGGAATACGGCTTACGAAGTCTCGTCTTCACCGCTTGAAATCAAAGATTGGCAATACGGCAAAAGTATCTTCCCTGCTAAAGGATACCGCGCCATAAAATCTGTCGGTAAAAAAGTAAAGAAACCAAAGCCGGACGAAGTGGACGTCCTCTTTCCTTATCTCGCTTTTAAGGTCGTTGGTCTGTATGATCCGAACAAAATCAAAGTTTCCAAAGATCCGCTTAATGAACTGCCGATGGAAACGTATCGTCCGTCCTCTGCCGATCTCGTCCTCGATGCGAAAGGTGAGCCGGTTAATCCGGCGAAATCAATCGATACGTCCGGCAATCCCGTTGGTTTGCTGACGAGTTCACCAAACATCCTGACGACACTCGAAAGTGCACGAGGTGTCAGCGGTGAACAAGCAATTTCCTCGATTCGCCTCAAAGTCAAAGGCGCAACAACCGTCAGTGAAGAGTCGGAACAATTGCTGCAAGACGTCAAGACACAAATCGAACAGGAAACCGGTCTGCTGGCAACGATCACCAAAGGCTCATCGCCGCAACCAGTCGTGACAAAAGTCGTCGATAACGGCAAAACACTCGGTTGGATTGAACAGCCGTGGATTCATATCGGCGCCGCGATGACAATCTTCCGCGAGACGAGTGTCGGCTTCTCCGGCGTCATCTTCGCCATGCTTGCTGTTGCCATCGTCTACGTCCTTGTGACAAGTTATGTCTCGATGCTCGCCCGGCGGAAAGAATTTGCCGTCTTGCTGGCGCTCGGCTGGCGGACAAAAGACTTGTACCGGATTGTCTTGATTGAAGCCGCGATTCTCGCCGGTTTTGTCTCTATCGTCGCGTTGATTGTCGAAAGCATTTTCTCGTATGTCCGAAGTGAGACGATGAACGGTTGGAGTTTGCTCTGGATCACACTGTTCAGTTTGGTGATTTACTTTGCCGGTGCGGCCTGGTCGTCGTTTACGATCCGGAAGATTTCACCGTACGAAGCGATCAAGACGGGTGAATATGCGTCCTCGTCGCACGTCAAACTCGGTCTCCGGTCGACCTGGACACTGGCACTTAAAGAAATCTTCGGCAAATGGAAACGTAATGCGCTGTCGATTCTCTCGATTGCTTTACCAACAGCCTTGCTGACATTCTTCTTGTTCGTCACATTCCACCTGCAAGGTGTCCTGTATACATCATGGCTCGGCCAGTTCGTTGCCTTGCAGGTCGGTCCGATGCATTACGTGACGATGGGGGTTGCGATTACGATTGCGATCTTAACAACTGGAGAAATCATGTGGCAGAACGTCACCGATCGGCGGGCGTCGCTCGCAATCCTCAAAGCCGTCGGTTGGACGAACGGTTCTGTCCGTCAGTTGATTGTCTTGGAAGGGATGCTAATCGGATTTGTCGCCGGAATCGTCGGCCTGAGCATCTCCTATCTCACGATTTATGTCTTGTATGATCTCGTCCCGTGGGATGAGCCGCTCTTGATTGCTGTCTCCCTGTTTCTGCCGGTGTTGTTCGGAACGATCGCTTCCCTGTTGCCGGCGCAAATTGCGGCACGCGTCAATCCGTACCAGGAGCTGAAGGACGCCGGGTGACTTTAAAGCGAATCCGCCTGAGGATGGACTCGCTGTACGGAAACTCGTGCTACACTGGTTTCACATCAATTCCGTACAGAGAGGATGTTCGATATGGGATATTGGCAATCGTGGCTTGAACTGTACAGTTACTGGGGTGTCGTACTCGCTTTACTCGCGCATTTTATTCCGACTGAACTGGTTATGGGCTATGCCGGTTATTTGGTGGCCTCCAATCAGATGTCGTTTCTCCTGATGTTTGCAGCCGGTTTAGTCGGATTTTATGTCTCCCAATCCATTCTGTACGGTCTCGCTTATTACGGCGGTGAACGGGTCCTGTCTCTCTTAACACGCCTGCTCCATGTCAATCCGGTCCGGATGCAGCTGGTCGAAGCGAACCTCCGGACGTACGGCGGATGGTATCTGTTGCTTTCGCCGATTTGGAAAACGCTGTTCGGTCTGCTGGCCGGGACGTTACGGATTCGTTTTTCAACGTTCACCCTCTCGACATTACTTTCCTTCACTGTCTGGTCGTTGTTTTTCATGACGAGCGGTTATCTGTTACAGGAGCGATGGACGCTTGTCGCGACATTTGCAACACGCCACCTCAGCTGGATCATCATCGGCAGTATCGCCCTCTTTTTACTCGTGCGAACGATCATCAAAAGACGAAAGCTGAAAAAAGATCGAGCGGAAGATTGACTTGATTCACAAATTCCCGAAAATAATTTTAAAAAAATATTGATACACTTAGCTAAATTCGATTGTCAGAGGAGGACGTTTTGATGTTAGGTGGAATTCCGCTTCACCCGTTACTTGTGCATATGCCGATTGGTCTCTTGTTATTCGCCACCCTGCTGCTTCTTGGAAGTCTGAAGTGGACGCAACTGAAACTTTTTTCGCTGATCACCTTATGTGTTGGACTACTGTCCGGTATTGCCGCTTACTTAACGGGAGACGGCGCAGAGGAATTTGCGGAAAGTCAGTTGAACGTGGCACGTGATGCCATTCATACTCATGAAGACTTCGCCTTGTACAGTCTGTTGACGTTTGGTTTATCGCTCGTCCTGTTACTCCTTCACTACCGCTCGAAGAACAAGCCGTTGCTGATCGCGAGTCTCGTCGTCGCGATCATCGGCAGTGGTCTTCTCGCCTATGCCGGACATCTCGGCGGACAGATGGTATATGTGAAATAAAAAAAGCCAAGCTGATTCTGTTCTCGTTTTGAGAACGCAATCAACTTGGCTTTTTGAATACCCAATAATTTTGTCCGATGAAATTCAGAGCGGTATACAGCACCATTCCGACAAGAATCGCTCCCGTCCCACCAAATGACGGAAGGAAAAGATCGATTACATATAAACTGAGACGATAGGCAATCAAGTAGCTCAGGAGTACGACCAGCAAAAAACGCAGCCAGTCGGTTTTTAAGCTGCTCGTCGCAGAAAACGTAAATCGGCGGTTCAGCAGATAACTGACTACGATTCCGCATCCGTTTCCGAGTGCCGTCGCGACCCAGTATCCTGTTCGAAATCCGTGGTACAGCAAAAGCGTCACACCGAGCCCGATTAGCGTGTTGACGAGACCGACCAATAAGAAACGCAGGATTTTGCCGATCATTTTAACGTCTCCTCGACCGTGTAAGAGGGGCGCCGTTTCACTTCACTAAAAATTTTGCCGACATATTCGCCGATCAATCCGATTCCGAACAGCTGTATGCCGCCGATGAACCAGATCGACAGCATCAAGGACGCCCAGCCGCTCATCGTCTCCCCTTCCGCAAACCGGTACAGCGTATATCCGACAAAACCGACGGACACGAGGACCATGAACAAAGACAGGAAAAACAGCAGTTTGATTGGTCGGACGCTGAAGGAAGTCACTCCGTCCCAGGCGAGCGCCAACATTTTCTGAAGCGGATATTTCGACTCTCCGGCCAGACGTTCCGTCCGGGCATACGGCACTTCCTCCGTCCGAAAACCAAGTGTCGGGACAAGTCCGCGCAGATACAGATTCCGTTCCGGATAATTGGCCAACGCGGCTACCGCCCGTCGACTCATCAACCGGTAGTCGGCATGGTTATATACCGTTTCGACTCCGAGCATTTTTTCAAGGCGGTAAAACCACTGGGCGGACGTCCGTTTAAACCAACTGTCACTTGTCCGGTCCGTTCGCACACCATAGACAATGTCCGCCCCGTCCTGAAATCGTTTTAAGAAGGTTTCGATGATGCCGAGATCATCCTGCAAATCGGCATCGACCGATACGAGACAGTCGGCCGTTTCATATGCTTCCATCAATCCGGCGTGAAGGGCATGCTGATGCCCGACATTATGCGCCAGTTTGATTCCCTGAAACCGCTGATCCAACTGATGAATCCGTTCGATTTGCCGCCACGTATCATCCTGGCTGCCGTCATCGATGAAGAAGACAAAGGATCGTCCCGACAGTTGACCGTTCGAAATCCATTCCGACAATCGTTTCTGCAGTGCTTCAATCGTCAGGGGTAGCACTTCCGACTCGTTGTAACAGGGAATCACGATACCGAGAACCGGTGCTTCAGACATGGAATAACCTCCTTAAGGTGCGACACGATAGAGATAGATGATCCAGGCGGATTGGTCATCCCTGAACGATTTCATCAGTTGCAGCCCGATTGATGAGGCATTTTGAACCGGAACGGCTGACAGAAGATATGAGCCGCCCATCTTTTTCAACTGACGGACATTGATATCCAAGTGATGGACCGGCTGTTGATTCGTCTTCGTATAGTCATAGTTTTTACCCAGTTCAGCCGAATAAATATAGACACGATTCCCCCAGTCGTCAAAATAGTGCTTCAGCTCTGAACTTTTATTCAGTTCACCTTCAATGATGGTCCGAAACTGTTGTTTATAGGTCAGCGGATAAAAGTTGACGTATCCGTCCAGTGTCCGAAAACCGTTATACTGAGCGATTGCCGGGTGTAAGCCTAACGACACGACCTGATAGGTATCGATCGGCTTTCCGATGTATGACTGAATCCGTGAAAACTGTTGGACCGCGTAAAATTCGCTGAAACTCGGTTGCTTCTGGTAAATGACTTCCGGATTCCAAATCAACAAGACGACTGTCTGCAGCAGGATCATAATGGTGACAAGCCGCTGACGGGCACGCCGCCATAACCAATCCAGTGCCAGAGCAAAGAGAATGTACCACAGCATCGGTTCTATAAAATGAAAGCGGGCAAAATTAAAGGTCTGCATTACGTGAATCCGCTCTTTCAATGGTTGCCATCCCGTATAAAACCAACAGGCATACCACAACGATAATCCGGCAAGTAACGTCAGACCTTGTTTCAGCCAACGGGCGGTTGGGTCTTTCAGATAAATCGCGATGATCAACACTCCGAGGATTAACGACAGCAGGACCGGCGTCTGGGCCGCCTCGGCATGCGTATGACCCAACACAAATTGTTTGAAAAACAAGCGGATCGTCCGCCAGAATCCATTATGACCGATATCAAACTGGTCACGGCTCGTCACTTCACTTTCCCACAACATCGAGTAGACCAACCGGTATTCAATCAAAAGATAAAGCAGGACCTGTGCTCCGAAGGCGGTCCAAAATAAAGCGTGGAACGATTTTTGACGCCATTCCTTGTACAAACCGAACAGGACTAATAAAGCCAAGAAAAATACGATCCCGAGAACGAAGCTCGAGTAAAACGGAACAAGTGCGAGTGTAAGCAGACTCAATCCAATCCGTTGTTTCTGCCACAGGTTCAGATAAGCCCATAACAGGAGCGGCATCCCGAGTGTACTGAGCATCCCGGACGGCCAAACCGGCGTCCAAGCAAACAACACCGCAACGAACATGATGACGGCTCGCGGCAACTGAAGCTTCAAATGATCGCGTAACAGCAAATACAAGCCGATAAAAGCAAAGATCCGCGTCAATGTCTGACTGACGACATACGCCGTGAACGGTGAAAACCATTGATAGAGCCAGATGATGCCCGTCCATTCACTGACAAAGGCATTTCTAGAGACGACACCCCCCACAAGATTCGGTACCGTATCCTGTAATCCGGCATAGACACTGTCCGAGTCGACCAGGTTTTTATACCAGACGACGTTCGAATCGAGGTTATCGTGAATCCGGACGTGTGCCTGTTCTCCTAACCAAAAGAGCGGCAAGAGATAACAGAGCGTCAGCAACACGCCAAGACCAATCCAAATCGGCTCTTTTGTTTTCATGTCACGCTCTCCCCCCGAGACGAACAGACAGTTGTTTGATCAACACAGCAACAGACAAAATGAACGGGAAAAATTGTAACGGAAACAAAAACAACAGCAAGGTTGCGGTGACGAACGGTTGTTTGAGGATGACCGTACAACTGGCAGCGACGCTGACCGCAACCAGCAGGCCCGGTGTATACGGGAAAACGGACGCTAAGGCAAATGCCATCGCTGTACTGGAAAAGACTGCCGGAAAGATTTTTCCGCCCCGCCACCCGAACGAAAAACAGACATGGGTCAAAAGCGCTTTCCCGACGGCGATGCTGATTAAGAATAAGACCGATTGATCGAAGGCAATCCGCGAGAACTCAAGAATTTTTTGTTCGCCGGAAAATAAGAAATAAGACGACAGGCTACCGAACAGACCTAAGATTGCACCGGCTGTCAGGGCCAGTCCCAGTGGATGCGGATACTTCCGTGCCACCGCATCCGTCCAGCGGCCAAACATTACAAATAGATACCCGAATCCGGTCCCGATCATGACTGCCGGAAGCAGGAAGTACATCACCTCCGTCGTCCAGTTGACTTTTGGTGTACTGATTGAAAACAAAACTTCATGCGGGAACAGTCGATTCAGTGTCGTAAAGGCGAAAATCCCGCAGGCTGTCGTCAGTGCATACAACAAGACTTTGATGGACTTCCGCTTGAAGTTGGACCGGTTCACCCCGTCTTCGAGAGCTTCACTGACGCCGATCAACGGCGCATAAAAAATCGTTGATAACATCGCTCCGATCCCAAGATCAAGCAACTCTTTTTTCTTCTGCAGGGTCCAGGTCATCCGGTCACCGGCCCACGTCATCCATCCGCCGAGGATGCTGATCAATGCCGCTTCCGGACCGAGACTTGCTCCAAACGTCAGGACGAGTAAGGCAGCCACGATATTTTTAACAACCGTCCCTTCATATGCGACCCGACCCGTTGTCTTGAATTCCTCAAGCGTCTGATGCATCGTCCGGGGATAGTCGCCGATATACGTTTGAAACAGTCCGATCAGCAGTCCGCCAAACAGACAAATCCAAAACGGATAAAACGTGGTGTCCAGCTGGCCGGGAATCGTCGTCCAGACAAGATGAATCAGCAGATTCGACAATGCCAGAAACAATGATGCGAGTGCACCAACGAGAAAACCAAGCAAACAACTGTACAGGACGAATACCAGATTAAAGTTCATCCGCATCACTCCTCAGCCCAAGAAAAAAAGCCTGTCACTTCCGGTTTGATTTGTTTTTATTTAAATGAAACTCTTTTAACGCCCGGTTGAAGTTGACGATCAGGGCACTGATGACACCAATCCCAAGCAAGACATACCCCATCGTAAAAATCTTGCCGATCGGCGTGACCGGATGAATATCACCATATCCGACCGTTGTCAGCGTCATGACGGAAAAATAGAGGGCATCCAGATAACTCAGTTGTTCGACGCTGTGATAAAAAAACATCCCGACCGCAAGGAGAAAAGCGACGGAGAACATGACGGCTTTTTGTTCGTCCTGCCGAAATAGGATTTTCAGGACGTAATACATATTGCGTAATAGAATGAAAAAGGCAATCATCGCATCCATCCTCTCCTCACAAGCAGTCTTGACACGTAACGACTATCGTTCCCTTACCTTATCTATTGAATTACCCGAAAAAAGGAAGAACGATTCTTAAATCGTCTCCCTTCCCAAGTGCTCTTGTTTACTTTTACTCGCCTGTATAACGATTGACTGTAATCGAATAATGAAATATTTCGATGTCAGGATGAATGAACCCACGTTTTTGCGCACCTTTTAATGTCTCATACATATTGGCGCGCCCGACGCCGTTATCCGTGTGAATGTATATTTTCTTCGCCCTCAACCCATTTTCACAAAAGTATTTAACAAAATCGTAACCGTCGGGTAACAAATTCCCTTCGTTATCTTCTCCTAAATCATGATCAAGTGATAATATATCCACTTCATGTTGTTCAAACAGGGCAATCGCTTCATCCATCGTTCGAGCAATTGTAAAACCTTCCGGACAATCACGCAAATCATCCAAATAGATATTCATGTCAACACATCCGTTTCTAATTATTTATTCGGCTATCCATTTCAGAGAATGATAATATGAATGTTAAAAGAATCGCTCTCATAGCGCGTTAAGGAGGTCAGAAACATGCGGATTCAAATCATCGGCGGTTCCGGCACCGGGAAAAGCACGCTCGGCAAGTGGATCGGGCAACAGGAAGGTATCCCATGGATCGACACGGATCATTATCTGTGGAAAGACCACATCTTCACCGAAAAGCGCTCGATTGTCGAACGTTATGCGTTATTTACTCCGGATATCGAGCGCCATCACCATTATGTCGTCTCCGGTTCCATCTTTTCCTGGAACGAAATCGGGTTTCATAATCGGGAATTGCTGGTCTTTTTAACGTTGGACGAAAACACGCGGATGGAACGCTTAATCAAACGGGAACAAGAACGGTATCCTGATTTCACGGGATCGAATGTATTTCTCGACTGGTGCAGCACGTACCTGACGGCGACCGATCCGGCGATGATCGGGACGCTAGCCGAGCACCGTCTTCAAATGATTCGTTCTGCTTCTCCCGTCATTCAAATCGATGCCGCGTTGCCGACGGATGTAATGTACAAACAAATCAAATCAGCCTATCAGAAACTATCAATCTGAGCTTACCGGACGGCATCGTAAATCTTCAGTCCTATCCAGATGCTCAGTGTACACCACAGCAAGAGGATCAATGCGCCGACAAACCAATTTTTCGGTTTATCCGCCCCCATCCATTGTTCTGCCTTGACGGTTGAGTCGTCGATGACTTCCTGCGGTAACATCCTTAGCGCAAGCAGGATGCCTAAAGGGACAAGAATGATATCGTCCAGGTATCCTAACACCGGGATGAAATCCGGAATCAAGTCAATCGGACTGAACGCATAAGCGACGATACAGGCCGTAAATAATTTGGTATACCAGGCGACCCGGTCGTCCTGATAGGCAAAATATAAAATAAAAATCTGTTTTTTTATTTTTTTCGCGGTATCCTTCAATTTTTCCAACATGATGATTCTCCATTCTTCGTCCGTTTAAACCGGCGGCGACCCGTTCAACATTTCCGGTTCACCGGAACCAGTATGCTCCCTCGCGTTCGAGAAAATCGAGTTCTTGTTCGTAATGCGTGACGTGCCCCTCTTCGATCATCCGTTGAAATGCGTAGTCACCTTCCGCCGCTTTCCGGTGAATCGTTTTGATCAGGGCTTCAACGCGAAATAACACGGTCCCGTACAGATCACCTTGTAGTTCCGGTTCCCCGTACGCCGATAAAAATAATTTAACCCGTCGCCGGATTTGCTCCTGGTCTTCGACAGCATCATAAAACCTTGTTTCTCCTTCTGCCGTCATCTGATGCCGACTTAACGGAACAAAAGTGTACATCGTATAAGCGATATCCCAAATCCGCGGTCCTGGGGCAGCAACGTCGAAATCGATGATGCCGACCGGACGCTCATTTTGAAAGATGACGTTATAGACGGCAAAGTCATTATGACAGATGAGTTCGAGCGGTTCCGGTGTTCCGTCGAGCGGCTGCCACTCATTTGGTATCGGGAAATCTGCGGCTGCCTCGTGATAAGCACGTAATAGGCGTGCCGTTTCTTCCAAAACGATATCCGAGCGCATGTATGGTTGAAGCGGATAATTCCCGGCTTCGCCTTCGATGAACGACAGAATTTCGCGCCCCTGTGGATCCATTCCTAAGTAGCGCGGGCTTCCTTCAAATCCTTTTTGCTCAAGATGTTGCAGTACCCGGTGGACTCGAAGACTCTCCGGTTTTTGTTCCCGTCTGACCGTATCCCCGATCCGTGAGACGTCGGAGACATTCCCGCCCGTCAATGGTTCTTCCTGTTCCGATTGTTTCATATTTTATCTTCCCCTTTTGACTGATTGAATACCGGAACAAGAATCGCCGCTCCGGCTAAACTGATGATGAGATCGCGCCATGAGACTAACCCGATATCAAAATGAAGGATCGTTGCTATTCCGTTCGTGACAATCAGTAAGAGGACGTACAATGTCAGACTGAGCGGCACCATCCGTTTAACGAACCGCGGCACACGTAACCACAGCCGTAACAATCGTTCTCCGGTCTTGTTCATCTCATTCACCCCAAACTCCAGTTTTTCCCTGTTCCTGTTTAGCTTATCATGTCCGAATGAATCACTCAAAGTGTTCTCCCGCTGGATCAACTGGTAGACTAAAAGCAGAAGAACCAGGAAATGGAGAGGATTTTCATGAAAGCGATGACGATTTCAAAATACGGCCAGGTACCGCTCGAACAAACCGAACAGCCCCGCCCGGACGTCCGGCCGCATGACGTTCTTGTGGAAATTCACGCAGCGAGCATCAATCCGGTTGATTTTAAGATTCGGGACGGTGACGTCAAGCTGTTGATTCCATATCAGTTCCCGCTGATTCTCGGCAATGACTTCGCCGGAGTCATTGTTGAGGTCGGTCATGCCGTAAAACAGTTTCAAGTCGGGGATGCCGTCTACGGCCGGGCCGAGAAAAACCGGATCGGGACCTTTGCCGAATACATCACAATCGATGAACAGATGGTTGCCTTAAAACCGGCTGCGCTCTCGTTCGAGGAAGCCGCGTCGATCCCGCTCGTCGGCTTGACTTCCTATCAAGCATTACACGATGTCTTGCAGGCGACACCGGGACAAAAGATTCTGATCCAGGCAGGTGCCGGTGGCGTCGGAACCTTTGCGATCCAGCTGGCGAAAGCGATGGGCTTGTACGTCGCAACGACGGCGAGCCCCGCCGGACACGACCTCGTGGCGTCACTCGGGGCTGATGAAATCATCGATTACCGGACCGAAGCATTTGACGAAGTCCTCCATGATTATGACGGGGTCTACGATACGATCGGCGGTGAGACACTCCGGCGCTCGTTTAAAATCGTCCGGCCGGGTGGACAAATCGTCTCGATTTCCGGTTTGCCGAACGGACGGTTCGGTAAGTCCTACCGGTCCGGTTTCCTGAAGACAAATCTGTTCCGTCTGCTCACCCTTCGCGAGACATTGCTCGAACGAAAACATCGTGTTAGATACACATTTTTGTTCATGCGACCGAGCGGCCGGCAACTGGAACACATCACGGAATGGATCGAGACCGGACAAATCAAACCGGTCATCGACCGCATTTATCCGTTTGAAGAGGCACAGGCTGCGCTCGAGTATTCCGAATCTGGTCGTGCCAAAGGTAAGGTTATCTTAAAAATCAAGTAAGAGACTAAAAACGGTCCAGCAATCACCCGACGATGGGGTGTTTGCTGGACCGCTTTTTATTGATGGCTTATTTTAAATTTATTCATCAACTTAAACAATAAATGATATAATATGTTAAAAATAGGATAATCGATTCTGGAGATGGGAAGGGAGAAATCAATGGACATACGTACCGGCACTCCGTACAAGTATTATTTTTGGAAACGGTTTTTCCTGCTGTTCATTCCGCTGTTTTTGATCGGGATTCTACCTGAGCCGTTCATTACAGCAAATCCATTCAACAGTCTTGAAGATTATGGCGAATTCGCCTTCGTCTTTTTGTTGTATTTGATTGTGATGTCCGGAATTTCCGCTTTTTTGGTCTCGATGCGTTGGAGAAGAAAACAAAACCGTAGATGATGACCAATTCGTCTAAAAGGAGACACAGATCATGCACTGGAAAACAGCTCTTACGGCAGCTTTAATGGTGTCGCTTGTCGTCACCGCAGGATGCACCGATTCTGATTCAGCCAAGCAACCGTCGAAAATCAAGGCAGACCCGCAGGTGGCTGAGCCGACGCCAAATCTTGAACCGGTCAGTGCCCCTTTGTCCGACTATGGAAAATACGTGCCGCTGAAGAAAAAGACGGACCAGATTTCGCTCGGAACACATCAGACATACAATCTGTCGTCGTTTTTTACCGGTCAAAACGTCCTGATCGCTCCGGACTATCTGTATGAGCAATCGATCTACTATACGCACATCAAACAAACGAGTGACACCACCAGTAAAAGCTACATTTACCGGTACAGCCAAGGGTCGAACGATAATCAAGTATTGCATACGGTCAACCGGACCATCGGTATGATGACCGGAGTGTCGCATTACCTGTTTTGGGTCGAATCCAATCCGACCAAGTCCGGACAAAAATGGGCGATTCGCTTGCTGGACTTGAAGACGGAAAAAATCAATACGCTTGATCAAGGGATCAGCCGTTATGACACGGCGATTCCTTATCTGGATACGTCGTCCAAACGGGTATCCTGGATGACGCATGAAGCGACACCAACCCGAACGAAAACAATCCTCAAGTCGTTTGATGTCGCGGAAGACGCCATCATCATCCATCAGCAGTATATTTTAAAAGAAGGCGCAAAACGGAATGGACAGTATCCATTTGACTTCCGCCGGAGCGATGCCGGGCTGATTTTGCATACAAGTACTTTCAAAAACGGTCATCAAACGCCGGCACTCGAGACGTTTGACGGCACGTTCAAACGACGGATGAACGGGCTGATTGATTTTGAGCACAACAAAAAGTATGTTTCGATCGGCGAAGAAGGCTCCGCCCTCTTCATGCCTAAGAAAGGACGACAACCGGGGTACCAGTTCAAACCGTCGGACAATCGCTTGACGGTTGATGCATTCCGCTTTTTATCTGCTGACCGGGTGATTTTCCGGGAGAGTATGACACGACTCTGGTACGCCGATCTTGCGCGCGGCACCGTTGCTCCCTTGACGGAAATGGCCGATACAACGTCCAAACCGATTTATGCCAACGGGAAGCTCGCATATGGGGTATCGGACGATGAACAGATTGAATTCCATGTCATCGATTTAAAAAAATGATTGGCAAAGACCGTTCCTTTCGTGCGAAAAGGACGATCTTTGTTTTATCTGGAGGGGCCCATTTCCAACGTTCGATATGCTACACTTTTCGTAATAATTAGGTTCAAGGAGGGAGTACGATGACGAAACACCGGTTGTACACGACAGCGTTTTCGAGTGTTTATCCGCTTTACGTGACAAAAGCTGAACGCAAGGGTCGGACGAAACAGGAAGTCGATACGATCATCTGCTGGCTGACCGGCTACTCGGAACAACAACTCGCCGCATTAGCGATGGATCAGACGACGTTCGAACGTTTTTTTGCCAATGCACCTAAGATGCAGGAACGACGTTTTTTGATTAAAGGTGTCGTCTGCGGCGTCCGGGTCGAAGACGTCGAGGAGCCGTTGATGCGGGAAATCCGCTATCTCGACAAGTTGATTGATGAACTGGCAAAAGGAAAAGCGTTCGAGAAAATCTTACGGTAAGAATCTAAGGAGGAAAATCGTATGCTGACTACCATCGCGTCACTCTTCGCTCTCGTCACGATGTTAATGAGCGGTTTTTACCTCGTTGATCATCATCTTCGGTACGGCGTCCCATCTAATCACTAAATACTAAAAAACCGGGCACCTCAAGCAGGTGTCCGGTTCTTCTGTCTATTCTCGTTAAAAACGATCATTCAAACAAATGAAGATGTCCGCTATCATCTGATCCGACACGGTTTGGTTGATCGACGGATGTTTCAGAAACGTTAAATCGAGATGGATTTCGCCCACTTGTCGTACATAATGCTCCTGCGTTTCAATCGGAATGACCGCATCGCGTTGTCCATGTACGAATAACGTTGGTGTAGACTGTTCTTGCAGGACAGGATCATACGCCCGCAAGTGTCGTTCTTCTTCCGCCGTTAAATCGTCTCTTTTGTCACGTCTTCGGAAAAGCTGTTCCGAAAAGAGGAAGGAGCCGGACCCGTTGATGTTAATCACCCCTGCGCTACCGTCATGTTTAGCAGCAGCACCGCTGGCGATGAATCCTCCCATCGAGACACCAAGCCAAATGATGTCCTCTCTTGGAACGTTCAGCTGCTTAACGAGCGCATTCGATTCTTCGATGCTTTGAAACACGACTTCCCAAAAGTGACGTTCGACGACGCCCGTGTTAAAGTACGTTGCTAACGCATCACGGTTGTCATGCAGGTGGAGTTCCGGCACAATGACCGTAAACCCTTGCTTTGAGAGCATCTCGGCGAAATCCTCGTATTTGCTAACACTGGATCCCCACCCGTGGTACAGACAGATGGTTTTGCGGGAAATCGGCTGTTGCGCCGGAAAGGTCCGGATCGACAGTACAATATCATTTAAGGTATTCATTCGGATGTCCCCTTTTCGATTCAGAGGACTGTCGATTACAACTATGTAATTTGTCATCATTACCCATTTTTGTTATGTTTATGAATGAGAGGAGGAAGATAATGCATTTTCTTTTATTTAATTTAATTATGCTTGCCTTTTACTTTCCGAGCTTGATTCTGCACGAGTATGGGCATGCGCTCGCCGCCCGCTTGGTCGGTCGACGCTTAAAGTCCATCTCAATTGGAAAAGGTGAGCCTTTCCTGCGAATCGGTCATTTTTCCATCGCCCGAAAGCAATTTTGGGAAGGACTGCATCAATCTCACCCGTCAGAGATTTCGCTCAGCCGCGGACAACGAGCCGCTATATTACTCGGCGGAGTTGGTGCCAACTTGATCGGTGGTGTATTCGTTTTAATCTTGAGTCTGCTGTTTCCGAATCCGGTCATGCAATTTTTAGCTCAGCCCTTCATTCAAGTTTCGTTGATTTTTATCCTGTTTAATCTTCTTCCGATTCGCTTATCCAGTGGTATTGCTAGCGATGGCTTGCAATTGAAACAGCTGTTTTTTAACAAAAATCAACATACGTCCTGACAGGAGTCGAGTTCATGTTAAAACTATTACTGTTGGCAAGTAGTCTACTGCTCGTTGGATGCGCTTCCGCGCAACCGAAAACCGTTCCATGGGGTGAAAATACACCCGCGAACGGCTAAAAGCCAATGACATTGAGTTTAAAGTTGAGGGCGACCAATTACTGATTCCGCAAGATCAGGTCGATCAAGCGACAAGGTGTTGTACTTAATAGAAAAAATAATCAAGATGGCTATTTCCTCTTAATATTCAGGAGATAGCCGTTTTTGCTTTCCAAATTGTTCAGTAAAATTCGTATAATCCGTCATCAAAATAGTGGAATGTTTCTTCTGAAATTGGTGAATATCCATATCCGGAGTAGAAGGAATCGAGCATCTTGTCATCATACCGAAAAGACCGTGTCGCCAAAGCTTCATCGTAGCGGGGATCGCCGACCGTCATTCCGGCTACATCAATAAACGCAACGATTGCGTTATCTCGGACCAATAGATTGTCCGTCGTACAATCTCCGTGTATCCGCGTCGCCGAAACAGGTTCCGGCTGCTTGGTGGATAATGCGTTAAGCAACTCGTGTGAACCACTTGTCCATCCCTGTTTAATGTAGTGATCGGCTTGAAGCAGCTGTTTGTCCAGCCAGTCTTGTGAAGAATGGGTAGAGATATTCTCGCTCATATGAAACTGTCTGAGGAACCGTCCGAATGAACGGATCAATGCCAATCGTTGCAACTCGGAAGCATCCGCCAGTACCGTTGTCAACGTCTCACCTGCTATGTAGGACATCAGTAAATAATCCTGTTGCTCGTCTTCAATATAATCAATATAAGTCGGGATAGTGATATGTTGTTGTGACTTGAACGTCTGCATCACTGTCGCTTCCTGCGCCAACCACTCGCGGTATCGGGGTAAGCTTGCCTGTTTGAGGATAAAGGTGCCGTCTAACGTTTTCATGTGGTAGACGATGGCTGTTCCCCCCTGCTCGGCAACGGGATGAATAGAATGGATCAAACCGACTTTTTGTTCGATTCGTTGTTTGATAGAAACGTTCATATTAAAATCCCATCTCCGACCATAAACGACTTAAACGCGACGGGTGACGACAACCGAATCCAGGTCGACGGTTTACCATACTTCATCGAGACATCGATAAACGTTTCTAATGTCTCTACGGATGGTGTATACAGTTTGACCATGAAGTTAAACGTTCCGGCGAGCCGGTGGCACTCGACGACATCCGGATGACTCTTGCAAAATGCGATAAACGCGTCGCATCTTGTGTCTTCGAACATCAAAATCGCCATGATTGTTTTTTCAAGCGCAACGGGATTGATGACGGCGCGGTACCCTTCGATGACACCGCGGTCCTCCAGTTTCTTTACCCGCTCGTTGACGGCAGGCGTCGAAAGACCCACCGTTTTACCGAGTTCCGTCCAGGACATCCGCCCGTCTGCCTGCAATGCCTGGATAATTGCGTAATCAATTTCGTCCATTTTTCAACCCTCCTAATATTATGAAGACATATCTTAAAATTACCATTCATTTTCAGTTGAAGCTACTGAAAAACAAGGAAAATTATCTGTCTGGTCACGTTCTTCTTTCGTACAATAAAGACAGATCAAAAATAAGTGAGGTGAAAGACATGCAGGCAACAAATTGCACCCGCTGTGCGGAGACATTTGAAGACGGTCAGGAAACGTATCACTGTTCGCACAACTGTACATTCTGCAAAGAGTGTACCGAGACGATGAATTCGATTTGTCAAAATTGCGGAGAAACATTAGTCCGGGTAGAACAGTAATACATACAGCAAGGGAGCGGATCATTTGAATCCGCTCCCTACTTTCGTTATTCACGTGTCGACACCGGTTTCCGTTCGGCCAGCCGGTCCTTCGCCTGTTCCTGATGTTTCTGAATCGTACTTTCTCCGACCGCTTTTGCCAGTCCCCGTGTCGGCAGATTAACATACATCGTCTCGTAGTTGCTGATTTCAAACGTCTCATGGAAAATCCCGACGGCGTTACTTGCCCGTGACAACTGATTAAATTTTTTCCAGGCGGTCAGATGGCGGTTACCGTGCGAGTAGGCAATCAAGGCGTCCGAAGATCGCCAATATTGAATCAACGTGACCGACCGCCATCCGACGAGCATCTCATGCGACAACAAACCAACCTGCTGCTCATAACATTCCTTGATCATCGGTGTCATCACCTGAACGGTCGGCCACCATTTCCGGACCGATCGCAGACGGTTGATCCGTAAGCCGATGATGAATACTACGACGTCTTCATTTGGTGTTGCGATCACGCGTTTCATGATGATTTTCCTCCTTCGAGTGTCTGAACGGACGCTTCACACCATTCCAGCAGTGCCTGTGTCTTGCGTTTTCCGTAATCAAGCGTCAGCAGCCAATACATGGCATCATCCGCTTCTTTATAGGTCAGAATCGATTGTTCAATCATCTGGTATGTGTCCAATCGTTCCCGGAGCAGAGCGGCATGCTGATGAATCTTCTTAATCGTCGTTTCTTTTGACTCATGCCGGGCAAAATAGAGTTTCAGCAACAATTCGTTCCGCTGCACCGGCAGTTCAATCGTCGGCTCCTGGACCCAGCGTCCGAGTTCCACCTCGCCGTCCGGTGTCAGAACAAACGTCTTCCGGTCATCCCCTTCTCCGGTCTCTTCGACGATCAACCCTTCCTGCGCCAACGTTTTCAGCATCGGATAGACCTGACCGAAGCTGATCTTCCAAAAGTGATTGAGACTCGTATCAATCGTATGCTTCATTTCGTAGCCGGACGTACAGCCGCTTGCCAGCAATCCTAAAATTGCATATCGTGTCATGTTTTCTTTTGGCATCGGATTCTCCTATATCTTTTAGATAGTATCTTTTAGATATATATTCCCGGTCATTCAGTTACTAAACGAATATTCAGAATATTTACGAAAGAAACATCCTCTTACATTCCTGTAAGCTTGCTTTCTTTTTTAGGGCAATGAACGTTTTTCCCTCTACACTAATAGAGTTTCATTTTCTTAAACCAGAATGGGAGTTTTGCATGTATGTCTACTTTCATGAAATTAGGCTTATTCAGCCTTATCTTACTTATTTCCGGATGCAGTCAGCCGAAGACGGAATCAATTCAGCCGGTACCGGCACCAACAGAATTAATCCGCAGTGAGGGCTTTTCGACACTTGGACCAAGTACGAATTACGACTTAACAGATGTCTATCAACGTTACCCTTACCTGTCCGGTCCAAGCTATATCGATGAAGCGGCCGTGTACTTTTATGCCTCAAGCGAAAAAGACAGTTCGATTTTCCGTTACTCGCTGACGGATCGGCACCTGGAGAAACTATATTCGACGAGCCAAACCATCTATAAGCTGGTTGGTGTCGGACGACAACTGTTCTGGATCCGTTATCAGGACAACGGGAAGGACAGCAACTGGACACTCGAAGTGATGGACTTAGCAACCGGATCGCTTCAACAACTTGACCATGGAAGAGAATCGTCTAGTTTTTATCCGGATCTCCAAGCCACGACGGCACATGTCTCTTGGATCAAACATATCAGTCAGAAAGATCAGACCCAGTCACTCGTGCAAAAATATGATGCGGCGACCGGGTATGTCACGACACAAAAAACGCTGACAGTGAAGGAATCAGAAACCCGAAGCGGCGACTATGCCCAGTACATACGGGACGGTGATGCGGGAATTCTTCTTGATCAAACAACATACAAAGCAGATGAAAAAACGACCGCCTATACGACGCTTTCCGGAAAAGCAATCAAAAAGACGACGATGCCGTTTGATTTCGCCTATGGACAGCATTATCTGGCTACGGGAGCGGAAGGGTCTGCGGGATTTCAAGCTCATGTGTCGAACCACACGTCCTACCACTATAAGACTCCGGAACCGTATTACCTGATTGACGGTTTTTGTTTCCTGTCAGCAGATCATGTCGTCTTCCGGGAAGAACAGCATCAACTCCTTTATGCGGACCTGATAAACGGGACGGTTGTCCCACTGACGGATAAGGAAGGCGAGTATTCGAAACCGGTTTTCACAAATGGTCGGCTTGGTTACAGCGTCCTCCAAGATGATGGAACCGTGTCTTTCCGCATCATTCAAGTCAACAACTGAACATGAGAAAAGCCCGTTCCAGATTGGACGGGCTTATTGGTGTCTGTTCGTATTCAGTGTTGTTCCGCGTATGCCTTGAAGCGGTCAAGGATGGCCTGCCACCCAGCCTGTTGCATTTCCGGAGGGTTCATCGACTCCGCTTCAAACGTTTCAACAACTTCCGTTTCATCACCATTCGCCGTAAACAGAATCGTCACGTGGCGTCCGTCGTCAATCGTATACGCTAACTTTTCATAGAGAATGACCTCTAGATAGACGCCGGAAAAATCAAAGCCGACACTTCCATCCTTTGCCGCCATGTGACTGGAAAAACGACCGCCTGCTTGAACATCATTCGTCGCTTCCGTCGTATGCCAATCATCAGATGCCGCATTCCATGCTTTGATGTGTTCCGGTTCCGTCCAATACGTCCAGACTTCGGCGACCGGACGTTGGATTACGGTCTGGATCTGAATTTCTTGAGCTTGGTTCATATGAATCACTCCTCTGTAAGTTCAGAATCTGTTCTTTGTTTAACGTTCTGCTTTAACTGAACAAATCCTTCTTTTTGAAAAATGGTTTATTTTGTCAATCATTCAGGTATACTAGCTTTACAGTTAATAAAAGTTAACCGGTTAATAAAAAGGAGTGTTAATAATGGAACAGCAGGCGATTTTGATTCTCGAACAGTATGAACAACTCAAAGTCATCAGTGATCCGATGCGGACAAAAATGCTGATGCATCTGATTGAACAGCCACATACCGGTCAGCAATTGGCACAAAAGCTTGATGTCTCCCGGGCAAAGATTTTGTATCATCTGCGGGAACTCGAAAAGTATCAGTTGATTCAACTCATCGAGGAAGAAATCCGAGGCGGAAATGTATTGAAGTTTTATCAAGCCGTCGCCCGTGGATTCATTCCGGCTGATCATCTCCTGAATCTTGTCGAGACGAAACAAGCGACACGCCAGTCTTATGTCGAGGTCCTCGACCGGGCGAAAACACGTGTCTTGACGGCGCCTGACCGTTCGTTTGCCCCGCGCTCCTCTGACGTAGAGGACTGGGAAAGCCTGTCGTTCCAACAAGAACTCCGACTTTCACCTGAGCAATTCTTGACGTTTACGAAACGGTACCGGGAATTGTTGCAGGAAGTCGAACACGATGCATCAACGGATGAGACAGATAAAAAATTATATTACGTCCTGGCGACAGCCTTTGAAATCGAGGCCGCCTTATTTGAGGAGGGACGAGATGCAGGCGACTGAATCGGGACTCCATCAACCGCTGTTAAAGAACCGTTCGTTTCGAGCACTTTGGCTCGCCAGTACCTGTTCCTTTCTCGCCCTATCCACTTACCTGTTTGCCGAGCAGTGGTATATCCTCCGCGTCTTGAAACTCGATGCGTATTTAGGTCTCGTCTTGATGCTGACGTTGTTGCCGCGGATTTTTTTGATGGTAATGGGAGGCGTGATTGCCGATCGGTTCAAGAAATCGATTATTTTACGATATTCCAGTCTGCTACGGCTCACTTTTGTGTTGTTATTGCTGTCCGTCTATCACTTCGAGCTGTTGACGATCGTCCCACTCGCTGTATTTGCTTTTACATTCGGTTGCATCGATGCGTTTTTCTCCCCTGCCAGTGCGTCCCTGTTGCCCCTTCTCGTTTCGAAAGAAGATCTGACGCGGGCCAACTCAATTCTTCAAACCTCCAATCAGATGGCATTGTTCTCCGGCCCGTTGCTCGGAGGCGTACTGCTTACCTTCTCTTCGTTTCACTTCATATTTTTGACGATTGCACTGTTTCTTTTGCTCGCATCGCTCGGTACCTTTTTCATTCGCGAACATCCAGTAGACAATCCGACTCGGACCTCCGCTTGGCTTGAGCTTGTGCAAGGATTTCATTATGTATTTGCCGACCCATACTTGAAACGGATTCTTTTCCTGCTGATTATCATCAACTTCTTCTTTTTTGGTCCTTTGCTGATGGGGATTCCCCTGTTGGTCGACCGGGTTTTATTGGGTCAAGCTCTTGATCTCAGTTATCTCCAAGGTGCGTATCAGCTCGGCATGCTGCTCGGGGCGGCCTGGATCGGCTTCAAAAACTTGATCAACCAGTCGTTTCGCCTGTTGCTGTCGTTGATTGGTTTGCTTGGAGCGGGTCTTGGGTTACTTGGACAAATCGGACACGTCTGGCAAGGCGTTCTGCTATTACTGATAATGGGAGGAATCTCCTCCATCATCAATGTCTTGATTTTGACGACGATTCAAACGACGACACGACCACAGATGATGGGACGGGTCATGAGCCTTGTCAATGCCTCGTCAAACGGTTTGGTTCCATTGTCTTATGCAGCCTTGTCTCTTTCGCTGTCATTTGATGTCCGTCTCGAACAGATTCTCTTGTTATGCGGCTGCGGTATCGTTTTTGTGGTGTGTTTTGCCTTCAATCGGATTCGGTGAACGCATCAAAAAAAGCCATGTCCCAAAGGCATGACTCTTCCGTTTAAATGACTGTCGTAAATTTCTTTGCCGTTTCATTTAGTTCATGCGCCGACTCGCTGACGGTCTCGAACCGTTGTAACGTCTCTTCCATAACGGAGACACTAGACGAGGCATCGGCGTTTGCCCGCGAGATCCCCTGTTGAATCCGTTCCAGTTCCTTGTTCATCTGTTCCGTTGTGTTGCGGACATTGACGACAGCGAGTTCAACGAGTTTCGAGAGATTGCGGACTTCCGTCGCGACGACGTTAAAGCCGCTTCCGTGCTCACCGGCGCGTGCTGCTTCAATCGAGGCATTCAGCGACAGTAAGTTCGTCTGCGCCGCAATCTCTTTGATTGTTCCGGTGATTTTTGTAATCTCGGAAGACTGTTCCTGCAGATTCGCTAGTGTCCGTAAATTTTCTTTGGCGTCGTCCGCCATCTTCTCGATCGTTTGTTTCAGTTGACGGCTCTCCTGTTTGCCTTGCGTTGATCGGTCATCAAGATTAGTTGCGATGCCGGCAAAGGACGTCGCATATTCTTGGATTGTTTCTTGCCGGTCCGTTATATCAGAAGCGATTTTGACGACGCCGATGACTTGGTTTGCTTCGTAAATCGGCATATAAGTTGCTTCAAGCCATATCGAGTCGCCGCGGGCATCAATCCGTTCGATTTTATCAGCCGAGCTGAAACCGGCCAGTAGTTTGTTCCATAATTTTTGATAGGCTTCGCTATTCGCAAATTCCGTCGTACAGAATAAATGGTGGTGCATGCCAATCATTTCGTCACGTTTGTATTTCATCGTCTTTGCGAACAAATTGTTGACGTCAACGACCCGGCGTTGCGTATCAAAACGGATCATTGCGACATTGTCGGTCAGGGCTTCCAAAATATCAGGAGAAGCGAGGGTCGTGTTTGTTAGTTGGGGTGTCGTCATGTGGTTAATCTCCTTCAGGTCATCATTTCAAGTTTCATCCATTTAGTTTCGAAACTATTTAAAAAAAAAACAATTTTATCTGCCATTTATCATAACAAGTCCTATTTCCGCTTTACATCAATCTGCTCATTTCGAGAAAAACATTGACCCCTTTCTCAAAAGAGGTCTTTTTTGGGATTATTTTTTCATGCTTTACAACTTATTTCCAATCATGTATCATTTATATCGGGAGGCGATATATTGAGGAACGATACATCAGTTTTGACCGAGAGTACATATTATGTTTTGCTTTCGTTGACGACACCAAAACACGGGTACGCGATGATGCAGCAAATTGAACAATTAACGGACGGTCGTGTCCGGATGGGACCAGGCACGATGTATGGGGTCTTAAAGAATCTACTTGAAAAAGGCTGGATTGAAATTGTCGAAGAAGCTGGTCGCCAGAAAATTTATGGTTTGACAACAAATGGCTATGAAGTATGTTTTGCAGAACGAGCCCGTCTATTGCAAGTAATACAGCATGCTGATGACTTACTTAAAGGAGCAACTGATGAAAAAATTCAAAATTTACCTAAATGATGAAATAGAAGAACGCTGGGTCAATGAGATGAGTCGTCAAGGCTGGCAACTGACGAAGTTTTCCCCGTTCGTCTACACGTTTGAACGGGAGGATACGGTCTATACGTACCGGAATGAAATGATTACTCAACGGCCAAACCGTTCTGAGTACTTCGCTTTTTTAGAAGAAACAGGTGTCGAAATCGTTCATGCCAATCCTTTTTGGGCATACTACCGGAAAGCTGGTACCGAAGAATCCTTTGAATTGTTTACGGATACAGTCTCGACACGAACTTACTTACAAAAAAAACTTCAAACGTATTGGATCACCCTACTGTTTTTACTGATCTCGATGCTGTCCTTGTTTTTAATCCCAAATATCGGACAAGAGATGACACATCCTGTGACTGCTTCGGTGATGATCGGATTTGCCGTCCTTGAAGTTCTGTTGATTGTAGCGATTTTCTCGATCATCTACCGGACTAAAAAGCATCTACGGTCGCTCTAACACCAAAAAAACCTCTTCGATTTTATTGTAAATCGAAGAGGTTTTGCTTATTTCAAGGCATAACCTTGCTCGTTCAATAATCGTTCCCATTCGCTTAAGTACATGTAATCTTGTGCGCCGAGCGGATTGTCGAGCTTCGTGATGAACTCGAGACTGTTGCCGTCCGGATCATTAAAATGAATCTTCGCATGGGCATGCTGGGCAATCGGCATAACGAAAGGTTCCGTTCCTTCAAAACCAAACGCTTTACGCGGCGTATAACCACGCTCCGTCAGCCAATGGACCGACTCACGCAAGCCGTCGAGCGAGACGTGAAAGGCGATATGACGGATCGACGGATGATACGGCAGTTCGACTTGATCCGTCTGCCAAAGACCAAGCCAGCTTTGCTCTTCAACAATCCAAAGAAAGGCGATTTTTTCATCCACGATGTGATCAAGCTTCAATCCGAGTCCCGTATAAAACGCGATGGACCGCTGTAAGTCGCGGACGGGCAGATGTGCTTCATATAGGCCAAGAATCATCGCCGTTCACGTGCCTTGACGTGTCCGTTCAACGCCTCGATATAGCGGCTTGCCGAACGGGCGACGGCTGCGTCCGCATCCGTAACGACGATTTTATGGAACGCGTCGTAAATTTGATTAAAGCGGACGTCTTTTAGGGCAGACGCCATTTCAGCGACGGTCGCCGCAGGTAACGGAATCAAGTTCGGATAACTGTACATGAAGCTGACCCACGCCCGGTCGGCGACGACACGAATGATGTCTCCGGTCAGTAAAATCCCACGCCCTTCGTCCCCTGCCGTCCATTCGAGCACGGTCGCTCCGTCAAAATGCCCGCCGATTCGGTGTAACACTACATCGTCAGCTAATTCCAAACGGTCACCGGACCAGAAGACAATCCGCTCACTCGGCCGGGTCACCCATTGCTTATCTGCTTCATGAATGTACAACGGAATTTCAAACGTTTCCGCCCATTCGACCTGAGTCGCATAATAGTGCGGATGCGACAACGCCATCGCGTCGAGCTGACCCACTTCCTCGATGACCGCCTGATCGAGATAAGTGATGCAGTCCCACAGAATCCGCTTTGTTCCCGCGACGAGATAAGCTGTCTGCCCGATCCCGAACCTCGGTGTCGTGACGAGACTTTGAAGTCCCGCTTGTTCTTCTGTCACCGTCGTCTGATACGTCCCGGACGAAATCATGTCCGGAAGTGTCGTCCACGATTGACCGTTTGGATTCACATACTGCCGTTCATCCGTGCAAATCGGACAGATGTCGCCCTGTGTTGCGTTCTCATCCATCTGGACCCCGCACGTCGTACAAATTAAGTAAGTCATGTCTATTCCCCCTGCTGTTTAAGATCTTCTGACGCGTACCCAGATGATGTTGATCAGGGCAAAAATCAGAGCCCCGACTACGAATCCGATTAAGACACTGACGTCAAAGGTCCCTTTCGCTTCGTAAACAATCAGTAAGCCGACGATTGCGCCGATCAAAATGCCTAACACACGAAGTACAATCTTTCCGTTTGTCATCGTCATAACCTCCTTTTGTTCATTTGTTTTACAACGTTCTTGGTGCATCCGCCATCGCGTTAGCGAGAATCATGTAAATGATTAAATTAATCGGAAGCGGAATGACAATGAAAATCAGCCGGACGGCCAATGACGAAATACCGAAGTGTTCCGCGAGTCCGCCGCATACCCCCTGGATCGAGCGGTCTGTTGCTGATCTGCGTAGTGATTGTGCCAATCGTCTCCCCTTCTTTCTTTGATTCCATGTTGGGTGATTCATCCATATGTTACAATAATTAGTATAACGTAACGGGGTTCAATTTTGCAGGGGACAACCCCTTTGATTCGGAATCTGACAGAAAGGACGTGTAAGACGTTGGATATTTTTTATATGATTCAGGAACGGGCGTTACCGTTCTCAATTTTGGCTTTACTGATGATGGCGAGTGCCGTCGTCGTGTATGTCGTCTGGAAAAGACAGGTCAGCTTGCCGTTGCCGTTGCGTATTTTTACGACTGTCGTCTGCCTGATCTGCATCGTCGGTTCGGCCGGATTGATGCTTTTCACACTGTTCGTCGGCTACAATGCCTGAAAGATGCAAGTACGTTAAACAAACAGACGTCACTTTCCCTCGTGAGGAGAATGACGTCTGTTTTTCATTCATCGTATGACTGCCCGCTCAAAAGCAGACTCAGTGCGGTATTCTCGATCCTGCCAAATCCAACGCTTCGCTGTTCCTTTCGCCAAGCGATAGGTGTTCTGTTCAAACTGATTACCGGAGCTTGTGTTGAAAAAGTGGGCGACAAACAGATTATCCGGACCCGTTGTAAACGTATTATGGTCGATCCGGTTATCGCGGACATCGTGCTGGACCAGCAGCTGTCCCCCTTCGAGCCCTTTCGTATCATTGGCGGTGACTTGATTCCCTGTAATCCGGATCTGTTTCGTTCCACCGCGCTTCTTGTCGTAGCCGCCGATCGAAATGCCGGTAAACCGGTTTTGTTGGACGAGATTGCCGCGGACCGTGACGTTTTCCGCATACTTCCCCGCATGTTCACTCGTCACTTCGATGCCGATATCATTCCGCTCGACGGTATTGTTTTCGATTGTCAGCTGCTTTCCACCGTCGACATAAATACCGGCTGCATTGTACTCTTTGCCGTAGACCGGATTGCCGTAACTTGAACTGTCGGAGACGTGATTGCCGGCAATCGTCCCGTTCCGCGCATAATCCTCGGCCGGATTCGTTGCGACGCCTTCATATCCGATCAAGTCGATCCCGATGTTATCGTTCCGTCGTACAGTGTTGTCCGTGACGGAGAAACCGTTGATATTGCCGTTCAGAACCAAAGCTTCACTGGCCCCGAGCCGGTTGTCTTCGACCCGGTTGCCCCGGACGGTGATCTGCTTCAAGCGACCAGTGCCGTAAATTGCAATCCCGTGGGCATTGCCGTCTTTGGCATTCGTCTTGATCCGACGGACCTGATTGTCGATCAATTGAATGTTCCGTCCGGTTCCGGTAACAAAAATCCCGATTGGTGTTTCGTTGGTTCGTGTCGTCTCGATGTCGGCGACTACCAGTCCCTGAATCGTCACGTACTGTCGATTTTCGATCCGGATGAGCGCCGTGTCCCCGTCTTTTTGCTTCAGCGTTTTACCACTTAACACCACTTTCTCCTGTTGATAATTCCTGAAGACGACCGGTGCCTGTTTCGTCCCGCTGTAACGGACAGTCAATGCTTCCGTGTACGTTCCTTTGCGTAGGTATATCGTCGTTCCGGCTTTCGCAAGCTGACTGGCTCGTTTCAGCGTTTTCAGCGGTTGTTTGATTGAACCGACATTTGTATCCTTGCCGGTCGGAGCGACATACAGAACTTTTTTGGCAGCTGTCGACTCCGCCGGTTCTTGATTCCAAGTCGCCGAACAGCCAAACAGTCCGAGCGACAATAAGAGAATAAAACGTTTTTTCATATAAATCCGTCCTTCCTGTGACACCTAATCAGATTGTAAATATCATCCATTCCCCTTACACTGAATATACTTACAGATGAAGGACGTGACGTGGATGTTGAAATCAATACTTGTCTGTTCACTATCGGCACTTTTACTTGCCGGTTGCAGTACTGAAGAAGCCGTGCCGAAAAAAGTCGTCAAACCAATGGAGCTGCCATTAGAATTCAAACTCGATACTTCTAAAAATCCATCAGATCCGGACAAAACTGAAGCTGTTTATACTATGACCGGGAAAATCGACAACCCCCTTTACCTGACCGGAATTGAGTATTTTGCATCCGGCGAACAAAAAATCTGGTTTACAGAGACCATCAAACCTAGTCAATATGACGGGGAAAAACTGAAACTCGGGCAAGAGTTCAATACGACAAAAGGCTATCGTTCATACATGTATGACTTAGATGGTCTCATGCAAGAAAAATCAGAGGAATCTGATACTTTAAAGAGATTCATGATGAATGGCGTCGAGTTTCGTGACAAGTCATTTCGACCATCTGAATATGAACTGTTGATGTTTGAGAAATCGACTGTTCAAACATCCATGAGCGGTAAATCCATGGATACCATCCATTCCCCTGAAGGCATTAAACTCAAAAAAGGCGAGCGCGCTTTTACGATTTCGTTATCGACAACTCCGGTCGGCGGATCGAGTGACGATACATTATAAAAACAGACCTGTCTCTTCATAAAAAGAGGCAGGTCTGTTTCGTTCAGTGCCGCTGATGCGGCAAGGGAATCGTTAACGGTTTGAATTCCGGTCCGAGCAGTATTTTCATCAAAAAGATCAGCTGTCCGGTGTGATAGGCATAATGCGCGAGCTGCCGTTCAATCGCGTCGACGACGAGATGCGGTTCACCGCGGATCAAAACGGTCCGTTCCAGATCGTCCGGTGTCAAGGAAGCAAGCGTTGATTCGACGAGTTGCCAGCCGTCGTTCCACAGTGTCAGCAAGGTCTCTTTATCATGCCCCTGGTCGACAAACTCGGCGTCCCGGTTACGATCCGGCTTTTCCCCGTCTGTCGTCAAAAAGTCGGTCCAGCGTGATGCCATATTGTTCGTCATATGCTGGATCAACAGTGCCACGCTGTTCGTATCCGGTGCCAGTATCTGATGAAACTGTTCCTCGTTCAGCCAACCGAGTGCCTGCTCCGCCGGTTCGCGGACGGCCCGGAACCGTGCTTGAATTGCCGTCAAATACACCTCTTCAAAAGTCATTTCATTCCCTCCCTTTGCTGTTAATCCACCACAAAGTCCACGCCATTTGCTCCTTCGACCGGTATCGTCCGTAACGTTTTTAAGTTGTCATCCGTGACGATCAATCGGCCTTTTCCGGAAAATGACGTTTTACTTTCCGTAAAATATGACGTCTTCTTATACGGATTCCGGTACAGGTAACGGTAATAGTTACCCTCCTGCCAAAAACCAGGTCGGACCGATTCAACCCGGAACGCTTGTCCGAACGTCCACTTAACGAGCCGTTGATCCGTATCGTTTTCACCGGTGCCGATGATTTGATAACCGGTCTGTTTGTTAATCATCCGCATCGGTTCCGTCGTCCAGTAGTTGACATCATCCAATACTGAAAATAACTTTTGCTGCATCGTTCCGTCCGTCTTCAGCTGGATCATCACGCCGTCGGTCGTTGCAAAATACGCGGTGTCTTTCGCGCCGTATAACGCCGTATAGGCATACGGTTCGTCCGCTTTTCGAATGACGCGTGATTTTCCGGTCTTCTGGTCGAGCAGAACCATACCGGCCGCCCCTTCTTTATCATCCTCGGTACCGTTGTTGGCATAAGCAATCGTCTGATTCAGTTCAAGAATTGGTGAATCAAAGACCGGCATCAGCCGGTCTTCAATCGGATACCGTTTGTCTGTCCGGACGTTGATCAACTGAATTTTTTCCTTTGGCTTCGAGGCATTCGATTCCAGCCAAACATCTTTCCCGTAATGGGCAACGGATGTGATCGCTGTATTCGGCACCTCATGTTTTGTAAACTCGCCACGTTTTAAATCATACGTAAAAAAGTGATCGGCTTCGATGCCATCAGGGTGATGCGCATATATGTGGCGCGGGTCGGTTCCTTTTTGTGACAGCCTCATCCAATAGAAATCCGGGTCAGCAATTGCTTCTGCCTTCAGCTCTTTACCCGTTTTTGATAGTGTCGTCATCAATCCCGGTTCTTGCGGATCATCCTGTGTTTCTTTATAACGGTTAATATCGCTTCCATACAGCAGGATGACCTGACCATCTTTTGGTGTAAACGTCATCGTCGTGAGATCCTTCGAAATGACCGGGTAGGAAACGGCTTTTGGTTCCTCCGGACGCAATCCGAGATATACAGCACCTGCACTGACCAAAACGGTCAGGCCCGCCGTTCCGTACAGCATTCGTTTTTTCCATGATTGAAGCATGTTTATCCACTCATTTCGTTTGTCATTTTCACCTTCCATTGTACCGCTTTTTTTGTAAAAAAATTCTTTAAAAACGGATTTTCATTACCAATTGACCTGTTGTCCCATAAAAAAAAGACACTGTCGGATGGACAGTGCCTTCGTTTCATTTCAGTTATCTGGCTGTGACACCACCGTCCACCGGAAGGCCGATTCCGGAGATATGGCTCGCTTCATCTGTCGCAAGGAAGAGGACGGCGTGCGCGACTTCTTCGGCCTGACCGACATGACCAAGCGGAATTACCTGTTCAAAATAGTCTTTATATGCTGTCATCGACGGGGCACTCATCTTCGTCTCGATGTACCCCGGATAGACGGCATTGACCCGAATGTTGTACTTGCCGTAATCGACAGCCGCCGCCCGCGTCACCGCATCGATCGTGCCTTTAGACGCCGTATACCCGCCGGCTCCCGCCATTCCACTGATTGCAGAAATCGAGGCAATGTTGACGATTGAACCCCCTGTCTCCTGCATCAACCGAATCGCTTGTTGCATCCCGAGCAGGACACTGTTGACGTTGATGTTGAAAATCCGGGACCAGTCGGTTTCATCCTGCTCTAAAAACGGGGTACTGAGTGCAATGCCTGCATTGTTGACCAACACATCCAGTCGATTAAACTCCCGCTCAATCATGTCGATGACGTCTTGCCAACTTTCACGGGAAGAGACGTCGTGGTGTAAGGCATATGCTTGACCCCCTTCAAGCAAGATCTGTTTGACGACAGCACGGACGGCCTCCTCATTGATGTCGGTCGCGACGACGACGGCACCTTCACGCGCCGCCATTAATGCGGTTGCTTCACCCATGCCACTCCCAGCACCGGTAATTAACATGATTTTTTCTGCTAATCGATTCATCTTCATTCACTCCATTTCTGAATTACTGCTGCATTGCTAAAAAATCGGGACTAGTCGGATTGCCGATATAATGTCCACCTTCAATCTGAAGGGTTTGTCCGGTCATGAATTTTGATTCGTCCGACGCGAGATAAACGACGGCATGTCCGATGTCATCGGCTTCGCCGTGATACGGAAGTGCATTATATTTTTCGAAGGTCGCAAGCAGACTTGGACTCATGTTGGCTTTGGCCGCCGGTGTCAAAATCAAACCGGGGGCAATCGCATTACAGCGGATTAAATCCTTCCCGTACTGTGTCGCGATATACTTCGTCAACTGGACGACGGCAGCTTTTGACGTCCCATAGGCAGAACGGATGCTGTCACCCGCAAAAGCCGACATCGAAGCTGTATTGATGATTGATCCGCCACCTGCTTCCTTTATATGTGGAATAGCATATCTTGCACCAAGCAAAACACTTTTGACATTGACGTTCATTAATCGGTCCCATTCCGCCAAGTCCATTGCGACGACATCCAAGTCTTTCTGAAGATTCGTCAGACCGACATTATTGAACAAAACGTTAATTTTCCCAAACGACTCGACGGTAAAATCGACAGCATGCTGGATCGATTCAGCTTCAGACGCGTCCAAGAAGACGGCAGAAGCTTGTCGCCCTTGTTTCCGTAACTTAGCCGCTACTTCTTCCGCTCCATCGACGTTATAATCTGCTACGACGACGGCTGCTCCTGCTTCGGCGAGCAAAGTCGCAGCCGATAAGCCAATCCCTGACGCACCACCCGTCACCAACGCCACTTTCCCCGCTACTCGACTCATCGTTTCACTCCGTTCTCTCGTTTCGCCCGAATGTGGGTCAAGAGTTTTTCATTGATTGCTAAGTATTGACGAATCTCTTCTTCATCTAACACGTCATACAGTTCGAGGTACTGTTGTTTTCCAATTGCCTGGGCTTCACGTAAGACTTGCTCTCCTTGCTCCGTGATTTGGAGCAAAACTTGCCGGCGGTCCTGTTCGTTATATACCCGCTCGACCAGTTCGAGTTGAATCAGTTTTTTGGCGATGTTCGTCATCGCGCCTCCTGTAAAACCAAGTGTTTCTGCCAACTTCATCTGATTTTGAGGACCTTTCCGTTTCAGCTCACCTAATGTCAGAATCGGCGATATCCCGACATTGTATGGAAAACGGGCATTCCAATCGATGATTGCTTCATTTGTCACTGCTTCGACAGTGTGGATCATCTTAAAAAGCTGATCTTGTTCCATTGGTTCGACATCCTTTCTTGATCGTTTATCTTATAAGCATCTTTATCGCATTGAATAATTTAACACTAAACTATTTAACTGTAAACATTTTTCGCGGATTCATTTTATGCAGCGATATTTATTCTACCCCTTAACTTTTTTTACTACGTTTGCTATAACATATTCAAAATCTAGCCGATAACGTAGATAAGCAACACGTAAACTATCATCAGGAGGCTTATATGGACAAGACACGGACTCATTCCATCAGAACACGTCTACTTCTCATCATCAGCTTGATCCTCATTATTTTCTTTGTTTTCAGCAGTCTTTCCCTTTATCTCACGACTAAACAAACCGCTCTGTCGACGCTCAAAAAAACAGCGGAACAGGATGCCTTACGAATCGCTAGAAACGTCGATTCCGAAGCCTATCAGAAATTTTTAACGAATCCAACCAATGATGCAACGTACGAACAATTACGCGAATCACTGAATCAACTACGACAGCAGAACGGGCTTCTTTACGCCTATACGGCTACTGTCGACCAAAACCAAGTGAAGCTGTTGATTGACGGACTGCCGGTCGCTGACGCCGCTAAGATCAATGATCCGGCAACGGGTGCCGTCGCGTCCGACATGAAAGAAGTCTTACAAGGTAAAACGCACACGACGGACGTCATCGATGATCCGAAGTACGGTCAATACATCAGTGTTTACGTCCCGTTAAAAAGTACGACGGGTGAAACCATCGGCATATTAGGTGTCGACATCGCGGCAAAAGACGTCGAGACGTTGACGACGACGCTGTTAAAACAGACGTTGCCGCTGTTTCTCGGTTTACTCGTCGTGCTGTTGCTGTTGACGCTCGGGTCACTGTATTACATACTCGGTCGAAAATTGAAACCGCTCGAAACACTTCAATCCGTCGCGCAGATGATTGCCGACGGAAAACTTTCGCAAGCCGATCAGACGATGCAACAACTGAAGATTCCGGCAAAAGATGAAATCTACACGCTCGCCCGCTCGATTCAACAGATGAACGAAACACTCCGCCTGATGATCGTCGACATCAAACGGACAACTGCTCTCGTCACGGACACAAGTCAGGCGATTGATGCCGGGACAACGGAAGTCCTCGACGGTTCAACGCAGATTGCCGAGACGATGTCGGAAATCGCGACCGGTACGGAAAGTCAAACGCACACGACACTCGCTTTGACCGATGAGATGACCGGCTTCTCTTCGCTCGTTCAAAAGACGACCGACGACAGTCAGCACATCGAACAGACGGTCGAGACGATGCGGCTTGCGACCCGCGACGGACAAACGCAGATGAAGCAGTCCGTTTCCCGTATGAATACGATTCATATGCACGTCGTCGAAGCAACGGAGCAGGTCCGTCAACTGAAACAACAGTCCACTGACATTCAAGCGCTTGTGACAATCATCCGCGATATCGCGGCGCAGACGAACTTACTGGCCCTCAATGCCGCCATCGAAGCGGCGCGTGCCGGCGAACAAGGCAAAGGATTTGCCGTCGTCGCAACCGAAGTGAAAAAGTTATCCACACATGTCGCGAGCAGCGTCGATCAGATTGCCGCAATCGTCCAGAATATCACCGGGAATTCGACGCAAATGGAAGTCCGGTTCGCTGAGACGTTACAGGAGACGGTCTCCGGTCAACAGGAGATTCAAGCGACGGAGGGCTCGTTCACCCAAATCGCGGAACAGGTCGGGACAGTCGCGTCGTCCGCTGCCGGGATGCGGCAACAAATGCTTGACGTCGCTCGAACGGAAGCCCGGATTCGCAATGCCCTGACGGAAATTGCCGCCGTCGCCGAAGAACATACGGCGGGCAACGAAGAAGTTGCGGCGGCGTCCGAGCAGATGATTGCGACGATCACCGGACTGCATGTCCTAGTCGAGACATTAAACGAAACATCTTCTTATTTAACAGATCAGACAGAGAAATTCGATCTGACGTAATCAACAAGCGTCCGTCTCCCATGAAGGAAACGGACGCTTGTTTATGATAAAATTTGGTTTGATATTGCTAGCGGCTACATAAGATCCGCTCCACCTGAAAGGATGATTGACCATGAAGCAAATCCATCACCTCTGTATTCAAACGACCGACTACACCGCGTCGAAAACATTTTATGAACAACTGGGATTCGAACTGGTCCAGGAATCCCCTGATTTCCACACCCGTGCTTTTAACAGTTGGCTGAAGCTCGGTGACTTCTACATCGAACTTCAGACGAACAAAGTTGACGAGACATTGACGCCCTATACGAAACATACGGCCGGTCCCGTTCATTTCGCTTTGTACGTCGACAATCTGCAGGCAGAAGTCGCCCGGCTCGAACAACTCGGCATGCCGTTTTTGCCGAAACACGGCGGCAACATCTACTTCGTCGTCGACGGTCACCTCAGTAAGTTAAAAGCACCGGAAGGAACGATCATCGAGTTGCGGGATACGTGGACGATTAACGGCTGAGGCATTTTCCGTGTTACTGACGATTAATCGATTCATTTAATTTGGTACGATATCGATCATTCCAGGAAGGTTCGCCCTTGATGAGATCGTCACAGAACGCGGCGACATCCGGTCCCGTGATGTCTATGACGGTTTTCCCTTCTGCTGCCCCCATCTCAAACAAATCGAGTAATCCCTCAAAGATTCGACGGGTCGACGGCCAATCGACCGGTCCTCCGGCGATTGCCAGATATTTTTGAATCGCACGATAGGCATGGAAATAGTCAGCAGGTAAACGTTTCGCGCGACGCTCGATTTCTCGGTAGTGCCGTTTATCCTCTAAGTTACCCATGATTTTTTCAACGATACTCATACTGGTTCTCCTTTCGGTTGACTCATTTTCAGCTCTGTCAGCTTGCTTGAAACGAAGCGCCAACGCTCCCAGAACGAAGCCAGCCGCGCTTGACCGGCAGCATTCAAAGTATAAAACTTCCGTGGCGGTCCTTGTGTCGATGGTTTTCTGACCGTATCGACAAGTTGATTTTTTTCAAGCCGCATCGTGATCGTGTAGACCGTCCCTTCCACGACATCCGTAAAGCCCAATTCACGTAACTGCCTAGTGATTTCATATCCGTACGTCTCTTCCCGGCTGATGATTTCGAGCACACATCCTTCGAGCACGCCTTTCAACATTTCTGTGATGTCTTCCACGGCATTCCCTCCACTTCAGTACTCTGTATTACTATCTACAAGTATATAGTAATACTTACTAGTGAGTATGTCAAACTTCTATTCCGAAGAAAAACACATATTCAAGTAAGAGATTGGGAAATTAATTCCCGCCCCTACTTCAATATGTGTTCTTAATTCATACCGCTGATTACTGATCAACTCGATTAAAGCGTTTGGATTTTGCGAATACCAATGTCAGGATAAAGGAAACGATGACTGACAGTAACACTGCAATTAAAAAGTCGATGATACTACCGGATTTCATCGTGACGAAGCCTGTGATTCCGGCAGGACCGGGCGCGACATTCAAGATTTTTGTAAATGCCGCGTAGGCTCCACCTACCGCTGACCCTAACATCGCCGCATAAAATGGATACTTCAAACGAAGATTGACACCAAACATAGCGGGCTCCGTAATCCCGAGCAGCGCGGATAATCCGGATGAAACACCGATACTTTTTAATTTCGAATCGCGTGTCGTGAGCATCGCAGCAAATGTTGCGCCGCCTTGCGCCACGTTATTACAGGCGACCAGCGCCAGTAAAAAGGATCCGCCACCTGCAATCAGCTGGATATCAACCGGTAACAAACTATGATGCATACCGGTCAATGTCAACGGAGCTAAAAATAGTCCGAAAATCGCACCACCGACGAATCCTAACGTGTCGTACATCCAAACGAGGCTTTCGGCAAGGACATTCCCCGCACTCCGCATCACACCTCCGATAAAAACAAACGTCAAGACGGCCGTAATGAAAACTGACAACAATGGAGTCAGCAAATTATCGAGTGCAGACGGCATGATTCTGCGAATCCGTTTTTCTGTAAAGGCTAATACGAAAGACGAGGCTAGGACAGGTAAGACCGTTCCCTGGTAGCCCACTTTCTCAATTTCAAACCCGAATATGTTCCACGTCGGAACGGTCTGATCAATGACTGCCTGACCGTATCCATAAGCGTTCAGCAAGTCCGGATGCACCATAATCATCCCGATGACGGCTCCCAGGTAGGGATTCCCACCAAAAATCCGAGTCGCCGAGAAGCCAATTAATATCGGTAAGAAAACAAAAGCAGCATTCGCGAAGAGATTGATCATGCTCGCCAAGTCTTCAATTCCAGGGTAAAGATCAATCAACGATTTTCCGCTGATGAACAGTCCCTGAGATGTCAGGACATTGTTGATTCCCATCAGTAAACCGGCTGCGACAAGCGCCGGAATGACCGGAACGAAAATGTCCGACAATAATTTAATCAAACGTTGAAAGCGATTCATTTTTTGGTCAGCATCTTTTTTTACGTCATTTTTGTTCGAAGTCTCGATGCCCGCAAGTTGGATGAATTCCCGGTAAACTTCGTCGACCGTACCGGCTCCGATGATGACTTGGAATTGTCCGCCACTTAAAAATTGACCTTTGACTAAATCGATTTCCTCTAATACTTTCGTGTTGACGCGCTTGTCATCCTGCAGGACAAGGCGCAGCCGTGTCGCACAGTGCGAGGCACTGATGACATTACCCCGGCCGCCAATCGCTTCCAGAATTTCATCTGCTACCACGTCGTATGTATTTTGCTTAATCTTCATTCCCTGATTCTCCTCTTTTCTCAAGATACATGATGGCTTCATACGGACGCAGATACACGTCTTCCAGTTCAACGGAAGAATCTTTATAATTGCTACTCAAAATGATCCGTTTTTCCGCTCCCGGTAAGACGATTGAGACGGGTTGTTCATAAAAGTTACAGACGACGACAAGTGTCTTGCCTTGAAAATGACGCTCGTATGCAAAGACTTGTTCATGTTGTTCAAAAATCAATCTAAAGGATCCATACACAAGGACATCATATTTTTTCCGGAGGGCAATCAATGTCTGGTAATGATAAAAGATGGAGTCCGGATCATGTAGTGCCTGCTCGACATTGATATCCTCATGATTTTCGTTGAGTTTCATCCATGGTGTCGCGTCTGAAAACCCGGCATGCCGGTCCCGATTCCACTGCATGGGCGTCCGTGCATTGTCTCTCGCCTTTAATCGGATGGCTGCCATCGTTTGTTCATGACTGAACCCTTTTTTAATCCGTTCGCGGTATATGTTTTGTGTTTCGATATCTTTATAATCCGCGAGGGAGGCATAAGCCGCATTCGTCATCCCAATCTCTTCCCCTTGATAAATATAAGGGGTTCCCTGCATCCCGTGTAAAAGTGTTGCCAACATTTTTGCTGATTCCACTCGAAATTCCTGATCGTTTCCCCATCTGGAAACAATCCGCGGCAAGTCGTGATTATTCCAAAACAAACTGTTCCATCCGTTAGAATGAAGAGCTGTTTGCCATGTATTCAAAACACGCTTCAACTCTGTTAATACGAGCGGTTGTACATCCCAACGTTGTTTTCCAGGGATTTTATCCAATTGAAGATGCTCGAACTGAAATACCATACTCAATTCCTGCCGTTTCGGGTCAGAGTAGAGCGGTGCATTTTCTGGTGTCGCTCCCCACGTCTCACCGACCGTCAATAAATCATGGCGTCCAAATGTATGCTCGTACATCTCTTGTAAGTACGGATGAAGCATTGGTCCGTTTTCCTTGATATGATTGTCCGGCTCTTTACCAATCAAATCGATGACGTCCATTCGGAATCCGCTCACCCCTTTATCGATCCAAAAATTCATCATGTCATAGATGTCATGACGTAACTTTCGATTCGACCAGTTTAGATCAGGTTGTGCGTCGCTGTAGAAATGTAAGTAATACTGATTCGTTTCAGCATGCCATTTCCATGCCGCCCCACCAAAGTTAGACTGCAACTCATTCGGAACCCCACCCTTTACAGGATCACGCCATATATAATAATCGCGGAACGGATTATCTTGCGCTTGTAATGCTTGTTGGAACCAGTGATGCTGATCTGACGTATGATTGACGACCAAATCCATGATCAGTCGGATACCACGATTTTTACATGCCTCAATCAGCTGTTCAAAATCTTCCATCGTGCCATATTCAGGCGAAATCGAATAGTAATCACTAATATCATATCCGTTATCGATTTGAGGCGATTGATAGACAGGACATAACCAGATCACATCTGCTCCTAACCTTTTGATGTAATCTAACTTCTGGATAACACCCTTTAAATCGCCTATACTTGTATCTGGACGACCAGCTTTAAAACTTTTTGGATAAATTTGATAAATCACACTTGTGTGCCACCATTTTTTAATCATTTCTTTTCACACCCCTTGTTGAAAACCCTTACAAGAAGTAGTGTAGCCGTTTTCGAAAGCAATATTCTTGTACAAAAATGAATAATAAATAGCACATTTTTGACAAAGGAGAAATTAGGATGCATCTTCAGCAAGAGTTGCGCGAGACTTCAATTCATGGGACATTGGATTTTCCGTTACATATTTACAGTAAACAAAAACCGAATGGTTATCATGTCGGTTTTCATTGGCATAAAGAGATTGAACTGATTTTTGTCGAGGCGGGCGAACTGGTTCTTGCCCTTGATTCGGAGGTCCATCTTTTACAGGCGGGGGATATCGCACTGATCAATGCCGAGGATTTACATCAATTATCAGCGTCCGGTTCGTCTTTTCATCACGCAATCGTTTTTCACCCGAAGATGTTTGGCTTTGATTATCCGGATGCCATCCAAACACATTACATCCGACCCTTGATTTCAAACAAAGTCCGCTTTCGTTCCGTACACGAACTGCCTGAAGCAGTTCGTCTTCAACTACGGACGTACATTCAAGAAATCATTCAGCACTACGAGGAAGCGAATCAATTAAAGTTATTCCATGTCAAAACGATTCTTTTCCAACTTCTTTATGTGCTGTTTAAAGAGGATGTGTTTGAGCCGGTTCAACCTGAAATGAAGCGGAAACAAGCAAACATTCAAAAAATCCTGACGTATATCACGGAACAGTATGCCACTAAAATCACGATGGAGGATTTAGCAGGAATCGTCCAAATGAACACTTCCTATTTTTCACGGTATTTTAAAAGCGTGATTGGGGTTTCACCGCTCCATTATTTGAATCAGTATCGGTGTGAACAAGCTGCCATCTTGTTACGCGAGACCGATTATCTTGTTCTTGATATCGCATTGATGACCGGGTTTGACCATTTCAGCTACTTCATCAAAAAATTTAAACAAGTCAAACAAATGACACCTTCTGAATTTAGAAAAGCGCATGCTGCTTTTTCCTCCCATCGCGTTTGAATTCAAGTAAATTTTTCATTCAGATGCACTAACAGCAAGGCAACAAAAAATGCTTATACCGATTTAGCGTTCCGGCATAAGCATTTTTTGATAACTCATGATAATTCCTTTCATTTGATTCCCAAATTCTCGAGATACGTCGTTTTTGCCTTGTCGAGTTGATCGGACACCGTCTTTCTATCCGTCACCCGGACGTACCGGTCACCCTGCTTTTGGTAAACACTTTTTTTATCTCCCTGCAGAGGTGCATCATGGTACAGTTCAATCCAGTCCCCGTCATCACTGACTTCAATTCCCGTTTCTTTTCGGATAATCGGATCGTGATTCTGCCGAACGAGTTCCTCGTTTTCCAGTTTGATCACGGTCTCAATGGATTCATTAAATTTCTTTTTATAGTCAGGGGCCGGTGGTTCCCGGAACTGATAAAAAATCAGTATGGCACCGAGACCGGCAACAAGCATCTTCCGAAAATTCATCTGTACCCTCCTTTGATAGTTGGTCCTGATTTTTTAAAACTGGTCGACGATCCGTAAATCAGACCGCTTGTCCCATCGTTTGTCGGTAACTCGTTTTTGAAAGATGATATGACGCGGTAATCCTTTTGAGAACAGCGGGGTCGGGCGAATCGTTCGGGTATGTAAATCGGCTACGCCGTAGGCCAGATACAACTGGAACTGTCCGTCTGTTAACTTCGCTGCAATCGCCGTCACCGTCTCCGGAAAATGCGCGATCGCGTCACAGGTCGATTGATACGGCGGTAACTCGTTTTTCAGATGCATCCGCGCCTGATTTTTAACGGACCACGGCAACGGTTGCCAAGATTTCAATTGCTCTTCGTACTGTTTTTCCGTCGCTTCCGATCTATCGGTCGCGTCGTAATAGACGACATCAATGTCCTGTTCATCCGTCAAAGTCAGTCCCCAAATCAACGACCGGATGTAACCAGCGCAAATCCAGGCATCCGGCAGTCCGAGCCGGTCGACGAGGATTAACTGTTCGCGCAGTGTTTCATTTTCGCGTAATGCATGGTGAATTTCGTTTGTTTCCTGCATTGCTATGCCCCCATTTAAGTCTTCAGCTTCTTCCACGTCTTCGGATAGGTCCGCAACTCTTTTTTCGTCGGATGCTCGGGATCGAGTACTTTTCCGCGGCGTTCAAGAACCGTATCCGTCAGTAAAAGCACAACGGCGAGCAACAGATAAACACCGATACTGGTGAAGAACGGCAGACTCAGATTTAATACGACCGGCAGAAAAAGACCGACCAATACGATGAAACAGTAATCAATTACGTACTGGATCTGGATGATCCGCTTCATTGCCGTGTTCGGTGTCAGCGCCATATCCCGGTTGACTTCTTTTGAGTGCAGACGGGCAATCAGGACCAGCGCAATGATGAGAACGGCGAACGGCCAGTAAGCCTCGCGATTGGCGACAATCAGGACAATACTTGTTCCGTACAATAGCGCACTCAATATGCGTTGTTTCATCAGACGCCGTTTTGCCTCCTGAATGAACCGGGTCCGCTCCTGTTTATTTTTCATGGATATTTCCTCCCCTTACCAGGACGGCGGGTCATTTCAATGATGGATATCCAGTTCGTGATCGTTTGACGTATACGCACGATCGCCCAAAGACCGTTCCCGGTAACCGCGTCGTGCCGCTAAAATCGTCATTCCTACAGCAATCACGGCAAATATACCGATCATGATTATCGCCATTCCTCCTTTTAGAAATCCGCTACTTATATCCTATTCGCTTCCATTTACCGGATGTCCTTTAACCAAATTAAGCAGTCATTCCGGACGATTCGTAAAAATAAATTGATGGAATTTTTAGATAATTATATCCATCCTGAACCAAAAAGGTTCTTTAATTGTATATAATGGTAAAATAATCATTTTCACATGAAAAATATGTCACACAACTTTTAAGGGAGGAACTGTGATGAGCGATGTACGTAAAAATCCAATCGTCATCCGAATGAATGAACCATCATTTATTGAACCTGTTGTTTCGTTTTTTTCTAGTCAAAGGATGATTGGAGGAACGGCTGATGCTTAAATTCATCTGGAATTCCTGGTGGCGTAACAAGGAGCGGTTCATCCTGCTCCTCGTCGGTGTCCTGATTGTCAGCACCGGACTCAGTTATCTGATTGGGACGACGCAGGCGAACAACGGTACCGTCGTTGATGAACTGCAAAAGCGCTGGGGCTCGTCTTACGACATCGTCGTCCGGCCGCCGGACAGCCGCAGTGTAACGGAAGACTTGAAGCTGCTTGAGCCAAACTATATGAGCGGTCTCGACGGCGGCATCACAATGAAACAGTACAAGACGATTGAACAGATAAACGATATTGAAGTCGCGGCTCCGATCGCGATGATCGGGAATTATTATGCGGATGCCCAGATTGGGACATACGATTTTAAAGAGCAAGGCATCTATAAAGTCACGATTCAAGATGTTCAGGATACCGGTTTACAGCAAGAACAACAGACGAACTCTTACTTTTTAGGTGCCGGATGGTCTCCTTCCGAAAGCGATGGCCTGAATCGTGATCTTTCGCCGCAAGAGTTGGGAAAACAACCACTCATGGAGTTCGGTAGCGCAACGATGCTCGCCGGAATCGATCCAGAAGCAGAAGCCCGGCTCGTCGGTCTCGATCAAGCGACGAAAAAAGCGACACACAGCCGCTATTTCACAAAAGACGATATCGCGACAGACAACGGAGATGATGTATGGAACATCCCGTTGATTTTAAACAGTCATGAATACGTCGATGCCTACCGGAAGTATCGCTACGAAAAAGTCGATGTTCCCTTAGTTAATGATTCGATGACCGAGACCGTCCAAGACATTATGAAAAAAGGCGGGAAATCGTATCTGAAGACGCTTCCGGTCCAACCTGCGAAAGTCTATAAGATTACGACAAATGAAACCTCTAAAAAACTGGTCAACGACATCTTAAAAGGCACGGTTCCGTCTAAACCAGCTGGAAGCTTCGACTGGATGTACTTGAAGCCCTCCTCCGTCGAATACCAGGCGCTCGCGAGTCCGTTCGCTACACGATGGCCGTTTGCCTATCAGGTCACACCACAGGAAGTGCCGGAAGATGTTCAATTGGCCAAACGAACGATGTACCGAAAAGTCCGGTCGTTTGGAGATACGTCTATCAATTTAAATTCCGTACCGAAGATGAATTTAAAGTTCATCGGTGTGTTCGATCCACAAAAACTGAACATTTCGAAGGATCCATTGACTGAGCTTCCGATGGAGACGTACTTCCCGGCGAAGGCCCAATGGGTCATGGACAAAAACGAACGACCCGTTAATCCCATCCGTGACGTCAAGCCGACAAATGATCCGTATGACTTCCTGACGAAACCGCCGTCGATGTTGACGACACTGGATGCGGCGTTCAAGCTCCGCGGCGACAAAGCCATCTCGGCCATCCGGATCAACGTCAAAGGGGTCGAAACGATGAATGCGACGAGCGAAAAAAAATTGCAGGCTGTCGCTCAAGAGATTGAAGACAAGACGGGACTGATTACCGATGTGACACTCGGGTCCTCGCCGCAACTCGCCCTGACCTATCTGCCCGGCTTAAAAAATGAATCGGCTTTAGGTTGGGTTCAGCAACCATGGATCAAACTCGGTTCCTCGATGGCGATTTTTCAAGAGGCGAAAGTCGGCATGAGCGGTGTCATCGCGAGTGTGATTGCGGTCGCGCTCGTTTATGTCTTCAGCTCGAACATCATCTTGCTCTATGCCCGCAAAAAAGAGTTTGCGATTTTACTGTCGCTCGGTTGGCGTCCGCGTCAGTTGTCGAAGCTGCTGTTTTTAGAGGCAACATTGCTCGGAACGTTTGTCGCCCTGATTTCCTGGACGATCCTCGGTTCGTTCTGGCTGACGACGGATCATCCGATCGCTCTCGTGCGGATTCTGTCGATCGGACTCGCCGGTCTGTTGATTTACTGGGGCGGCACGCTCGTCCCGATGGCTCTGATCCGCCGCATCCAGGCGTTTGAAAGCATGCGCTCCGGTGAAGTCTCAAAAGGTCGCCGTTTCGTCCGCTCCCAGTCCGTTTTCGGGATGAGTCTTAATCAGCTGTTCACGTACTGGCAACGGACGTTGCTGTCAATCGTCGCGATTGCCCTGCCGACCAGTCTGTTCATCTTCTTCCTGTTCGTGACGTTCCGACTGAAAGGTGTCTTGTATGCGACCTGGCTCGGCGAGTACGTCGCGCTTGAAGTCGGGACGATGCATTACGTCGCGATGGCGGTCGCCCTCTTGATCGCAATCCTGACGACAACGGAAATCATGTGGCAAAACGTCAATGAGCGGAAACCGCAACTCGCCGTCTTAAAAGCAACCGGTTGGCGCGACGGCTGGATCCGGCTGCTTGTCCTGACGGAAGGCATGTTGACCGGGTTATTCGCCGGTGTCATCGGTCTCTTACTTGCGCTCGCCATGATTGGATACGTCTATAACCAGTTCCCGGTCAATGAGCTGTTGTTCCTCAGTGTGATGCTGTTCATCCCGGTCGTGACCGGAGTGCTCGGTGCGCTGTTGCCGGCACAACGGGCCGTCCGGATTACGCCGAATGCAGCGATCGGCAGTGTCTCCGTCAATACCCAGGCGACGGAACGCCGTTTTAAACTGGCCCTTGGCACGATCGGCGTCGTCTTAGCCGCTGGCGTCTCCAGCCTGTTCCTGTTTGCTGCAAACGAAGACATCACGCAAGCACCAAAACAGACGCAGGATAAATCGTTTGCCGTTCAAACGACCGGTACGAAAATCGCTGATTTAAAACAGACCGAGTCGAAGAAAACAGCGGCCGTTTCTCAGTCGGAAACCGACAAAAAAATCAAGAAGCTGATGAAAAAAGGTATGGTGCAGACGACTCCAGGCGGCGAACGGATCAATAATCAGTTCTTTTATGTCGATCCGCTGATCGAGACACCAAAAGAGCTCGATTTAAAAGAAAAACCCGGTTACCGTTTTGTAACGGTTCCGGCGATTATGCAGGATAATCAGGATTCCTCAATAAAAGGTGCCAAGTCCATCTATCGGCCAAGCACCTATGCGATGACCGCTCCTGATGGAAAGGAATATTTGTCGGTTGATTATGTCAATCATAATGAAAAAGCCTGGAAATTCAGTTATCAGTATTTTCCGCCTGAAAAATCACGCGTCGATCTCGTCTATCAAGTACCGGAAGACGAAAAAGTATTGGTTCTGTATGCATCAGATAGTGCGTTCCCGAGAACGGTCACCGTCAAAATCGAATTGCCTCCGGTAGCAAAGGCTTTGACGGATCAAGAAGAACAAGCCGTCAAACAGATGATGAATAAAGGTGTCGTCAAGACCTATCCCGGTGATCCGCTTCAGAAAAAAGCAGTGTTTCATGTCGATAGCCTGTTGCCGAATCCACCGAAAGAGTTGAAATTAAAACCGCGGAGCGGTTACCAATTGGTCACGTTGCCGTTGATTTTTCAGGATACGTATTACGATTATGACGGAAGTTCCGTGAATTACCGTCCGAATACGTTCACGCTGCAAGCACCGGACGGAACCGAGTATGAACAAATCGATTACGTCAACCGAAATGAAAAAGCGTGGAAAAGTGGATTCCAGTATTATCCTCCGTTTCGTTCGCGAGTCGATTTTGTTTATGAAGTACCGGATGATCAGTCTGTTTTCGTCATGTATGCGTCAAGTGAAGCGTTCCCGAAACCAACAACCGTCAAAGTCGAACTGGACTAAAAAATGCTCTCTTCCGTCATTGGAAGGGAGCATTTTTGATTAGAGCCGGATCAGCACGATGCCGACAATCATCAGCCCGAGGCTGACCAGTTGAACACCTGTGACTGGCGCTTTCGCTGCGCCAAACAATCCGAACCGGTCAATTAACAGACTGCCGGTCAACAGACCGATCGTCACGATAACGACAGCGGCACCCGCTCCGACCAGCGGCACGATGACGGCATTCCCGGCGATGAACAAAGCACCGATCAAGCCGCCGATCCAAATCCACCATGGTGTCGGGAGTGACCGGTCAAACTGCCACTTCGTCCGGACGATTAGATTGACAAGCAACAAGGTCACCGTACCGACGATAAAGGAAATCAATGCTGCTTTAATGGCGGAATCGAGTACAACTCCGAGGTGGCCGTTGATCGCGGCTTGAGCGGCACTCATCATCCCCATGACGACACCCATGATCCGCCAGCCGTAGATCGTTGGATCGACCGGCTTCGCTTGTTCCGGATGCCGGCGTTTTGTAAGCCAGTCACCGAGTGCAACGGTACCGACGACACCGAGCAGCACAAATCCAGCGCCGAGTAGTCGCGTCGACGACAGTGGTGTGACGGCGGTCGAAAACCAACCGAAGTTGTCAATCAACAGGCCCATTAAGACCTGACCGAAAATCGGCATAATGACTGTCTGGACACCGCCGATTCGCGGAAACAACAGAATGTTCCCAGTCAAGAAAATGACACCGAGCACGCCGCCGATCCAAATCCAGCCGGGTTCCGACCAGACACCCGGATTCAGACGGAAATTCTGTTCAACGAACAGCGTCAGTACGATCAAAAAAACCGTCCCGATGCTGAACGATAGCAGAGAGGCAAGGAACGGCGAGCCGACAATGCCGCGTAAGCGTGTGTTGACACTCGTTTGAACGGGAACGAGGATCCCGATGATTAATCCAATGATAATGGCAAGAATAAGAAGCCCTCCTTTTGTACGAATCGTTCCTATCATATGCCAGAGGCGGACAGGAAAGCGATTTGCCTGCTTATACCGTCAGTTGAACACAAGAAAAAGCATCCGAATGCTACGGATGCTTTTCCAACAAAATGTATTTAGTTAGCGGTATTCTTTGCTCATCGGCTGTTCCGGATCGGCTCGACGGATCCGGTTCTCGATGATGGTTTCGATTCCAATCCCAAGCAGCATGAAACCTGCCACGTAAAGCAGTGACATGTCCGTATCACCTCTCCGTTCTGTAGTGATGATCAGGAGCAGCATGAGTGAAATGATGCCAAAACCCATGATGGACCGGAGTCGAATCAATCGTTTGGCACGTGTCGAGTCTGACACTCGGCTGATTTCGAAACTTTCGCGACTTAACATCACGCCGGAAATCACCAGTGCGCAGAGGAACACCAAAATCGACCAAATGGATTGGTCAAAAAAGTGAGTTGCCGAATAAGCACCGCCGGTAAAAACGACCGACAGAATCCGTCTCGGTTGCATTTGCTTGCGAATGGTTTGTATGGTCTGAATCCGTTCTTGTTTGTTCATTTTCTCACCTCATGACGATAATACGTGTATTGACTATAAGGGTTCCCTCTTTTTGGAAAAATTATACCAATCCTTTGCCCCCATGCGGCTGATCTTCAAGCACCCGTTCGACATGTAACAGAATCGGTCGCGCCTGTTCAATCAACTGTCTCGTCGCCGGCAGTTGCAATGACGCTGTATGTGCCGCTTGGTCCGTCCAAATCTCCCGGACTATTACGGTATCGGATTCTTCAGTCGTGCTGACGACATACTGCTTACAATCCGAGACATCCCGTAAGGAAGTTGCTGCCTCTAACAGTAAGTCTACCAATCGTTGTCCCTCACCGGCTTGCGTCGTAAACTTTGTCCATAATCCATAGTACATTTTCTTTTCCCCTCTCATGACGTGATGATCGATTGTTTAAATAAGGTTTCTGGGAACATTTAGTAGAAAAATACGTATACAAAGAATAGCTTACATAAGAAAAGGAGGATGCTTTCTTGAAAAAACGTCTGCTTATCACGACCGGTTTGTATCTGCTTGTCATGATGATGACGATTTACGCCATCTTTTTCGAACAATCCGATTCGACTTTTCTGCTGGTCATCCAACTTGGACTGTTGATCCACTTCTACTTCCAGTACCGGATGGCATACATGGTACCGGATCAGGATGTGCCTGCTGCACGACCCGCCTCAAATCTGCTTCGGAGTTTGCTCATTTTGGCGGCTATCGTGACGTTCTTCGCATGGAAGACGGTCCCGATTCCGCTCGCAACAGCTGTCGCGTTGGCGCTCGCTGTCCCGACGCTTGTTTCCTACTTGCGTTTACGGACGCAGGAAGACTGACGCGTTCAGCTTATTCCCGTTCCGGCAACGAGCGGGTTCGTCCGATGAAAACGACTTGTTGTTTGGCCAGTCGAAAGACCTGGTACTCGCCTCGCGGATCGGTTTTCAATTGAACGGCAACCTGATGCCTCGCTTCTTTCGAAGAAGCCGTCTTGTCATAAGCGGACCGGACCGCAATGATTGTCTCTTTGCCATATTGCTCGGCGACGTGTTTCGTCACCCGGGCCCGTACGATTTGTTCAAACGTCTCATCCTGTTCCTGCTCAAGAAAAAACCAACCGATGCCGCCGATCATTCCTAATAAGAGTAGTGCCAGTACCGTCTTTCGCATTTCGAACGCCCCGTTTCCGTTTTGTTCTCTGTAGACAGAATTCGCTGTTCATTAAAGATTTCCTGCTTTTTGAATAAAGACCGAGATGGACAGGAATCCTTTTAAACAAGCCGTGAATCCACTCCCTTTTAGGGAATCGGATGCACGGCTTGTTCGTTATTGCCTTAATTCTTCAACTAAATTCTCGTGTTTGCGTCTTGTCGCAAATCAGAAAACACCGGTATACCGGTGTTTTTAAATCCAACAAAACAGCCCGCTGAGTATCTCAAGGGCTGTTTCCAAATTCAAATTAGTTGCGCGTGTCTTTTCGGTACGTCAGACCGATGAACTGTGATTTCTCATTAAACAATTTCCGGTACGACATGTATCCGACGAGGACAGCCGACGCCGCTGCTGTCGTCAGCAACAGGAATAAAATCAGCAGTTGATACAGAACGGCTTCCATCGGATCGGCCCCGCCGATGATCAGACCGCTCATCATGCCCGGCAGTTGGACGAGGCCCATCGTCTTTTGCGCTTCAATCGTCGGAATCATACTCGTCCGGATCGCGCCTTTCAGACTCGTATCAATCGCCGTTTTCGTATCACCGCCGAGGGATAAAATCAATTCAATCACTTCGTCGCTGCGTTCGACCTCGTCCTTGAACTTATTGAGAAATAACAGTGACAGAATCATACAGTTCCCGATGACCATCCCGCTGATCGGGATGACTTGCTGGGCTTCAAACGGAATGATGTTCAGTCCGAGCATCAGTCCCATCGTCAGGACTTCGACCGAAATCAGCGTCGCGAGAACAATCCACTGGATCTCCGGGATGCCGTCGCCCTTGCGGATGACGTTCAGCGTCGCGGCACCAATCATCAACAGAATCATCAACAGGATGTAAATCGGACTGTCGCTCTCAAAAACGAATGTCAGGATATACCCGATGATCAGCAGTTGAATGATCGAGCGGACGGTCGCAATTAAGATATCTTTTTCAAGCCCAAGTTTCAGCGTAAAGGCGAGAATCAGTGGTATCGCGATGAAAATCAGGGAAGTTGCCAGTTGGACGTAACTCATGACAATTCCCCCTTTAGGAACGCCTGAATGTCCGAACGTGCTCCGTCCGGCTCAAGCAACGAAACGTCCCCCTGCTCAAGCAATTGACCGTCTTTTAAGAACCAGACCTCTTCACTGACCCGGCGTGCCTGATCGAGATCATGCGTGATCCAGATGACGGTCACCTGAAGCTCGCGTTGCAGGCGCTGAATCAGCTGTTCGATTTCCTTGACCATCCGAAAATCAAGACTGGCCGTGATTTCGTCGAGCAACAAGACATCCGGTCGATTGACGAGCGTCCGGGCAATCGCAAGCCGGCTCCGTTCACCGCCTGACAACTCTTTGACCGGCTGCTTTAAGTCGACATGGAGGTCGACTTGTTCCAGCAGTCGCTTTGCTTCGTCCGGTACCAAGGTCTCGTGGAAAATCGTTTTCGGCAAACTGAGATTATCCAGGACGGACCCCGGCAACATCGGCGCACTTTGAAACGCCATCCCGATTTGTTTCCGCAGTTCGACAAGGTTCATCTGTTCCAAGTCCTCGCCGCGGTAACGAATCCGTCCGCTGCCCGGGGAAATCAGTCCGTTGATTTGTTTTAAGCACGTCGATTTGCCGGCACCGCTTGGTCCGACGAGCGTCGTGATTTTCCCTTCCGTAAACGCACCCGAGATGCCACGGAGTATGTGTTTGTACTGCACGTCTTCAAAGGTAATGATCGACACGTCTGCTTCACCTGACTTTCTGGTTTCTGTTGATAGTTATGAAACAGGTATACCCGAAAATCACAAAAACATACAACGCACCGATGCGCTGTATGTTCATAAACCGTCTATTTTGCTTCTTTCGGATCAATCAGCGGCCGCACTTCCATCCGCCAGCCGTACTTCTGTGCTTCCGGTAACTGGGTCGTCGGATGAAGCAATGCCAAGTCGACCGCCTGTTCCATATCATCCGCTTCAAACACGATCAGACTGCCGATCTGTTCCGTTTTGTCCGGGTCCGGTCCGTCCTGATGCTGAATCTGACCGTCGAAAAGCCGGGCCCGTTTCGTTTCGGCTCCCGGATGCCATTCATACAAAACGTTGAGCTTCGTAAAAAAGGTCTCGAGCGGTGGATTACACCGTTCCATGACGGCATCGAGCTCTTGTTGCGAGGACTGATTCATCTTTTCTGCATCGTAATAACCGATGAATAGAAATAACATCTGATCCCTCCTAGTTCCAAGGCTTTCCTGACACGTCGTTCATTATTTAACTACCCTGTTTTTAATGGATGTAATACAAAACACCTTGTCTCCGTCGAGGAAACAAGGTGTCGCTTATTTATTAGCAATCTTCCGCAACAGATACAACGCGTACACCATTGACGGGATCGCCATGACGAGAACTGCTATGCGCAGCAAACCAAAAATGAAATTCAAGTCTGTATAATCCATTCATACTTCCTTCTTTCTTAATTAAACGATTTTGCGACGACTTGGCGCATCTTTTCAAAGCCGAGCCGTTCGTAGAAGACATCGACCCCATCGTTGCTCATCCAGTAGTCGAGATCGATTTTATGTATGTCCTGTTCGAGTGCGCGACGTTCCACTTCAAGCAACAACTGACGGCCAAACCCTTGCTGCTGTTTGTCATCGACGATACAGAGATGATGAACGCGGGCTTTCGAATGGGCAAACTGAAAGGCACTTTCCGGACGGCGCAGGTATTCGATCCAGACGTAGCCGATCGCTTCTCCGTCGAGTTCGGCAATCAAAAACTGATGGTTCCCGGTTCCGACGATTTTCGCAAAAAATGCCCGGACCGTCGCAAAGTCGTACGGTTTAAAGAAGTCCGGCTGCTGCGCGACGTGCGGCTCATGGACGTAGCGATTCAGCCTAGCTAATGTATCCAGGTCCGTTGTCTCGACAATCTGCATGTGTACCCCTCCGCTCAGTGTGTGATTTGTCCATTGAAGACGTACGGGACCGTCTGTTGCGTCGTCAGAATCTGTTCGTATTCTTTCGACAGATTCATGAACTGAACGGCGTCGGCAATCGTCACCCACGAAATCTCTTCGATTTCATCCGGAAAAATCGTGCCAATTTCGCCCCCGCGAATCTCCGACTGGAAAAAGAAGAACAGACAATGTTCATCGACTTGCGGAAAAAACGCTTCGCTGACGTGTAACAGTTCCCCGACCGCAACGTCATATCCGGTTTCTTCCTTCGCTTCCCGGACGGCTGCTTCCGGTAACGTCTCCCCCGCTTCGACTGTTCCCCCGGGCAACGTGTAATACGAATAAGACGGTCCGATATTTTTGACCATCAGGACCTGATCCCGTGTCTCGTTTAATAAGACGTTATAGACGATATTCTTTTGGCGTGTCATGTTCGTTCCCCCTTAGATCAATAGATGGTATTTTTTAACTTATCTACTATACCATAGTCTTTTTCAGGCAGGGACAGTCCTCCATAAAAAAGGAAAAATAATTCCATGTGAATGACCTTATGGTAAAATAATTCCATTACGTTAAAAAAGGAGGATTAGGATGATTCATTTGGAACCGGCAACCGACAGCGATGCTCTTGCTTTATTTGAACTGCAAGTCTCAGCGTTCAGTCCCTTGCTTAAGAAATATCAAGATTACGACACGAACCCTGCCAATGAAACGATTGACCGGGTCTACGCACGGATTCATCATCCGACGAGCACGTTCCTAAAAATCATCGCGGACGGACAGCTCGTTGGCGCAATCTGTATTCGCTGGAAAGAAGACGTCCATTTCCGGATCAGTCCGCTGTTTCTGGCACCGGAGGCCCAAGGTAACGGATTTGCCAAACAAGCCATGCTGCTCGCGGAAGCCCGTTATCCGCGGGCTAAGACATGGGAACTGTCCAGTCTGCTTGAAGAGACGAAGACGTGTTTATTGTACGAAAAGATGGGTTACGTCGAAACCGGTGTCCGGAAACCGCTGAACGACAAAGCAACGCTGATCCATTATCAAAAAGTCATGGCATGAAAAAAGGAGAATACAAATGTCGATGAAAAAAACAATATCTACTGCTTTATTGTCCCTTGCGCTGCTCGTTCCGTTGTCACCGGACGCGATTGCTGAGACAAACGGACCGACGACGGAGCAAAAAAATGAGTGGTATCAACAATACGAGATCGTGATTGAATCCGTGAATCAACGTCATCCGGATGGTGAGCTGGAGTTAGCCCCGATCTATGCCTTTCGGGATGAAGACTGGCGTCCGGTCGAGGAATTCAGAAAAATCGCGGAGAAGCGGAGTACGTTCCAGATTTCTTTGACATCAAACGAGAAACAGGCGGTAAAGGAGGAATCGGCAAGTGAAATTAATGTCCGACCGGATATCACGACCGCCTACAGTCAAAGTGCCGGACGTCATCTCTGTGCGGATACGGTTTCGGTAACGTCCGAATCCCGGACGAAAGGAAAATGGATTCAAAAAGGTTATACAGCGACGCGCATCGATGCTAATCAAACGTATGAAATCAGTCTCGGCGGTTACTATACGATGGATGGCATCGTCACGGGACACATACCAACGATTGAATTCCATTGCGGACGGAACGGTGAAATCAGTTGAAAAAAGGAGACTCATTATGTTTCGAAAAATTATTGCTGTAATTTTAACCTCCGTTTTGGTTTCCGGTATTTTAACCTACTGCTCCTATACACCCGTGTCGGAACGAGCCGGTGACACGATGTACACATCAGCGAGTGGAATCTTCATTCTGTATTTGATTTATGCTCTGCCGATCATTTTGATTTCCGGTTTTTTGACGGATGTATTAATCCGAAACAGGTTAAAACATCTTCCCTCCCGGCTTCGGTTTTTCGTTCTGGCTGTTTTGTATGGACTGTCGGGCGTTTTAATTGGAATGTTTTTGATTCTGACACTTTCAAATTCAATTATTTAACAGCCTTTAACTCTGGAAACGTTCGGCATGATATCGGGTGTTACTATCGCTATGTTTTTGATCCTGACACTCACGAAAGATGATTTTGAAATTCCGATTTCTTTGTTGAATGCTGGATCTTCGGCCTTGCTTTACTTCATCGCATCTCGCCTAATCGAACGAACTTGGCGGCATCCTATATAAGATAAGGAGACTTCCCTATGTTCAATAAACTGATTGCCGCCGGACTGACCGCTATCGTAACTTCAGGTCTGATTATCTCGATTTCTTACATTCGCTCAGCCTTAGAGGCTCTGGATGATGATCTCTATTTTTCGATTTTTTTATTCTACACCCTTTCTTCTTTCCCAGTCATTTTAATTTCGGGAATCCTAGCCGACTTTTTTGTGAAACGAATCGCTCCGTTCTTTTCCACTAATCGGAATATTTTTTTGCTGAAAGCCATAGTATACGTCGTTTTCGGCTGCATGATTGCTCTTTTCTTGCTGTTTCTTGACCATGAAGGCAATTATACTTTTAGTGATCTCAATTTTGTATTGCTCGCTGGAGTATCGGCGTTCCTTTACTTTTTATTTTCCTTCGAACTCCAACGTAGAAAACGTAGCATCCCCTGAATTCACACATAAAAAATGACTCCAGAATATACACTGGAGTCACTTGAATATTTCGAGGGTATGTATTAATTTCGCTTTTTCATCCTTGGGACTGCCGTTTTTGAAAAGCAAAGATTGCCAATAATAAAGCCGCCAGTTCGAGTGGATAGTAAAGTAGAATCGAGGCATCAATGACAGCATTCTGCGCCAATCCCAAGACTCCGCCTTGAAAACTTAGCCATCGCCCAGTAGATCAGGACCAATACAAACAATTTTCCAAATAACACGAACCTTAATGCCGTATCGCTTAGAAATACGCTTGAAAAAATTCAAAATGATTTATGTTAGCATGTTCATCTCTCCTTCTCAAATACGTAGTAAACGATTTACCGCGCCCAAATATAATGAATCAGCCTCATCCGTTGACCGTGTAACACCACTTCTTCTTCTTTATTTACTCGTCGGAATCCGCTATGCGTCAAGACTTTTTGCGAGGCTAAGTTCCCGTCCGTCGTTTTTGCTTCGACTTTATCGATTTCAAGCTTCTGACAGTGCTTAAGCAATAATCGAACCGCCTCTTTCGCAATCCCTTTTCCAGTATGTAATTGCCCAATCCGGTAACCGAGTTGCGCACTTTTATCGATCGGACTCCGGTCAACAAGATTGATTCGGCCAAGAATCGAACCAGTTTCGTTCTTGATCAAGAAAAAGACGGAACTACCGTCCTTTTGCTCCTGCAAGAGAGCCGCATGCCGTTCCCGAAAAATGTCAGGCACATAGTAGTCATCTCCACGTGACGGAATCGACTGCTCGAAATAACGCCGGTTGTCACATTCAAATGCGTATAACTCATCGGTATCGCCTGCTGTACAAGCTTTTAACTGAATTCTCATACTGACTCCTCTTCATGAAGATTTAATGGTAGGTTGTCCATTCTTCCTTTTGATGAAACGACTGACCCGGGACTCGCATTGATTTATGTCTTGTATTCGTGATCTTACTTCTTATTCCTTTTCAAACTCCTAATTACCCCTTTAAAATTCCATATATTATCATTATAATCATATAAGATACAGTTTATCACCGATTCATCACTACAGGTCAAGTTAGGAAACAGCATGTTCATCAAACGAAATCATCATAATCTAGCTACCCATAATGTTCGTGTGTTTTATTTCATCACCTTGTTCGGCACGATCAATCTCCTCGATCCGGTCATCACCTTATTTTATTTCCAGCGCGGCTTGTCGGCATCAGACATTCTGATCATCCTCTTCATGTATTGTGCCGCCACGTTAGTATCGGAAATCCCGACCGGTGCCTTTGCCGACCGCTTCGGACCAAAAGCGTCGTTTTTAACCGGCAGCCTGATCAGTATTTTCTCAACCAGTCTGTTGCTGATTGCGGATGACCTTTGGTGGTTTTCGATTCAGGGACTGCTGTGGGGATTATCAACGTCCTTCTTTTCCGGTTCAGGCGATGCCCTGATTTACGAATCCTTAAAGGAAAGTGGTCAAGAAAAGACGATGAGTCAGGTCATGGCAAAGATCTCGTCTGTCATGTTCTCCGTCACGATTTTCACCAGCCTGATTGGCGCCTATCTCGTCCGCGATTTGGCGGAAAGCCAGTTCCAATTTCTGATACTCATCGGAATTCTCTTCAAAATCATCGAATTCTTGTTGATCTTCAGTCTGATCAACCCTAAATCATTTGATCAGTTCCGGGACAACCCGTATACCCATGTCAAAAACGGTTGGCAGATTATCCGTAAGTCCCCGGATTTGATTAAAGTCTTTCTCAACTTCACGATTGTGTTGATTCCGTCTGTCGTGATTTTCGGCAAATTTGAGCAACCGTACGTGACGGGAGCCGGACTTCCGGTTGCATGGCTCGGCGTTTTGTACGCAAGCGCCGCTCTACTCAGCATGCTGATCACCCGACATCTCGCCTGGCTGTTGCTCCAGTTTAAACGGACGACGTTGATGCAACTATCCGGCGTCGTCACACTGCTTGCTGTTTCACTGGCCAGTTTCCTGTTTGACAGCTTGTGGATTGCCTTAGTGCTCTTTTTTGTCCTGCGGATGCTTCGATCAATCCGCCAACCGCTTTATTCCGGTATCATCAACGAACACATCCCGTCCGGCAGCCGGGCGACGACGCTCTCGTTGCTCAATCTCGTCGATTCCGCGTTCGACTTAATCATTCTCGGAACGATGTCGTTTGTTGCGACCCTCGGATTACCGGCCATCTTTATCGGATGCGCGCTGATTATCGGAGTCGGTCTGTTGTTTCCGGTGCGGGAAGCGAAATATGTACAGGAGCAAGAAGGGAGACATATCGTATGATTTACCGGAAAGTAATTGCGGCTTCGATCTCCGGCGCGATCTTTGCCATTTTGTTCGGTCTGTTCGTTCCGGATCCGACGAGCGCTCCTGCCAACTCGATTTGGCAGTATCTATCAAGTGTTATAATTACTATTCCGGCCTATCTGATGTACAGTTTTCCGTTCATCCTGATTTACGGCGGGATAACGTCACTTCTCAGTGAGATCATCAGCCGACGGATCACTAAACATCAAAAAGCTGATTTCGTTGTTTCGGGTGTGTTGCATCTGGCATTCGGATCTGTTTTTTTCCTGATATTTAATCCTTACGCCGGTATCCTCAGCTTAGCTGCAGCACTCCTGTTTTTCGTGACAGATCGTTACTTACAAAACAAACGAGCTTCATACCGGCTGACGCAAGCCTTGATGAGTCTAGAAATTCCGATTGGCGTCTGGATTTTGTTCATGGGAATCGTTTACCTTCAAAGCCTGGTAACTGGAAACTGAACAAGAGCGGACGACCTGACACTCCAGGTCGTCCGCTCTTGTTAAAAGTATGTATTAAACCCTATCTCATCTTCCCGCAGAATTCCTTTTTCATTGATGTATTCCGTGGTCAGATTTCCGTGCCGGAGTAACTTCTTTTTCTTTATAGCCGTTGCCAGCCGCGTCAGATTTTTTTCTTCCGTCGGTAACCGGTCCCGCTGCAGTGTAATCGTAATGAACGGTGGGATTTTTGCTTTCTCATACTCGCTTGACGATGATGGATCCAGCTTCAATTGTTGGACAGCGTCTTGATAATACACTGCCTTGTATGCGGTCCCTTGACCGAAAATCGTTTCGACAAGCGGACGGATCTTTTCCGTCAGTGTCTGCGACCACTGTTCAGACAAGTAGGTATCCGTAACCTGCTTTGTCTGCTGATCGACATACACGAAAAAATCTATATTTGTCTTTAAGTCATTCAGTTGCACGGCATAATCAAACTCGGAGTACCTGCCCGTTGAGTCGTAGAAGACACCCGCTACTTCAGCCTGTTGAAAGTGCTTCGCGATGTATGATTTCGTCTCACGTACGACTCGATCTGCTTCCGGTTCGTCCGGTTCCATGGACTGGACATACAGAAAAACAACCAGACCTGCCATCACGACCATGACACCAAAAAGAATCAGTAGCTTTTTAGCAAATGCGCTCATGTTACCCCCTCCTTTTTCCCTAATACTACCATCCTGATTGTTCAATTGACTAAATTCATCCATATTTTTCTTTCGTATTTCTTTTAATATCCCTACAATGAAAATAATCCGTTTTTCTCTGAATACTTTTGATGAAAGCGTGGTGAAGACATGCGCCGCACCATTCGTTTACTGATTCTGGGTCTGTTCATAGTCTGCGTTTTATCCGGCTGTTCCAATGAGGAATATGTGATCGAAGAAATCCAAGGCAATCAGCTTTCGCTCGGTCCTGAGGAGCAGGATCCGGAAGCTTCGTATACCTTGATCGAAGTCACGATTGACGATCAGACGAAGATTGACGGTCGGACCAATCCCGTATCCGTCTTAAAACCGGGGGACATCATCCGGTTCGAATACCGGAAAGACAAACAACCGCTCGTCGCAACGATCGAGCGGGTCAATTGATAGAAGAAAGAAGGTCGATGATTTGAAACTGACAGGAAAACGCATTTTGGTGACCGGCGTCACCGGGACGGTCGGCGCGCGTGTCGCAAGACGACTTGTGCCGGAAGCACTCGAAGTCCGCGGCTTGATCCGGAATCCCGATCAGCTTGTTTTCGTGGAGCAACTGGGTTTCACACCGGTCCTCGGTGACCTTACCGATCGAGCGTCGCTTAGACAAGCGATGGAGAAGATTGACTGGGTGATCCATTGTGCCGCCTATCTTGGAGAGGACCCGGTCCTTGCGCATCAAGCCAACGTGGTTGGCGTCGAGCACTTGGCAGCTGTGGCACATGAAACGGGTGCACACATCATCCATATCTCGACGACATCCGTCTACGGAGAACCAGCGGACGGTCAGTTGACGGAGTCGTCGCCGCTCGCCGTTGACCATCCGGCACCGTACATCGAGACAAAAATCCGCTCGGAACGCATTTTGAACCAGTATGCAGCGCACGGACTTGATGTCCGCATTCTACGGTCCGGCGCCATCTGTGCCGAACACCATTCCTACTGGGGCGACCGCCAAGTCAAACGGATGCAGGAGGCGGAGATCGTGACTTGGGTCCATCCGGATGATGTCGTGAACTGGGTTCATGCCGATAATCTGGCCGCGATGGTGTACCTCGTCCTCACGCGTGGGAAATCCGGTGACGTCTTTCATGCGGTCGACGCCAACATTCCGGAAACCGACTTTCGCATGCGTCTGATCGAAGCGTCGGGCAAGCCGTATCGCATCCCGAACCGGATAGCGGAGCATCCGACCTATTCGAACGACAAAATCGTTGCCCTCGGTTACCGGCCGGTTCGTTCGTTTGAAGAAACGATGGACAGGTTGGTTTATATGTTTCAATCTCCTGTATGAAACAAGCTCACGTCTGCTTCATTTAAATGGCTCCTGTCATTTTTTTATTCCTGCAGTACCTATTAAATAAAAAGACATGATCTTTGTGATCAGTGTCTTTTTATTTTTGATGCCCCGCTTTTATATCTATAAAAATGATTCTTCAGGTTTATTTGAATTACAATATCGAAATAATCCCTCAAAAAGCCGATATACTATTGAACTACAGGTGTCTTATCAACAGCTTAGAGGAGGTTTTAATTTGAGAAACTTGAAATTCATATCTTTTTTAAGTCTTATTTTTGTTTTTTTATCATTCGGATTTCACTTATTTATATTTGAAGGACCGTCCTGGAAGCGCGTGTTAAATTTAAATAGTATTCAATTAACGGTTGGATTGTTAAGTACTTATTGGCTGTTTAAGATATTCCGACGTGCAGCAAAGAAGGACCAACCCTTTTGGCTATTTCTCTCTGGAGGAACATTTTTTTCAGCGTTCGGGACATTCATTTGGATAGTAATTATGTTACGTTCTCACACCGTTCAAACGCCCGTTTTTTCGTCAGTACTTTGGATTTGTGCTTACTTTCTTTATTTCAGTGCTTTGATTTTTAAATTACGTAAGGATAGCACCATTTTAGCAAACACGACGTACTTCTTTAATATGGCCATCTATATGGTGGCGGCGAGTTCAATTAGTTATTTCTACTTACTTCATCCGCTTTATCATCTGCAAAAAGAGTCTTTTTGGTTAAACGCCATCACTATATTGTTTCAATTTGCCGATTTAGGTATTTTATTTTTTATTGTGACTGTCGGTTATTTAATACCATTTGATCGCAAGAACCATACTTTGATTTTTCTCGTTATCGGATTATTTCTACAGGTGATCGGAGATGTGATTTTTGCTCAACTCACCATCGAGAATACCTATGAAGCCGGTAAGCTGGTGGATTTCATGTGGACACTTGCTTTATTGTTCATCGGATTTACAGGCCTTCACTATGCATCTACCCAATCGCAGTATACTTTAAAAGTTAAAAGACCTTTTTTTAGACGAGAATTTTTACTTCCTTATACGAGTATTCTTCTTTTATCTTTTTTAATGATTAAATCGTATGAATGGCATCTAAATGCTTTGAGTATCGGATGGTTTACCATTTTTATACTCATCTTGATTCGACAAACGATCGTTTTAATAAAAAATAAGCGCCTGTTGACGGAACTTGAGGATGTCGCATATCGGGATCGTTTAACTGGTATTGGTAACCAGGCGGATTTCATCCGGTCGACCCCTGAACTTAAGCAATATCCCAACACATCGATTGCAGTTGTAGTGGTTCATTTGGATCGATTTAAACAATTCATGGATGCCTTTGGTTATCATGTGGGAAATCAAATCATACAAGTCATGAATAGCCGATTATCCGTCATCCTTCCGAAAGGGGTCCGTGTATTTCGGACGAGCGAAAATGAATTCACTGTGCTACTTCCTTACGAAAAAGTAGAAACGCTTCATGAACGATGTAACGAGATGATTGCTTTTTTACGGACCACTATGAAAATTGAATACCATGAGATCAGCCTGGTCCCCCGAATTGGAATTAGTTTATTTCCTGTCCACAGTGACGATCTAGAAGAGCTTCAAAGATTAGCAAGCGAAGCCTTGTATCATTCACAAAATAGAACGCATCATCTGTATACTTTTTATGATACTTCGTTCACTTCACGACTAGCACAGCATTTGGAAATGGAGACCCATTTGCGAAATGCACTACAATCAAATCAATTTGAAGTGTATTATCAACCGAAAGTACATTTATCGACCGAAAACATCGTAGGTATGGAAGCATTGATACGATGGAAACATCCGGACTTCGGATTCATCTCACCTGCTGAATTCATCCCAATCGCAGAAGAGTCCGGATTGATCAATGAAATCGGTGAATGGGTGTTGCGTACGGCTTGTATGTATAATAAAAAACTCCAAATGTCAGGCTTCACGCCACTTCTGCTATCAGTAAATGTTTCGTCACTTCAATTTCAGAATCCTCTTTTCAGTGAGAAAGTGGAAACGATTTTAGAGGAAACAGGCCTGGATGCTCAGTGGTTGGAATTAGAAATCACCGAAAGTATTGTTCAGGATATTGAGGAAAGTATTTCCATCCTCCAAGACCTTGCTCGACTGGGTGTCGAAACGTCGATTGATGACTTCGGTACAGGATATTCTTCACTGAACGTATTGGAGCAGCTGCCGATCGATACGCTGAAAATTGATAAATCCTTTGTCGATCGACTAGAGGAGGATTCCTCTTCTCCAATCGTCAAAACCATTATTGAGCTAGGTATGAATTTAAAATTATCGATTGTCGCGGAAGGGATTGAAACCTTGCAACAGAAAAAAATCTTGCAACAATACGGCTGTCCGATTGGACAAGGGTACTTCTTCTCACCGCCCGTAGAAGCACAAGCATTTATGGCCTTGCTTCCCGTTCACGAAACAATAGTTTTAACGCAAATCAGTCATCACTGAGGTTGCACCGAAAACAGACGATCACAATGATTCGTCTGTTTCTTGTTTAAAAGACGCAGAAAGCGACATAGTTAAAAGTTTTCTTATGTAAACGAATTTTCATTCCCCTAAACCATAATTACCTGCTAGAACCATGAGGTAAGCATGTATAATGAATAAATCACAAAAAAAGGAGTATAGATGATATATGCTTAAATCATTACGATGGCCTTTATCCATTACGTTTTTTTATCTCTTCTTCTATTATATATGGATTTTAGCTTGGAATGATGACTTCTATATTCAAGCATTCGGTGGAAATCTTTTTTCTGTTTTCGGAATCTTCATCGCCTTCGTTTGGCTCTCGTCCACAGTCAAAAAATCGAAAGGTACAGATAAAACATTTTGGATTCTACTGACAATCGCAACATGCTGTTACCTGATTGCAGAGATTATCTGGTTCATTACAGAGAGTATCTTTTTAAGGGCAGTACCTTCTCCGGGTCTGACCGATGTTTTTTATCTGTTACAGGTTGTTTTTATTTTAAGTGCCCTGCTGTACAAAGTCTTTCATCAAACAAAAAAGCAAGAGCGCGTACCCTTCCTGTTTGATGTTTTAATTGTTTTAGTAGTCGCCTCGACATTTTCTTGGCACTTTTTAATTGCGCCCATTCTGGATTCACACGATATCAGCATGAATGAGTTGGTCGTTTCGTTGGCGTATCCGATTGGCGATTTAGGAATGCTTTTAGCAACCGCTTTTCTTTTTTTCAGTGCGACAAAACAACACCAAAATCTTTCGACACTACTTGTATTTGCAGCTTTATTAGTCCAGGCAATCGCCGACTCCGTTTACCTCTATTTGTTGTCGATTGGTGCCTATTTTTCCGGAAGTTTCATTGATCCGTTATTCATTGTCGTCATGATGATACTCGGATTGTCGGGATTACTTCATTCCTCTTCCAAAACGCCAGTAGAGTCCGAAGTGCTGATTGCCCAAATGAATATTTTTCAGCTGTTGACCCCGTATGGAGGTGTCCTGATTCTATTTCTTTTCATGGGCTTACACTCGACCGGAATGGATTCAGTCACCATCGGATCGGGTCTATCAATTGTCTTAGTGATTGTCAGACAAGTACTCATGATTTTGGAAAATCAGCGTCTGGTCAAACAATACTACCGCAAGACGCAGGAGTTAGAAATGAGTGAAGAACGCTATAAATCGTTATTTGAATATCACCCGGATCCTGTGTATTCCACTGATCTTACTGGTCGGTTCGAAAGTGCCAATAAAGCTTGTAGCACCCTGCTTGGTGTAACAAATGAAAAAATACTCGGTAAAAACAGTTTATTATACGTCGATCCCCTTGATCGTGACCGTGTCACTTTTGAGCTCAAACAAGTATTTATTGGCCATCCCCGGAGTTATGAAACAATCGTTAACGGTCATAATGGAAATAAAGCATACATGCATATCACAAACATTCCGATCATCGTTCGTGACAAACTGGTCGGCATCTTTGGCATCGGGAAAGACATTACAACCAACAAGGAAAACGAGAAGAAAGTTAACTATTTGGCCTACCATGATGCCCTAACCGGACTTAACAACCGGATTGCTTTTGAGGAAAAAATACATGAATTGATTAATACTCAAACCAATATCAACGCGAATCAAAACATTTCATTATTTTTCATGGATTTAAATCAATTTAAACGTGTGAACGATTCTTTAGGGCATGACGTAGGTGATCAACTTCTTACAGCTGTTGCTCAGCGTCTGCTTAATATGTCCGAATCTTTTACGATGATCGCAAGACAAGGTGGAGATGAATTTACTTTAATTGCGGAAAATATCGAATCTGATTCAAATTTGCAGGAGTTAGCAAGCATGTTAGTAACTCGTCTTCAAGATCCTTACAACATTCAAGGACATACCATTCATTGTCCTCCAAGTCTTGGTGTATCGTCCTTTCCAATGGATTCAAATTCATTTCGAGAATTGATGAAACATGCAGATATTGCGATGTATGCTTCTAAGAAAAAAAGCCTAAAGGGAGCTTACACTTTGTATTCCTCACTCCATGAGTTAGAAAAGTAAGTAATCCTCTTGAACTACCTCCACCTACGCTTCACTTAGAGGTGGAGGATTCCTGAGTTATCCGACCTGGTCGAAACCTGATCAGGCTAACCCCGTCGTCCCGACGGTTGAAGAAGCTAAAATGCGTTCTGCTTCTTGAAGAAGCGGTCAAACGCATCGGCAAGGTGTTTGACGCTGATCTGAACAGATGTACTATCCACTTCCTTCAACCAGTCGAACTCCTGCTTCAACAAAGGAATTTCTTTGGAACAAGAACCGAAAGACAGCCCTTTTCCAGTGGTCTTGTGCATTTCATCCCACTTCGCCAGGAAGTGGTTGAAGATGAATCGCCTAATTTTGATAAAATCATTTTTCATGACTCTAATTAAAAGAACTTATTTAATAACAGAGGAATGATTTCTCCACATGTTAACTGGACTACTGACAATTCGTTTACTCCATCTTTCAAAAGATGTCGCTTCTCGTTCGTCCGGAGAAAAAAATCACATTCATGTCCTCAATGATATTATGTAGATTTTCATAATCGTATCGTTCTTCAAAGGACTTGATCTATACTTGAAAATAGATCGGCAAAAGTTAATTACTTCGTTATCAAAGTCGACTCCACAGCTGAGTGAGTTGTTGCTGTACGGTCCAAAACATCCACCAACACGCTCCAGCGCACACTATGCTAAGTAAAAGTGATCCACCTCGACTCAAAAGTAGATACAATACCAACAACAGAAGAAACGTCGCCGGTAAGCCGTACAGGACACTTTTGACAAACGCCGTCACTTCCATTTTTGATTGGCCTTGCCGGACGAGCCAAATGAGACTGATCAGACTGACGAGCGGCAGGGCCGCAATCACCCCGCCGTACGTCGGGGAACGTCGGGCCAATTCCGTGACAAAACCGATGATGACGGCACTGGTAAAGATTTTAATCAGAAAAGCAGTCATCGGTCGCCTCCCGAAACAGCTGAAATGCCGTTTGAATCATGTGTTGTTCTGCAGGAGATAATTGGTTTAAAACATGCTCGACACGTTTTGCGTCGAGTTCGGTATGCGTTTTGACGGCTGTCCGTCCTTCACGCGTCAAACTGACTTGAACGACACGCTGGTCGACAGATGACCGTTGTTTGACGACATACCCAAGCCCTTCTAACTTTTTCACATGCTCCGACGCGGTATTCGGAGACAAATTAAACCGGGCTGCAATCTCCTTCACTGTAATGGCGCCTGTCATTTGAATCGTTTGCAAGATCCGGACACTTTGATGCGACAGATTTGCCGTCCATTTCGGATGCAGATGATAGTACAACCGGGCAAAGTCTTCATGAATCGCTGACATCTCGTTCACTCCCTTTTATATCGTTACATCCGATTATATCGTAAATTACGACATAAATAAACAGTCAGGAAAGCGAGGACAGACCATGAAAAAACGAATCACACTGTTCGTCATGAGCAGTCTATTCTTTACAGCAGGATGTACGACTGACACAACGACTTCGACGACAGATTCAATTGCGACGGAAGCCCGTCAAGATCCGGCGGCTGATTTAATCCGGGCAGACGACCGGGTGTATCGGCTCGACGGAAAAGATGCGACAATCAAAAAAAAGAACGTGATTTCCTTTTCGACTGTCACGAAACAACTTACCGCCAAACAACCGTTGACGGACCAATCGGCGACAGACTGGCAATCCGGAACGAAGTTATACCGGAGTGAAGACGCGACCGGTGTGCTGTTTGTTTTCAAAGGAACGACCGCTTACCGGTATACGGCCATTCCGGAAGGCTGATGGGTGCGAAATCCTTCTCTGTTCGAGACGACCGTCCCATTGAACCTTACGATTTTGTTAGTTAAATCTCTTTGAGGTAGATGGTACACTAATCCCATTACGTTCCAACGATCCACTAAGGGAGACTTCTTGATGAAAGAAACCACGCACACATCCACTTCCACCTTGACGACGGATGAAAAAATCATTCGCTTGATCCAAGGTCTTCACCAGTTACATACAACACCGATGAAAGCAGCACATTACCAAAAATTAGCACATTACCTGCCCTATCCCTCTTTACAGGAAATTGAACAACGGTTTGGCTCTTGGACCAAACTATTGGAACAAGCGGGCATCGTCAAACCGTTCGAGTTGTCCACCGAGGACCATTTGATGCTGAATCGGGCAAAACCCGGTACGTCCAGCCAAAAACGCTGGAGTGTGGATGAAAGTATCGCTTTTTATATCAAGACGCGTGGCTCACGCGTGACCATCCGCTCTTACTCGGAGTTACGGGAAACACATACGCAGATGGTGAGCGCAAACACCATCATCCGGCATTATGGGACATGGAAACAGGCACTGGCACATTTCCGGTTGTCGTCAAACGGTTTTTATTCCGACGCAGATTGCCTGAACGCGTTGCGCCAGGCATACGAAGAGCTCGGTCCTGACTTAACGAGCCAAGAGTATGTCCGGTTTGCGCGTAAGCACCAGGCCCCTTCCTTGACCTTATTAATCGAACGGTTCACGAGTTGGCGGGAAGCTTTACGGATTCTCGAAGAGACACTCGACTAAAAAACGGTTGATCCTCGCATGATTCGGAGGATCAACCGTTTTTCATTTTTTAAGTTCACCTGGATTTGATTTGAAAATCTCATGATCCTGTCCTTCTTTGCAGCCGGTCAGGGTAAAGGTGTTCCCTCCCTCAGTTGTTTGTTGCTCAAGGTTTTGACAGATTTCCTTGTTCCGGTCGTCTGCCTGCGAACCATATTCATCACGCGACGAATCGAGGGAATAGGTAAACCGTTTCCCGTCATACGTGACATCTTCAAGGATTGCATCCCCTTCCGTCGTATACCCCGTAATCCGGATTGTATCCTGTTTCTGTTGCCCGACTCGCGTTAAAAACGTCTCGAACCGGTCAAGATTATGCCGTTCCGGCGTCGTGACGATGTCACCGTTTTTACTGGCTTCTTTTAACGGGTAATCGTTGCTTGCACAACCGGCAAGCATCAGAATTCCAACTCCAAACAACAGATGGATTCGTTTTCTCATCCCTATTCCCCTTTCAGAGTGTCGTCGCGACGGTCTGTAAATCGTCAGCCGTCTCCGCAATCGATTCCGCGATATGGCGCATACCTTCAATCGTTCCGGCGACCTGTTCCGTATCCTGCGACAATGTAATAATCTGTTTCGAGACATCGACCGTTTGGCGGGAAATCGTCGTAAAGGCGTTGACGACACGGGTCAGTTCTTCCGTCGTTTGCACGACCGACTGCTCGGTCCCGCTCATCCGCTCCGAGACTTGTCCCATTTTCGAAGTGATTTCCTGGGCGATGCTTGATGCTTCTGACGCGGACCGTTTACTTTCTTCCGCCAGTTTCCGGATTTCCTGGGCGACGACGGTAAAGCCGCGTCCCATCTCGCCGGCTCGTGCCGCTTCGATCGAAGCGTTGAGACTCAACAGGTTCGTCTGATCGGAAATCGCCGTCACCATCCCGGCAATCCGTTCGATTTCGCGTGACAAAAAGGCGAGCTGTGTCATCTGTTCCGTCGTCAGCGTCATCTCTTCTACAACTTGTTCAAACCGTTTCGTTTCCGCCTCGACCAATTCGACACCGTCTGCCGCTTCTTTGGCTGCCTGGGTCAATTGTGTCGCAATCGCCCCTGTCGTCACGGACACCTGTTGGGCATGCCGCTCCATTTCCTGAAAACTGGCAGACGATTGTTGACTCATCGCGGCCAGTTCCTCTGTCGACTTTTGAACGGTCTGTCCGACACGCTGTTTCGCATCCGTCACCGTCTGCCGCTCGGCTTCGACCATCTCCTCATACATCGTCAAAACGATCTGTTGTTCGAGATTAAACAGTTTCCCGGCAGAGCGGACAATCCGGACCTGTTCCGACTCGGGTAACGTACTGTCCTCGATTTGCCGGCTCAAGACGTTTAATACCTTTTGGAAGGCGGCGATGTACCACTTATTTTGCAGGCCGATCCGGACATGCCGATCGGCGATCCGTTTTCGGACGTTGATGTAGTCCGGTGTGACCTGTCCGTCAAACATCTGGAGGATATGCTTGGCGAGCGTTCCTTTTAACCGTTCGAGTGTCGAGTGCCGTTCAATCAGTTGTTTCAGCTCCGGCACCCGGACCAACTCCGCATAAAACGCATCGACCATCTGCGGCATCCACTCCGCGACATCGTGACGGATCAAACGGATGATTTGTAAATCCTCGACCGTCAAATCAATCAGCTGGAGTTGTTGCGCAAATGCTGCCCCCGCTTCTAAGCGAACATGTTCCTGTTCTTGTTGCATCCGTTCTGAAAACGTAATCTCTTGTTGTTTCGACCACCATTTCACACTATCGATCCCCTTTTTCAGTCATCTCATCTTGTATAACGGCTTCATACTGCCAAAGATGAAGCATTTTCCTTTGAATTCCCAAAATGAATGACACTTTTCCCAAAAGAGTGACAGTTCTGAATGACTGTTCGAAAAAAACAACCCGTCCGTGACGGATTGTCAGATCTTTTAGGATACAGTTCGTTGCGCAAGCCATTGATCGAGACGATGCAATTGTGAGGTGAATCCTTCTTTCATTCCCATCTCAAGGACTTGTTTTACCGCTTCCTCGGTCTTAAAGTCCGACCGGAACACTACCCGGGTCCGGTCACCGACGGCTTCGAACGTCGTCACGTTTTCACTGCCCGGCAATTCTTCGGAAATTGTTCCGGAAGCATCCGAAAAATAATCGGCGTGGGCGTAACTTTGCGGAGCATCAATTTGTCGGAAGATCGCTTTTCCCCACGACTCCATTCCGTAGAATTCCCCTTGCGCGGGATCCTTGCAGCGCATACAGTAATGCCAAATGCCGCCTTCGACGAAATCAAAGGTCGTGATTTCCGTTTGCCAGCCTTCCGGTCCCCACCAGGCTTCGAGATGCTCTTTTTCCGTAAATGCGGCAAATACCAGCTCACGAGGAGCGTCGAACGTCCATTCCATTTGAAGAACGGAACCTTCGACTTTCGTTTTTAGTTTTTCTTGCATCATCGTTCACTCCTTTGGGTTGACTGTGTCCTGTATCTGTTCCAAATATCCTTCAAGTCGTGTCATCCGGCTGACCATCTGCTGTTCAAACGATTGGCTCCACGCAGTGAGACCTTGGAACGGCTCCGTTCGCAAATGATAAATCCGGCGGTTCGCGGCCGGTTCGATGCGGACGAGATCCGCTTCGAGCAGAACTTTCAGGTGTTTCGATGTTTGCGGTTGGTTAAGACGTAACTGTACGGCAATTTCACCGACCGGTAACGGACCCGTCTTCAACAGTTCGACGATTTTCAAGCGATTGGTATCGGATAAAGCAAATAACGTACGTGCAAGCCCATCTGACATGATTTCCACCTCTTCTGTTTATATATACCCCAAAAGGAATATTCCAAACAAAGAATATATAAAATTGAGCGAAATAGTTGTCAGACGAAACAAACGTACAGTATCGTCAAAGCACACGCATGTAAAGAGAGAGTGAAGTCTGATGAAAACCGAATGGCTCGAAGCCTTTCACGTCACGGCGGAAACATCCAGCCTGACGAAAGCAAGCGAACTGTTGCATATGACGCAACCGGCGCTCAGCAAACAAATCAAAAATCTCGAACAGGCGGTCGGCGCTCCCCTGTTCACCCGGACGACGAGCGGAGTCTCCCTGACGCCGGCAGGAGAAATCGTCTTCAAAGACGGACAAAAAATTCTCGAACAGCTCGATGACATGCAACGAAAAATTGATCAGTTGCAGGGACAGACGTCGTTCACACTCGGTTCATGGCCGAGTGTCGCCATGTCTTATTTGCCGCAACACTTCGCCAACCATCCAACAGTGGATGGACCGGAACTGAAGATCAAGACGGCACACACATATATCGAACTAATGGCCGGTCTTGAGCAGCATCAGTACGATGCCGTATTGCTCGACGATCGGCAAATCGAGCATCCGTATCCGTCGACACACCTGTATACGGAACCGTTTTTACTCTACTTCCATGAAGCCGACGAACGGTTCGAAGGCTGTGTCGATGTCCGGTTCGATCAAATCGAATCCTCGTCGTTCCTGTCCTTGCCGATCGATTGTGACTCGACGAATATCCTGAAAGCCGCGTTTGCGGAACGCGGGGCGACCTATACTGTCGCTTCGGAAATGGAATTTGGTTCAAGCGTCCTTGGCTTCATCCGGGCAAAACTCGGGATCGCGATTTTACCGGCGATTTTCCAGGATGGTCTTCCTCCGGAAATCCGGACCCTGCCGATCACCGGCTTTGACGTCACACGCGAATTATCTCTCGTAACACGGGACGCGGAACACCATCAGACGTTACTCCGTTTGATTGGTCATCCGCGTAGCCGTTGATTCAGTCGGTTCCGCAGAGCGTCGATTTCGGAACGGTCGAGCGTCTGATCTTCGATTTCCCCGTAACGGACCACATGATAAAGTAGCGGATTAATCGGCAACTCGATCCGGTCGAGCCAATCCTGGACCGTTTCTTCCGGCCGGCGTTTTGATCCGTCCGGTAGCTGCCGGTCAAAAGAAGCAATCAATTGACGGACTTCGGAAACGGAGTCCGTTTGTTGTCGTTGTCGCTCCGGACGCCAGTCAAGCGGTGCTATCTTCGGACGTAAGATTTGCGGATCCCCCTCTTCCGTCGGCTCAAGCAACTGTTTACGCCGGCGGTATCCGAGTAACCGGCGGAACACAAAAACAGATAAGAAGGCTGTGACCAGTGCTCCGACCGGCAGCAGAATATCCGGCAAGAACAAGGAGGTACCTTTGATCATTGGACCTTTCGGGAACGGTTTTGCTCCAAATTTCGGCCCCTTCATTGCTTTGCGCGGCTTAATTTTGTAATGGAATGTGTAATCCGCCGGTTTATAGATATATGTCTTATAAACATAACGTTCAAACGCGACGAGCGATGCGGCCATTACCAAAACGGATAGAATCATCAGTCCGAGCTTCCGTTGCATAATACGCCTCCTTTTTTTACCAAATAATAACATATAGCGGCTAGTTCTTCAGCATTTTTCTTTCTTTTCAGTCAATTTGAGCGTACAGTAAAATTACACTGTCAGAATAGGATGTGATCATATGTACTTACCTTCGTTTCAACTGAATCAGAAAACCGTTCTTGTGACCGGTGCCGGTCGCGGCATCGGCCGTGCCCTGGCGATCGGAATGGCGGAAGCTGGCGCGGATGTCTTACTGGTCGCCCGCACGGAATCCGATTTACAGGAAACCGCAAAACAGATTGAACAACTTGGACGGCGCGCCTTTGTCTTAACATGCGACGTGACGGACCGGACGCAGGTCCAGGCGACGGTCGACCGTGCCTATACATATGTTGACCGGATTGATGTCCTTGTCAACAATGCCGGAATGAACATCCGCTCGAAAGCACTGGATGTCACCGAGGACGAGTGGGAAACAATCCAGCAGACGAACTTAAAGTCTGCCTTCCTATTCTCACAGGAAATCGGACGCCGGATGCAGGACACCGGCGGCAGTATCCTCAACATCGCTTCGGTTGCGGGACACGTCGCCTTACGAACCGGTGTCGTCTATGCGACGACGAAAGCCGCCTTGATTCAGATGACAAAAGTCTTAGCGCTTGAATGGGGTCCGAAAAATATCCGCGTCAATGCGATCGGACCGTGGTATTTCAAGACACCGCTGACGGAACCGTTGCTCGCCGATCCCGCTTATTTGCAGGACATCGTTGACGTGACACCGCTCGGCCGGGTCGGTGAACTGACGGAACTCGTTGGACCAGCTGTGTTCCTTGCGTCGGACGCCGGAACGTACGTCACCGGACAGACGCTGTTCGTTGACGGCGGGATGACGATTAAAGGATTTTAACGTGAGACGAAAAGGACTTCCGATTTTAATCGAAAGTCCCTTTTTCTGTCGTGTCCTATTTTTAAAGTGAGGTGGGAAAACCAGATGGATTCATTAAGAGATACGATTGCTGTCGTTACCGGCGCATCCCGCGGCGCCGGTCGCGGAATCGCTTACGAACTGGGACGATCCGGAGCAACCGTCTACGTGACGGGACGCAGTACGCAGGAAAGCTCCACCGACGGTCGTCCGGAAACGATTGAACAGACGGCCGCCGGTGTCACGGCTCGCGGTGGTCTCGGTATTCCGGTCCGTTGTGACCATACCGATCCGGACGAGATAACTTGCTTGTTCCAACAGATTCAAGACCAGCACGGTCAGATTGATCTGCTCGTCAACAGTGTGTTCGGCGGTTCGGAAGCTTCCCTTCCTGTGGGGCAAGGCAAACGATTTTGGGAACGTCCGCCGGAACACTGGGACGCGATGATGGTCGCCGGCCCGAAAGCCTATTTGCTGACGACGCGGGCGGCTGTTCCGTTGCTTCAGCAAAGTCCAACAGCATTGATCGTCAATTTGACGTCGTTCACGCCGGATCAAGCCGCCGGCAATTTGTATTATGACTTAGCGATGCAGTCAATCAACCGAATGACATTTGTGATGGGTCAGGAACTTCGAACGTCTCGCGTCGCTTCGATTGCGCTCTGTCCCGGCTTCATGCGGACGGAACGGGTCGTCGACGCAGGCTTCAGCAGTGATGCGACTGAGACAACCGCTTATGTTGGACAGGCTGTCGTCGCCCTTGCCCAGGACCCGGATATCCTGCAACGGACCGGGCAAGCTTTGTTCGTGTCGGATCTCGCACGTGACTACGGCTTTACGGATCAGGACGGAACGCAACCGGCGACGTTTATAACTTAACTTACGCTTTCCGCTTTGACATTTGAATGGCCATAATAACCGGATAGGCGGTAATCGCTAAAATCCAAATTAGCTTCATCATCAGAGGTTTGCTCCTTTTACGTGCGATTTATTTGATTCGCTTACACTTTTAACGATTGAGCTCGTAATCAACAAGAAATACGGGTAGACCAGAAGCGAGCCGATTAAAATAAAGCCGACAATCGGACCTGGTGCATCCCCTTCATAAGTCACTTGAGATTCCTGTCGTACGGTTTAACCGATAGACGTTGAGCAACGCTTCTAACGGAATAAGTAAGGCGACCGCATACATGATGCTTATTGCATTGATTTTCAAAAACGTTTTGATAATGCCTTTTCCTCTCTATAACAGATTTTCATAGTATACATACGTAACTAAGCAGAAAAAGAAACATACAAAGGAGGAAACGACGATATTTCATTCAAACACTCGTGACTTAATCTACCACGAAAAATTTACTGATCCGCTATAATTAACCAGCCGTCCTCGTACCGGAAGAAGACGGTTAGCAGTCTTTTTATAGCTCTCGTGCTGCATAAATCTGCATTTTACTGAACGGACGAAACAGCTTGCGTTCGATGCAGTAAGCAAGCTGAAAGGTTATGATCCGTCGCCATCGCACAGGAGCCGGACATTTTACTACGGACCGGGCAAGCTTTGTTCGTGTCGGATCTCGCACGTGACTACGGATTCACGGACCAGGATGGTTCGCAACCGGTATCGTTTCGTTTGTAAGTAATCTTTTTACCGATTAACACAACAAGAAGGTCGGCTTGGTCTCGCGACAGCCGAACCTTCTTGTATTTCATCATGCCATTCTCCGACCAATTACCCGGTACATCAGTTTGATTAGAATGAGCGTCGTGATAAGTGTGACAACAAGTACGGCAATCGGTAACAAGATCGGATAACCGAAGATATTAACCGTCACATACTCCCGGAATAAAACGTAAACACTTAGTGCCTGTCCCTGTGTGAACTTCACCAAAGTCCACATGAACTCCGGTGTTTCTGTATTAAACAGAACCGTTTCAATCAGAAAAGGTCCGCCGACGATAAGTCCACCGAGGAATACAGCGACCACCGTCTGTTTAATCAACATCGACAGGAACAACAGGACGATGACAAGCGAAACGGCAATCACCCACTGATACAATACGGAAATCCCGTATAATTCAGCGAACGTCAACGGGTAAGGTGAGTTACCGTAAGCCGCTTGGATCGGAATATCCCAACCGGAATGCCCGCGGAAGAAACATAGCAGTTGAACCAGATTGTAGATTAGAATCGTCCCCGTTATCAGTGCAACGGATACCAGCAGCTTGGCCGTCAATAATTGTTTTCTCCCGTGCCGTGAAGAATACAGATATGCCGCAACACCGGTCTGATATTCATTCGAGAAACTGACTGCTGTTCCGAAAATCAGGACCACTGCCAACAAGGCATATCCACCGGTTCCTGAAAACGTCAGCAATTGATCAAACGTTTGATAGTTTCCGACCGGACGATAATCAATCGCTTCCGTCAAATCAGCTTGTAATGAGAATTGACGTTTTTCATATACAGTGGATGCCTCCTTTCCTTCCTGACGGAGCGAAGAGACATCTTTGGATTGCTTGCCATAAGCGGATGCAGCCTCGAGCACGTTATGATAGGAAGCATTTTGTTTCTTTTCCTCTGCTGTCGGATGACTTTTTTTGACATAGGCTTCACTCCCCGCTTCCGCACGCGCAATCATTTCTGTCGTCAGTTCCCCTTCAAACCCTGTGTTGACACGATCCGCCCACGGCCATCCTATCCGTTGCACGGAAAAGTACAATCCGGCAATCAAGATGACAAGCAGCAACAACCATAAAAAGCGTTGCTGCAACAATTTGTAACACTCAAAGCGGATTAACTCCCGCAACGTACTGTCTGATTTTTTCATACGACTTGCCTCTTTCGACTAGTTTGATAAAGGAATTTCAATACAATCAGGGTCACGACTAACTGCACAAGCAGGATGGCAACCGGCAACAGCAACGGAATCCCAAGGTGGATCGTTTGATATGTCTTAAACACTTCTCCGGTCAACAAGGCACGGCTCGGGAAAAATAAAATCCCTTGCTCAAAAAGTTTTGTTTCCGGAAAAAAGATGCTCGAAATGACGAATTGGTAAAGAAGCGGGACACCCATTAAAATGCTCGACCAGAGAATCGCTTGAATCGCCGTTTTGGCGAAAAATGATATCGTTAGCACCCAAATGCCAAGCACGATTAATACAAATGTCTGATAACCAAACGATACCAACCAATATTGCCCGATGGAGAACGGGTACGGTGAACCGGTCAAACCGTTCACAACCTGCATTGGAGCGGACCAGTCGATGGTCCCGAAACGATACGAGGCAAGACCCAGAATGCCTAGATGTAAGATCACGTTGACGCCTGTCAGGAAGATCGATCCAGCAATCAGTTTCGCTGTCAGTAACTTCGTCCGACCGTTCACAGCAGGCAGTTGGTATTGATCAACGCCCGAAACCCGCTCTTTGGAATAGATGAACGCAATCAGCAACAGCAAAGGGAACAGCAGGACAGCAACGCCGGTTTGAGTCGTGAACGCTACTGCTTTTTCTGCCGGGATGTGGTACTGGATCGTGTCCAGATTGATTTGTTTCAACAGACTGATATGTAAGGCACGGTCCCGTTCGTCAAAGCCCGGTTCAACCGTTTTATTCGCTAGCGCTTCCAGCCCCTGCGCTTTAAAAATTTGTGCTTCTTCGATGTTATACAGATGGGCGAATGCTTCATTTTCGTATGAAGTGGCGGAACCAAACTGATTATCTAGATCATAATCTTCATCATTAATTTTATTTGCGCGGTCATGTATTTTCTTAAATGTTTCTGCTGTCGCCGGACCTTCCCATGCGGCATACTTCGCGCGGACGTTTGCTTCCTCTTCTGAAAATACGGACGACATCAAGTACAGCAGTAAGGCGACGATGAACAGCAGGGCAGGAATTGATGTACAGAGTTTATACAATTCAAAGCGTATCAACTGGCTCATGCACTTTTTCCTCGTCCGTCCAAATGATACAAATATAAGTCTTCCAGCTGCGGCTCATCTTGAACCGCCTTCGGATGCGGCAGTTGGCTTGAAATGATTCGGACCCGGTTTTTACCTTGTCGCGTCTGTTGGATTGATCCAATTTGATATGTCTCTTGTAAATCGAGTAATTCCTGGTCCGTCACATCAACAGTCCAGATTTCCGTCGCAATTTCATCCAACAGCTCATACGGATTGGCTTGTTTGATGATGCGTCCCTGTTTCATCAAAATGATTTCACGCGCTATCGATCCGACATCGGAAACGATATGGGTCGACAGCAGTACAATTCGCTTCCGGGCAATCGACGCAATCAGATTCCGGAAATGAATCCGTTCCTTTGGATCAAGGCCGGCCGTCGGCTCATCAATGATCAGGAGTTCCGGATCATTCAGCAACAATTGGGCAATCCCGATTCTCCGCTTCATGCCGCCGGAAAAACTTTTCAACTTCTTATTGGCGTGTTCTGTCATGTTGACCGCTTCGAGGGCGGACATGACGCTTGTTTGGACATCCTGTTTTGGCACCCCTTTGACGGTCGCGAGATAACTTAAAAATTTAGCGGCGGTAAAGTTGCTGTAGATTGGCGTGTCTTGCGGAAGATAGCCGATTTTTTCACGGTACGCGTCAGCAAGCGGCGACATTTCTTGTCCGTCGACAAGAATCTTACCCGTTGATGGTTTAAGCAATCCTGCTAAAATCTTCATCAATGTTGACTTACCTGCCCCGTTTTCTCCGAACAATGCATACACGCCCGGTTCTAACGTGATATTGGCATCCATCAATGCCTTTTTTCCATTCAGATATGTTTTTGAAGTGTTTTGAATCTCAATCTTCATCCCATTTGACTCCTTGTGTTCATTATTTAATCTAGCATCTTACACATTATACAAAATTTGTATCTTTAAGTGTAATGGATTTCAAATAAATGTTTTTTCTATAATGGGTATTCTTTGAATTCAAATGAGAGCGTATGCAGAAAGGAGTTCTGACTATGGAACAGACCAACCCATTTACTTTAATCAATCAGGCAGTCATGAGTTACGGTCTTGACTTTCAATCCCTTGAAGTTGAACCCGTCTCTTTAACAACCTACGGCAAACACGGAGATTTACACTACAAAATCCTGATTGACGGACACCCCTATTCGATACGCTTGTTGCCGAAAAAGCGTTATATCGAGTCTTCTCTTCCACAATCTACATCGGATATCCTTACGCTACAGTTACGATACACCGATTATTTGCGCACGCAGGGCATTCCGTTCATGGAGCGTGTGAAACCGGCGAACGAAGCTTTTTTTACGACCATCACGGATCCGGTCGGACTACATTGGACATGTTGTCTGTTCCACTGGATGGACGGACACCACGTAACGGCAAATACGATACATACGGCGGCTCGGATGGGCACGTTAGCCCGTCAGTTACATGATGTCTCGTTGCACCAACACGATATCTGTTTTCCATACATTGACCATACGATTGTCTATCAACGTTGGCTCGGCGATTTACAACGCCTTTTGGTCTCACGGATGCCGGAATCGGCCCGAAATTCCCTGCAGGAGTATCTGAATCTAGCACAATATCATCTCGACACCGCAAAATATCACCAATCTCCTTCCTTTCAACCGGTCATCTCGACTGATTTGAATTCGCTCAACATCTTATGGAATCAGAATCAACAAATCATTGGAATCGTTGATCACGAACATATCGGTGCAACCGACCGTGTACAGGATTTGGCCTGGCTGATCAAATGGTATGCCCGGACGGAAGGCATTGGCTCGCATGACGTGTCCGGTCGCTTGGCAAAGACGTTACTTGCCCATTACAACTCGCCGACCGTCCTCGTATCGCAAGACGATCCGCGGTTGGCTGCCTTGTTATGGCTCTCGGGCTGTTTTAATCTGCATTTCATTGAACGGACGAAACAGCTTGCGTTCGATGCAGAAAACAACCCGGTCGGTTATGATCAGTTCCAACTTCACTTGCAGACATACCGTGCAAGAGGTGAACAACTTTCCGTGCTGTTACGCAATTAAAAAAAGAAACAAGTCGTCGGACTTGTTTCTTCACAACACACGAAATGGACTAACGCTGTCGGATGGTTTTAAACGATATGTAGCAATTGGTTTAAAGTAGCTGTTCAGCGTCTTTACTTGGTACTCGCCTGTTTGCGTAACTAACTCAAGGACATGATAGGTTTTCGTTTTGCTGTCATACACGTAGTCGATCAAATCATGATCATTGTCATACAGAAGTCGGGCTTGTTTCGTCCGATGATTGATTTCAAAGAAACAGTCCATATTGAAAATCAGTTCGGTTTCCCGTGAGAGCATCTGTGTTTTCTCTACTCCACCTTTTACATACTGGTTTGAAGTCATTGTTTTCGTGCTGCGTTGTTTTTTTGTGTCGTAAGACAGAACCGTTAATTTATTCTCGTTCTTAGGTGAAGTACCGTAAATCTTCAATTGTGAACCGGCTAGGCGAATGTAATCGGCAAAGATTAATTCTTTGATTGTCTCATGCTGGAGAGGCTTCAATGACATTGTATTAAAGGTATGGAGTTTGATCGAGTAATCGATTCCTTTCATATGATCTGCCAGCACATACAATTTGTCACCGGTCACGATCAAATCTTTTCCGAAGCCAGTATAACGTTTCGTCGCACCGATTTTCTTGAAATCCAATGTATATTTCGTCAACGAAAATTGATTGATTGCTGATAAACTCATCATGTAATAGGCATTTTTATACTTCTTGATTCGCATCGGTGCCGGCTCAATCTGCTTGATGGTCGTCTTACTATTTTTCAAGTTGATGACACGGTTATGATACGAGCTGTACAACAGTCCGTCATGCAGACGATCAGCGCCTTTCAGCGCATAGCGCACCGTTTCAATCTTTTTATTGCCGATATAAGTCTCGAATGTCGTGAGCGGCTGTTCGTAACTTGTTGAAACGACTTGATACGTATCTTTTTGCGCCGCTACAGCGTGATTAAATCCAACAGTCATACTGACAACTGTTGCTGCCATCAGCAGCTTGTAAGCTTTTTGCATAAGTTACACCCCTTCCTAAATTTTTCATAATACCTGAAACGGCATCATACGGGCAGTTGACTGAAACTTATAATCGGCAACCGGTTTGAAGTGGCTGTTCAGCGTCTTGACGCGGAAATTGGTTGTCTCGAAATTCCCTTCGAGGACGTGATACGTTTTGGTTTTGCTGTCGTATGCATAGTCAATCAGTGCCTGTTTACTGCTGTACAGCACCCGGACCTGTTTCGTCTTTTGATCGACTTCGAGCATCGAATACGTATTGAAGACTAAATCTTTTGTCGGCGACAAGGCTTTTGTTTCATCGACTCACATGACGGGTTGCTTGGATGTCAAAACGATTTTGCTCTGTTGTTTTTTCAAGTCATACGACGCAATCGACAGCTCTTCCCCTGCTTCCGTTTGATTGCCGTATACTTTTAACTCGTTTCCGGCATGCCGGAAATGAAATGCAAAAACCATCGGCTTGATTTTCTCAAGATGGAGCGACGTAAAGTGTTTTGTATCAAACGTATGTACTTCAACCGAATTCGTTTCTGTCTCCATGTTATTTGCGAGAACATACACTTTATCTCCGGTTACGATCATGTCCCGTCCGTGACCGCCAAACCGTTTCGTCTGGCCGATTTTTTTGAAATCAGACGTATATTTTGTCAGTGAAAATTCATTGAGTGCAGATATAGTTAAGACATAGTAATCATTTTTATACTTTGTAATCCGCAGTGGCGAGTCGGCGACTTTTTTGAGTGTCGTCTTGCTATTTTTCAGATTGATCACCTGGTCACCGTAGGAACTGTATAACAAGCCATCATGCAGACGGTCGACACTGCCGAGCTTGTAACGAACCGTCTCGACTTTTTTTCCGCCGATTATACTCTCGACTTGCGTCAACGGTTGACTGTAGCTCGTCGACGCGATTTTGAAGCTGTCCGCCTGAGCAGACGCTGCTTCACTGAAGGCGAATGTACTGCCGGCAACCAGGCAACCAATCCATAATTTATTTCTGATGGACATGTCTCTTAACCCTCTCTACGCAAACTGTATTGAGGGTCCGGCAACCGTCACATCCTGACGTCTCTACTTTCTCCTCTATATAAATAATACCCATTTAATGTCACGTGGAGAGTCGTGAATCACTAAATGGGTCAATTCGTTTTTCATTAATGAAATTATTTTTTAACGACCGGCCGCATCGGATCAAAAACGGTTTTTGTATCGAAGAACGGATCCAAGGCCTTTGTTTTTTTCGCCAAGGCCTGGCGGAGCCGAATCCCGTCGACATTGATCCGGGCCTGACGGTAATAATCTTTTCCTAACTGTTTCCACGCATGCTGCGAGGCATCGACATTATAAAAATAATGGAATCCTTGTTGCGTCAAGTAGCGGTATTTGTCCCCCGTATACCCATGCCAATTCTGAATATCACTGCCGAACGGATAAATCAATTGACGGGTCGTTCCGATCAATGGGGCGACATCACGTTTATAGCGCGCCGTATCCGCCTGAATCGTTGCCAGACTGACTTTCCCAATCGCGATGTGACCATACGTATGGCTGGCAAACTGCCATCCGTCCTTCTTCAAGGCCGTCGCAGTCGCTTTCGCCTGTTGACGTGCCTGCTCGACTTTTGTGGATGAACCGTACTGGGCATACGACGACCGGTATCCAAGGACGCCGTTATAGCCCGTAATACCGAGTAATCCTTTCGCGCCGTGGTAAGAAAAATCCGGATGACGGTTGACGAACGCGTCCACGATTGGCACGAGATCATAAGCACCGTCCGGTTTTCCGGTCATCGAATTGGTGATCCGCCCGGTTTTCACTTTCAACGTCGTCGCAAAACCATCTCCCGTCATATATTCATAGTAGTTGACATCATCCTGCGACAGGACAAGCGGCTTTTTGCCCTTTGGAAAAGGGAACCCCTTTTCCGTCATCCGTCCGTCTTTCCACACCGCAAGATCAGTCGGTCGGACGAGGACATAGTTCCGCTGATACAAAGCGGTTAAAATCCGTTCGAACTCCCCTTGCGTCACCATATAATCATCGTAGCCCTGCTGTTTCCGGTCCCCGTCAAAGGCGCGTTTCGGTTCGGCGATCAAGGAGTGGAAAAACAGGTGCGGGACGGACGTACCGGCTTTAATCATACTGAGATCCGCCTGTTTCGCCGCGTATTCCTTCCGCTTTTGTTTGGCTTCCGTCGTCTTTAACCGGTCGACAATCCGGATCGCCCGGGCATAATCATACTGAGCGGCAATGAAATCAGCGCGCTTTAACTCCTGCCGTATGTAATCCGCGTCTGTCGCCTGTCGCTCGGTCTGTTTTGTTTTCGTTGCCGATGCGGCCGACTGTTGATTACATCCACTAACCAGCACGATTCCGGCAAGCGTGACTCCGATCCACTTCCTGTTCATATTCATCCCATCCCTTCTTCGATCTGAGGTTTTCTGTCATTATTCTTTATATTCCCGATTATTCAGTTGCTTAACGGTTTTCCCGGTGGTATTCCAGTTCGTTATGCCCCCCATCCAAAGCGGAAGTACACAAACCGGTCGGATGGGTGTTTAATAAGGGACGTAATGAAAACACACGGAGGTGCAACACATGATAGAACAAAACGTAATCAATGGAGTATGGTATGACACAGAGGAAACGATTCCGGTCTTCAACCCGGCAACAAAAGAATTACTCGGACACGTCCCGAGCAGCACAGCAGACGATGCGCAACGTGCCGTCGATGCAGCAAGTACGGCATTCGTCGACTGGTCGGAACGGACGGCCGATGACCGCGCTGATAAAATCGATGCCTGGTACCGCTTGATTCAGGAACACCGCGATGAACTGGCAGACATCATGACACGTGAACAAGGAAAACCGTTCATCGAAGCACGTGGAGAAATCGATTACGGGAACCAATACGTCCGTTGGTACGCAGAAGAAGCACGCCGGATTTACGGGGAAACGATTCCGGCATCTGTGCCCGGAAAACGCCTGTTTGTTGAAAAAGAACCGGTTGGTGTCGTTGCGGCAATCACACCGTGGAACTTCCCGGCAGCGATGATCACACGAAAACTCGCTCCGGCGCTTGCTGCCGGCTGTACGGTCGTCCTCAAACCGTCGGAAGAAACACCGTATACAGCACTTCGCCTCGTCGAACTGGCAATCGAAGCGGGTATTCCGGCTGGTGCGATCAACGTCTTGACGGGGGACGCCGCAACCATCAGTGGTGTTTGGCAAGCCGATTCCCGCGTCCGGAAAATCACGTTCACGGGCTCGACAGCTGTTGGTAAATTAATCATGCGTCAAGCGGCTGATACAATGAAAAAATTATCACTTGAACTCGGTGGTCACGCTCCGTTCATCGTCACGGAAAATGCGGATCTCGACAAAGCCGTTCAAGGTGCCATCCGCTCGAAATTCCGCAACGGCGGTCAAGCTTGTGTCGCAACGAACCGCTTTTATGTCCAGGCATCGGTTCTCGACGCCTTCACTGAAAAATTCGTCGCCGAAGTCAAGCGGTTGAAAGTCGGGAACGGACTCGATGCCGATTCAACAATCGGACCGTTGATCAATGCGAAAGCTGTTGCTAAAGTCAAAGCACATATTGACGACGCCGTCGCAAAAGGCGCCACGATTTTAACAGGCGGCACAATTGACGACTCCGTCGGTTATTTTGTTGAACCAACTGTCCTCGGTAACGTCACGGAAGACATGATTTGCATGCAGGAAGAAACGTTTGGTCCGCTCGCACCGATTTCTGTCTTCGAAACACTCGACGAAGTCATCGAACGCGCGAACAACACACCATACGGTTTGGCCGCATATGCGTTCTCTGAAAAAATCGACGAAGCCCTTCAACTCGGTAAAAAACTCGAGTACGGCATCATCGGTCTGAATGACGGTGCTCCATCCGCTGCCCAAGCACCATTCGGCGGTTATAAAGAAAGTGGACTCGGCCGTGAAGGCGGCGTCTACGGCATCGAGGATTACCTCGAAGTCAAATACTTGTCACTCGGTTAATCGCAAAACAGCCCCTGTCCACTGGACAAGGGCTGTTTTTTCGTTTACTCGACGTACTCATAAAGAACGACACTTTCGATATAGTGAATGAAGCGGCGCAATTCTTTTTCTTCCTCGCCGGACAAATCGCCTTCGTTTGACATCGAAGCGATTTCCTGACGCTGGACCTCGATTGCCCGTAAACAGAGTTCTTCTTTTTGTTGATCGACATCGGCTTTCCCGCCAACCGGTGAAGACCAACGCGTATGCTTGAACCGTAAGCGTTTATAGAACTCGAGCACGCTTTGGACGACATCGGGTGGATAATCGCCGCGGCATCCTTCAAGCCGGGTGATGACCCCTGTCATGACCTGTTCATACAGTTCATGCTCGACTTGCGTCAGATGGATCAATTGATCGGATGACATATTCGACCGTTTCCGTTTCCAAAGGATTTTCCGTATCGGTTGCATCAGACGGAAACGGGCTTCCTTGTCAATAGCTTCGCGCCGGTTATCGATTGACCGGAAGACTTCTTTTTTCAACTGGTCCGGTGTTTTGTGCTCCTGCAGGAACTGCTTCGTAAAGTCACGTTCCCACTGGACTGCCTCAAGCCGCAGTTTTTTCAGCTGTTGGTTGAAGTGGGTTAATTCTTCTTCACTTTTCTCCTGTGCCCGTAACAGGCGCAGCATGACATGATATTCATTCAATAAATCAAAGGCGACGGTCGAGTTTTCTTCCTGGACGACCTGTTTGATTTCCGTGATCGCCCGTTTGACCATCCGCTGTTTATACGAATTCAAATCGAGTTCCGGCTGGGCATCGGCCTCACCGCGGTTGAGCAACGGTAAAAGGATTGTCGCGAGAACGAGTGTGAAGATGATGACGCCGGCCGCGAGGAAAATGATCAGCGACCGTTCCGGGAACCCTTCTCCTGATTCGGTCACGAACGGTAATGACAAGACCCCGACCATCGTAATCGTTCCGCGGACGCCGACGAGTGTCGTGATGACATCCTGCTTAAACGACGGTTTGCGGTGATCCGCTTTTTTCAGGAAGCGATGGTCGAACCAATTGAAGAACATCGTCCAAATCAGACGAATCAACAGAATGACCGTTCCAATTTCAATAACGAACGACATCAGACGCCAGTTGTTGATCGCATCATCGGCAAAGATTTCGCGTGTCGCTTCCGGTAACGTCAGACCGAGTAACAGGAAGATGATCCCGTTCAGGATATAGGCAATCATCGTCCAGATGTTGTCGGTCAACGTCTGTTCCTGGGCAAAAAACGTTTCCGTCCGTTCTTTGATCAAGGCGTGGAGAATCCCGCCGGTCACGACGGCAATGACACCGGACGCATGCAAGACTTCTTCTGCAACAAAAAAGATGATGAACGGTGTCAGGATTTGCAGTAACGCATAAAAAACGACATCTTCAATTCCGGTCCGCCGTAATTTCATCTTCAACCAGTTCATCGCGACACTGATGGCGAGACCAACGACCGCTCCGACGGCGAACATGTAGACGAATTCCGTCGTCGCCTGTTGGATCGAAAAGTAACCGGTGACGACAGCTGCGACCGCGTAACTGAAGGCAACTAGTCCTGACGCGTCATTGATCAGTGATTCACCGCGGACAAGATTTAAAATCTGTTCCGGAATCTGGACGCGTTTCGCAATCCCGTTGACGGCAATCGGATCGGTCGGTGAGAGGATCGCAGCGAGCGCAAAGGCGGCCGCAACCGGAATGACCGGTACGAGCCAGTTGATGAAGTATCCACCGATGACCGTCGTCAATAAGACGAGGACGATGGCATTACCGAAAATGGCAGCGCGCATCTTCCACAATTCATCGCGCGGAAAATGTGAACTGTCATTATAGAGCAATGGAGCGATGAATAATAACAGGAACCATTCCGATTCGACTTCAATCTTCAGTCCGCTGATTAACAGTGCCGTAATCGTTCCGACGAGGATTTGAATCAAGGCGGTCGGAATGAAGCGGATGTAGTGTCCGAGGACTTGCGTCAAGATGATTAAGGCTAGCATTAACAAAATAAGTGATAACGTTTCCATAGAAAACCCCTTCCGTTTTTACCATGTTTCTCTGGTTATATCGTAACATAGTTTCTTACTGACTTAGGAACAGGACCCTTTGTCATGCCTGATAGATTGCCAGCACATCACTGGCATGGCGCCGGATTTCTTCCTGTAACGCTAACGGTTCGAGTACCTTGACTTCCCGACCTAGTCCAAATAACTGCCGGCCGAGAAACGGGAGTTCCAGTCGTGGTACCGACCATGTCCATTGCTCGTTGAGCGGTAAAATCCCTTCGAGCAACCGTTCTCCAAGCGGTGTCAACTCGAGAAGGACCGTCACCTGTTCTCCTGCTTCATTTGAATGTTCTGCTTCTTCGAACGTCATTCGTTTCGACGGGATCGTCGTCTCAGTCACCTGTTCTATCCGGTCAACACGGTACTGGCGCAATCCCCGGTCCGTCTGCGCGAGCAGATACCAGCGGTTCCTTTCAAATGTCAGACCAATCGGATCAATCAGAATCGTCCGGCGACCGCTCGTCGTCCGATAGACGACCTCTCCTTTCACTTCTGCTTCCATTAAACGCAATAGGTTACGCGTCAAGGGAGATGCCGGTGTATCCGGTCGCGCAAAGCGGACCCGTCCTTTGAGACGGTCGAGCTTGACTTCGAGATCCCCCGGCAATTCGTGCAAATACCATTCGGCAAGATTGCCCCGCAATGCACCAAACGGCAAATCCGGAATCTGTCCGACCCAGTCAAGCATCAAAAACAACGTGATCGCTTCCTGTTCTCGCAGGGCAAGCGGCGGCAACAACCGGTTCGGCAGGACCCGGTATCCACCTGCCGCTCCCCGTTCGCTGTAAATCGGATATCCGTTTGCTTCGAGTTCGAGCAAATCACGCTGGATCGTCCGCAAGGAAACTCCGCAGGCTTCCGCAAGTTCCCGTGCCGTCAGCAGTTGCTGCCGGTTCAGCAGACGCATCACTTTTAAATGACGACTTTTCATAAAAATCTCCTCTTTAATTACGACATCTTTTGTCGTAATTATACCGTAGACTAAGTGTAGAACAAACAACAGGAGGAGTTACGATGACAAAAACCGTTTTATATATCGCCTGCAGTTTAGACGGGAAAATCGCCCGTTCAAACGATTCACTCGATTGGTTGTTCGCCGTTGAAGGAGACGGTGACAACGGCTACGCGACGTTCATGGAAGACGTCGGTGCCGTCATCATGGGCCGGAAAACGTTTGACGAAGTCTTGGTGCTGAGCGAAGAGTATCCGTACCCAAGCATCGACAACTATGTCATGACCCGGCAACCGGGCAAACTGTCGGAACACGCGACCTACACGAATGAATCACTCGATGCCTTAATCAATCGGATCGGTCCGACGATCGACGGGAAGATTTGGCTGATCGGTGGTGGTGAATTGATTCAGGAAGCCTTACGGTTGCAACTGATTGATCAGCTCGAACTGGCAATCGCACCGGTCGTCCTCGGTAGCGGGATTCCGCTGTTTCCGGAAGGGACGCTTGAAACCCGCTTCCGCCTGACCGGTTCTCGTCCGTCCGGACAGTTCATCATGGCAACCTATGATGTCTTGAAGTAATCTACAGCACAAGCAAAAAACCTTTGAAACGATACATTTCATCCATGTACGTGTTCAAAGGTTTTTCCTTTCATGATTGTATTTCATTTTATCCGTTCAACCATGATCGTCGGCAACCGACACAATGACATTGCCGTGCTTCTGTCCGGAATCGACGTAACGGTGAGCAGCGACGATGTCGTCAAGCGAATACACCGTATCGATGACTGCTTTGATCTGCCCCGCTTCAAACCACTCATTCAGCAGGGTTAAATCTTTTTTCAGCGCACGGGCGACACCTTGTCCGGCGACTGAACGAAACGCTCCGTTCGGTCCGACATGCTGACGGGCTGTCCGTTTATCGACCTTCCCGGACGCATCAAATACGGCGTCATACCTCGTTAACGACGCATCGTAGCCCGGCTTTGTATAGTCGACGACGACATCCGCCCCAAGACGTGTGACCAGTTCAGCATTCCGCCCGCTACAGATGCCCGTTACATGAAGACCATACTGTTTCGCGATTTGGACAGCAATTGAACCGACGGCTCCGGACGCCCCGTAAATCAAAATCGTCTTCGCCTGCTCGAGGTTCAGTTTCCGGAAAAAATGCAGGACGGTCGTTCCGCCAAACGGAAGGCTGGCTGCTTCTGCAAAGCTCGCGTTACGCGGCATCTGCTCCACACATTTGTTTTCCTTGATGCAGGCATACTCGGCGTAACCGCCAAAGCGCATCCCGGTCAGGGCGTAGACCCGATCGCCGACTTTGAAGTGCTGGACACGACTGCCCGTCGCGACGACTTCGCCCGCTAAGACGACTCCTAAAATCGGCTGTCTCGGTGCTTTCCATCCGACGACGAGACGCATCGGAAGCTTTCCTGCTGCCGGGACATCGAGTGCCCGCATCCGCCGATCCCCGGAGTGAACGGCAGAGGCATGTACCTGAATCAGCAGATCAAAGGCTTTTGGGACAGGCTTTTCGACTTCTTGTAACTTCAATACATCCGGTGGACCATAAGCAGTACAAATGACGGCTTTCATTGTATCCCTCCTCGTACAGATTGGTTACTTAAAGGAATACGACAGCGGAGCTTCGAAAGCCTGCTTGATGCCTGTCCGTTTTACCTGACAGACGCTGGCCATCACGCTTTTGGTTTTGTCTTTTTCGGTTTAGGTTCCGTCCATTTAAAGATACCGTTCATGAAGTTATAAATCCGTTTGGATTCTTTCGTCATGAGTGGTCCGAGAATCGCGAGAATTAAGACATACAAGGCGGAAAACGGCGACAGGATGTCCATCAGTCCGCCGGCGATCCCGAGATTCGCGACGATGATTGAAAACTCACCACGGGAGACGATGGTTAGCCCGATGTTTGAAGAAGCTTTGTGTGACAGCCCGGCTCTGCGTCCGGCAATCATTCCGGCGACATAGTTCCCGACAATCGTGATGACGACGGCACCAAGTGCGAGCCACACGGCATCGAGCAGCATCGTCGGATCAATGCTCAGTCCGAAGCTGAAGAAGAAGATCGCACCGAAGAAATCGCGGAACGGGACGACGAGATGTTCAATCCGTTCGCCTTGATCCGTTTCCGAAAAGACCAGTCCGAGCAGTAAGGCACCGATGGCTTCCGCGACGTGGATTGTTTCCGAAAAACCGGCGACGAAGAACAATGACGCAAAGACAACGATGATGAAGACTTCGTCCGAGGCGATCTTCAACATCCGGTTGAGGAGTGGTGTCGCTTTCCTTGCGATGATGAAGAACAGCAACATGTAACCGAGGGCAATCAGAATCGAGGTTAACGAACCAAGTAACGTCGTCCCGTCTCCAAGCAGGAGTCCTGACAAGACGGACAGATAGACGGCGAGGAAGATGTCCTCGAACATGATGATTCCAAGAATCAATTCCGTTTCCGTATTCCCGGTCCGGCGCAAGTCGACCAGTACTTTCGCGACGATTGCACTGGATGAGATCGTGATGATTCCGGCGATGATTAACACTTCATATAGGGGGAAGCCGGCGATGAATCCATACAACAATCCACCGGTGAAGTTGATCGATAAATAAATCGTTCCGCTCGTGACGATTGATTTACCCGACCGGATTAATTTTCCGATTGAGAACTCCAGTCCCAGATAAAACAGGAGGAACAGGACACCGATGCGTCCGAGGAAGCTGATGAACTCAGCACTTTCAATGAACTTGAAGTCTAGTATCCCGATTGTCGGAGCGTGCGGTCCTACGATCATTCCTAAAATGATTAAAAACGGAATGATCGAAAAATTCAATTTATTCGCAAGCAATGCTGCGATCGCCACTAAGATAAGCGCGGTACCGACTTCAAATATTAAATGATCCATATATCATCCGCCTCCTTCAATTGAGAATAGAGCTTTCGTGATATGGCGGACGTTTTGACGTTCTCCGGACAAGACGATGGTATCTCCTGCTTCAAGACGTGTTTCCGGTCCCGGATTCAATGATTTTGATTTATCGTGTTTCAGAACCGCGATGATTGAGATGTCATATTGATTGCGAACATCAAGCTCACCGATCGTCCGGTTATTGACGGCTGAATCCTGTCCGATCTTGAACCATTCGATGACGAGATCGTCAAATGCCAGTTCAATTTTTTCCAAGTCTTTCGGTTTATAGGCCAGCCCACCTAAAATACCGGCCATCTGACGGGCTTCGGCGTCATTAAACGTCACGCTCGAGATGCTCTCATCAAAATCGTCATCGTCGTAATGGTGCATTTCCCGGCGTCCGTCGTCATGGACGATCACGACCACCTTATCTCCCCGTGTTGTAATTCCTTCGAACTTCCGTCCGATTCCCGGTAAATCTACTTCGCGCATATCCATCTGTAGTTCCTCCTTTAAATTGGTCAATCGATTGGTTTATAAATGATGATTCGCTTTTTGAATGAGCAACTTGAACTTTTCGTCACTCAATATATCTTGAAGGTCATGCAGCTGTTGTAAATCCGCTTTCGCCATGATGACAAACCCGTCTTCCTCGATGAATGCAACGCGATCTCCTTCCTCCACCTGTAACGCTTGTCTGATTTTTTTCGGGATCGTAATTTGTCCTTTGGACGTCAACTTGGATAGCTCCATTCCGAACTTCCTTCTTTCTTTTTCTGATTTTCCTTACTTCCTTACTTTTCTTATTTATAGCGTAACATACTTCCAATTTAATTCCGAGTACTTTGCTTTGAATTAAACAAAAGAATCGATTCCCTCGCTTAAATCCGCCTTCAGACGGGCAATCTTTCATGTCGGTTGTTCTATACTGACAGAAAGAAAGGAGGGATTGATCATGAAAAAATGGCGTCTCGTGTATTTGCAACTGGTTTTCACTGGAATGCTGATTGGTTTGTTCGGATTAGCAGGAGTCGCGATTTCCCTGTTTATTAAAAGAGCACAAAAAGGATTCTCACTGGATATTTTACTGGATAAACCGGGTTATTTTATTTTGATGGCGGGACTATTAGCATTCATCCCTTGTCTGATTGCCTTCATCCATATCTTGAAAATTCTTCGTTCCCTCAAATCGAACGCAACCGTTACACCGATTGCCGCTTCATTCGGGATCATCACCATGTGTGGTTATCTCATAAGTGCCGTCGCACTCTGTTTATTTCCTGTCATGTTCATCGTCGCCGACCGTGATGATGCGCCCGCTCTCATTCTTTTTGCTTTCCTGCTGATTTTGATCCCCTTTACATTCAGCGTAATCAGTTCGCTTCTACAGTCACTTCTACAGAAATCGGATTCACGTCCTGAATAAGTAATTGAATTCTCGTATAGCACATCATCCACACTTCCTGTATACTTTTGGTAAAATATGTATGACTAAAGTAGGTGGACTATCGTGTCTCGCACTTCAACGCTACTTCTCTCATTCGGTATCTCCCAGTTCGGAGATTTTGTGTATTTAGTCGCCATCAATGTTTACCTCTATCAATTGACCGGATCAGCCGCTGCGGTCGCCGGTCTTTGGATCATTGGTCCACTTGCCTCCCTGTTCATGAAATTTTGGGCCGGCAGCGTGATTGACCGGGTCGATGTCCGGCGATGGTTGATTGGAACAGATGCGATCCGTGCACTGCTCGTTGCCTTAATTCCCCTGATTTCGACGTTACCGTTGATTTACCTGACATTGTTCGGACTTGCGCTCGTCAAAGCGTTTTTTGAACCAGCCGCAATCAGTTATCTGACGCAAATCGTCCCGGAAAACAGCCGCAAATCGTTTAATGCGTACCGGAGTCTGATTACATCAAGTGCTTTTTTGATTGGTCCGGCCATCGCCGGATTATTGTTGCTTATCGCAACACCGGGAGTGGCTATCTGGATCAACGCGGTGTCGTTCCTCGTATCCGGTCTGTTACTGCTTACTTTGCCGTCTGTTCCGCACGCAGCATCTACTCCAAAACTACAGGTCGGGGATCTCGCAACAGATTGGCGGACTGTGAGCCGCTTCAGCCGTACCAATCGTTTCGTTTGTCTGATTTACATACTCGGGATTCTGTCCATGAGTCTCGCTCTCGCGATGGATGCCCAGGAAGTCGTGTTTCTACAGACAGTCGTCGGTCTGACCACAACCGATTACGGACTTCTGATCAGCATCACGGGAATTGGTTCCATTCTCGGTGGTCTGACCGTGGCACGTTTTGCGAACCGGCTGTCGCTCAAGGCATTACTCGTCAGCGGTTATCTGTTTGTTGCGCTCGGTTACTTACTTTATGCGACTGCCGACTCATTCCTGATGGTGACGGTCGGATTTTTGTTACTCGGCTTTTTTAATACGTTTTCCGGAACCGGTTTCCTGACGTTTTACCAAAACAATGTCCCGCACGATTTGATTGGCCGCTTCACGAGCCTGTATGGTCTTGGTCAAAGCCTGGTTCAAATCCTGTTCATTTTAGTGATTGGTTTTACCGGTGATGTGCTCCCGCTTCGGTTCAGCATCATCGTTGCCGCCGTCCTGCTTGCGGGACTGAGTGTCGTGCTGATTGTTAGTGTTCTGCGATCAAACAAGGAAGCATTTTTCCGCGAAGATCAGACAACAAAACAAATTTCTTAATTCCTACACTACTTATAAGGATGTGCTCCACTATGAAAATTTTAATCGGCCAACCAAAACAAGAAACCCAACTCGAACAATTACGACGTGAGATTGCCGCCTATCCGGACATCAATCTCCTTCTCTATCCGGAAGGGTATTGCCGCGAGACAGATGTCGCGACGTTGCGCCAGTTAGCAAAACAGTATGCGACGATCATCGTGACCGGTTACCGCGACGCAAACCGTTTGGACCGGGCACTGATTATCAATGCAGAAGGAGAGCTCCTGCTCGACCGGGCGAAGACACCGGAAGCGGGTCCGCTCTATACGCCGTCGACCGCCATCGTTGCCGGGCAAGCAGCCGGATATCTGCTTTGCCGCGAGGTTTTTCTCGGACTCGATGGTCTGAAGCACGATACGGTGGATATCATCTTTAATCCAATCGGTGTCGGAATGTTTAGTGAGGAACAATACACGGACTGGTCCGGTGAAGCACAAAAAATCAGCCGCCAGCAATCAGCACTGTTCATCGGAACGAGTCACGCCGACGGGTCATACCGGAACTGCGGCTTCTCGATTCCGACGGCGTTTGCCTTTGACGCGACCGGGGAAGCCATCTTCCTCTCAAAAGATGATCCACGGACGCGGATTCTTGATACGGTGACGCATACGGTTGAATTCGTGGATGCTTCATCCGTCGAGCAGACAATGTAATCAGAAAAACCCCCAAACCGGCAAACCGGATTGGGGGTTTTGACTCATTGATGTTGTTTCGTCTGTTGTGTCGACCCTTGGCGCAACATGGCATACTCATCCCGTAACATCGAATACATCTTGACGTCGTGAAACGCTTCTTTGATGAAGATTAACCGGCGTAACGTTCCTTCGTACTTCATGCCGACTTTTTCCATCACCCGGGCGGAACCGATGTTGCCTTCCATGCACCGCGCTTGAATCCGTTCGAGCTTGAGTTCCTCAAAACCGAACGCCATGACGCATTCGACCGCTTCCGTGACGATGCCTTTGCCCCAGAACTGACGCGATAACGCATAACCGAGTTCCGCTTGTTCATTGTCATCGAGCAACAAATGAATAAAGTCAATCGTCCCGATCATCTTGCCGGTTTCCTTCCAAACGATCGCCCATGGTGCTTCTTTCCCCTGTTCGTAGTTCGACAGGACGTAGTTCAGAAACTGCTCTGCCTGCTCAATCGTTTGATTGGCACTCCACGTCACGTAACGGGCGGTTTCCTCGTCTTGTGTGTATTCAAATAGATCGTCGAGATCTTTCACTTGCAGTGGTCGCAACACCAATCGTTCGGTCTCAAGGACCGGTAAGTGTTGGTAAAATTCCGTTGATGTCATATTCGTTCCCCCGTTCTTTTTTTACATTATATAGAAAAAATAACAGGAATGCGATACAGTGGAGAAAATTATATCCGGAGGTACAAGTTATGACATTTCAAGCTGTCCCGATGACGGTTGAACAGGCAACTGCGATTCTGAAGTGGACCTATCCGCCGCCGTACGATTTTTACAATATGGAGACGTCGGAGGAAGCGTATGCCGAACTGCTCGACGGTTCCTATCAGGCCGTCATCGATCAAGCACAACTGGTCGGCTTCTTCTGTACCGGCCGATCAGCTCAAGTACCACCCGGTCGTTCACTTCACCTGTATCCAGATGACTACTTGGATATCGGACTCGGCCGTCAGCCAAAACTGACCGGGCAAGGAACTGGTTTTACCTTTTGTTCGTTTGTTCTCGATACCGCCAAATCCCAGACTTCCTTACCCCTTCGTTTGACCGTCGCGACATTTAACGAACGGGCGATTCACCTGTATGAACAGCTCGGGTTTCGGCGCCAATCGACTTTTTCAACAGCTCACTCCACGTTTCTCATTATGACGCAATTTCATGCGTAAAACGCCATTCCGATTCTATGCCGGAGTGGCGTTTTTTGTTACTGCCGTTGTTTGTTCTTTACCGTTTCCACTGTTTGAAAGACATTCGAATACATGGCGGTAATATGTCCCTTCGTTTTGACATCGTTGTATAACCCGTACGTCCAAAACAAGGTCTTTTTCCCGTTTAAGTAACCGGCTGCATAATCGGTCGTCTCCCCCGCCGCTTCCTTGTACGAAATCCAGTCCGCGATGAACGGCACATGCCCCTTATTCGACCCGATGAAAAACGTCGGAATTCGCATTTTCAAGTAGGTATCGGCATACTCGCCTTGATCCGCTTCCAGTAATTTATTCGGCATGATCAGTACAGCGTCGAACGTCGAAGCGACCTGCTTGCGATTTTTTAATTCAGCGAATGAAATTTCCTCTAGACGGACGTTGTCTTCCCGGACTTCAGGTGCTTTCCCGATATAGGCAATGTGTAAGTATTCGCCCGTATACCGAGGGAAGTCGGGCTCTTTCGGTTGTCCGATTCCACATGACGACCGCGCGGTCAGCCGTCCCAATCGTCCCGTTACCTTTAATGCCGTATTTCAGCACATCGATTTCAACGATGAACGACGGTTTCAGCAACGGCTCGACTTCCTTCACCGTACAGTCATATTGAACCGCTCGGTCCGGAATGAGGATGTCAAGTACGTCAAACCGTTCGTCGATCCCAGCGCATGTCCCGACGACAAGCACTTTCTGAAGTGAAAAACGCGCCAGCATGTACTGGTTACCGCCGACCCCGTTTACTTTCCGGACACCGGTGCTGTAAAAAACGACAGGTTTCCCGTTGATTGTCCGGCAAAAGTATTCCCCGTACGGGTACGTGATCCGTTCCGTTTCTTTCACGTGAAAGTAATCTAACGTCGCTTCAAACTCCCAAACCGTCGCAATGCTGATACCCACCATGAAGCGGTTCTTGCCAATCGCCTCCGAACTCAATCCCATTTCCCCTCTTCATCCATCCAATTCCGCCGCTTCAAGTCAAACGTTTCTCCTTCGTCGTGGACATTAAAATAGGCAGGCAGTTGAACCCGCTCTCCACCGGCTTGTTGCCAACACGTGCTGAACCAATCCGCAAAGAGTTGTCGCTCCTGTTCGATCAAGATTTCTTCATTTTCCTCATGGAACACATCAAAGTCATCCGATTGTTTCGGTGTAACGTGATAATACACCGCCTCGTCGAGCATCGATTTACTGCCGGCAAAGCCCGGCGTCCCGTCTTCTTCAAACACTTCATTTGCTTCTCGGTCCATCGAAAAGAACATGATTGATAGATCATGCCGCGACGGTTCGATAAACGCAGAAAAATCTAGCAGTTCGACATCCTGTGCAAAGTTCGCCTCTGCGATTGTCTTCAAATTTTTGACCAGCACGTCTGTGTGCTGCGCAAGATTCGTTTTGATTGAAGCTAAATACTCATCAACTGTAAACATATGTATAACCTCCATCATATTTTTGAATCATCCTGTATTTAGGATGATTTTTATTAATCCATACAAAAAATGGATGACATCTTCTTTATCATCCTGTCTTTCGCTTGATCAAGCAAGTCTTTTTTCGATACAACAAATAACCTCCACCCGCTTCAGGTGGAGGTTTGCCGGCTTAACGTTGTGTTGCTTTGTCATACGCCAAGTCTTGTCCGTTTGTCGCAATGACCTGTTTATACCAGTCGAACGAATCTTTTTTCATCCGCTCCATTGAACCGTTGCCTTCATTGTCACGGTCGACGTAAATCATCCCGTAGCGTTTTTTCATCTCACCCGTCGTAAACGATACGATGTCGATGATGCCCCACGGTGTGTAGCCCATCAATTCGACGCCGTCTTCCGTGACCGCTTCCGTCAACGCTTCGATATGCGTCTTCAGATAGTCAATCCGCGCTGCGTCATGAATCTTGCCATCTTCAATCGTATCGACGGCCCCAAAGCCATTTTCGACGATGAAGAGCGGGAGTTGGTACCGGTCATAGAGACGATTCAGAACGTAGCGGAGTCCAACCGGATCAATCGCCCAGCCCCAGTCGCTTGACTGGATGTATGGATTCTCGACACCGTTCGCAAGACCGCCGTTGACGATGTTGCCTGTATTGTTGACAGTCGCGTCGTGTTTGACGGTCGTTGACATGTAATAGCTGAAGCCGATGTAGTCGACCGTTCCGTTTTTCAGGATTTCGTCGTCGCCGTCGAGAATCGGAATGGCATATCCTTCGCGTTCAAACTCTTTTAAGGCATAGTTCGGATAGTAACCGCGCGCCTGAACATCCGGGAAGAAGTACCGTTGACGCATCGATTTTTCAGCCAGCATGACGTCTTCCGGATGCGACGAGTATGGATAGATCGGGACGTGTGAAATCATCGCCCCGATTTGGAAGTCGGGATTGATCGCTTTTCCTTTCGCGACGGCAAGAGCACTGGCGATCAACTCGTGGTGACCGGTCTGATACATGACTTCCATCGCGTTTTCGCCCGGTTCGACTTTGACACCGGAGTTTGTCCAGAGGAACAACGGGTTTTCGACATCCATCTTGTTGTTGATTTCGTTGAACGTCATCCAGTACGTGACTTTGTCTTTGTAGCGCGTGAAGCAGACTTCAGCGAATCGCTCGAAGAACTCGGCGACTTTCCGATTACGGAAACCGCCGTATTCGCGGGCCAGGTGCAACGGCATTTCGAAGTGTGACAGCGTGATGATCGGTTCGATGCCGTGTTTCAACAACTCGTCAAAGACATCATCATAAAACTGCAGTCCAGCTTCATTCGGTTCCGTTTCGTCGCCGTTCGGGAAAATCCGGCTCCAGCCGATTGACGTCCGGAGACATTTCAATCCCATCTCGGCAAACAAGGCAATGTCTTCTTTATAGCGGTGATAAAAATCAATCGCTTCATGGTTCGGATAAAACGTCCCGTCTTCAATCGTCTCGGTGATTCGTCGGGCAACTCCGTGTTCACCCGCTGTCATGACGTCAACGACACTTGGTCCTTTGCCACCGGCGTTCCAGCCGCCTTCAAATTGATGGGCAGCGAGTGCCCCGCCCCATAAAAAATCGTTTGGTAATGTCTTCATCTTTATTTCCTCCTTCTATTCTCTCTTATTTAACAATCGTTAAAATCGCCGTATTGGCTTCGACCGTACCGGCGTCTGTCGCCAACACTTCCGCGTAACTGGACGCGTTCGTGACAATGACGGGTGTGATCGTCTGTAAGCCATGCTGTTCGATTGCAGAGGCGTCAAACGTCAACAGCGTTTGACCCACTTCGACATGTGCTCCGTCTTCAACGTGTAACGTAAACGGTTTTCCGTCCAAGCCGACGGTTTCGAGACCGACGTGAATCAACACTTCGACACCACTTGTCGACCGGAGACCAATCGTGTGTTTCGTCGGCGCAATCATGACGACAGTCCCAGCGAACGGTGCGACGACCGTGTTGCCAGTCGGACGAATCGCGACACCTTGTCCCATCGCTCCCGAGGCAAAGACTTCATCTGGTACGTCAGACAGTGGCACGACTTGTCCGGCCAGTGGTGCTTGAATCGTTTCTTCGTTCGTCAACGTCGCACTGACTTCTTGTGCCGGCACCGGTGTCGCAGGTGTCGTCGTGACCGAGACGACTTTCTCTTCACCAAAACCGAGAATTTGAATCAAGACGATCGGTAAAATCAAGGCAATCGCCGTTCCGATCAACAATCCGACGATCGACGACGGATAGTCGGAACTGATGCCGTTGACGAGCGTCAATGGTCCAGGCAGACCGGCGTAGGCGAAGTAATACGGTTTGAAGAAACTCGCGACGACTGCTCCGACCGCGCCCGAGATACAGCCGTAGATGAACGGTTTCTTAAAGCGTAACGTCACGCCGTAAATCGCCGGTTCGGTAATTCCGAAAATCCCGGTCAGACCGGCTGAGACACCAACCTTTTTCGTTTCTTTGTTGCGTGTTTTTAAAATGACACCGATGACGGCACCGACCTGGGCGATGACGGCAATCGTCTGATACGCCTGGAACGAATCCCGACCATATTGTTCGAAGTTCGCCAGGACCATCGGTGTGACGCCCCAGTGGACACCAAAGATGACGATAATCTGCCAAAAACCACCGATGATCAATCCGGCTAGCGCCGGTGCATTTTCTGCTAAATAATTGTATCCGTTTGCAATTCCTTCCGCTCCGAGTGTCGTAATCGGACCGATGACGAGAATCGTCAGCGGCACCATGATGACCATACAGAAGAACGGGACGAACAACGGTTTGATGACGTCATTGATTGTCCGGTTCAGGAATTTTTCAAGATAAGACAACAACCAGACGAGGAACAACGGTGGCAAGACCGATGACGTGTAGGTCGTACCCGATAAGGCGATGCCGATGAATGAAATCGATTCACCGGATGTGACCCGTCCGGCCATCTCGGCCCAAGTCGGGCTGACGAGTGCCGCACTACAGGCGACGGCGATGAACTGATTGACTTTAAAGTGGTTCGCTGCCGTGATGGCAATGAAAATCGGCAGGAACGTAAACGGTGCCCATGAGATAAAGCTGAACACTTCATATGTTCCCGTCGCGGCAAAGTCTTTAAACACAAGCGAAATTAAGATGAGTGCCCCTTGCAGGATACCGGCCGCTGCCAAGATATAGACGAACGGTGCAAAGACGGCGGACATCGTCGCGATGATCCGGTTCAAGATGGTTCCTTTCGGTGCTTCGGTTCCCTGATCCAAATTCCCGTCCTCTAATGAAACAAGTGGCCGGAATGCTTCATACACTTCCCCGACATGCTGTCCGATGACGACCTGGAACTGACCGCCTGACTCGACGACCGTGATGACACCCGGTAAAGCAGCGACCTGGTCTTTCGCCTTCGCATCCGACCGCTTCAACACTAACCGTAGCCGAGTCGCACACCGCGCGACACTGATGATATTGTCCTCGCCGCCGACTGCCTCCAAAATTGAATGCGCCAGCTGCTGATAATCCCGCACTTTACTCATCCCTGAACCTCCTTATGTTGTAAATCCGAATCGTACATCCTTATTATAATTGTACATGTACAATTTATCAATCCATATTTAATTTAATTATTTGAATAATGTAGTTCAAAATCATCTTATGCTATAGTAAAAAAGTAGAACAATTACTGGAAAATGAGGGTGAACCATGCTGAAATACCAACAGACGGCGACGGAAATCGAAGCTTATATTGAACGACATGCCTTACAGCAAGGCGACAAACTACCGGTTCTCGATCAATTGATCCGTCAATTCGAGGTCAGCAAGACGACGATGACGAAAGCACTGGAATTATTGGAGCGAAAAGGGACCATCTTTCAAGTCCGCGGCAGCGGAATTTTTGTCCGCAAGACAAATCGGAAAGGCTATATCGAGCTGTTTTCGACGCAAGGATTTAAACAAAATTTAGTCGAGCACGACATCAAATCCAAAGTACTGTCGTTTGAGTTGATCCCGTGCCCGGAAGAAATCATCGAAAACCTGGGGAGTGCTCCCGGCGAAATGGTCTATGCCATTAAACGGATCCGCTATATCGACGACAACATCATGTGCCTCGAAGAGTCCTATTACCGTCAAGCAATTGTCCCTTATTTGAACCGAGAAATCGTCGAACAGTCGATTTTTGAATATCTGGAGACAGCACTCGGACTGAATATCGGGTTCTCGGATATGTACATGCATGTCGGCAAGTTGCCGGACTCGATTGCGCAACACTTGGAGCTAAAAGCCGGTGATCCGGCATTGACGGTCGAGACGATCTTCCACTTGACGAATGGTCGTCCGTTCGACTATTCCGTCATTACCTATCATTATGAGCACTCGCAATTCGTCGTTCAGGCGAACGGCTTGTATTTATGAGGGGACTTGGAACATGAATCAAGAAGTGCTTTTTTATTACGCCATTCTCGCAGGCGGTTTTGTGCTGATTTTGCTGAGCATATTGGCATTTTTCTTGTTTCGTCATGACAATGAGGCGAGATTCAAGCATTATATCGGGACCTTTCTGATGTTGTTGTGTGGTGTAGGACTGATTGTTTACACTGTTCCCAGCTTGAAATACATCGTTTTTCATGACTATGCGACAATTAAAGGAACCTGTACGGTGGAATACGATGATCAATCCAAGCCGCGGACGATTGATCTTTCTTTGGATAAAACAGGTGACTATTTCAGTTTTCTTGATCGGGTCGAACTTGGGGCTTACGGACCGGACGTCCCGTATACGTGTCACGTGACGACTACAAAAGATCATGCATTTCCAATTTCTTACCGGATTTACGATTTCAAGACAGATAAGTTATTGTATTCATCTGAATAACTCAAACTACTTCGAGGGTAGGAATATGACCATGACCATTAAAACCAACCGATTGACGATTGTTCCTTATACGACTGAATGGACACCGCTCGTTCAGGAACAACGTTACGAGAACGGTCCTGAACTTGAACATCACTTGTCTGAATTGGCAGGGAATCCTGCCCTGCTCCACTGGGGCAGCTGGCTTGTTATTCGCCAGGACGGGAACATTATCGGGGACATCGGGTTTAAAGGACTGCCATCCGCAAACAAAGAAGTGGAAATCGGCTATGGTTTATTGGAACTTTACCAAAACCACGGTTATGCAACGGAAGCCATCGACGCTCTTGTCGACTGGGCTTTGTCCCACCTGGCCGTTGCGACTGTCTTAGCTGAAACATCGACGACGAATCATGCTTCAATCCGGATCTTGGAGAAAATTGGCTTCCAAAAAATCAATGCATCTGATACCGCACTGCACTGGTCACTCCATCAGGCGGTCGTATCCAAATGAATGCTGAAATCATCACTTATTTTTTCATTTTCTTATTGGGTGTCGCGTTTGTCTTACCGGCCTGTTACCTTTTGGTTCTTCATTTTGACAACAAACAGTACTCATTCTTTAAGAAACTCCAATGGACGGGTGTCCTGTTACTCGGATTGCTGTGTCTTTGGATAACGGTGCCGAGTTTCACCGAGATGGTGTTTCGTGATTACCGGGTATTAGTAGGTGCCTGTGTTTTGGAACCGTCTGAGTCAAAAGGAACATCAATCGACATCACCTTAACAGAAACCAACGATACGTTTTCTTTCCGTGACGGACCGGATCTTGATGCTTACGGCAAGAAGGTTCCGTATTATTGCCGGGTGACAACGACCCGGAATCAGGATTTCGAAATTGATTACCGGGTCTACGAAAAAGATACGAAAAAGCTGCTCTATACAAATTGAACAGACAAAACAAGCGGAGTCCCTGTGAATAGGAACTCCGCTTGTCTTATTGTTCGATGCCGGCACGTTCAGCCGGTTCGAGAAACAATTCATCATCAAATGTCGTCAGTTCAATCATTCGGCCGTCTTTTTCATACCAGGCGGCCAGTCCTTCCCGGTCGATCCATTTCCAGCCGGCTTGCCGGATCCGCATTTCGTATAATACGCCGGGTCCTTCAACTTCCGACACGAGGTGCGTCTTGACTAATAAACCCTCCGGCTTTTCCTCGACCGTCCCCGTCCGTGGAATCGGAAAACCGTTCACTTGCGACGTCTCAAACAGATAATACCAAGCCGTTCCGCTGATGATCACCACACCTAACAAACCTGCCAGCCACTTTCCCATGCGTCGCGTATTCATGTCATCTCGCCCCTCATCATTCATCTATGTATCCATTTAATTTTACCAATCATTTCCTTGATTTCACCTCCTGCTTAGGGAGGATTCTTGACGGACAAATAAAATGAAAACGAATGAAAAACGTGTCATTTTTGTGAAAAGAAATGAAAAAAATTATTATTTTTTCATAAATCTTTAGGACAAGACGTCTTCCTTAGAGTCTCAACGGATTGACAACTCCCTGTACAGAGCCATTCTCAGTCGTTTTCAAGTCATTAAGCCGCTTAGCGACTTGACTTCATTTCCTACTATGTTACGATACGAACTTATTAAAGGGAGTGAATAGAACTTATGAAATTCAGAAAAGAAAAAGTCAATGTCGTCGACATGAAGCAAACCAAAAAAAGTGTCTACGCGACTGGAATTGGGAATGCGATGGAGTGGTTCGATTTTGGTCTTTATTCGTATCTCGCAATCATCATCAGTCAAAACTTCTTTAGTGCTGTTGAAAATGATGAACTGAAGCTTGTCTTTACCTTTGCAACGTTTGCGATCGCTTTTTTAATGCGACCAATCGGCGGAATCGTCTTCGGACGAATCGGAGATCGCCTTGGAAGAAAGGTCGTTTTGACGACAACAATCGTCATGATGGCCGGTTCGACCCTCATCATTGGATTATTACCAACGTATGATCAAATCGGAATTTGGGCACCAATTTTACTGTTACTGGCCCGGATTTTACAAGGTTTCTCAACCGGCGGTGAATATGCCGGTGCAATGGTCTACATCGCTGAATCATCACCAGACAACAAACGGAGTGCCCTCGGAAGTGGTCTTGAAATCGGAACACTAGCCGGGTATATTCTCGCGTCGATTCTCGCAACCGTCCTGTTCGTCACATTATCCGACGATCAAATGGCGTCATGGGGCTGGCGGATCCCGTTCATTTTAGGGGCACCACTCGGACTGTTTGGTCTGTACCTGCGTCGTCATCTTGATGAATCACCGATCTTCGAAAACGAAATCAATGAAAATACGGAAGAACCGGCTACGTTCCGGGAAATCCTCCGCGATCATAAACGCGATATCATCGTGTGTTTCATCGCCGTTGCGTTCTTCAACATCACGAATTACATGTTACTGTCGTATATGCCGTCTTACCTGAATGAAGTCATGGGGATTTCAAGTTCAACGAGTACAATCTTGATTACCGGTGTCATGGTCATCATGATTCCGCTTGCTTACTTCTTCGGTAAACTCAGCGACAAAAAAGGCAATCGGAATATCGTCCTGTTTGCACTGGCCGGTCTGTCGATTCTGTCGATTCTCTCGTTCTACCTGATTGGTCTGAAACCACTCTTGTTCGTCGGAATCGGAATCTTCATTCTTGGTTTCTTCCTCGCGATTTTCGAAGGAACGATGCCAAGTCTGTTGCCGAGTATCTTTTATACAGACGTCCGTTACCGGACACTTTCTGTTACGTTTAACGTGTCCGTCTCGATTTTCGGCGGAACGACACCACTTGTCTCGACATGGCTCGTCCATGCGACACAAAATCCGCTCGCTCCGGCGTATTACCTGACTGCCGTCAGCGTGATCGGCTTCATTACGTTCTTCTTCTTCTTCAAGAGTACATCGGGCAAAGCCTTAAAAGGTTCCCACCCGACCGTCTCGACGGAAAAAGAACTGCATGCCGTCGCGAAGAAGCCGGAAGATGCCTTATGGTGGGCGGAATAATTAAATGATTCTATCAAAAAAAACGGTCTCTCCTATTCGAGGGACCGTTTTTAGTATTAGGAAATCTGTTTCAATACCAGCTTCACCTGCTGGATTTGATAGTTTTCGACGTGTAACAGTTCGAGATCGTATGTCTCCATCTCAAGCCGCTCACCAGCTTGATAGTCCGTTCCTTGCGCTTGAATGAAGCCGGCAATCGTATCGATTTCATCCGCGTCAGCAAACGTCAGGTTAAACCGTTCCTGTAAATCTGCCAGCAACACGGTCCCCGACAGATGGTACTCCGTCTTCGAAACCGTCTCAATGTCGGCCTGTTCATCTTCATCGAATTCATCGCGGATCTCACCGACGATTTCTTCAAGCAAATCTTCCATCGCAATCATGCCGGCAGTCCCGCCGTACTCGTCGATGACGAGCGCGATGTGGGAACGCGTCACCTTCATCTTTAACAACGTTTCCTGGAGCGGTGTCATTTCGGACACGGCCGGAATGTCTTTCATATACTTTTGTAAGTCGCGTTGTTGATCGTTTGCCTGATCGGTCAGGACTTCCTTGACGTTGACGTAACCGATGATCTTATCTTTATCAAAATCCTCGATGACCGGGTAACGCGTGTATTGATTGTAAGTCATGATCTGTAAGACTTCGGTCCACGTCATGCTGAGCGACAGCGTCGTCACGTTCATCCGTGGGACCATGATGTCCTTCGTCACCCTCTCATCAAAGGCGAAGACGTTTTGCATCAACGCGAGTTCCGTCTGATTGATTTCACCGCTCTGAAAGCTTTGCGACATGATGATTTTCAACTCTTCTTCCGAGTGTGCTTGTTCATGCCCTGCCGGCTGAACGCCGAACAGACGCAGGAAAACACGTGCCGAACCGTTCATCACCCAGATGAATGGATACATGATTTTACCGAACACATACAAAGCCGGTGCAAGCAGTAATGTCATCCGTTCCGCGTACTGGATGGCAAGTGTCTTCGGAGCAAGTTCACCGATGACAACGTGTAAAAACGTCACCGAAACGAACGCAATCGTATAGGAAAGAACCGTCGACAGGGCCGCTGCGACACCAAACTCGTCAAAGACCGGTCCAAGTAGCTTTTCGACGGTCGGTTTCCCGAGCGCTCCAAGTCCAAGTGCGGTGATTGTGATTCCGAGTTGACAGGCAGACAAATAATAATCGAGGTCACTGGCGACCTTCTTCGCGAGGACCGCTCCTTTGTTTCCTTCCTGAATCATTTGATCAAGCCGTGACATCCGCACCTTGACGACGGCAAACTCCGATCCGACGAAAAACGCCGTCAAGACAATCAACAACACCAGTAATGCCAAATTCAATACTAACAATATGTCCAATTCTGTCCCCTGAAACAGGGGGTCACCTCCATGAGAATAATTTTGAATCGCAAAAATGATTCCATCATCAAACCGTACAGTAAAACGTTCTAGTTACAATCATAACGAATCATTTTCTGAATATCAACTGTTTTGCCTATGGTAATGACCCGATTATTCAGAATAATCGGATTAAAGTTTCTAAAAGGAGTACTTTTGATACTAGGTTTGTTACTCTAGTTGAGCGGCTATATAAGAGCTATGCACATCAACATCTCAATTCAAAACAGTTTAAGAAAAAGCTTCTTGAAATCAAGTGATGTACGTAAAATCGTAAGTGGAGAGATAGTAGATTATTATGGAAAAAACAAGAAAAGGTTTCTCGTCGTACTTGCGGCCGGAAGCAGATGGAGCAGGTCGAAACATTTCGTGGAGTTCAATCATCGCGGGAGTCGTATCATTTTTTGCACTTTTAATTACATTCAGCTTAATCGGTTCAGCAATCGGTTTTGGTGTCACGGACGTCACGTCCGACAAACCGTTTGACGGTGTCGGCATCGGCTTAGCCATCTGGGCAATCCTGTCGTTGTTAATCTCATTGTTCGTCGCTGGTTTCGTTTCCGGTGTGACATCATCACGTGCCGGACTCGTCCATGGTTTCCTCACATGGTCAACAAGCGTCATCCTCTTGTTCGCTTTGCTGACATTCACGACAATCAACACGTTCCAAACAGTTGGTTCAGTACTTGGTACAGTCGGTGGTGCAGCAGGTCAAGGTGTCGGCGCAATCGCCAGCACAACATCAGACGCTGTCTCAAAAGGATTCAGCTCAGTAACGGATAACGTCTCAAAAGTCGATACAAAAGAACTTGAAGGAAATGTCGATGAAATCCTTAAAGACACAGATATTCCTGAATTACAACCAAACTACTTGCAAGGTCAGCTCGATGCCGTCAAAGATGACGCAACAGCAGCCGGTAAAGATGTCTTAACAAAACCGGAAGACTTCGATAAAATCGTCAGCGATCTTGGTGACAAATTGACAGCACGTTCAGAAAAAATCCAAAACTCAGTCGATGAAGACAAAATTGCTGAAGCTGTTGCCCAAAACACAGATCTTTCACAAGCAGAGGCGGACAAAGCAACGAAAAATATCGTCGATGGCTTAAACCAGGCAACAAGTGAAACAAGCAAACAGATTGAAAATGCAAAACAAACGCTTGACGAAACATCAGCTGATCTTAAGAAAACAGTGGAAGATGTTCGCGTCCAAACAGAACAAGCCACACAAACAGCGTATAAAGTTTCAATTTGGGGCTTCGTCGCTCTCATCTTAACGATGATCGTGACATCAATCGCTGGTATCACAGGTTCACGCGTCGCTTCACGCGGTCGTATCGCCAACAAGTAATTAAACGTGTTAAGCCGAAGGTCCCCGCGACCTTCGGCTTTTTTGTTTGACAATCGTTTTGAATCTGTTAGGCTGTTAACTAACGACCGTTAGGAAGGTGATTGAATGAAAGCTTCATTATTATTGCAAACGGCCCTGCGGCATTTTGCCCAACATGGCTACGAGGGCGCGTCCTTACAAGAGATTGCGCAGGAAGTCGGAATTAAAAAACCGTCGATTTACGCCCACTATCGCGGAAAAGACGATTTGTTCCTGACCGCGATGACGCATGCGCTCGAAACACAGAAAACACATCTCGCCACGTACTTCATCTCAACACGCCATCTTACGCTTGAAGCGAGCCTGAAAGGGTTTTTTGACTGGTTTCTTCAGGAAAGTACCCAAAACGATCAGCTGAAGTTCATTTTACGGATCGCCTATTTTCCGCCCGTCAAGCTGGAACGCGAAGTAACAGATTTGATTAATCCGTTTTTTGATTCAATGCAACGCCACTTGACCCGTTTGTTGCGGGAACGCGACCGCCAAGAACAGATTTTGTATTCGGACGATTACGAAAGTGCCGCACTCGCCTATTTGACGGTGACGGAAGGCACGATGACCGAGTTCGTCTACAACGGTGTTGAGGCCTATCAACGACGTTTTACTGCCGTCTGGCCGATTTTTTGGCGGGGGCTTGTCCGCTGATGATTTAAACTATAGAAACAGAGGAATTTACCATGCAAAATAACAAATTGATCTTAGGCACCCTACTGCTTAATCTTTTTATCGCGTTTTTAGGGATTGGTCTTGTCATTCCCGTCACCCCGACCATCATGAACGAGCTGAACATCTCCGGTTCGACCGTCGGTTACATGGTCTCGGCATTCGCCTTTGCCCAGCTTGTGTTATCACCGCTCGCTGGTCGGGCCGTCGATAAATATGGCCGCAAACCGATGATCATTATCGGTCTGTTCATCTTCAGCATGTCGGAACTGTTATTTGGTCTTGGACAATCCGTCGAAGTGTTGTTCGCGTCGCGGATTTTAGGTGGTGTCAGTGCCGCCTTCATCATGCCGGCCGTCACAGCGTTCATCGCCGACATCACCACGAACGATACACGTCCGAAGGCCCTTGGCTACATGTCAGCAGCGATTTCGACCGGTTTCATCATCGGTCCGGGAATCGGCGGCTTCCTAGCGGATGTCGGTACCCGCGTCCCGTTTTTCTTTGCCGCAGCGTTTGGCTTGACCGCAATGATTTTGTCGGTCTTTACATTACGCGAACCGGAACGCCATTATGAACAGACGACAACACCGCAGCAAAAGACCGGTTTCCGGAAAGTTTTTTCACCGCTCTACTTCATCGCCTTTATGGTGTTGTTGATTTCTTCCTTCGGTCTCGCTTCGTTCGAATCACTGTTCGCTTTGTTCGTCGACCGGAAGTTCGGCTTTACCGCAAAAGACATCGCGCTCGCGATTTCACTCGGTGCCATCGTCGGTGTCATCGTCCAAGTCGGATTGTTTGAACGTCTGACGCGCTGGTTCGGAGAAATCCGTCTCATCCGGTACAGCTTAATCGGTTCGACATTACTGGTTCTTGTCATGACCTATGTGACAAGTTATCTTTCGATTATTCTCGTGACGATGGTTGTCTTCGTCGGCTTTGATTTAATGCGCCCTGCCGTCACAACCTATTTGTCGAAGATCGCCGGAAACGAACAAGGTTTCGTCGGCGGAATGAACTCGATGTTTACGAGTATCGGAAATATTCTCGGTCCGATCATCGGCGGGATTTTATTTGACGTCGACCTAAACTATCCGTTCTATTTTGCGACGGTCATGCTCGCAATCGGGATCGCCTTGACGTTCGTCTGGCGGGAACAGCAGCCGGTTGAACAGTCAATCGAGCAAAAATCATCTTAATGAAACAAGCCCAAATCTCTTGTGTATCCAAGTCGGAATACGAGAGACATTTGGGCTTGTTTTATGGATTAAACTCCATCATAAAAGATGATAGATTTTTTTTCGTTATCAATTTCATGACACCACATACTGTTTCACAATCCAATTCTCGATTCGCATCATTGTCTCGGTCTTTGGATTTTCCAAATAGTCAAAGGCTTTTAAGACAAGCGGTGATGCGTTGGACATATCGACGTCTGCCCGGCTGACCCAGGACGAACCGGTTGAGTCCTGTCCGTCAAACATCTTTGGAACAGACGGCTTTCCGTCAGCCTCTAACACATGGAAAAACACCCCAATATGATGAAGGTGCGACGCCCGGTGCCAGTCAGACTGAATGAAAAACTCAAACGCCCCGATTAATCGTTTTGAGCGGACCGTTAATCCCGTTTCCTCCTGAAATTCGCGGTCCAGTGCGTCCGGTAACGTCTCAAAATCTTCGAGACTGCCTCCCGGCAAATCGTACCGATACGTATACGGTCCGCCCTGCTTATGGATGACGAGCAGTTTTCCTTCATTAAAATAGATGCCGTATGTACCGAATGCCCGATGAAACGTCGAATCCTTCATGCTCATTCGTTCTCCCTCTCTTTCTTCGGACTGATTTGACTACGAAGCCACCGTTCGAACGATTGCAAAGCGCCTTCCAAATGTCCGCCGAACGCCGGATCACTTTCCGTTCCGAGTAACGTCACCGTGTCCTTCCACGGATCTTCGAGGTCAATCGGTTGATAGACAGGAAAGTCGGTTAACGGTGCCGCATCTGCTATCGTTGCCGTTTCCGGCTCTTTTGCCCAGTCTTGATAAAAGACAGCAATCGGATTACCGGCTTCTTGTCCAAATAAACGGGTCAACTGCTCAACGGACTGCTTCTTCAATTCCGCTTCGCTGAAAGCCGCGCGTTCTGATGCCGTCAGACGGAAGAAGCCGAATAAAGCACCGGGTCCGGTTTGCGGCGACGCATCATGAATTTCCTGTAAAATCCCTGACCAGCTGATGGCAAGGCCCGACCGGTCCGCTTGTCGCCAAAACGGTGTTTCGTAAACGACAACGACTTTCGCCTGTCCGGCCATCCAGGTCGGTGTGGCTTCAAGTTGTCGGTGCACGGCTTCCGGTAAAGTCGGAATCCAGATCATCCGGCTGCTGAGTCGTGGCGGTAACGTCATGAGTACATGATCAAACGATTGTTGCATCTGTGTCCCTTGATGTTCAATCGTCAGTTCAACCTGCTTCTTTTTCAGAATGGTGGTGACGCGGTGTGACAAACGAATCATCTCCGGATCCAGTTTTTTGACCAGTGCTTCCGATACGCTTTCCATCCCCTTCACCAGTCGATGTGACAAGACCGTTTGCCCGTCCGGTAAGGAATGCTGTTCAATTTGTCCCGGTGACCTCTCAAGCATCATCGTTCCATGCGTCGCCTGAATGAGTGTCGGCAGTTGCAGCAGATTGATGAGGTTCGTCATCAACGATTCCGTGTCCGGCCAATACCAGGTCGGTCCAAGATCAAAATCGTATATTTGTCCTTTGTAAGATAACGTTTCGGTCAGAATCCGTCCTCCGATCCGGTCACGGGCTTCAAAGATGGTTACGTCGTACCCCGTCTCCTGCAAACGCCAAGCGGCATATAGCCCGGTGATGCCGGCACCGATGATGGCGACTTGTTTCATGAGTCATTCCTTCTTTTCAGTGATTTCCTTTCCAGTGTACCGAAATTCAGCGCGCGCGCCCACTGCCACACAAAAAAAAACAGAGCGTCATCCGACACTCTGCCGTTCTTTCTTAAGAGGATTGCGCATGCCGCCAGTCGTCTTCATCAAAAACCGACTGGACCCATTCCAGGGAGACATATAATGATTTCGCGATGGATTCGTCGGATTTCCCGAGTTTACGCAACGTATGGACGATTCGAATCCTCCGCTCCAGTTCACGTTCATCAGGTAACAATTCCGGCATCATGTCGGCGCCTCCTTTCTCTCTCTAAGCCAACCATCATCGTTTTGTGTTAGTTACCCGATTATCGGTTGAATATTCCGAAAATTCAAGAGTTTCGATGATTTTTGATAAAGACTCTCAAAAAAGTAACAGTACCTTCTCGACAAGGAACTCCGACTCGGCTGTCGAAGACTCTATTATCCGGTCAAAAAAAGGAGTGTTCCGACATGTCTTCCTCTTTTCTGCGTATCGTCCGATTAGGTTTTGGTCTGCTTGGTCTTTTGGCCGTCGGCTATCAGTTTTATGCCAGCACGAGTCGGCCCGGCTTCAATCCGGTCAACTACTTCAGCTATTTTACGATTTTAAGTAACTTATTTCTTGCACTTGTCTTACTGATCACCGCCAGTTCCAACAAGATGTTTCAACGCGCAACCAGTGTCCGTGGAGCTGCAGCTTTGTACATGACTATTACCGGCATCGTTTACTTCGTATTGCTGCGGGGGCTCGAAGAAAGTTTACAAACACCGATTCCCTGGGTGAACACGGTCCTTCATTACGTCATGCCGCTTGTCGGATTACTTGATTGGTTACTGATCCGCTCCCCGAGCCGTCTTTCACGGAATCAATTTTTAAGTTGGCTGCTCTTCCCGTTGCTGTACTTGGTGTACAGTCTGATCCGGGGAAGTTTAACCGGTTTTTATCCGTATCCTTTCTTGAATGCCTCGAAGCAAGGAGTGTTCATCGTGACAGTCAGTTGTCTCGTCATCATGATCACCTTCATTGCAGTCGGCAGTCTGTTGCGCTGGTGGAATAATCGTCGCTATCAAAAGTCGTAACGGTGTTTTTTAGTAACTCGTCTGAAGGATGGACGAGTTATTTTATTATCATCGAATGTAAAGTCTACTTTACAAAATGTAAAACAGACTTTACAATCTAAGTATCAATGATTAAAGGAGACCTGCGATGAAACTAATCAACCGGGTTAAATCGTTGCGCAGCAGCAACGGATGGACGCAGGAACAGTTTGCTCAGATGATCGGTGTCACACGCCAGACAGTCATCTCACTTGAAAAAGGAAGTTACACGCCGTCCCTGCTGCTCGCGATGCAGATTGCACGGGTGTTCGAACGACCGGTCGAATCGATTTTTTACTTGGAGGAGGAATCGGAATGAAACGTGTCATCATTCAATCGTGTTTGAACATTTGTATGTATTTTTTGGCTGCGATTTTCCTAAGTTCGATTCATCATCAGCTAAACGTTTTTCAAAATGATCCAGTCAATGGTACAGGTTTTAATTTTACGCTGGACCTGTCCATCATACTTCCGATTATTTTAGTCGCAATCGGCCTTTCAGTCACCGGCTACTGGATGCGGACAGATAAGAAAAGTTCTTTTTCCAAGTGGTCGTCGTCGACGACGGAGTTTTCTGATCAGGATGAACGGGAGGAAGTAATTACAGGAAAAGCAACACGTGCCGCATACGTGAGCTTTTTAATCACCTTACCGCTATTGATGATTGCCTTGTTGTTTGATGTTCCACTGATGTCGATATTTCCGAACTTTGCATTTTACGCCATTGCGTTCGTCTTAACAGCAGGAACGTTGTCCTATATGGCGGCCTGGGTCTATCATTACCAACGCTAAACACTTACAAATACTTGACGAAAAAGTACTGGGTCTGTCCTTCCGTCGGATGATCGGCGAGACGACCGTACTCCTCGAACCCGAGCTTTTCATAAAATCCCGGCGCCTGAAAACTGAACGTATCAAGCAGAATCTTACTACATGATTTCTCTTCGCCAATGGACTCGATATGGGCCATCAAATGTTTTCCGACACCATCTGTTCGGTTTTCCGGATCAATCCATAGGAAATGTACCTGCAGATGATTCCACACATAACTTGCCGTAAGACCGCCCAGGAGTTCTTCGTCTTCATTCCATGCCAAAAAACAATATTGTTCCGCTTCCGTATAGAGCGCTGCCGGAACGTGTTGCCGGTTATAAGCAATCAGTTGTTCCCGGATCCATTGCCCGTCTTCCGTCGTACCACTTGTGATTTCCATAATTCACAACCCCCGATTGAAATATTTTACAATATGTTCTCATCATATCATGGAGAGAAAAGAAATAGAGGCGCCGACGAGGCACCTCTAGTTTTACTTCTTGAATTCTTTTTCCGTTCCATCGGCAAACTCGATCTCGACTTCAAGCCGGGTCGTGTCCTTAATGCCAAAGACTTTCTCGACTTGGGCAATCGCGTCATCATTTGCCGTATCGGCATCAAGATTCAGTTCGTCGAGCTTCGCATCCAGCATCTTCATCGCTTCGTTGCCTTGCGACTGTTCACCGTTCATCTTGTAATCGGCTTCCGTTCCGTCGTTGTCCCGGTCATAACTGATGTCGACGGCGTCCATCGTGTCCGCAGTATCCGCCTCAACCGATAGACTAACGAATCCGTAATCCTTGTCGGCATTGTCCGTCACCGTATCCTGATCCTGATTTGTTGCCGTATCGTCCTTCATTGAGCTGTCATCTTTCAAGCCGGTATCATTTGTCGTCGTTGTTTCCTCGACTTTTTCCGTTTCCTGATTGTCCGAATTGCCGCATCCTGCTGCAAATAAGGCAAGACCGAGAACAGGGACCAAATATGTCTTCTTCATTAGAATGACCCCCTCTTTTTTTTGACTATCCCCTGGGTCAAGACACATAAATCGTTGTAATGTGCGATTTCCAAAAAAAGATTCACTCGTCACTTCACAATCAAAACCGGACATTTGACGCGCTTGGCGATCTTGTGACTGACACTGCCGAGGACCATCTCCTGCAGACCGTTTAATCCCCGGCTGCCGATAATCGTTAAATCGACATGCTGTTGATTGGCGTGATCCACAATTGTCGGACCCGGCTCACCGCGAAGAATCGTCACGTAATAGGAGACATCAGCTGCTTCTAACTTTTCTTCGACCGGTGCCAGTCTTTTTCTGCGGGCGACTTCAAGCCCTGCCGTTCCTTCCGTATGCAGGACATCGTCTTTGATTTTTCCGAAGTCAGCGACGAAAACGACTTCCACTTGACTGTCCGGACTGAGCCGGGCAATCTTAATGGCCTCTTCCGCCGCACGGACGGAATGTTCCGAACCGTCGACGGCTAATAAGATATGTCGATACATAACCGTTCCTCCTTAACTCAATGTGTGGAAATTTTCGGGATCGGATCCTGATGAACCGCCAACCGATCAATCAGCTTCTTGCTTTCCGGATTCAATCCGATCAGTTCGACTTTGTTTTGATTCGCCATCAAGCGGAGCATCATCTTGTCAATCGCTCCGACGGCCGAATCATCCCAAATTTGGGTGTTGCTGAAATCAATCCGGATCTGTTGGTTCGTCTCCTCATAATCAAATGAAGCGATGAAATGATCGACCGAAGCGAAGAACAACGGACCTTTGACGGTATACACCGTTTTTCCGGTTTCTATCTGTTGCTTGACCTTGATTTTCGAGACTTTGGCGACAAAGAATAGCGCACTTAACACGACGCCGGCCATGACGCCGATCGAGAGATCGTGTGTCGCGACGACGATGCTGACCGTTGCGAGCATGACGAACGCATCCGCTTTCGGGGCTTTGCGGAGATACGTAAACGACGACCAGTCAAATGTGCCGATCGAGACCATGATCATGATTCCGACAAGAACCGGCATTGGAATTTGAATGACCCAATTTCCGAGGACGATGATCAAAAACATCAGGAACAGTCCGGCGACAAGCGTCGACAGCCGGCCTCGCCCGCCTGACTTGACGTTGATGACCGATTGACCGATCATGGTGCATCCCGCCATCCCTCCGAAGAATCCGGTGATGAAGTTGGCAATCCCCTGCCCCCGCGCTTCACTGTTTTTTTCGCTTTCCGTGCCGGTCATGTCGTCGACGATCGTTGCTGTCAATAAAGACTCAAGCAACCCGACGATCGCCAGCGCAAGCGAATACGGGAAAATGATTTGTAACGTCTCGAAGTTCAACGGGACGTTCGGCAAGAAGAACGACGGCAACGACCGTTGAATCACTCCAAGATCACCGACTGTCCGTAAATCAACGTTCAGATAAATCGCCGCAATCGTCAAAACGACAATCGCAATCAGCGGTGCGGGAATTGCCTTGAAAAAGCGGGGCAAAAGATAGACAATTGCAAGCGTCATCGCGACGAACACATACGTCATCGTAGAAATCCCGATAAAATGCGGGACTTGGGCCATGAAAATCAGAATCGCGAGTGCATTGACGAACCCGATCATGACGGCACGCGGAATGAATTTCATGATTTTTGCGACTTTCAAGACCCCGAATACAATTTGGATGACTCCGGTTAAAATCGTCGCGGCAAGCAGATAATCGAGTCCGTGCTCCTTGACGAGCGGAACCATCAGAAGGGCCATCGCTCCGGTTGCCGCTGAAATCATCCCCGGTCGGCCGCCGACAAAGGCGATGATAACGGCAATACAAAACGAAGCATACAGGCCAACCATCGGATCGACACCGGCAATGATTGAGAAGGCAATCGCCTCCGGAATCAAAGCAAGCGCAACAACGATGCCTGCCAATACATCACCTCTGACATTTGAGAACCATTGTTCTCGTACACTCATTTTCATTTGTTTCTTCCACCTTTCTGTTGAGAAGCGTTCCTTACTCAACATCCTGTCCTGTTTTGAATATCCACAGTCTAGCACCATTAGTTTCAAAAAGGAACACTTTTGGTCTTTTTATTTTTAAGCGATAAATTTGATCCATACTAAAAAGGAGCTCATCCGAATCGATGAACTCCTTGTGTAGTACCGGAGTTGGATTTGAGTAGGTCGCTTAAACGTCTTCAGAAATCCTATCCTGAGAATACAATGGTGATGACCAAAAAATGATTCATTTCAGTGCGCTTGTTTGCTAAGCTGAATGTAATTTCACAGAATCAATAGTTTGCACAGGAGGAATTTTAAATGATTGAATCCGTGATTTCTCTCCTTTCCCCACTCTTTGCCTCTGCTCACGTCAGATGGGGCATTGGTGGTTCGGTTCTCCTCGCCCACCATGGGTTGGTGGAGCATCCAAACGATGTGGATTTGCTCTTTCATCCGGACGATTTCGCTGTGGCTGAACGGATTTTGAAAAAGTTCGGCGAACAGCAGCCGTCTCAAGATAAAGGAGTTTTTTTGACCCGCCGGTTTGAAGAATACACGATTGGAAGCGTTGAGCTGGATCTCATCGTCGATTTCAAAATTCAGCATACAGCAGGCGTTTTTTCATTCATTTTTGATGAGACAGCTGTGACGGAACAGGTCAGTTTCGGTGGACAACGCTATCCGTTCATGCATCTTGAGGATTGGTACGTCTTCTATCTATTGATGCCGGGACGCGAATCCAAAGTCTGTCTCCTTGAAGACTACTGGCAGTCTCACCCGTTCGATGCGCCGGAACGGTTACAAACCGCACTCGCTGCTTCCTTGCCGGACAGCATCCGTCAACGAATTGAACATACTTACCGGTATGCGCAGTAAAAAAAGCGGCTCTTCTGCGAAGAAGAACCGCTTTTTGTCATCGGACCATTACTCGGTCAGACACTTTTTGCAATGTTGATAGTTTTTATTACCGCCGGATAAGTTACAGACATCCGTAAAACCAAGATTCTTGAGCACATTTTGCGCTGCGTTCCCGGTCACGCCTTTATTGCAATAGACAATCGTCGGCAACGTCGGATCGAGTTCCTTCGCCCGTGTCCGCAGTTCACCGAGTGGGATATGAATCGCACCGTCGACGTGATTTTTCTCAAACTGGGCTTTCGAGCGCGTATCGATGATTTGGAACGACTTGCCGTTTGCGACTTGTTCGATCAACTCATTTGGTGTCATCAAACGGGCGGTTTTTTTGATTGCATTGTCGAGTGCCATCCCGGTATAGAGCACCGGATCCTTGGTCGTCGCGAACGGTGGCGCATAAGCGAGATCGAGATGGAACAGATCTTCTGCTTTTGCTTTGAACGTAATAGCTGTCGCCAGGACATCGATTCTTTTGTCGACCCCCTGTGGACCAACGATTTGTGCGCCAAGGACCCGTCCTGTCGCCCGGTCGGCAATCGCTTTGATCGTCATTTCTTTTCCACCCATATATTCCGGGCGATCCGGTTTAATATTGTGGAGAATTTCGATGTCGTATCCGGCTTCCCGCGCTTCTTTTTCCGTCAAACCGGTCTGTGCGACCGTCAGATCAAAGGCTTTGAAGATACCGGTTCCAAGAATCCCGCGGTGTTCCGCTTCTTCCCCGGTGATGACCATCCCGGCAATCCGGCCCATCTTGTTGGCGGTCGAGCCGAGCGGACGGTAAATCGCTTCTCCGGTAATGACGGAGAAACTTTCCGCGACATCACCGACGGCATAAACATCCGGCAGATTCGTCTGCATCTTCCGGTTGACGGCGATTGCACCCGTCTGCCCAAGCTCAACACCAATCTGTTTGGCAAGCGCCGTATTCGGTTTTACACCGACTGACAGAATGACGAGCTCTGTTTCAATCGATTCGCCACTCTCAAGGGCGATGTCCGTGACCCGTTCCGTCCCGTTTAATGCCGTCACCGATTCTCCGAGCAACAGTGAGACGCCTTTATCTCTTATATGATCAGCAACCCGTTCTGCCATGTCACGGTCAAGCGGTGGCATGACTTGCGGCAGGCGTTCGACGAGTGTCACCTGAATTCCGCGGTACGTCAACTGCTCCGCCATCTCAAGACCGATGAAACCGCCGCCGACGATTGTCGCCGTCTTTGGATCATGCTGCTCGATGTACGAGCGAATCGCATCAGCATTGCGGACGTTCCGGACCGTAAAGACGTTATCGTGATCAACACCAGGGAACGGTGGGATGATGCTTGAGGCTCCGGTCGCAAGCACCAGCGTATCGTACGTATCCGTCAACCGATCACCGGTCGCCAGATTCACGATCGTTGCCGTTTTCGTTGCGTGATCAATCGATTCGACTTCGTGTCGGGTGTGGATGTCGATGTTATAACGTTTTTTGAAGAATGCGGCATCGCGTGGTGTCAATTCGTCGATGTCGGAAATTTCGCCACCGACGAAGTACGGAATTCCACAACCGGAATAGGAGATGTCCTGATCGCGATCGTAAATCGTAATTTGTAAATCTTCACTGTTCCGGCGTGCTTTTGCCCCGACCGATGTCCCGGCGGCAACTGAACCAATGATCAACAATTTCATGTAAGTGTCCTCCTGAAAATTAATAAAGTAACAAGCTGATGTACAATCCGAGCAACGTAATCGCAAGCGTTGGAATCGTCAGAATCGTACCGATTTTAAAGTATTGTCCCCAGCCAATCTTGACACCTTTTGAGCGCAAAACGTGCAACCAGAGCAAGGTCGCCAGACTGCCGATTGGTGTAATTTTTGGACCTAAGTCAGATCCGATGACGTTGGCATAAATCAACGCTTCCCGGATGATGCCGGTCGTTTGACTGAGATCAATCGCAAGGGCATCAATCATGACGGTCGGCATATTGTTCATGACCGATGACAGGATGGCGGCGAGGAATCCCATGCCGAACGTCGCAGCTGCCAAATTCGTCGCAAAACCGTCAATGACATCGGCGAGAACTTGCGTCAATCCGGCATTTTGGAGACCATAGACAACGATGTACATTCCGAGTGAGAAGAAAACGATCGCCCATGGTGCACCGGCGATGACTTTTTTAGTCGGCACGCTCGGTGAACGACGTGCCATCAAGAGGAAGAACAAGGCGATGACGCCGGCAACGAGACTAACTGGAATGCCGATCAAGTCACTCGTGAAATAACCGACGACAAGCAGTACGAGCACAAGCCACGATAACTTGAACATCCGCTGGTCCTTGATTGCCGTGCTCGGCGCGACGAGTTGCGAGACGTCATAGGTCTTCGGAATACTTTTCCGGAAGTACAGATACAAGACAAGCAAACTGCCGATGACAGAAAAAACGTTGACGAACACCATCCGTGAAGCATACTCCGTAAAGCCGATGTCAAAGAAGTCGGCCGAGACGATATTGACGAGGTTCGAGACGACAAACGGCAGACTCGCCGTATCGGCAATAAATCCGGACGCAAAGACGTACGCCAAAACGACGTAGTCCGGTAATTTTAAGTAGCGGACGATGGCGAGAACGATTGGTGTCAGGATTAAGGCGGCACCGTCATTTGCAAATAAAGCCGATACCAGTGCGCCGAGTAGTGTCAGGTACACAAAAAGTTTGACACCGCCCCCTCTCGCGATGCGTGCCATATGAAGTGCAGCCCATTCAAAGAAGCCGACTTCATCCAAAATCAACGAGATGATGATCAGAGCAATAAACGTAAACGTCGCATTCCAGATGATGCCCCAGACGGTCGAGACATCATCCAGATTAACGACGCCGGTCAGTAAAGCAATCAGTGCCATTCCCATCGAGGAGTAGCCGATGCCAAGACCTTTTGGTTGTTTGATGATTAAAAATAACGTGATCAGGAAAATCCCAATCGCAAGTAGATGTGTGCCGGTCAATGCGTTCACTTCATTTCTCTATTAATTTTTCTTAAACTGAATATAACCGTTTCGTTATATTTGAGACCACTTCATACGTTAATCTAACACTGGTTTAGTTGAAGATCCGGCAAAGGTGTCGTCGTTAAAATCGTCATCAGTAGATTGTACTGGGAATGATTCGGATTGAGACGAAAATAGATCCATTGCCGCTCACGCCGTTCCAAAATCAAATGTGCCTGCCGTAATAATTTTAGATGACGGCTGACCGCGGGTTGCGAAATATCAAACAGTTCGACGAAATCACAGACACAATGTTCACGGACCGCAAGACGACGCAGAACTTCAAGACGTGTACTGTCACTGAGCAGTTTCAAGAACTGGCTCATCTCTTCGACCGGTTTTACGGTTTGAATCAATGGAAGACCTCCTTTTTAATATGAACGAAAAAAATCGTCAGCCAACACATACAGACGGACGATTTTAATATAACTATTTTATTATATAACCTTTTTGTTATTCAAGTCTTTTTTTGCCTGTCGTTTGACGAAACGCGGATACAGTTGATTGACCGTCAAAAAGTAGACAAAAAAGACCGCAAAGTAAAAATTGATGAATTTTTTCATTTCTTCGGTGCTCAGCCAGATTGATTCATCGTACATCAACCGTCCCGATGCCGTGATGACGACAGGATGCGTCGCAAGCGTCAGACCGATCAGGACGAATAAGCAAACACCAAGATCATTGAGCCAGACTTGAGTGCTGCCTTTTGAATTACGAAACATTTTTTCCCTCCTTTAGTTTAAGATGGTTTCCGCTATTTCCAATATGATGCCTTCCGGTCCCCTGACATAACAAATTCGGTACGTTTCTCCAAACTGCTCTGCCGGACTGATCGAAGTATAGCCCTGCTCGTTCACGATTGTCATCATCGCGTCAAGCGACTCGACATTGAGACAAAGATGACGAAGACCTGCCGCGTGAACTTCGTTTGATGATTGACCAGTATCGACTGGAGTCTGATATTGAACGAGTTCAAGCCACGTCTCTCCGTCGGGTACGCTGAGAGCGGCACACGAAGTCGTGACGTCACGCAAACCGGTAATCCGGTCGAGTTGCGGTCCGGACGAGTCCCATTCACCTTTTACGACGAATCCCAAGCTGACGAAAAAGCGTGTCACTTCCACTAGATTCAATACGTTGATGCTGACATGATCAATTCGGTTCACTTTCATACCGGTTTTTCCTCTTGGTGTTGTTGCATGATTGCTTGATGGTCTGATCGCAAGAGGGAGAAAATCCGTCCGTCATGCGATGTCCCGCCTTGGAACAGGTACCCGCGTAACACGCCTTCCTCTTCGAACCCGAGTCGTGTAAGCAGTTGAATGGATGCCTCGTTTTCTAAAAACGTCACGGCACCCATCCGGTGTAATTCCAGTGTCTCGAACGCATATTCAAAAACAGCTTGAATCGCTTCTGCTGCATAACCATGCCGCCAGTGCGCAGGATCAAGCTCAAAGCCGATCTCCGCCTTTTTGCTGTACAGACTCAAGTGATTCAGACCAAGCGTCCCGATGAACGTCCCACTGTCACGGATCATGATGCCCCAACGGATTCCTTGTTGCGTATCATACGTCTGTTTGAAAGATGCGATGATGTTCAAGGCGTCGCTTTGCTCACGCAACGGATTCATTCCGTAAAAACGGGTTACATCTTCGTTCGAGAGAATATGAAATAGGGCCGGTCCATGTTCAAGCTTCACTTCCACCAGTTGGAGACGCGGTGTTTCTAATGTCGGAAAAGTCATGTTCATTCCTCCAGTTTTGATGTTTTGGTTTCTTCGTCCCGAACGGTTCAAAAAGTGCGTCCAACTTGTGTCATCAGAGCATGCATCAGCACATTTCTTAACGATTGGAACAACTTGTTCTTTCATCTATCGCTCTATACTAAACATATAGGATATAGAAGCGCATGTTTTGTGTAATGAAGGAGTGACTGATCATGGAAGAAGTCAATTTACTCGTTCTTGCCACGCAGTATATGTTTTGGGTCGGATTCGTCGGCATGGCTGCTGGGACACTCTACTTTTTAGTCGAACGGAATTCGCTTGCACCGGAATACCGATCCACCGCCACCGTCGCAGCACTCGTCACCTTTGGTGCTGCCATCCATTATTACTTCATGAAGGACGCCGTCGGAACGTCCGGTCTGTTATCGGAAATCGATGGCTTCCCAACGGAAATCCGCTATATCGACTGGCTCGTCACGACGCCGCTGTTGCTCGTCAAGTTTCCGTTATTGCTTGGTCTGAAAGGCCGGCTTGGGCGGTCGTTGTTAACGAAACTGATCATCGCCGATATCATCATGATCGTCGGGGGCTACATCGGTGAATCATCGATCAACATCGCCGGTGGGTTCACGCAACTCGGACTATGGTCGTATCTGATTGGTTGTCTCGCCTGGATTTATATCATCTATCTGCTGTTTACGAACGTCACGAAAGCTGCTGAAAACAAACAGGCTCCGATTCGTGATGCCCTGTTGAAAATGCGTTTGTTCATCTTGATCGGTTGGGCCATCTATCCGATCGGTTATGCCGTCACGCTGTTTGCGCCGGGCGTTGAAATCCAGCTCGTCCGCGAATTGATTTACAACTTTGCCGATTTGACGAACAAGGTCGGGTTCGGTTTGATTGCCTTCTTCGCGGTCAAAACGATGTCGTCCCTATCGTCGTCCAAAGAAAAAACGCTGACGTCCTGAACGGATGCTTGAAACAGTTCCGCCTCGCGGTGGACTGTTTTTTTGATTCTTTTCATTTTTCCAAGTGGTTAAACTCATGGTAATCGCTTTTACTGGAAAACCCGACCAGTTCGACACGTCCGTTGCGATTAACATTGTACTCATACGCAGCATCCGGTTCGTTTTGAAAGACGACGGTTATGAAATAGGGATTGACGTGCTGATATCCGTCTTTTTGAAAAGGAACGGTTGAGATGGTCCACTTTTCGCCTGGAAACTCCTTCGCAAGATACGGTTTGACGGCTGCCACGTTTTCCTGAATCTGCGCTTTGATATCCTCATCATCCGTCTGGCTCATTAAAAAACTTCCGAACATCAGACAGAGCACTCCTGCAGTCATCAAAGCCAGCATACGCTTTTTCCCCGTCTTCACTAAGCCGAATACTACAATCGGAAGCACAATCAAACCGAATATCCCGTAAAGAATCCATTCAATGATTTCATGTGGTCCCATATCCGTACCCTCCTTTTCATTCTTTCTACACTATTAGGGTTCCACCTTCGAAATCCCTTCTTTTTCCATAAAAAAACAGGCATCCGTTTGGGATACCCGTTTCAAATAATCAATCCTTGACCTGATTTATGACTTCTTATGAAAAAAACAGAGCTCTGTCATTTTTCTAATGTGTCGGGAGTAAATAGCGTGAGTGCTGTTTGAATAAAAACATCCGTCGCCTTTGAAGTATCTTTTTTGTTCCGCACGGCCAATTGGATATTACGAAACGTCTTCGGTGTGAGTTCACGATATATAACGTGATCGGGTAACGTCCCGATGCTTTGTTTCGTCGTAATGGTCACCCCTAATCCTTCCTGAACCATACTTATTCCCGTCTCGAGCTGATCCATTTCAAACCTGACTTTCGGAATCAGGTCATGTTCTTCGAATAAACTGTAGATGTGCTTTTCGACACCATCCTTCCCCATTAAGAGGGGTTGCTCTTTCAAATCGAGGATACTCACGGTTTCCTGAGCGGCCAAAGGATGACGGACCGGCAGAAGGACAATCAGTTGATCCTCTGCAAGGGCAATCGTATCGAATTCTTGATCCGTCGAAGTGATGATTCCCACATCCACGCATTCTGTCCGTAACCATTTTTTAATCTGATCGATTGTTCCTTCCCACAACTTAATCTCCAGTCCGGGATACTGTTCCTCCATCGTCCGAATGATTTTAGGCAGAAAACGTGTATATGCGGTCCGGTAAGCACCCACATGAACTTTTCCGATTTCTAATCCGCGTTCTGATGCCACCAATTCATCTACTTTTTGGAACTCACTCGTGATTTTCCGAAGAATGACCAGAATCTGTTCGCCGACCTCCGTAAAAAACAACCCGTTCTTTTTATCTCTTTTAATCAACTTGGTTCCGAGCTGCGCTTCAATCGAAGCGACCGTCCGGCTGACGGCCGGCTGCGTCATGTGCACGTGTTCTCCGGCTTTAGTAAAGCTGCCCGTCTCGGCAATCTGGATGATGAGTTCTATTTGTGATCTGTTCATAACGTTTTTGGTATGCCCCCTATGACAAATATGCATTTTATTAAGAAGTACAGCTACTGTACTATGAGTAAGTATTTCAAACAACCCGAGAGTTGAAAATACAAAAGTCATAAACCGAGGTGTACCGTATCATGTCAAACATATCGAAAATTTATTTATTAGCAGTTATCAGCTTCTTGAATGGGACATCCGAATATGTCATTGCCGGTATTTTAGATAAGATTGCTGATGCCAATCATATTTCCGTCTCTTCCGCCGGACAACTCATTACAGTATTCTCCATTGCCTTCGGAGCAGGAACACCTTTTCTGATTGCAATGACGGCTCGATTGGAACGAAAGAAACTGCTTGTCTATGCGCTGACGATTTTTTCCATCGTCAATGTGCTGATTGCTTTCTTGTCAGGTTACGAAATGTTAATGACCGCCCGAATCCTTTCCGCCCTTTGTGCGGGAGTCATTCAAGTGACGCTGTTAACGCTTGCTGCCGTCTTGGCAGCCCCCGGAAAACAAGGGGGTGCGATTGCCACGGTCGTCATGGGAAATAGTACAGCCTTAGTCGTCGGCGTTCCGATTGGACGGGTCGTAGCCTCCCACTACGAGTGGAATGTCATTTTCATCGGTCTTGGCCTGATTGGATTACTGCTCTCCGTCTTAGCACTGGTGATGATCCCACAAACCAAGGCCGAGGAACCCGTTCCATTACGTGAACAATTTAAATTCTTCATGCAACCGCGAATCTCAGCCTATCTGCTCATTACGTTCCTTTGGTTGGGCTCGTATTCCGTCGTATTCACTTATATTTCTCCGTATTTCCTGGATGTCTTTAACATGAGTAACCAAGGGGTGACGACGGCACTGTTCCTATTTGGAATCGCAAGTGCCATCGGTTCTAAATTAGGCGGATTCGGAACCGACAAATGGGGATCGTTCCGAACGCTGGCTGGAAGCATGTTGCTTCATGCACTCGCCTTATTCCTGTTCCCGTTCATCGGACAATCGGCTTCCCTGTTCTACGTTTTACTTGTTTTCTGGGCACTGGCAGCCTGGTCTTCCGGAACACCGATTCAATTCCGACTCATTACGCTTGCACCTTCAGCAGCTAGTATTGTGTTAAGTCTGCATAGCGCCTTCGGACAAATCGGGATGGCAGCAGGTGCCGGAGTCGGCGGAATTGCTGTCAAAAACAGCTTATTGCATTATTTGCCATGGATTGGTGCTTTTGCACTCGCCGTTTCAGTCGTCGTCATTCTCGTCGACAACAAGCTGTCGAAGTCGGTAGAGACGCGGCAAACAGCAGAACCATTCTATGCAGAGAAGTGAGTTTGACTCTTCTTTTAAAAAAACAAACGGTCTGAATTCTTTTCTATAGAATTCAGACCGTTTGTTTTTTGTTTTTTAGTTAGATGAACAGGTACGACTTACACATGAAAACGACTTGATAATCGTTTCAAATCTTCCGCCATCGTCGCCAGTGATTGCGACGCCGACGAAATTTCCTGCATCGAAGCCATCTGTTCTTCCGTCGAAGCCGAGATGTTTTCCGTTCCTGCGGCCGTACTTTCCGTCACCGATTGAATCTCACGCATGATCGCGGAAATCTGTTCGCTGCCGGCCGCCATTTCCTGGACAGCACCGGAGACTTCCTCCACTTGTCCCGTCACGTCACTGATCGAACGTTCAATCGCTTGGAACGAAGCGCTCGCTTCTCCGGCAACTTGAATCCCGTTCGTCATTTCTGCCGTCACCTTCTCCATCGACGTAACGGATTGTTCCGTCTCGCGTTGGATGACTTGAATCAAGCTTTCGATTTGTTTCGCAGCAAGTGCCGACTGCTCAGCGAGCGTCTTGACTTCCGCTGCGACGACTGCAAATCCACGTCCCTGCTCCCCGGCCCGCGCCGCTTCAATCGCCGCATTAAGTGCCAACAGATTCGTCTGCGCCGCGATTCCGGTGATCGAATCGGTAATCTGACCGATTTCCTGCGACCGGTTTCCGAGTCCGACGATCACTTGACCCAGTTCCGTGAAATCGGTGTTAATCCGTTCCATCTGCTGACCGAGTTGGCTGACGACCTGACCGCCGTGCATGACTTTATCCATCGCGTCGCCCGTTGCGTCCGTCATCTGTTGGGCGTTACCGGCGACCTGACTGACACCGGACGTTAAGTCCTGGACGGTCCGCGACGCACCGGACACTTGATTTAATTGCTGGCTTGCACCGCTTGCAATTTCTTCCATCGTCACAGCGACCATTTCCGTCGCTTTTGTCGTTGCTTCCGCATTCGTACTTAATTCGTCTGATGCTGTCGCGACATGTTTTGACGTGTCCGTCATTTCGATGATGACGTGGTGGAGCTGTTCTGTCATCGTGTTGAATGATGTCGTCAATTGACCAAGCTCGTCTTTCGAAACATAATCACCGCGGACGGTTAAGTCGCCCTCACCTGACTGCTTCATCCACGCTTGCAGTGAACGGATTGGTCGTGTAATCAGACGTGTGATGTAAATTGCGAGACCTGCGAATAACAGTAACGCAAGTAGGAAAATCCCGAGCATGATGTAAAATGCTGTCTGCTTTTCCTGCTGGTTCAATGCGTTGATGTCTCTTGATTGTTTTGTCATGGTTTTCATCAAACTTTTCGCTGAGTTGGCAACATTATCTCGGACTTGCTCTAGATTTTCCGAGTAACTCTTATAAGCGTCATCATTTTCATTTCGTGACGCAAAGTCTTGCACTACACTCATTCCGTTGTCGTACGCCAATACATTGTCTTTTAATTCCTCTAATTGCTTGGATGATTGAGCGGTCATCTTAGCTTCACGCTCGTATGTACCTAAAGACGACTGAATTTGAGCTTGACGTATATCAATTTCAGATTGTAATTCTTCGATTCGCTTTTCATCCGTCGTTAGAATCATTTCAACCAAAAACGAGTCGAGTGCTCGAGTATCAATCCGAATTTGAGCAACTTCTTGCACAGGTAGTAAATTTTCTTTGTACATGATTTGCGAGGCATTCGCCATCTGATTCAGGAAATAGAGTCCGGCACTTGCTAGCAAAATCATTGCGACAATTGCTGTCGCGATCAACAGTTGAATCTTTTTCCGTACTGATAAATTTTTCATAGGTAGACCCCTCCCACCTGTTTATCGGTCAATTAAGCAAATGATTCAGTCTTTTTTCATTTTTCATCATCCGGATGTGTTGTACTGAGCCCTTGTTTACGACAGTAGATGACGGATTCGATATAATCAGAATCATACAGAAACCAAAGGAGTGAACGCTGTGCAGTCTGTCTCAAACGAAATCACGCAGTTCCGTGGAACACACTATGAATTCGGCCGCGAACAGGGGCGCTACGTCAAACGAAATGAACTGCTTCATAACCGCGAAGACAACTGGAAGATCCGGGTTCCGCGTTTTCAGGTCGATCCCGTCGAAACGAAAGAAATGTTCTTACGCTATGCCCCGCACATCTGGGACGAATTACTTGGCTTACAGGATGAACTGCAATTATCACTCGCCGATACATTGCTCCACTTTGGTCATTACCGGGTTGAAGGACCAAAAAGTGGCTGTTCGATCATGACCGGCGATAATTTCCTCGTCCGCAACTACGATTATCATCCGATGACATACGACGGACGGTTTTCTGTCTTCCAACCGACCGACGGCGGTTCCGCCATCATAGGACCGGCGTCCCGCGTCACGGGACGGATGGACGGGATGAACGAACATGGTCTCGCGATGGGCTACAATTTCATCAACCGCCGCCGGCCCGGTGACGGCTTCGTCAGTTTCATGATCGGACGGATCATCCTCGAGATGTGTACTTCCGTCGATGACGCGATTTCGCTCGTCAAGGAGATGCCGCACCGCGGATCGTTCAGTTATGTCGTCCATGACCGGTCAAACCGCTCATTCGTCATCGAGGCGACAGCCCGTGACATCGAAGTCCGGGAGACGAATCTCTGTACGAATCATTTTGATTTGCTGCAACATGAAAACCGGTTCCACCTCGACGACTCGAAACGGCGGATGATGGAGCTGAAGACTCACCAGCACATGATCCAAGATGCAGAATCGGCGTTCCGGCTGTTGAACGATTCCGATAAAGGAGTTTTCTCCGACCTGTACAGTCACTGGGCAGGAACGATTCATACATCGGCCTATTTCCCGTCCGACATGAAAGTCTGGTTCGCTTTAGGAGGCGACCAACAACCGGTCGAGTTTGACTTTAAGGACTGGCTGGCTGGAAATGACTTTACGTCGACACATATCAACGGTGAACTCGAAACCGATATCCAGTTCGCCAACACCCTTCAGACCTGGCGCTGAAGACAGTAAAACACCTCGGTTGTCCGCTTGGAACAACCGAGGTGTTTTGTGTGTCAGTTCAATGTTTTCGTCATATGTAAATCCGTCGTAACGAATCCGGTCGTTTCATAAAGATGAATCGCCCGGGTGTTATGAGCAAAGACGTGTAATTTGATTTTTTTAATGTTCATCCGCCGGGCGACCTGTTCAAGCATCTCGATCGCTTGCCGTCCATACCCTTTCCCTTGATGATCTTCTTCGATTTTGAAATCAAAGATAAAGGCGGTTCGACCGTGCGTCGATTCACTTAATTGAAACCAGATCATGCCGACGGGTGGCTGTTCGGTGTCGTCCAAAATCGAAAATAGATAATGCTGTTTCGTGTGAATCCCGTCCGGTAATAATTGACCGTACTCCGCTGCCGAGCGGTCAACGGCTTCGACTTCTGCCCATGTCCCGGCCTTGACCTTCTCCTCGGCATATTCTTTGATCGCTCCCGGTAGATATGCTGCATATGCCGTTTCCGACATTTTTTCAAATTGAATCATCGTCAATCCCCCTTTGTTTCAGTTCGAACGGTTGTCTGTCTGCAGTTCGGCCCCAATGAAATCGTGTGACCAATCCCGTGCAAGCATCGCGTAAACGGCAACATCATGATACGTGTCATATAACTTTTCCGCATCCCGAAGGATTCCTTCCTGCTGAAAACCTAAACGTTCCGGTATCTTCCGGCTTCGTGTATTGCCGACCGCGCATTCAATGACGACCCGGTTCAGTTGTAATGTCGTAAAACAATAGTCTGTGATAAATGCGACGACAGTCGTCATCAATCCTTTGCTGCGCCCGTTCCCGGTCAAATAATACCCGATCGACGTTTGCCGTAACATCTGATTGATTTCGTGTAAGGCAATCGTCCCGACGAGTTCGCCCTCAAAATAGATCCCGCAGGCAAAGCCGTTGCCGTTCGCATAGTCCGTCAACCAGGCCGGAATGATTTCGTTCCGGTAGATGTCGGGTCCCGTCGCTCCGTCGACCCAGCCGAGCCATTGGCGCAAGTGGTCCCGGTTCGCGTCAATCAACGCATACAGCGCGTCGGCGTCCTGGCGTTCGATTAATTTCAAACTTAATTGATTGGTAATATGGTGCATGAACATGTTTCGTCACTCCTTATGTAACGTCTAAAGCTATACTTTAGACGTTGACGCTCAAAATACCTGCTTGAGAATCTGTTCTTGACTCGATTGCGACAAATTTTTATGAATGACCTGTTTTGGTTTGGTCGTTAAGGCCTGCTCGAGGAAGTTCGCTTGCGACCGTTCGCCGATGACGATGATCTGCTCCCAACCGAGCGACCGGTTTAATTTTTCGACCTCTCCCGATAATTCCCGGTAAAACCGTTCTGCCTGCTGTTCGACCCGATCGCGGAAATCGTCCGTCTGATTGCTGCTTGAAGCGCCGCTCCGCCCGCTCCGTCCCTGGTACCGACGCCATTGACCGGTATCGAGATCCAGTTCATACTCGTGCGCCGCGTCCACTTCGCCGAGGCGGACGTCAAGAACGGTCGCGGAATCAAGATGCGTCAAAACGATACCGGTCCGAGGGAATTGTTGGTCCAGTACTTCGAGTTGATTAAGATTTGGTTTAGCGTAATAACTGATTTCATCCGTTACATCGAGCTGGAGCAAATAGACTTCATGGAGCGAATCATCACTTGAGACAAAAGCGACGATACTCCGCAGTAAATCCGTCCGCTGATTGTTGACGGCTTGTTCCAGTTTCGTAAAAACCGCTTCGACAGCCTTTTTATCATCCTGTTCCGTCAACAGGTGTTTCTTTTCATTACGAAGAATCGTCTCCCACTGATTCCGCTTATCCGGTGCCGTGCTCAGATACACCGACAAGACATGCGTCGACCCGTCAAATTCCTTTAACCGTTTGATATCTTCTCCAAGTCCCATGATAATGCCCCCTTTAATAAATGAATGACGCTAAAATCCCGGTGATAAAGACGGATGTGATCGTGACCGTCGAGAAGCCGGCAACGACCATCTTCGGTAAAATCTCATCTTCAATGATCTGGACCTCGTCTTCCGTCTCTCCGATATTTTTAGCTGCTTCCTGACTGAGAATCAATGTACCGGGAAAACCATATAGTGACGTCAAACCGATTGCGATCGCCATCGGGTACGAATAACCGAGGAATTTCCCGGCAAGCATCGCGAACAACACGATCCCGAGTACACCAAGGATGAAGGCGATCAACAGTGGCACAAACAGTTCGACGAGATCCGCAAATGACGTCGTTGCGAGTGGTCCGAAGATAATCAGTAAAATCGCAAGCATCATCAGACCGTAAGCATCAATTCCGTTCAAGACGTTTGGTTTCAAGACGCCGGTCGCCCGTAAAGCAATCCCGAGTAATAAGGCAATGACAAACGTATTGAGCCAGCCGTTCGTCAAACCACTGAGGAAGGACGAGACGATGACGACGACACCGACGACAAACAACGTTCCGGCCGTCGTTTGAAACGGTTCCGGCAATATCGTTTGTTTATCGGATGATTCCGCCGGATCGATTGCTGCTTTTTTCGTGATGCTGCCATCCCGGACTCCGTCACGAATCCGCAACGCTTCCTTGCGCAGAATGACCGACGTCAGTGGAAAACCAATCAGCCCTTGTAAGGCGGCAATCAAGACCGGAAAGACAGCGACCGAGATCAATCCGGCGTTGAGCGCTTGTTCCTGGACGATGATGACGGAAATCGTCCCACCGCTGACCGCGGCAATCGCGCTGAGGACGTAATTCGTATCAAGGAACAGCCGGCCGATCGTAAAGAGTAATACACTGATCCCGATCACCGCTGAAACCCCGATCAGAAACGTTTTCCACTGCCGTTTAAATTCATCGAGACTGATGAGCGTTCCGAGATGGACGATGATCATCCCGACGACGGTCTGTCCGAGTGGCAGCAAAGCTGATGTCGGCAGGAGATCTTCCGGGAACAGGTTGGTCTTGAATCCGATCAAGAAGATGATGGAAGCAACAAATAAGGAAGATAATAAGGCCTTTGTTTTTTTCGAGATATAATCGCTGACCGTCCAGATGAGCATGATGATCGTAAAGGCAATAATCGGTTGCATACGTGTTCCTCCCTTTTAGACGACCGGTTGGTAGTTAAACCCGAGACCATGAACGTCGGCGACATTGTAGACGATGATGAAGGAACCGCGGTCAATTTGATGGATTGCTCGGATGACAGCGGCATATTCGGAACGTTTCATGACGACCATCAGCATTTTTTTCTGTTCTCCCGAGTAGCCGCCTTCAACAGTGAAAACAGTCATCCCCCGGTCAAGCGACGTCAACAGGTAATTGCGGATCTCGTCCGCATGCAACTCACTCGTGACGAAGATCGCTTTTTTCCGTTCAAGCCCGATTTCGATATAGCCCATCACAAACGTCGTGATGACGATCGAGGCGACAGCAAACAAAAACTCTTCCAGACCAAAGACGAAGATGTTAAAGACGACAATCGTCGCATCGGTCAAAAAATAGCCGACGGACGTATTCAGCTTAAAGTATTTATGAAAAATCAACGGTGGAATCGTCGTCCCGCCGCTTGACGCTCCGAACCAATAAAGCGTAGCGACACCGATCGCAAACAGCACACTGCCAAAGGCGACCGAGAAGAAGCGGTCGGAGACAATCATCGTTTCCGGAATGATTCCTAGTGCAAGAGGCAACATCAGACTGCCGAGAACGGACTTTAAGAAGACTTCTTTGCCCAAAAACACGAAGGCAAACAATAACATCAACAGATTGAGAACCAAGACGACAATCGAACGGTCAATACCCAACACTTCTTCCAGCAGAATCCCGATTCCGGTGACTCCGCCCGCTGCGACATGATGTGGTCCTAAAAAGAGATTGATGCCGGCAGCGAGGACAAAAATTGCCAGGATAATCAAAACGGTTTCACGAAACAGTTTCATCACCCGGCCCCCTTACGCTGACGGATCTGGGAAGGACGGCATCTGCCGGACCAGTTCCAAGGCAAAAACGACGGCTTGTTCGAATTCGGTGATTGGAATATATTCTTCGACCGTATGAATCTCTTCATAACCGATCGACACATTGACGACGACTTTGCCTTGTTCATTAAAAACGTTAGCATCCGTGCCACCACCACTCCGTTCAAACCGGGCAGGACGACCGATGGTTTCCAGACAGTGTTTGGCATGTGCGAGCAACGGATGGTCGTCTTCAAAATGATAGCCGGTGATGAGCGGTGTCGCCTTGAAGTCGAGTTTAGCGCCGAATCGTGTCACCTCCTCGTTTAAAATCGTTTCGATTGCTTCGACCTGATCGAGACACTTTTGATGATTAAACGAGCGGACTTCCGCGACGAGCTCGAGGTGTTCCATGACGACATTCATCGCCGTCCCACCCTTCACCTGACCGATGTTCGCCGTCGTTTCGTGATCGATTCGCCCCAGTTTCATCCGGCTGATCGCTTGGGCCGCGACTTCAATCGCCGAAATCCCTTTTTCCGGCTCAAGTCCGGCATGGGCAGCGCGACCGGTCAGACGGATATCCAAGCGATACATCGACGGGCTCGTCGTGATAATGCCGCCGACCGGTCCGCCGTTATCGAGGACGTAACCAAATTTCGCCTGCAGCATCGACATATCGACCGCCTTGGCACCAAGGAGCCCGACTTCTTCTCCGGCTGTCAGGATAAATTCGATCGGACCGTGCCGAATCTGCTGTTCTTTTAAACGTTTGACCAACTCCAGCATGATAGCGATTCCGGCCTTATCGTCCGCGCCAAGGATCGTCGTTTGATCGGACTGAATCCGTCCGTCCCGTTCAAGCGGATGAATGCCTTGACCGGGAGACACCGTATCCATATGTGACGAGAAAAAGACCGGTTCGATCGACGTGTCTCCGTCGAGCCGAGCAACGAAGTTATTGGCGCCCAGTCCCGTCTTTTCTTTCGTCGCATCTTCGTCGATGGTCAGACCAAGCGCCTGAAAACGCCCGATCAAGTCCTGTTGAAACGGACCTTCCGCATAAGATACGGAGTCGATTTTAACCAGTTCCATGAATTCTTGGATCAGTCGTGTCGTTGACATCGGAGTCCCTCCTATTCATTCCGCCCATTTACGATTAGCCGTAAACGCGACGGTGAGCCACTTGGTTTGCGGCAACCATTCAAGTGCCGCGTCGATTTGTTCACGTATCAAATCTTGTTCCAGAATCGAATCGTAGCGGTAGTTTTTGGCGACAATCAGATCAATTTCGATGAAAATCAGACTGCCTGTTTTGGAAATCCGGAGGTACATATCGTCGACTTCGTATTCATCGACGATTTTGGCGACACTCTGTTTGATGTCAATCATCAACCGTTCACTCGTCGACATCCCAAGCATTTCCCGCATCGCTTGAACCATCTCCTTGACCGGATAACGAATCAGAAACAAGACGATCAGCATCAGCATGACCGGATCGACGTACCGGGCGACGTTTTCAAAAGACAACCAAGTCGCAATTCCAGCGATTCCGTAACCGGCGACTGCACCGATTCCCATGATGACGGTCAGACGCCACTGTTCGACTTCCGCTGTCGCTAAAATCGAACGTGCGGACCGATTGAGTTGCTTCAGGTGGCGGTATACGACAAGCGCAATCAAGGCACTGATTGTCAGATAGCCGATGACAAATCCCAGTTCGACCGGATCACCACCCGACCGAATCGTGTCGATGGCAGCGACAAATGCGTAAATAAGTAGGAGAAAGACGATGAGATATTGAAAGAAAACAAGAATGGGTTCCAATGATTCTTTGCCAAACGGGAAGTGGACATCATCCTTGACGGTGATGAACCGACCACCTCGAAGCGAAAAAACACTTAAGACGACACTCAGCAAGGCATAAAGTCCGTCAAACAGAACAAATGAGGAAGAAAGAAGGAATCCGGCGGCAATGCCAAACACCGATAAGAAAAGAGAACTAAAGATGGAACGTTGCAACAACCGGTCTTCGATGACCGGATCTTTTACTTGCGCCAACCGCTTCACCTCCCATAACGGAAGTGGCTATCAGGTCTGCTAAACGATGACAGCATGACACATCTCTGAACAATGAATCGAAGTTAGTTTATGATTACCCCATTTTTTAAGCAAATAACATTTAAATGTGAAAAAGCACATATCTTTCAGAATTTTCACGCTATTTTCAGCAATTTCGGGGAAAGGATACAACATGCCACTTATTTTCGAGGGAGGAGATTGCCTTGTCCGGATTGATTTCCAATCGTTCCTTTCGTATCGGTCTGTTCATCCTGCTTGTCCTTGGCATCATCTATATGGCACGACAGGTCGACTTTCTCTTTTACCCGTTACTCGTCCTGTTTACGACGATTTTCACCCCGTTCATCATCGCCGGGATTTTATTTTACCTCTCCGTCGGTTTCGTCGATTCACTCGAACGTCGTCTGCGTTCGCGCAAACTGGCAATTTTCATCGTCTTGATTTTGTTGCTTGCGCTCATCATCGTATTTCTTTTGACGTTATTCCCGCTGATCACGAAACAGCTTTTTGCGTTCATCAGTGCCGTACCCGGTTTTGCTGAACGTCTGTACACACAATCCCTGTCGCTTTATGCCAAATACGGGACGTCGATTCCGTCACTCGAGAGCCAGTTTTCATCGGTCGAAAGTTCGATGAAAAGCGCGACTACACTCCTCGGGAACGTCTTTTCCTCGATTGCCGGCTCTGTGCTTTGGCTGATTCAGTTGATTGCCTCGACCGTTTTCACGTTATTCATCGCACTTTTTTTATACGTCTTCATGTTGGTCGACGGAAAAAAATTACCGAATGCGCTGGTCCAGTTCATCCCGATCAGTTACCGCAAGGAAGCCCTGCTGATTTTAAAAGACATGAACGGGACGATCCGCTCTTACGTCCGGGCGCAACTGATCGTCTGTACATTCGTCGGGAGTCTCGCGACACTTGTCCTATGGTGGCTTGATGTCCCGTACTTCTTACCGCTTGGTCTGTTCATCTTCGCGACGAATATCATCCCGTACCTCGGACCGTTCCTTGGCGCTGCGCCGGCTGTCTTGATCGGCTTCTTGGATGAACCAATCAAAGGCTTATATGTCATCATCGGCATCACGATCGTCCAGCAACTTGATGCTAATGTCATCTCCCCGCTCGTTCAGGGAAAATCCTTGAAGGTACATCCGATTACGATTACGGTCGTCCTGCTCGTCGCCGGGCAACTGGCGGGAATTCTCGGTATGTTGCTGGCCGTCCCGTTTTACGCCGTCGCGAAGGTCACGGTGCTCAACATCATTAAACTCGCGCAACTTCGGAAAATGGCGTTACGGACGGACAAACCAGTTCCGGATCGTGTCCCGGAAGATCCAACCTAACAAGCAAGAAAGGATTACTAGTCCGGGCAACAAGATGACACCGCCATGGGTCGCCCACCATGTCGAAAACCGATTCAACAGACCATAGACGCCGAGACGATTAACGAGAATCGTCCAGAGCAACGCATAGACGCCGGTTCCGGCTAGCGTCACGAGCACGTAGGGTCGAAACGGATAGGCGAGCAGTCCTGCCATGTAATGAATCGGACGCCGGACACCCGGCAGAAAAAACGACATGGCAATGGCGACCGTTCCTTTCTCCTGCAGAATCACTTCGGCTTTCGCAAGATGTTTATTGGTCAATAACTTTTGAAAGAAGGGAAGTTCGCGAAAAATACGGGGAATGCCGTAAAACAGATTAAAACACACGAAACAAGCGGACCAGACGGATAAAAAAATCAGGATGAGTGCTTGATCCTGGCGTAACCAGCTACTGATTTGGCGGATGACCAACAAATCATCCGAAATCGGGATGAACAAGATACTCGAGATGAACCGGATCCATTCCGAAAACATGCTGTCTTCCCTCCCATCGAAGTCATTCTTTCTGAAAACGAGGTGTTCGTATTGATGGACTATACCCTAATCTTGCCGGTTTTGCTCTATGTTGTCCTATTTGCTAACGTCGCTGCGGCAATCGCCATCCTGTTTTTCGAACGGCGTGACGTCAGTGCAACCTGGGCCTGGCTGATGATTCTCTTTTTCTTACCTGTCATCGGCTTTTTGATTTACTTATTGTTTGGCCGGTCGTTGAAACAAGAGACGTTTTATCACGTCCCGGAAGCACGCCGGTTGGCGCGCGAAGAAGAGCTTTTGGTGCAAGCAAACGACGAAGTCTCCCGCGAAGCACCGCTTTACCCGTATCGGAAGTTGATTCAAGCGAATCGCTCGTCAGGAGCCCTGTTGACGGAAGCAACCGATGTCCGGACGCTGTTCGACGGTCATCAAAAATTTGATACGTTGCTCGCTGACATACAGAGTGCCCAAGTCGAAATCAACATTCAATACTTCATTTTAAAACGCGATCCGCTCGGCGACCGTCTACTGAACGCTTTGTTCGAACAGGCAAAACGTGGCGTCAAAGTCCGTATTCTGTATGACGCCGTCGGCTCGTGGAAACTAAAAGCGAAGGACTTCGCGACGTTCAAACAAGACGGCGGTGAAGTCCGCTCCTTCTTCTCTTCGCCGCTCGGTATCTTAAACCTGCGGATCAACAACCGGAATCACCGGAAACTCTGTACGATCGACCGGCAAATCGGGTATATCGGCGGCTTTAACGTCGGATCGGAATACCTCGGAGAAGACGAACAGTTCGGCTACTGGCGGGATACACACCTCCGGGTCCTCGGCCCCGTCGTCGAAGAACTCGAGTTCTATTTTGAACAGGACTGGGACGCCGCAAGCAACGAGCGGACGGACTGGTCGACTGCCCCGATTCCGCCGCTTGAAGTCGCGACGGACCGAGTGCCGGTTCAAATCGTGACGTCCGGTCCAACGTCGGAGACGGAATACTTGAAAAACATGCTGATTCAGATGATCCACACGGCGGAAAAATCAATCTACATCCAGTCGCCCTACTTTATTCCCGATGCCAGCTTCATGGATGCCTGCCAGATTGCCTTGGCTTCCGGTGTCTCCCTCAAAATCATGATTCCGAACCAGCCGGATCATCCGTTTGTCTACTGGGCGACATATGCGGCGGTCGGCGAATTGATTCAACATGGGGCTGAAGTCTACACGTATGAGATTGGCTTCATGCATGCGAAGACAATTGTCGTCGACGGGAAGATCGCATCGGTCGGGACGACGAACATCGACGCCCGCAGTTTCCGGTTAAATTTCGAGATGAATGCAATTTTGTACGATGCGACGATTGCGGAAGAACTGGAGCTGCTCTTTTTGTCCGATGTTGCCGACAGTGCCTTGCTGACCCGGGAAAAATATGCCGCCCGTCCGCGGATGATCCGCTTTAAGGAAAGTATTTCGCGCCTGTTGTCGCCAATCTTATGATGTTTTGAAAAGCAACATCCTTTTAATAACTGACAAGATGGACGACGAATCATAAACTAACTCATTTATCGCTAAACATACTCATTTTGCATGATTTTGAGTATGTCTAGCGCATTTGACTATGTTTAATGCGTTCATTTTCCTGTTAAACATGTTCATTTGCTATAAAAATGAACATATTTAATGGAAAGAATCATAAACATCTTAAACCAAGAAGAACAACCTTTTTATGTCGCTTTTTAAGAATCGCTTTCACCTCACAGTTCCGACAGGACAGCATGGAAATGCAAAACGCATTCCAACAAAGAGCATCAATCGTCCCGGAAACCTCCGCCCGAAAGTCGGTATTTCTTTTTTTGAATTCGTTTTAGAAAGTCTCATCGATAATCTCCTTTATACTTGAAACGTTATTTTATAATAAATTCAAACATGATTCATGATATGTAACTCTATACTAACTACAGACTACTCAAATCCGTTTAGAGGTGAACTTAAAAGTGCAGGATTTTTTTGAAATATTGAATTATGTAAATAAAATCATTTATGAACCAAATCGTTTACCATTAGATATGGTTCAAGAAGAACCACAAAATTCGAACTATGGTGCTGGAACTTTTAAAATATTTTCCAAAACAGTTCGTTTTCGGGTAGCACATGTAACGCCTACAAAACTAGGGCAGTTTGTTGTTTTTTGGGAAAAAGACAACAACAATAAGAATCAGCCCTATCCATATGATGAAGCCTCTGATTTATTAGTCATCACGACTTTTAAAAATGATACTGAATTCGGGCAATTTATTTTTCCAAAAGAAGTGCTTCTTAAACAAAATATCCTTGCATCTGATTCAACAAAAGGGAAGATGGCGATACGCGTATATCCGAGCTGGGATACACCAACTAGTAAACAAGCAATAGCAACTCAAAAATGGCAGATACCTTACTTTATTGATATGCATGACGCTGGTGATTTGTTGAACGATGAAATAGTTAAACGTTATTCGCTTTAATTTCCCAACAAACTTGAAGCACTCACCTATACGTATTTGTAATGCGTTTATTTCACAAAAAAATACGTTAGCAAATCGACAGGTAGGTCAAACCCAGTCTAATTGCTAACGCCGTTAAAATTATGCTTCAGTCAGTAGTGCTTGTGCCTGTTCGAGGACCAAGTCCCCTTTCATCAGACCATAGGCCATCTGATTGATGATCGCGACGCGAACCCCTTTTGGTTCTGCTACTTGGCGAATCTTTGTTTCTAAATACCGGACTTGTGGTCCGATTAAAATCACATCCGTCTGATCCAAATGATGCGATAATTCACTTTCAGGAATGGCTTCGATCGTCACATCAAGAGCTTGTGCCTCAGCTTGTTCACGCATTTTCCGAACTAAGATGGATGTCGACATACCGGCCGAGCAAACGAGTAAAATATTCATGATTTTTCCTCCAGTCGTGTGAGTCGCGTATACAGTTCGACCATCTCAGATGCTAAATCTCTGACGGTCATCGCTGTCATCAAATGGTCTTGGGCATGAATCAATAGAATCGATAACGGTGTTTCAAGCCCTTTTGCTTCGTCCTGCAGTAAGGTCGTTTGGGCACGATGCGCCTGTAGACTTTCTTGATTGGCTTCTTCCAGTTTGGTTTGTGCTAACGAGAGGTCTCCTTTTTTAGCAGCCTGAATGGATTCCATTGCTGCCGAACGGGCATTACCTGCATGAAGAATCATCGTAAACGATAGGATTTGCAGTTCTTCTGTCATCAGCTTGCCATCTTCCCTTCTGTTTGTTTTTTCATCGCCCGGACACCTGCTGCGACGAACGGGACATAAATCGCTGTCGCAAGCGCCAAGTTGACGACTTGTAGTGCGATTCCGCGCCAACTCCCGCCTGTCACGAGATAGCCGCTGATTAAAGGCGGTGTCGTCCATGGTAAAATCGCGACGGTTTTTGGAACCAGTCCGGTCGACAACGCGACATAGGACACGATTGTTAATGTGACCGGTACCAAGATGAATGGAATCAACATGATCGGGTTCAAGACGATTGGTAAGCCGAAAATCACCGGTTCGTTGATATTAAACAATCCAGCGGGTGTCGATAACTTGGCGACTTCGCGGTAGGGATGATTTTTCTGTTCACGGATGACAAAGAAAATGGCAAAGAGAAGAGCCAGCGTCGTACCGGAACCCCCTATGAATACGAAGGAGTCGAGGAAAGGTTTCGTCACCGTATTTGGGACGTCGTAAGCAGAAGTTCCGCCCTGGAATGCTTCCAGGTTCTGCTGAATCAATGGCAGATAAATCGGTTCGATGACGGCTCCGATGATGTTTGTTCCATGTAAGCCGAAGAACCAGAGGATATGGTTTAAAAAGGCAATCGCAATCGCAGCCGGAAGTGTGTCTCCAAACCCTTGTAACGGTTTTTGGATACTGTTGAAGATGACTTCAAACAGGCTCGATTCAATGGCAAGTGTCATGAATAATTGGAATCCGCCGACGAGGATCAAAATCAACGTTGCCGGAATCAATGCTTGGAACGAGCGGACGACACCATCCGGAACCCCATCCGGCATCGAGATCGTCAACCGTGTCTTCAGTAAGATGCGAAACAGCTCGGTCGTCAAAAGAGAAAGAATGATGGCAACGAATAGTCCTTGCGCGCCGAGCCAGGCAAAACTGAGTCCCCAGTCTTTCGTGACCGGAACGAGAATGATATAGGAGGCGACGGAAATCAGCCCTGCCGACAACGGGTCGACATCGTAACTTTTAGCCAGGCTGTAGGCGATCGAAAAAGCCACCAGCAATCCTAAAACTGCAAACGATCCGTTCCAGATGTTCCCCCCTAACCCCTGCCAGTTTCCTTCTCCAAACAGCCCGTTCATCCAACCGACGAAATCAAGACTGCCGATGGCGGGAAAGTTATTGATTAGTATCGCGAGAGACCCGACGATGATCAGGGGCATAATGGCGACGAATCCATCCCGTATCGCGACGAGATGGCGTTGGGCCCCGATTCTTCCTGCGATTTCAATGAATTTATTCATGTCCGTTGCGCCTCCTTGGATTGAAATTGTGGTAACCATGCTGCGTGCGCAAGCAACATCTCCTCGAGTAGCGGTTGCGCCCGCTTTTCATCTTGAATCAATGGATTCATCAAAAAGGCTAAGTAAGCGTCTTTGGTTGATCCGCTTAACGCGGCTTGAATCGTCAGTTCTTCCATCTGCTTCATCTGCAGAATCAATCCTTTGACGGATAATGGTAATGGTCCGACCGCGATCGGGAGCGGACCTTCTTTCGTAATGACGGCGTTGACTTCGATGACGGCATCGACCGGTAAGTCGGAAATCGCCCCACGGTTTAATGTATTGACGGTCTGGATGTCTCCTCGGTTATTGTGAATCGAATCCATCAAATAGCAGGCAGCATCACTGTAATACGCGCCACCGCGTAATTCGAGTTCAGCCGGTTTTTCGTCCAACTGTTCATCCTGATAGGCTTCGAACAATGTCCGTTCGACTTCCTGGACAATCTCGGCTCGTGTGCCGTTCGTGTTGTAGGTGGCGAGGTCCTTCTCGAGTGTCTCGGCGGTTTGGAAATAGTACTGGTGGTAGGGATTTGGCAACATGTTGACGGCTTGCAAGAAGGCATCGGACCAACCAAGACTGACGATATTCGCCGGTGAAAAATCAAGCTGTTTCGACATCAGTCGCTGCATCACCTCTTCTGTTCGGTCGCTTCCGTCGACAAAAACCCGGCGTCCAAAGACGAAATGGTTTAAACCGATAAACTCGATCGAGACGCGCTTGACATCGACGTGTAAGACTTCGGCAGTCGAGTTCCGCATGTTAAACGGAATGTTGCAGACGCCGATGACTTTCTGATGCGGACCGTGCTTCAATAACGCTTCCGTCACGATGCCGGCTGGATTCGTAAAGTTAATCAGCCAAGCATTGGGACAGATTTCGTGCATCTCTTTCGACAGCTCGAGCAGGACGGGAATCGTCCGGAATGCTTTGAAAATCCCGCCCGCGCCATTCGTTTCCTGACCGATAAAACCGTGTTTCAAAGGAATCCGTTCATCGAGTGCCCGTGCCTCCAACCCCCCGACGCGGATTTGTGTGGATACGAAGTCTGCTCCTTCCAGTGCGTGGCGCCGATTCAAGGTGGCGCTTAAACGAATTGGCAAGCCGGACCGGCGCAGCATCCGCTCCGCAAGCCGGGTAATGATGTCCAACTTGTCTGTTCCGGATTCAATGTCACATAAGACGATTTCAGAAACCGGAAAGGATTCATACCGTTTGATGAACCCTTCGATTAATTCAGGTGTATAACTTGATCCACCTCCGATGATGACGACTTTGATACCCATGATAACAACCTCCCGTTTTTTTGTAACCGCTTCCTCTTTTTCTTGATTGTAATGTATCATACAAAAAGAACAAATGTAAATACAAATTTAAAATGTATTAATACAAATACATTCAATTTGTTATAACATTTGCATTCAGTTGTTTGTTATCGGTACAATAAAAGAAAACTCGTGAAGGAAGGTTCGTCATGGAAACCAACCAATCGCTACATTCTTATATCAAAGAAGAATTGTTAGATCGCATCAAATCGGGACTCTATCAAGCCGGTCAGCAATTACCGACCGAATATGAGCTTTGTGAAGACTTTGATGTCAGCCGGACGACAGTTCGTGCTGCCTTGAATCAACTGACCCTCGAAGGGTACTTGATTCGTCAGCAAGGGAAAGGGACGTTCGTCGCCGATCAAAAAGTACGCCAAACCTTATCCGATACACCGGACACCTATACCGAACAACTTGCCGTCCAAGGCAAACGAGGGCATGTTGCAGCCGTCGATTTAACAGTCGTTCCGGCAAATGCTGCAATCGTCGCAAAATTGCATGTCACGCTCAATGATCCGATTCAACGGATCGAGCGGATTCGCCGGGCCAATGACGAACCCACACAATATGAAATTTCCTATATCCCCTGGCACATTGCGCCAGGCATCACAAAAAAACAATCGGAACATTCTCTCTACACGACACTGCGAGAAACGTTTTCGATTTCCGTCGCCAAAACGACCGAATCCCTAGAAATCACGTTGGCAGATGAACGCATCAGTGCCCATTTGGATTGTGAGCTCGGCATGCCGTGTTTTTATATTGAAACCGTTGCCGAGAACAAGGACGGACAGCCAATCGAATATTCCCGCTCTTATTTCAGAGGCGACAAGACGAACTTCGTCATCGAACGGCATTATGCTGCGGGTGACGCCTTATGAACATTCTCATCAATGCCGATGATTTCGGATTAACACAGGGCATAACAGACGGCATCATTCAAGCACATCAAAGCGGAATCGTGCATGCAACGACGATGATGATGAATGGACGGGTCGTCCCCTATGCCGTGCAACAAGCGAAACGATTCCCGGAACTGAAGGTCGGGGTTCACCTTGTGCTGTCTTACGGACGACCACTGACGACGACCACCACGACATTAACAGATGCGTCCGGTCAGTTCCGCTTTACAAACCAGTACACGGAACAGACCCCACCGGCAGCAGAGGATGTCTTGACGGAATGGTCTGCCCAAATCGATGCTTTTTTGGCAACTGGTCTGCCGCTGCATCATATCGACAGCCACCACCACATCCACGGCTGGGAACCGTTGCAGGAGGTCGTGTTAGAATTGGCGCGTCGTTACGATGTCCCGGTCCGATTTGTTTCAACACTTGAAGACCATCCCGAACATGCGCTGACCAAAACGTTGTATACCGGTTTTTATGGCGCAGGGATTTATCTGGATTTGTGGGAGGAATTGCGTTCACTCGATGCCGATTCGGTCGAAATCATGGTCCATCCGGCTTACGTCGATGCCGATCTTCAAGACGTCAGTTCTTATACGGATTACCGCGAAAAGGAGCTTGCCCTATTGACTGCCCTCACGTTACCGGACGATATGACGCCGCTTACGCGATGATAGATGGTAAGGCGAAGCAAAAATCATTTTCTACACACGAGGGTGGCAGATCACAAGTCTGCCACCCTCATTGTGTTCAAAAAGAATCAGTTGGTTGTCCGATCGTTTCAAAAGCATTTGCCATTTTTCTCTCCGCTTGCTACACTCAATTCGACCACTTATTAAAATATTTTAAAAAGTAGAAAGGAGACTACCTATGGCTGGAACCAATACCGATTTAGTAAGACAACTCCGGCAAGCGATCCTGTTTCAAAGAATCCGGACGATTCCTGAACTGAGTCGTATGTTGTCGGCCAGTTTTCCGACGGTCAAAAAGCATTTGGATCTCTTGATCGCACACGGTGAAATCGACGAACAGGTATCGGAGCTTTCGAATGGCGGACGTCCAGCGAAACAATACCAGTACCGGGCGGAATACGCCGAGGGACTTGCCCTCTACCTTGAACTCGATGCGATCGGCTTTCAGATCTTCGATGCGATCGGGACAAACCTATCGTTTGGCACGGAACCGGTCGAAAAAAATCAACCGCACGTTCCGGCTTTAATCCGCTTGATTCACCGATTACTTGAACAGAATCCGCGTATCAGCTTTTTGAGTGTCGGCGTCGCGGCATCCGTCGAAAACGGACAGGTCTTTTTTGCACCGGATTATCCGTCCCTGCAACAAGTCAATCTGAAACAGACGCTTGAATCCGAGTTCCGGCTACCGGTCGTTGTCGAAAATGACATGAATGCGGCTGTGATCGGATTTCACGAAGCACATCAGCGCAGTCAACAGTCATTGATCTATTTGTACTTAGGGAAAAATGGTCCCGGTTCCGGGATTTTAATCAACGGACAGCTCGTCCGCGGCAGCAGTCATTTTGCCGGTGAAATTTCCGTCGTCCCGCAATACGACAAGAAAACATTCGGACAGGCGATCGCTAAGCGGCAAACCGCCTTGGACACCCAGACGATTGATGCCATCAGCCGCTTGACGACGACGTTCGCTGCGACGCTGAATCCGCATCTGTTGATCTTTAACGGGGAAGAACTGACGGAACACGATCTGGAACAGATCCGAATCAAGACAGCCGAGTATATCCCGGAAGCGCATATCCCGCTTTTGATCCGGAGTAACTGGGAAACCGATTATCTGAACGGTTTGACTAGACTCGGCTTGCAGCTTCTGACCGAACAACCTTTATCAGCGAACAGGAGGACATCTTCATGAGTGGTATCTTGTTACTCAGCATCATCTATCTTGCCTTCATCAGTTTAGGATTACCGGACTCCTTGCTCGGCGTCGCCTGGCCCGTCATGCGGACGGAATTCGGTGCCGATCTCGAAGTCGCCGGTTGGTTGTTCATGACGATTGCCGGCGGAACGATTATCTCGAGCCTGTTCAGCGGTAAGATTCTCAACCGGTTTGAGACGAGTCATGTTACAGCGTTTTGTGCCGCGATCACAGCGAGTAGCCTGCTCGGTTTTTATTTCGCTCCGTCGTTGATCTGGCTGTTTCTGCTCTCGATTCCGCTTGGACTCGGAGCCGGCGTCGTCGATGCTGCCCTCAATCATTTTGTCGCGACCCGCTACAAAGCCCATCATATGAACTGGCTGCATTGTTTTTGGGGCGTTGGCGCAACGACCGGTCCGTTGATCATGGCGGCGATGATGAGTGAATCCGGTGACTGGCGCAGCGGGTATTTGACCGTCGCCTTGACCCAGTTTGGACTTGCCCTCGTGCTCCTTCTCAGTCTACCGCTTTGGAGACAGGCACCGGTCGCTGTTTCGGACGTACCGGACGATTTGTCGTTAACTGATACTGCGTCCAAACGATTGGTTGGTCTGCCGTTCGCACTCGCTTCATTTGTCCTCTATTGCGGCGCGGAAGCCTTGATTGGTTTATGGGGCAGCAGTTATCTCGTCCAAGTAAAGTCGTTTTCGGTTCAGACGGCCGCGACCTGGATTTCCGTCTATTACGGCAGTATTACAGTCGGGCGATTTTTAAGTGGTTTCTTATCGCTCCGTTTAACGAACCGTCAGTTGATCCGGACCGGACAAGGAACTGCCTTAGTCGGCAGTCTGTTGTTTTTCCTCCCACTGGATGGTTTGATGTTTACCGGTTTCATCTTGATTGGACTTGGACTCGCTCCGATTTACCCGGCGATGTTACATGAGACACCGGTCCGGTTCGGACGGGATGCAGCAAAACGCTTGATGGGGATTCAGATGGCGTTCGCTTACAGCGGCAGTACGTTTTTACCGCCCTTGTTCGGTGTCCTCGCTTCGCTCTTGACGCTGAAGCTGTTCCCGGTGACAGGATTCCTGATGATTTTGTTCCTGCTGCTCTGTTCCGAACGTCTCAATCGTGTTCTTGCCAAACGGGCGTTGTCCCGCGCTTCCTAATTCTTCAGAAAAGGAGTTTGCTCTCATGAAAATTGAACATATCGCCCTCTGGGTTAAGGATCTTGAACAAATGAGAACCTTTTACGAAACGTACTTTGATGCTCAAGCCAATGCGTTGTACCATAATCCGACAAAAGGTTTTTCGTCTTATTTCCTGCACTTTAAATCAGGAGCCCGGCTTGAGTTGATGCACCGGACGGATATCGACCACGAGGCACCGCGCGACCGATTTGGTTATGCGCATATTGCCTTTTCACTCGGCAGCCGGTTCGCCGTCGATCAGTTGACGAACCGACTCGAACAAGACGGCTACACTCGCCTCGATGGTCCCCGTCTGACAGGAGACGGGTATTATGAAAGTGTCTTTCTGGATCCGGAAGGGCTGACGATTGAGCTGACTGTCTGATGCCATACAAAAAAACACCATCTGTCTGACGCCCTTCTCGCGAAGCGGACGTGAAGACGGATGGTGTTTTTGATCTGTCCTGAAGGTCAATCGGTCAGTGCCTCAAACACCTTGTACCTGTTCTTGCCGGACGACTTGGCCTCGTATAACGCGATATCGGCCTGCCGCAGGAGATTTTTCAAACTGGTTTCCTCCGCCGTATACGAAACAATCCCGATACTCGTCGACAATTCATATTCGTTCCACTGGCTCAGACAGGCGAGGACTTCGTCTGCTTGACGAAGCAATACTTCCTGACTGATGCCGTAAGAAAAGTGGAGCACGAACTCATCTCCCCCCAACCTAACGGCGCACGCTGCTTTTTGTCCTGCAATCAGCGTTTGCAGACGTCTTGCCACTTCTAGTAACACCACATCACCCGCGTCATGTCCATAAACATCGTTGATTTTCTTGAAACCATCCAAATCAAGGAAAAAGAGCGCACCCGCCTCGCGAGGTTGCGTATCGAAGCGGTTCATCAAATACCGTCTATTGTAGAGATCGGTCAATGGATCGCGCCAAACGAACCGTTCCAACTCCAAATAATACGAGAACAGACGAACAATCCGTTGTAACAGTTTGATACTTTTGCCTTCAAACAGACTGGCTTCATCATTGATGGCACATAACGTCCCAAATTTTTCACCGTTCGTCAGCGAAATCGGAATCCCTAAATAAGACTGGACGTTAGCCCCTTTAAGGATCTCTCTCATCCCGTCGAGACTCGGCTCTTTCGTTACATCTTCGTATACTAGAGGTTGCTTGGTTGTAAAATCGATTCGGTTGCAAAGGGAATGATTCAAATCGATGACCATCCCTTCCGCAACACGCATACTAGTCTCCTCATCCGAGAGTTTCAGGATCAGTTGCTCCCCATTCTCGATGGCGGATAGATAAAACAGTTGCTCCGGTAGAATTTCTTTTGCCAAATCCAGTAAATCATCCGCTAAATCGTCAAATTTTGTGTACATCTTCAATTCTTCAAATTGTATGTTCATTCGGCACCTCGACATGACATAGTTTTCAAATACTCCATTTGCGTCGTTAAATGCAAGTTATAAAGTCATTTTACCATAAAAAGGATGACAAGACAGAATAGGCGTGAAAATCGGATTGCAACAAAGAACCCCCGAACGGATGACATGTGACCGTTTGGAGGTTCTTACATTGGATAGCGTCACGCCCGTTCTTTCCGCAACAGGTACAAGAAGTACGGCACACCGATGATTGCCGTGATTAATCCGGCTGGAATCTCAAGCGGCGGATGGATGCCGCGTCCGAGCGCGTCCGCAACGACAAGCAGTCCACCCCCGACGAGGACAGCCATCGGAATCAACAGATGATGCCGGTGTCCGATCAAACGTCGTGCCATATGCGGGGCGACAAGACCAAGAAAGCCGATCGACCCGACCATCGCGACCGCGACACCCGCTAAGGCGACGGCAAAGGCGAGGAATACATACCGTGTTCCCTTCATCCGTAATCCGAGACCAATCGCTGCGTCTTCACTGAGCGATAAAATGTCGAGTTGCCGGTGACCGGACCAGATGACGAGTCCAAGCAACAGGAAGACCGGTGCCAGAACGTACACTTCCGTCCAACCTTTGCCGAACAAGCTGCCGGCCAGCCAGACGAGCGAATCATTGGTCTGGAGAGGAAACTTGATCAACAGGTATTCCGTTCCCGATGCACAAATCGCACTGACGGCGATGCCGAGCAAGGCAAAGGAACTGTTTTGCAGTTTCCCGTGATCCGCAAGCAGCATCAACGCGACCATCACAAGCGTTGCTCCTATTAAGGCGGCAAGTGGCGTCAAGACAAGCGGACCATCAGGGATCAAGGCAATCGTCAAGACGGCGAATAACGCGGCCCCATTCGTCACCCCGATGACATCGGGCGAGACGAGCGGATTGCGGATAATCGCCTGTAACAAGACACCGGACAAGGCAAAACAACCACCGGCGAGGAACGCGAGGAGCGTCCGCGGCAAACGATAGTTCCAGACGATGAAGGAACCGGCGCCGTCTCCTTGAAGAGCCGCGACGATTTCACCCGGCTTCAGAAACACGGAACCGATGCCAAGCAACAGGAAACTGAGCACGGTGACAAGGAGTGACATGAGGCCTAGACCGAGCCATGGTTTTTGACGGAGTCTGTTCATTTAGGCAATCCCCCTTGTCTGCCGTTTCGCTAAATACAAAAAGAACGGCGCTCCGAGTAATGCGGTCACGATCCCGACCGGTGATTCATACGGATAGGCGATGAACCGGGCGAGGACATCAGCATATGTCAGCAACAGACCGCCGCACAATGCCGAAATCGGTAAGACATAGCGGTAATCCTCACCGACCAACCGCCGGACGATATGCGGAACCATCAGACCGATGAAGCCGATTGCTCCGGCGACCGCGACCGTCACCCCGGCCAGCAGGACAACAGCGACGGCTGCCATCATCCGGATCCGGGTGATGTTCTGCCCCAGTCCGACGGCTACATCTTGACCGAGTTGGAAAATCGCCAGCGACTTGGCCAAGCTGAATGCTAAGATCAAGCCGATGATCGACCAGGGTAGAATCAACTGCACTTCGATCCATCCACTGTCACTGATTGAACCGGATAACCAGTACAGGACATTGGTAATCCGGTCGTTGAATAAAATCAACCCTTTCGTCAAGGACGTCAGCAACAAGTGGATCGCCATCCCGACGAGGGCCAGCTTCAGACTCGTCATGCCGCGGACGGAGGCAAACGAGAAAACCAGTAATCCGCCAATCATTGCACCGAAAAAGGCGAAATAGACCAGATTCGCTGTCCCGAGTGCCGGGAACAGCAACAAAGCGAGGACGACAAACAGCGACGCCCCGGCGTTGACGCCGAACACTTGCGGCGAAGCCAGCGGATTACGTGTGACCGCCTGCATCAAGGCACCGGCGACGGCTAAGTTTGCCCCGAGTAATAAACCGAGTAACAACCGCGGCAAGCGGAGTGTCGTCAAGACCAATGTTTCTTTCGAAAGATTGCCGGATGACCATTCCCGAATTGCTTCGAACGGTTGAATCGTCGTGACACCAAGAAACAGACTGAGGTAGGATCCGAGTCCGATCAGGACAAGGAGTACGACGAGCAAGCGGATCAATCGTGTGTGTCGGATCATCAACTGATCCTCCTTTCATCAACAAAAGCCAGATTGCTCTGGCTTTGTCTGTCGTTTACTTGTTTTTTTGATTCAGCAGTTGAATCGCTTCATCGACGATTTGTTCCGCGGCGTCGAGTCCACGGTAACGGGTCCATAAGTCCCGATTGACTTCGTAGACTTCCCCTTTTTTGACGGCTGTGATCTGATTCCACAGCGGATTCTTTTTCCACTCATCGAGCAGCTTTGGATCCGCTTCTGCCATGAAGATGACGTCCGGATCCCATTTGACGATCTGTTCGAGCGTGATCGTCACGGTTGGTTCCGCTGTTTTCGTAATGGCATTGTCAATCCCCATTTTTTCGAGCAATTCGCCGTCAAACGATGTTTCACCGTGTGCCGTCAACGAATCCGACCGGAAGACACCAACCATGATCTGGCGTTGATCGTTCGGATCGACTTTTTGTTTGGCTGCTGCGAGACGCTCCTCGTGTAGCTGGAGACGTTGATCCATCTTGTCCGTCTGACCAACCGCTTCCGCGATGCTCTTAAACGACGCGATGTTTTCCTGATAGGTCGCGTTCCGGCTCTTTAAAATGATCGTCGGTGCGATTTGCTGCAACTGTTTGTAGATTCCTTTATGCCGGTTGAAATCACCGATGATCAAGTCCGGTTTCAGAGAACTGATGACTTCGAGATTCGGTTGTTGGCGTGTTCCGACTTCCGTAAAGGAAATTTTCTTGCCGAGCAGACCCGACACATCATCTTTATTTTCTTGCGCGATGCCGACCGGTTCGATCCCCAGTTCGTCAAGCGCGTCGACGAATGAGAATTCCAGGGCGACGACGCGTTTCGGATTGTCCGGAACGTTTGTTGTCCCCGCTTCGTGCGTGACTTTATGCGTCTGTTTCGTCTCTTCTTTCGCTTGTCCGGCGCATGCCGCAAGCATCAGACAACTGACCATCAAGACGGCTAATGCCCATGATGTGCGTGTACGTGACATGGTAATGCCTCCTTTTAAGTTCGGAATGAGAATCATTCTTAATTAATCCTGTTTCAGCATAACAAAGATTTATTCGAAACAAAAGACCAAATCTTATTTCCAGATAACATATGTCATTTTTTGGACGGATTGTGCGATAATGAAAAGACGAAACAAAGGAGGAATTTCCGTTGTCATCACTCATAAAAGAGATTGCCGTTCAGATCAAGTATCCGCTCGGACATATCATCTCGTTTGACGATTTACCCGCGTTACTCGAAGCGTTTGCTTATCATCTTCCGTTTGATAACCAGGCGGTCCTGTCGAAACGGACTGCCCCGTTTAATCCGGATCGTCTCGAGCAGACATTCGTGACGGATCGGACTGGGGGCGTCTGCTACGACTTGAATTATCTACTATACGAAATCTTGCGGATCAAAGGGTTTGATGTCGCGCTCGTCAAGGCGACCGTCTTCGATCAGGAAAATGACAGCTGGTCCGCGACGGGTCCGACACATGTCGCTGTTTTGCTCCGGCATCAAGGAGACACGTATATTGTCGACACCGGCTTTGGCGTTAACCTCGCGTTACGTCCGATTCCGTTGACCGGCGAAACAATCAGTTCAGCAAGCGGCAGCTTCCGGATTGCGCCGAATGGTGCCGGCTATCAACTCGAGATGTTGCGGACCGGCCAGGACGACGAGTTTGTCATCGGTTACCACTTCTATACGCAACAGACCGTATTGCCGGAACAATTGTCGTCTATCGAACAAGTCATCCAGGACCATCCGGCATCTCCGTTCAATAAACGTAGTCTGCTCGCGATCCGGACACCGGACGGACACCGCATCCTGACGCAGCAGGCCTTGACGACGTGGACGGACGGCAAAAAAACGATTCAACCGGTCACCTCAGACGACCAGTACGTTGCTTGGAAACACGACTTCTTTTAAGGGAGAGATGATGCTTGTACCGTTATACATTGTGTTTGATCCGGAAAGCCGATCAGTGGTTGTTGCTAAACCGTCAAAAACAGCCTGCGATGGGCATGTGGAACGGGGTCGGCGGAAAAATCGAAGCCGGTGAATCGCCGGCGGAGTCGGTCATCCGGGAAACATATGAAGAGACCGGCATCCGCTTGACCGATGTCCACTTAGCCGGAACGATCCTTTTACGGGCGGATGAGACGGTCGGGATTTACCTGTTCCTCGCCGACATGCCGGATGAGCAGATGATCACGACGCCGCTCGCGACCCGTGAAGGCATTCTTGACTGGAAACAAACGGACTGGATTCTTGACCCGGAAAATACCGGTGTCATCAGCAACCTGAAAGCGTACTTGCCGTATGTCATAAAACAAAAGACAGCACAGCTCCACACGTTCGATTACGCCGGTCATCAACTGCTGGATCATCAGATTTCGCCGCTCGAACATGTTATTCAGTAAAAAAAGACGTCCGACTGCTTACTGACAACACCTGTCAATAAAGCAGTCGGACGTTTTCAATTAATTCAAACCAAACCATTCCAATCCGGTCACGATCAAAGCGACCATCACAATACCGGGCAAGAGATTCGCGACCCGGATTTTCGTGATTCCGGCGAGATTTAAGCCGATTGCTAAAATCATCACCCCGCCGGTCGCTGTCATCTCGACGATGAACTGTTGCAGGATGGCATCCGGAACGAATTGGGTAATCGCAACAGCGCCGAGTGCAATCGCCCCTTGATACACAAGTACCGGAATGGCGGAGAATATGACGCCGATCCCGAGCGTCGAACTGAGGACAAGTGCCGTGAAGCCGTCAATCAGTCCTTTTGTATAGAGGACGTCGTGATCTTGGCGCAGCCCACCGTCCAATGCTCCGAGCACCCCCATCGCCCCGATGACGAAGATTAATGTCGCGGTGACGAATCCTTCGGCGATGTTTGACGGTCGCCCCCGTCCGATTTTGAGCTCAAGCCATTCACCGACCCGATTGAGTTTTTCGTCAATCCGTAACCATTCACCAATCGCGCCGCCTAAGACGAGACTGCCGATGACGATTAAAAAGTTTTCGCTTTTCAGCCCCATCTGGACACCGAGCACGACGACGGCGAGACCAATCGCTTGGACAACGGTTTCTTTCATCCGTTCGGGAATTTTATGGAACAGCAAGCCAAGTAATGTTCCGACAATGATTAATCCTGTATTGACGAGTGTTCCGGTTAAGACCATACTTTTCCTTCTTCCTGTATAAAAAATTTAAATAAATTTGGTAATTGAAATAATTATACTTCGGGTAATTCTTTTGACTGGGCCTGCTTTAAACTGTGAATCGTCATCCCGAGCATCACGAGCAGCATCCCGAACAACGCGAGACCGGTCGGAAACATGGCGTGTAAAAACACCATTTCCCCGAGGACGGTGAACAGGATTTCAAACGACTGCGTTGCTTCGACGGCTGCGAGACGGACCGGTTCCGTCCGGACGAGTGTCGTCGCATAAAAGAACAACGATGTCGCGATGACGCCGGAGAACAATGCGACCAGTCCCGACTGACCGACTTGTCCCGCGGACGGTAAGCCGACCTGCATGTAGGCAATCCCGGATAACACGAGCCAAAACGGCAGACTGGCCACCGTCATCCCGAGAATCCGGTCAAAGACATCGAGTTCGTCCCCGTACCGTTCCATCATCTTCCGGTTGCCGAGCGGATACGCGATCGCGGCACAGATGACTGGAAGGACGCCAAGCAACAACGTCGTCAGCGACACCCCTTCCGCGACCGACAGTTGCATCAGGCAGACACCAATGACGATTAACAGCGAATAGCGGAGCGATCCCCACGGAATCGTCTGTTTAAACAGCGGTGCCAGCAACGGTCCGGCCAGAATCGTCACTTGCCACGTTCCGGCAATCAGCCAGCCGGGTGAATAATCCGCGGCCAGGCAAATCCCGCTGTAAAAAATGCCGAAGCCGATCGTCCCGTAGGTCAGCCAAAACTGTGGCGCTTCCCGGAGCGCCGACCAGACACGACCGAGCCGGCGCCGGTAGGCGACAATCAGAATCAATAACGGCAACATCAGATAAAACCGTAAAGCGGCACTGTAGATCCAGTGTCCCCCACTCCCTTGCATCGATTGATTCAAAATGAAGGTGACGGCAAAAAACATCGCCGCGAAAATCCCGATTATGATGGGTCGCATGGGGTGTCCTCCTCCAAGGAAGCAATCAGGTGACGTCCGAGACCGTTCCAGTTGTGTTCGGTCGCACGGACGAGTGCTTCGATCTTCCCGTTTTGACAGGCTTCGATGATTGTTTGATGATCCGTGACCGAATCATGTCCGTGGCGGCTGAACTGGGCATATTCAAGCCGGCGGATCAGCGGGGTCAAGCGGTTTAACGTGTCCGTCAGTTGACCGTTTTGACTCCGTTCAAGGAACAGCCCGTGAAAGGCGTCATCAAGTTGCAACGCCGTTTCAGCATCTTCGTGCGTAATCGCGTCCTGAAACGCTTGATTGAGTTCAATTAGACGGGTGATATCCGCTTCCGATAAGGGAAACGCGAGACGTGCAGCAAGCGCATGCAGTGTCGCGACGATCGGAAACGTCTGCCGTACCTGCGTCGCGTCAAGCATCGTGACGTTCGTCCGTGATCCCCGTTTCGTAACGACGAGTCCCTCCTCCTCCAGTTTCTTCAACGCTTCACGGACCGGTGTCCGGCTGACGCCAAACGTCTCCGCGAGTTGCTGATCGTTCAGTTTTTGACCCGGTGACAAGGTCAAGGTGATGATTTGCTGTTGCAGTCGTTGATACACTTCTTCACTTAAGGAAGTTCGTTGAATCGGTTGATTTTTCATACAACTAATATATTACATATCAATTAGTAATGTACAGATTTTTCCTGCTAATGTGATGAACGATTATTTGGAGTGCCGTTACAATATTTAAACCGCCTTGAAGTCACACCCCATTTAATTTACAATTATTTGGTAGCTGATTCTTGTCATATGGAGGGTTAATCGATGTCTAGTCTCGGATTATTTCTAATCATTATCATCTCAATTGCCATCTGGATTACCGTCTCCAAAGAAGTCACAAAGGATTCTGAGGACATCAGTCGTCCGAAGCTGTTGACGTTGCTGACTGCAGGATCGATTTCGACCATCATTCTAGTCATCACACTTGTTCAGTCTTGAAAATCTTCTGACCTTAAAATAGTTGTAGCAACGCTTTAAGAAACGGGGCATATCATAATGAACGTGAAATCCTTTCTTCTCAGCTTCATCCTGATTTATCTGCTGCTCAGTCTCCCTGCTGTCTTCGGAATCGGCTACGTGATTGACTGGGTGCCGGAAGCGACGCTCGGTCAAAAGTTCAACGGTTATGTGATCGAAGGGCTGGGAAACCAGTTCCTGCTGAAAAGCTTATGTGCCGTGATTGCAAGTCTGGTCCTGAGTCGTCTGCTGTCTAACCGAAGAGCAGGAAAACGTATGTAATGCCACAAAAAGACGTCCCGCTCTGTTTGAGCAGGACGCCTTTTGCTATATTTCTTCCTTAGGGACAGCGCCGCTTAGGAAGCCTGTTGTTTCTCAACGACTTTTTCTTTTCGGAACAAGCCGAGGTAGACCAGTCCGAGTCCGAGACAGACAATCAGTCCAATGTAGACACTCATCATGAACGGCGCGAGGATCGCTCCGAGAATGAGCGTCGAGCGGGACAACAGATCGGCACCGGCATGTGATGTTCCGGCAAAGGCCGAGTAGGCACCGCGTTGGTCGGCCGGCATCATGTTGGCTTTTTCCGCGTTCAGCGTCGGGGAATAGAGCAGCTCCCCCATCGTCGCGATGAAGATGAATGTCAATAACAGTGTCAGCGAATTGGCACTCGTCACGGTGGCGTAGCCGATGATGTAGAGGACCAGTCCGCCGACCAGTGCCTGTTTATTCGTAAAGCGATTTGAGAACCGTTGAATGAAGAACGTCAAACAGACGACAAGGATTGTATTTTCAATGTTGATCAAACTGAGCATCCGGACGCCGTTGACGGTCAGGTCACCGATCGTAATTGTGTCGAATTCGTCCGCCAAGCGGACGGCGACGTAACTGCTTATCGAAAATTCGGCGGCGAGAATACACATCGAACCGAAGACCACTTTAACGAACGGCCGGTCACGCCAGGCGATCTGATAACTTTTTCCGAGATCCAAAAATACATTCCGGAGCGGTTGTTTCTGCCAGACGTGTTTCGATTCGTCGAGCAAAAAATGATAAGCGACCGGTAACAGCAAGGACGTACACGTCAACAGACTGAATAAAAACAGCCGGTTGCTGACGTAAAGCCAACCGCCGAGCGCCGTTCCGAGGGCAATCGACAGATTGATCAGCCAGTAGTCGATCGCATAGACCGCGCGCCGGTTTTCCGGCGTCGTCGCATCGATGATGATTGCACTCATCGCCGGCCGGCCGATATTGCTTGTCACCGTGAAGATCGCATAAGCAATCGTAAAGAGCAGCATTTGATCGCTGGCGAGACTGATCGTCATCACTAAAAACATCAATCCGGTCGCCGTCGTCGACAGGACGAGCAGGCGTTTCCGGGGAAACCGATCGGCGAGATAGCCGCCGATCAAGCCAATCAGGAAGCTGATAACCACTGTCCCGATCAAAAAGATTCCGGCAAACACTTTGTTGTAGGCTTGGACGAACAGCAATGCCATAAACGGCATGATGGCGAAGGAAATCGTCCGGTTAAAAAACGATGTAACCAGTCTGACTTTAATTGGTTGAGGCATTTCTTTCCATTTCATATTGTCACCTTCCATTCTCTACCTGTATGATAAACAAGACAAGTACATAAAAAAATGGACATCGTCAGAAAAAGATGTCCCCTTTTAGAATGGAGGAACGAGATGGACGCGTATCTGTTCACGTTATGGAAAACCTGCCGCGAAGGCTCCTATTCGATTGCCGAACTGGCCGAAACAATCCATTTAAGCCCCAAACAAACGAAACGCTATTTGAACCGTTGGCAGGAAGACGGTTGGCTCGCGTATACGAGCGGTCGGGGCCGCGGACATCTGACGGCACTCGTCTGGCTGCGTCATGTCGAACGCGAATATGCGAAACAGATGCTCGAACGGATTGAACGGGAGTCAGTCGATGCCGTGACGGAAGAACTGAGCTGGGACTGGTCACCGGCGCAAACGGGACGCTTCATGCGAAAGCTTGAGCAAAAGTTCGGCTATACACAGGAATTGTCCGATGCCCTGCTGATTCCCCGCAGACGTCCCTTTTTGACGACGAATCCGCTCGAAGCGGCTGACATCCACAGTGCCCACCTCGTTCAAAACGTCTTCAGCCGATTGTTTGCAATCGACGCCGACGGCAAACTGCAGGGCGAACTGGCGCACCATTATGCCTGGAACGGACCCGTCCTGTCGCTCCATTTACGAAAAGATGTCCGCTTCCATGACGGATCGCTCTTGACGAGTAAGGACGTGACGAAAAGCCTCCGGAAACTGGTTGCCTATCCCGCTTATGCCAAATCGTACCGGCATGTCCAACACATTCAATCCAATGGACCGTACCAGGTTGATATCACGTTGGACCAGCAGCGCCATTCGCTGCTGCCCAAACTGGCGACGATCCATACGAGCATCGGCAAGGACAACGTCGGGACAGGACCGTTCCAGCTGGCACAAAATGACCCGAAAAAGACGATTTTGTCAGCTTTTCCGAACTATTACGGCATCCGCGCCCTGCTCGACCGGATTGAGTTCATTCAAATGCCCGATGCCTATGATCCCGTCTACCGGACATCACGGTCAGACTCCGGTGAAACGGATACGATCTCGACTCAGTCCGGGTTTGGACTCGTCTTTTTGAATCCGCGTCCTGGTGGTCCGTTCGAGCGACCGGAAGCGCGGCACTATATTCACCGGTTGATTGCCGCGATCCGTCCGGCGATCCAGTCACTCAATGAACGGGGTTTTCCGAACGACCGCGGGTTTCTTGAACAGTTCAGTTCCGTCCATCCGCTTCCGGAGGGTCCTGCCGTTTTGTTTACACAACCGCTCCGGATCAAGCTGACTGACTTCACGGACAAGGTGACACGCTGGTTATGCGAGACACTCGACGCGCACGGAATTCCCTATGAGTTCGTACCGATCGGTTTTAAAGCGAGCATCACCGATTTTCATGCCTTTGACACGATTGATCTCGCCGTTCACGCAGAAGTCTTTGAACGGAACTTGCCGGTCGCCTTTCATCAGTTTTTAACGAATGATTTTTCCCCGCCAGCGAAGATGTTCCGGCAGATGCCGGAGATGGACAAATGGATTGACCGGTACGATGAGACGCCGTTCGAAGACTGGATGAGGTTACACCAGACGGTCGAGCGGCATTTGATCGACTCGTCTTACTTCATTCCGCTCTATGACGATACCCGAATCATCCCGTTTCCGATTGAATTACAAAATATCACGATTGATTCGTTCGGCTACTTCGATTTCTCAAAACTGTGGATTTCTTCTTAACCTCCGGTGTCCTCCGGAGGTTTTTGTCGGTTGCTTGACGAAATGATGGCATCCTTGTGACAAACATCACGTACTATTTTAAATCTAGTATTTAATCTATTGCATTAAAAACAGATGTGACGGATACTGAACTCGAACCTGATCTGACCATCCATCATCCGAAAAGGAAGTGTCTTTATGTTAACGTCATCGACCATCACCATCATCAAATCAACCGTCCCGGTGCTTGCCGAACATGGTCACAGCATCACACGTGTCTTTTATCAACGCCTATTTGAAAATCATCCGGAAATGAAACATATCTTTAATCAGTCGAATCAAAAAAATGACCGGCAGTCCCAGGCTCTCGCGACAGCCGTCTACGCCGCAGCCGCCCACATCGACCGGCTTGAAGAACTGAAACCGACGTTACTGCCCGTCCTCCATAAACACCGTAGTCTGCAAATCAAACCGTTCATGTACGACATCGTCGGGACGGAACTGATTGGTGCGATCCAGGACGTCCTCGGTGACGCAGCGACACCGGACATCCTCGACGCCTGGACCATCGGCTACGGGGAAATCGCCCAGCTGTTCATCTCGCTCGAAGCGGAACTGTATCAACAGGATGAACAAGCAACGGACTTTGAAGGGTATCAGCCGTTCGTCATCGAAGCGATGACGACAGAATCAAGCGACATCAAATCGTTTACGTTACGCCGGGCAGACGGACGACCGCTTGCTCCGTATCAAACCGGTCAATACGTCACCGTCCGCCTGCAAGCTCCGGACGGTCTTTGGCAAAACCGCCAATACAGTCTGACGACGGTCGCAAATGGATCGTCGTACACGATTGGTGTCAAACAGGACGGGTCCGTCTCGAACCAATTGCACGGGTTGTCCGTCGGCGATAGCGTATTGCTCAGCGCCCCGGCCGGTTCGTTTACACTAACAGACGCCCAAACCCCGTTTGTCGGACTTGCCGGTGGGATCGGCTTGACACCGCTCCTCGCGATGGCCGAAGCAGCGCTTGAAACAGGGCGTAAAACGACATTATACGTTGCCGTCCAGGACGATATCGACCGGCCGTTTGCCGAACAATTGGCCCGGTTTGAAGAACAGGGAGCAACAATCATCCGCTATGCGGAACGCAATGCATTGCCAGGCACGACACCGGGACGGTTGTCGATGGATGATGTAACGAACATTGACCGGACAGCCGACACGTATGTGTGCGGACCGGAAGCGATGATTCAGTTCGTCCGCCGCCACTTTAGCGGTCAGCCGGACAAGCTGCATTTTGAAGTCTTCGGACCAAGTCTCGCGCTCGATGCGCCGACTGCCGTTTCGTAACATTCTCTTATCAATGGTAAAAAAACGACGCTACCCTTCCTTGCTGGTAGCGTCGTTTGCTGTTAACTTCATCGTCAACCGTTTCGTTCGAACCGGTTGTATGTACGTGCTTATTTTTCAAGCTCCGGTGTCATCCGGCGCCATAAGACATTTAACATGACCGTCATTCCACCAATCGGAATCAAAAACATCAACGCAAGCATCGCCATTCCATCCATCTTCTGCATTCTCCTCTGTAAGCGTTTTTTTAAGTATAACGCCTCCCGCTTCTCCCGCCCTCCGCCTGAAGGCCGATTTGTCATCCGACTTCGTCCCGTCGCACTTCCGCTGCCGGTGTTTTACGCTGAAGTCGTAGGATCAGCAGGATCAGCAGACCGCTGCCGGAAAAGAACAGAAACACGGTATCGATGGCAAACATGGTCGTCAAATACGCGGACAACCCGAAGAACAGCGCCGAACTGAAGGTCGAAACGGCGACCATCGTCGAACGGATCCGTCCGAGTAAGGCATCCGGTGTCGTCTGTTGGAGTAACGTCGAAAATGGAATTCCGAACAGACTAAGTGCCATCCCGAGCAAAAACATCCCGCTGAAAGCAAACGGCAACGTCGTCGTCAGTCCGATCAGCAACGTAAAGCCGCCCTGCAGGACCATCGACAGGTAAAACATCTGCATCAGGTCAAGCCGGTTCGCAAGTCTCGCATACACGAGGGACATCCCAATCCCACCAATGACAAGGGCCAGTTCGAGCATCGAAAATGTATTCGCTCCGCCTTCAATGACATCTTTCGCAAACGGTGCGAGTAAGGCGTTGACCGGTGTAATCATCCAGTTCGCGAGGATACCGAAGACTAAAATCCGGATCAAGCGGCTGTCGCGTGTGAGATAGGTAAATCCTTCCCGTAAATCAGTCCAATAGGTCATGTCCGGTTTGTCTGCCGCTTCCTTCCCTGACGGTAACGGGAACAACAGGAACCAGGCGATCAGGTGGACAACGGCTTCCATTCCTAAAATCACCGTGATCGAAAATCCACTGATCAACACACCACCCGCCAGTAAGCCGGCAAGCGTCCCGACCCGGTCGAGCGTACTCAAATAGGCATTGGCGACCGGCAACTGCTCGGACGCGACGATCCGGGTGACGACTTTAAACGCCGTATTGCCGCCGATGACTTGCAGTAACGTCTGGAAGGCGAGCAGACAGAATAACGGCACAAGTAGGGTATCGGTCTGTGTCAGGATGAACCAGACGGCAATGAGCAGGAAAAAGCGAATCAGGACGGTCGCTTTCAGCAGGCGGACCGGCTCGATCCGGTCAATCCACGGTCCGACCAGACTCGAGCTGATGAAACGAATCACAAACACGGCACCAATTACCAACGAGACGGCTGCCGGCGACAGCAGCTGGGCACACGTCCAGTAGATCGCAATATAGGAGATACTGGCTCCGACGACAGCAATCAGGTCGGACACATAAAAATAACGAAACAGGCGGTTCATTCCAACTTCCCCTCTCATGACCGGATTCATCCGTCATTTTCTCTTTCATCAGTTTACACTTTTTTACATAATCTGGACAGATTCCTTTCCATACTTTACAGCCTTCCGTTTTCCCGACATCTGTTCGTCATATTTAGTTCATCTTGTTATCGACTTCTCATCGGACTGTAACGAAGATTTTGTGATTCGTCCTCTATACTGAAAACAGAAGGAAGTGAAGAGCCATGAGAATGCATACACGTACAGTCACCCATCATGAGTCGACGGATCATCCATCAGAAGCACGGCTCGGCTATTACTTTTTATTGATCGTCTTGCCGCTTGGTCTGGCGCATCTCGCCCAGTCACTGATCCCGTCAGTCGATTCCCATCAATCGTTTTTATTGTCCACGCTTACGATCTGTGCGATCAGTCTGTTTTCGATTCTCGGAAGTCGGACCGACGGCAGTCCTAAAACTACATTTTTCAGCTACGCGCTGTTTTTAGTCGTCAGCTTAACGTCGACGTTTGTCATGCCGCTGATTTGAGATGAACTACATAGTCGCCTCATCCGCCTCAGACACAAAAAAACCAGTTTCCGCTATCCGGAAACTGGTTTTTTGTCTGAGTTAGTTGTTTGCACCGACATACGTGAAGAGTGGTCCACGCAGTTCAAACGAATAATCTTCGGCGTTGACGATGCCGACGATTTGATCGCTGTCGAGCAACTGATCGAGGAACGTCGCCATTTCAGCCGCTGTATGGTACTTGGCGACGTTTTTGCTGTAATCAAATCCAGCTTCCCCCCGCGAACGGTCAGCGAATTCTGTTTCTGTCGCAGCAGGCGCGAGAACTTTCGCCCGCAGTTTTGCTCCGGAGTTTTTCAGCTCCTGCGCGAGTCCTTCCGTATAGGCACTGACATAGAATTTCGTCGCGCAGTACGTGACCGCGTTCGGGACAATCCGGTAACCGCCGCCGGATGAGACATTGAGGACCGTTGTCCCTTCGACGTCATGATAATCATGGACATAACGGCTTGTTAAGACGGTCAGTGCTTCGATGTTCAGACGGAGCATCTTCTCGACTTTCGGGACCGAAACGTCTTTGACGTTATCGAAGTCACCGAATCCGGCATTGTTGATCCACGTCTCGATGTCGAGATCTTTTAAGGAATCATACAATTCATGGACGTTTTCCGATTCCGTTAAATCAACCGAACGCAAGATGACATCACTGTCCGGTGCGAGTGCTTTGACTTCGTCGCGTAACTTTTCCAGTTCATCCGTCCGGCGGGCGACGAGAACAAGCGATTTTCCTTTTTTGGCAAGCACTTTTGCTGTTTCATATCCGATTCCTGAGCTGGCCCCTGTAATGACTGTGTATTTCATCTGTAATTCCCCATTTCTGTTTGGTATAGTGAAAGTCTACAAGTTAGAGTCAACTCTAAGTCAAGCAAGAAAGGTGCGAAAACATGTATACAATTTCAGAAATCAGCCAGTTAACCGAAACGACGCCCCATACAATCCGGTATTACGAAAAAGAAGGGCTGCTGTTTCCGACACGGACGGCAAGCGGGATCCGCCGTTATGACGAGACCCAACTGACGTGGCTCCGTTTTGTCCTGCGTCTCCGGGCGACGCATATGCCGATTGACCAAATCCGACAGTACGTCGAACTGTTCCTCGCTTCGTCCGAGACACACGATACGTCGCTTGAGCGGCTCCGTCTCCTTGAAGCACATCAAGAAAACGTCCGCCAGCAGCTCGCGGAACTCCAACAGACGGAACAGATGATTACGGAAAAAATCATGGCTTACCAACAGCTTCATCCGACCGTCAACAAAACGATTTAAGAAAAGACTTGCCGGAACCGTTCAAATCCGGATTCGAGTGTTTGCGGATCAAGTTCCGCATAAGCATCACCGACACTGATTTCTGTTGAACAATACCCGTCTTTATCGACAAGATAACCTACAAATCCAAGACTTGTTTCTTCCTGGACCTGTTCTAGTTTCGGAGAAACGTCTGCCGCCTGACCATTGAAGTGCAGATGGAACATGTTCGACACCGGGACTTCCGGTGTCGTATGGATGCCCGGCAACGCATTGAACCGGGCTGCCAATTCTTTCGCATCCGTGTAATACTGCCGCATGCGGTCCTTTCGCAGTTCATAATAATAATCAGCCGAAACGATATATGGATACAAGCTGATCAAGTCCCCGCCGTACCGCCGTTTCCAGATCCGCGCCGTCTTGCAAAACGCTGACGGTCCCGCGAGAATCGCCCCGGCAATCCCGCCGAGTCCTTTATAAAACGAGATGTAGACACTGTCGAATAAGCCGGCAATCTCAGCTGCTGTCTTGTCGTAATACGGTAACATCTCAAACAGCCGTGCGCCGTCGAGGTGCAACCGGATGCCCCGTTCGCGGCAATACCGGCTGATCGCTTCCAGTTCGCGATATAGCGGGGCGACACCGCCGATTTCCCGTTGCGGCAGTTCCAGCAGCAGACAAGCGATGTCCGGTAACGCTTTGATTTCGTCGAGCGTCATCAATCGGTCAGCTGCGCCGACAAGAATCGTTTTGATCGGATGCAATTCCTTTAAACCATCCTGTTCATGGATTTCGAGGTGACAAAGCGGATGGTAGGCGACGGTCCGGTTATCCGTCTCGTCCGACCAAATCCGTAAGGCGACCTGTTGCGCCATCGTGCCGCTCGGGAAAAAGACGGCGTCCTCCATTCCCAGTAGATCCGCAAATTTTCGTTCGAACGGTTCGATGATGGATCCCGTCCCGTACTGGTCACTTACCGTCTCATCTGCCACACCTTCAAAAGCGGTTTTTAATACTCCAACGTTCCGTTTCCCGTGCCCGCTGATCTGTCCTGTTGCTTGTTGAAAGCTTGTGCGTAAACGATTCATCTGATAACCTCCATTTTTTTAGGAAATAATGACTAATTTTTGAAAAAATCAGAACGTTTCCCTGTCGTATTTGCTATACTCAGTTCAGACTAATTCATTAACCGTTTTGACGATATCAAAGAGGTGATCCCATGCAGACTTCATTCCGACTGAAAATCGGCTTGTTTCTTTCCAGTGTTTTACTGATCGTTTTCGTTATCCAGTCCGTCGTCCCTCGTTTTCTGACGTCGTTCGTTTCTCTCTTCGACAGTCGGACGACAAGCTCCTGTACGACACGCTGTGGCGACGCGTCTACTCTTTCGCTCCCGTCCGATCCACTTGTCATAAACTTCGACCCGATCGTCGAGAGCGTCGCGGCGGAACCGGAACCGCTGTTATTACGGACCGGCTTCGATTCTGCAGTTATCGCACCACCGTATCCATTCATCTTCATCTTCCTGGTGTTTGTATCAATCGGACTGCTCGTCTATTACATCAAGGTCATCCGACCGACCCGCTTCCAACCGCTTCTTTTAACTCAATCCCGCGTCGAAGTGATTCATTATCCCCACCAGGAATTGCCGGCAGAGGATATTCGCCAACATATGCTGATGTTTAACCGCCGGCTTCCGCAAACGATGCAACGACGCGAACAGGAGACGATGACCGAATGGTTCACGCGAATCAAGTTTCCGTCGCCGGTCAATCCCCATTACTTAGAAGTCCGTTATGGCGGGCACCTCTCGATCCCAATCCACCAACTGACTTTTTTTAAACAAACGACCGAAGACTTTTTACGGAAAGTCGGACCGACCATCATTTGATTCAGTAGTGCCTGATTCCAAATCAGGTGTTCCTGCATCAAGTGATTTTTTTGTTATCCATTAAACCATTCCCTAATCCACCAGTATTCGGTCTTTTTCGGACAGAAACTGATATTTCTAAAAAAATTTGGGTATTATAGACTATATAGCTAACTAACATCTTATAATTTTTTGAACTGTTTTTGAAAGAGAGCGAGGCGAAACGAGATGATTACAGCACAAGAAGCGTACTTCATCAAAAATGGTCTGAATGAACAGTTTCAAGACCCTCGAATCGACTGCGACTTTTCCATTTTCTCGCTCGAACCGTTTCAACTCCTGTTGCAGGTACATGATGCCGAAATGGATGAATTGAGTACGGAAACCCGGTACGTCCTAAGTCGTAAGATTCGGTCTCAACTGCATCAACTGGACGCAAAAGTCGGCGGCACACCCGTCAAAACTGTGTTCGTTATTTCTGCGCCATTGATTTCCGATCATTCCTATTGTGTGATTTTGCAATGATTCCAAAAACCATCTATTGGTCTCAAAAAAGCTCTGATCCCATTTTCGAATGGAATCAGAGCTTTTTCTTTTGAAGAAGCGTTCAACTCGCTTCATAGCTTGAAATCTGATTACGACCACTCGACTTGGCACGGTACAGGGCTTGGTCTGCCAGGACAATCAAATCCCCTTCCGTCAAGGTTTCATCCGGTCGTGCAACCGCTAGTCCGATGCTGACGCTCAACTGACAAAGCGGTTCATACGCACTGTGTTCAATCTTCAACCGGAGGATTTCACTGCGGATCCGTTCCGCGACATGCGTGATTTGCCCGACGTGCTCCGTCAAGATGACGGCAAACTCTTCTCCCCCGTACCGGGAGACGAGTCCAAACTCACCCGCCTGTTTTTTTAATGTAGCGGCGACTTTCTGAAGACACCAGTCGCCTTTCAGGTGACCGTACGTATCGTTGTACAGTTTGAACTCGTCGACATCAATCAAGATCAGTCCAACGTCCGTCTGTTGTTCCCGGGCTGCCGTAAACGATGCTTCCAGATGTTCATCAAACGCACGCCGGTTCGGAATCCCCGTCAAGGCATCATGCAACGAGCGGTGAATCAATGCCTGTTGGCTGCGCTCGAGTCGGAATGTCTGCAGGAATGCCATCAGCAGCAAGACGGCCACACTGACAACAATGACGATGACCCACTTGGCAGACGCCGACGCCTGTTTGGAACGATCGGTCGCTTCCTGGATGATTTTGTCGATATCTTGATTGATTTTTGCATTGATTGGTCGAAACTGATTGACGTAGTCCATCCCGCTGTAGCGTTTCAGTGTTGCCCGTTCGATTTGATTGCTTTGGATCCATCGAATCTGCTGTTCATAAAAGCCATCCGTCCGTAAAATCAACGGGATTGCTTCTTCTGCCAGCAACTGTTTGAGAATCGGATGGCGTTGATCCAGCATCTTCAATGTGGCGATCGTCTCTTTCAATTCGGCATTCGTATTTTTAAATTGTTGGAACGTCTGATCATTTTGATTGAGTAAGTAACTGCGGACCGTCAACTCTTGATCCAGCAATAAAGGGAACAGTTGCGAAGCGGCATTCGATATCGGAATCGCTTCCGTTGTGATCCGGTCGTTCTCTTGTTCAATTTTCAGGAATGCATTGTAACTCCAGATACTGGTAAACATCAATGAAAACAATGCAAGTAACAGGTAAAATTGCAACGTCGATAATTTCAAGTTCAGTCTGACCTCTTTCTTTTCCGTCGGCAGCGGCTGCAACATGCTGACGATACGGGACGCTACCTTATTATCGGTATCTTGGGATCAAACCATTAGCGCTCTACTCGAAATATTGCCCGTTGTCTGCACATTTCAAACAAATTACCAGTTGACATGGCACATTCAGACTGACTATTCCTGTCCGTTCCGTTGAACGAGGTCGTTCCATTCCCGTAGCGTGACTTGCGCGTGTTGCGCCGCCTCGGTCATATTGTTATTTTTCCACCAGGCATAAATCAGACTTCCTGCACCGAGGAGCGCCGTCAACGCGGTTTCGATCTGATTCGTCTCAAACGGTAAAGGCGTATAGCCGAATGCAAGTAACGTTAAGTTCACGAAACTGTAGAGCGGGACGACGAGCCGGATGAGGGCAATCGACCGTTCTTTCATCGTTGAAATCCAAACAGATGACGCCACGTAACCGGACCAACGACACCGTCTGCCGCTAACCGGTGCTGCCGTTGAAACTGTTCGATGAATTGTGTCAACTTCCAATCAAACTGACCGGTCAACGGCAAGCGGAGCCGTTTTTGAATCAGCCGGATCAATGTCCGGTCCATCCGCTCTGCTCCTGCAAAGAGCGGTCGTCCGGGATAACGGGGACCAAGCAATGGTTTCGGCTGACCATTGACCGCATCATAGAGTTGAAAATGCGGATAATCCGGAAAGCTGCCCCAGTCACCGCCCCATTGCATGTGATAACGTTTCATCGCGGCAACGATCTGCTTCAATCGTGGATCGGGTGGTGCCAGAAATTCCGCCCGTTTGCCGCCGTCCGCGTAGACAAATACATCGACGGCCACACCGAAGTTATGATTCGATGCGCCTCCTTTCGCATAGGTGACGATTTTTCCCGGACGGGTCCGGCCGATTGCGTACAAGGCATCCTGTTCCTGTTTCGTCCGGAAGGCTTGGGCGACGCCGACCGGCAATCCTTCTGCCGCCAGTTCCGTAATGACGGCGCGGGTAATCGCGATGACGTCCGGGTCCATCTCTTTCTTCAACTTCCGGTCCGCCTGTTCGAGTAACCAGTCAAGTGATGGTATCATAAAGTCCTCCTTCATCAGATAAGTTCTGCCAACAAGACCGCGAGTTCTCCTTGATCGGGAACGGTTTGTTCAAAACGTTGTTTTTGCTCCGCCTCTGCTTGTTGCTGTTGCCGGCGTTCCCGTTCGACCCAGTCCGGTAATTTACCGTGTCCTTTTCGGCGTGACGATCGCGCAACAGAGGTTCGGCGACGGGTTTCATGCATCTCGATTTGTTCCTGCGTCAACAAGTTCCGCTGTTTTAAACTGTTGATGATGACCTTGATGTAGTTGAAGTTACGGATGTTCGCTGCCGTTGCCTGCTCAATTGCATGATGCAGGACGGCGGGACTCGTTTCTTTTAACAAGGTTTCCAGTTGCCTGCGGATTGATGGCGTGACACGACCGATTTCCGTCTCAAAATGGTGAATGATTTCCGTCAAGTCGTGTCGTAGTGATGGTGGTTCTTTTTTTAAAGATTGTTTCTTAACCCCTTTTTCTTTGGTGTCGACAGGCGTCTCCCCGGTTGCCGTCTCTTGACCGGGGTCCTGTCGGGAAGTGTCCGGGGACACGGTCCGGATCCGGTAGCCGTTGGACGTTTGTCCCCCGTGCCGGTCAAACCGTTCGGCCTTTTCGATCCATCCCTTTTCAGTAAGGGTCTGGAGACAGTTTTTGACGGTCGTCTTGCCGCAGGGAACGGCGTCCGCGAGTGTCTGATGCGACGGGAACGCGAGTCCGTCCCGTCCGGCATAACTTTGAAGCAGCAGGTAGACCATTTTTTCATGGACGGATGTAAACGCGGCTCCATCGCGTAACAGTTGATGTTCGACACGTAAGTAAGGTTGCATGATGTTGTCCTCCTTTAAGTTCAGGAGGGAATTCCTCCTTTCTATCAAGAAATAACAGGACGATGCACCCGGTTGTTCGGAATTTTTTAGACAACAAACAGGCACGATGTAACCGGAACAATCAATTCCGATTACATCGTGCCTGAGATTTAGAGGAAACGGAGATACAAATACGGCAGTACACTGGCAAGCAGTAAGCTAAAAGCCGTCATACCGATTGTAATGAGAATAGCGTTTGAAATCGAAAGCTGTTGTTTTCGATAAGACAACATGACGGCTTTGACAATCGTAAAGAGCATTAATCCACTTAAGAGAAATGAGCCCATCAGGAGGATCAGCACTTCCATACCGTTCACCCTTTCCTGTTTTTTAGTCATTCGACAATCTTTTCTTGACGAACCGCTTAAGCTTGCTAGACTGAACAAGAGAACGCTTACACTAGATAAAAGGAGTTTTTATAATGGCACGACAACACGCCCTGCTTGCCCGCCTCGACCAAATCGGTCAACGACTGGAACAAACAAATGATGCCTGGTTATTACTCGGACTCGGTTCCGTCGGTCAGGAACTCGAACGGCTCGATACTTATTCCGATCTCGATTTTTTTGTCATTACGAAATCGGGTCAAAAACAACGGTTCCTCGACCGGCTCGACTGGCTGGAGTCCGTTCATCCGCTCAGCTTCATCTTCCAAAACACGGTCGACGGGTTTAAGCTGTTATTCGCCGACGGCATTTACGGCGAATGTGCGATTTTCGAACTCGACGAGATGCCGGACATCGCCTTTTCCCCCGGACGGATCGTCTGGCAGGATCCGACATTCCCGGGTGTCGACTTGACGATTTCAAAACAAACACCACCACCAATCCGGCGGGATACGCTCGATTTTGCGCTGAATGAAGCGTTGACGAATCTCTATGTCGGACTGTGCCGGTATGCCCGCGGCGAACGGTTATCCGGTCTCCAGCTTGTCGAACAGCATGCTTTTTCGAATCTGTTGTCGGTCCTGCATCTGCTCGAGTCGGAAGTCGTCTATTATCCGGACCGGTACGGCAATGAACGCCGGGCCGAGCAACGGTTCCCGGAAGCCGAAAAACGATTTGCCGATGTCCTGCAAGGATATGCCCGGGTCCCGGAATCGGCGCTTGCGTTGCTAGCGTGGCTCGAACAGATTCAGCCGGTCAATCCCGCGATGGCAGCTGAAATTCGGAAGTTGGCTGTAGAATGTCAGAGGAAAAACGACTGACGTAGCAGAGCAGCACTGGTTTCATGACAATCGGTTTGCTCCACTGTTTTGTGGCAATCGGTCAAGCCAGCGTGTCAAAAATCCATCAAACGGAAACGTCTGTCGTTGAATCCTATACTGCAGCTGGTGTAACATCCGTTTCGCTCCTTCGATGACGTCTACCGGATAATGATACAGCTCTTGATGGATTATGAATTCACCTTCGTCGACGACCGCCCACTCACAGGCTGTATTCCGGATGAGATCGAGGTCAAGATCCACAAACCGGAGACCGGACGCTGTCCGTTCCGTCGGCAAACAGATGTTGCAGTAATACCGCTCACCATCCGGTTCGAGATCGAGATTGACGGTATATCCTCCGGCAGATCGTAGTATTCAAGCGACGGTGTGTCACAAACGAAGGTTTGCTTACGCGTGTGATGTACGAACGAACATCGCGGTTGTCCGTAGACCAGCACGTATTGTTTGGTTTCCTGTAACAAAGTCGTTTCCCAGTCGCAGTGAAGCGACCCGTCATATTTAACGGCTTGAATCAAGAGAGCCAATTTTTTCACCTCTTCATTTGTCTGGTTCAATCCAAAATAACATTTTTCCCTTCCTTCGTTAACTGGGCCAAGGAATCCTTCATTTGCTGAATCCTTTCGTCCGAATGCCGCTCCCAAACGCTGAGCTCCGCGACGATGAGAAGCGGTTCCTTCGACCGGTAGGACCGTGTCGGATTGCCGGGAAATCGCTGATCCGTTAAGTTCGGATCGTTTTCAAACGGTCCGAGCGGTTCGACAAGATAAATCCGTTCCTTGCCGTCGCCCTTCGCGAGCTCAGCGCCCCACTTCGCGGCTTCGAGCGTTGCCGTAAAATAGATGTAATTCGACCGTTTCTCCTGATAATTCGACAGGTGGTTGGTCTGCAACTGATTGCCGATGTGCAAAACGGCTTTCGTCCCGTGCAGAAATGGTCCCCGGTCGAGAACTTCGGTTTGTCTGGTCATTGCTGTTCACTTCCTTTTCAGTAGTATTGTTTGTAGTGTAGAACAGAACGAAAAGCAAAAGTAGTCTGTTTCCATATACAGATTCGCGGTATAATTCTAGTAGAGAAGAAGTATAACCCGTAAAAAAAACTCCCGAATATACGTCACGTTCCGTCAGGATCCGTGCGTTCTGTTCGGGAGTTTTCTTGTCTTAGCCGGGTGGTGCTCTTTATCCCGATGCCACAATGGATGACCCTTTTTCAATGATCGACCGTTCACGCTTATCCCGGTTCCGATCGGAGTTGGCCGATAGGCTTTCTTCCCGATTGACAACTTTTGTCAACATGGTATCGTAAAAGTATCACGGTCAAGGATGTGGAAAATCATATTCATCGTCGAGCTGCTCGTCAATGCCTGTATCGCGTTTACCGGGTTTTACATCATTTCAAAAATCATCCATTCGACTCACTTTTCATCGTCTACGACGACATCCGTCATTATCGGACTCGCGACCGGATTACTCGGGGTCGTGCTGATGTTCAAAGGGATTCAAGTCAATGAGTCGTTACGGATGGATTTGCGCCATTTACCGCTTGTCCTGCTCGCTTTTTACGGCAACCGTTTTCCGCTCGTCATCGCCACCTTGATCATCGGTGGTTCCCGGTTTTTATTTGGCGTTACGCCGCAAGCTTTTGTCGCATTCGTCGCCATCATCGCCATCAGTACCGGGATGATTTACATTCACCGTAAATTGTTCAATCGTCCATTTCGGCAAAACCTGTCCCTCAATATTTGGGCGCTGTTGATGATCACATTTGCCGTCCTGATCAACTTAGGATTTACGGATGCCTCGCTTCGTTTATTACTCGCGACCTGGACGATCGGTCTAGCTGTCGGTGTCCTATCAAGTCTGTTGACGCTTGATTTCCAGATGCTGAACCGCCAAGTCGAATTGTACAAACAGTCTGCTGAGCGCGATCACCTGACTGGACTCTATAACCGTCGTGTCTGGGACACCCGGACAGCGGGACTGGAACAGGAAGGACGGATCTACAATGTCCTTGCCCTCGATATCGATCACTTTAAGCACGTCAACGATACATATGGTCATGGAAACGGGGACCTTGTCCTGAAACAGTTCGCGAACATCCTGATGGAAGAAACACGCCCACACGATGTGACGGCACGGATCGGCGGGGAGGAATTCATGATTCTTGTCTACGACCTTGCCCCGTCCAAAGTCAACAAGGTCGCGAACCGGATTCGGGAACGGATTGCAAATGAACGGTTCCAGCTTGACGGATTTCCTGCCATCACGGTCACGACCTCAATCGGAATCGCACACGGAAAACATGTTCATATCCAGCAAATGAACGTGCTGGCGGACGAAGCCTTATACACGGCCAAACAACAAGGGCGGAATCGGACGATTCTGTTCGATCAAGCCGATCAGCAGGATATTGCGGCGTCACACTCCTCAACGGAGACAACGACTTAACTAGAGATGATTGGAGGTTTTATCAATGTATGAACCAAAACGGGAATTCATTACCACTTCGGAAACGATTCTATTCGTCAGCAGCCTGTTCATGTGGTTGTATATCGTTCGATACTTTGGTACGGTCGATTCCGCATGGTCGATTTTACCAGCAGTAACGTTCGTTTTATTTTTACGTTCGTTCATCGGCAGACGGGTCGATTTGAGTTTTAACTGGGCAGAGGAAGAAGAAGCAAGAAAATCCGATCAAAAACAAGGTTGAACTAACAACAGCCCGGCTTCTCCGTTTGTTCAGGAGGAAGACCGGGCTGTTGTTTCATTTACTGCTCGAAATAACGCTCCCGGGTTAAGACCATCAGGATTGAATCGACACGTTGTCCGTCAACTTCGAGATCATCCTGTTCTACACCGGTCACTTGAAACCCTAGTTTTTCATAAACGTGCCGTGCCCGCGGATTAAAATCAAAAACGCTTAACGTCAAGCGTGCAAGCGATGTCTCTTGAAACAAGTAATTGATTAGCAACCGTGTTGCTTCCGTTCCAAGACCGCGGTTTCTGCCGGCTTCTCCAATCAAAATCCGGAAGTTCATGCTGTGGTCGCTTGACTGATAATCATTGACGACGACTTCACCGACGAGCGTACCGGTTGCTTTGTCGATGACTGCCAAATCCAGACGGTCCGGCTGGTCATGCCTCGTCCCGTACCAGGTTTTAAGGGTCTCCCAATCAAAATCTGCTTCACTTCCCGTCAGTTTAAGGACTTCCGGATCTCGCAAACACTGTTCAATCAAGGGGAGATCTTTTGCTTCAAACGGTCGGAGGAAGACCATTTTTCCCGTTAAAACGGGTTTTTTTAGTAGATTATGCATCAACTGACTCCTTTCGATTTCTTTATATATTACGAGAGTAACAGTTTAAATAGGAACCTGGTTCTATTTTCAGGCGTATAATAGTTCAAAAGTGACTCAAGGAGGAAATAATATGTATGAATACCAGTATATCCGGATTGATTTCAAACGATTGTCAGGTGCCCCGAAAGAAGATTATCGGGCAGTCATCAATCAACAAGCCGAAAACGGATGGCGTTTTGTTCAGCTCATCGCTCCAGATTTCGTGACGTCAGGCGTCGGTGTCGGAACCTATTACGAACTCATTTTTGAACATCAACGTTCTTAACATAAACATAGATGATTCCATAAATTTTGATCTAATAGGTAAGCTCGTCGAAATTAAAATTACACTTCCTTACAATTTTGTACGTTTCATTTACAATTCCAATCTTTTATACTGAATGTATTCTTAACGTATTTAAAAAGGAGTAATGTTCTCTATGAAATTCCCCAAATGGCTCCTTTACCTCGGCGCTCTTCCGACATTCGTTTTCGCCTTTTATGCCATCACGAATCCGCCCTTTCGCGCTGATATCGCCGAGTCCTTTCCGATTGCCGCGCCTGTTATCGCTGTCATTCTTACTTTATTTGTCGGTTACTGGACTCTGTTCTTCATTTTTGTGAACGGCCTCCGCCGTCACCTCGACCTAGTAATTTTGTCAGCCCTGTTGCTGATTTGTTTTCTGTTATCGAGCTTGTTTGCGACACTCGATTACTTCCTCACCTAATGGATGTATCCCAGCCATCTTCCGGATGGCTTTTTCCATTTTCTTCTTGCTTTCTTCCTTGCTGTCCCTTAATATCAATTGTAATCATTTTCTATATATTCAAAAAACATTTGGGGGAGGATGACGCATGCGAGGAACATGGAAACACCCTGCTTTGTTGTTATCAAGCGTCGGCATCTCCAATCTCGGAGCGTGGGTGTATTTCATCGCCCTGAATCTGATTGTCCTTGAACGGACGAATTCAGCGTTCGCCGTCTCGATTCTTTACATGCTCGTCCCGATTGCCGCCCTGTTATCGAGTTTTTGGTCCGGTACGGTCATCGATCGCGTCGATAAGCGGAATCTGATGGTGCTGCTTGATTTGTCCCGGGCTGTCTTGATTGCCGTCTTACCGTGGATCGATTCGTTATTCGTCTTGTACACACTGGTCTTCTTGATCAACATCGGCAGCTCATTGTTTGAATCGGCTTCTTTAATCTACATGACGAAACTCGTCTCAAAAACCAACCGGCAACGGTTTAATGCCTTAAAAAATTTCATCCAATCCTGTGGCTTCATTCTTGGACCGACGATTGCCGGTCTCTTGTTCCTCGTCGGCTCCCCGACGTTTGCCATCTATCTGAATGCCGGTGCCCTTGGTTTGTCGGCCCTGATTCTGTTTTCCCTGCCGGATATCGAAAAACAAGCGACCATTTCCGGTGCCGAACGGCTCAGTTTCAGCATGATCGTCGCCGACTGGAAAGAAACGTTACGTTATGCGCACAAACACCGTTACATCACGCTCGTGTATACCCTGTTCTGCGTGATGACGATTTTCATGTCCGGCCTTGATTCACTCGAAGCAACGTTCGCGACCCGTGTTCTTGATTTTTCCGAGAGTACATACGGCTTCCTCGTCAGTATCGCTGGACTCGGTATCATTGCCGGTTCACTCATTAACGCGACGTGTACGAAATGGCTCAGCTTACGATTCCTGATTGGCTTCGGAGCCACCGCGACACCGGTCGGCTATCTCATTTTTGCGACGGCGACGGATTTCAGTTTTGCTGCAATCGGGTTCTTCCTGCTGACGTTTGCCTTATCGTTCGCGAATACCGGATTTTTGTCGTTTTATCAAAACAACGTTCCGGTTTCGATCATGGGACGGTTCTCCGGCGTCATCAATGTCGCGGAATCCATCTTGATCATCGGACTGACGTTATCGATCGGTCTGCTCGCTGAAACGTTTTCAATCCGCTCGACCTATATCGTCTGCTCGCTCGGCTTTTTCCTGATTGGTCTTGTCTCATTACCGATCGTCTTTAAACGGAACAAACAAGAGTTGTATGCGATGGCGATCGACGAAGAAATCAAAGTATCATGAACCACAGGACAACGTGGAACGACTCCTCGTTGTCCTGTTTTTTTATCGTTCAAACGACAAGCGGACATGCTATAGTCAAGAAAATGGATATCCGCTGAAGGAGGGATTTACGTGACGGGAATCGACTGCCTGTTGTATCTGCATCAGGAACTGGACCGGTATACCGAAGATCAGATCCACCACATTTCGCAACCCGGAGTCTGGTCGCTTGGTCAAATGTATGATCATATTTTACTCGTCGCCCATGAATATATGGACGAAGTCGAACTCTGCGCTTCGCTGTCGACCGATACAGCGCACGGTAAAACACCGTTCGGAGAAGAACTGTTCCGCCAGAATGCTTTTCCGCCGATCAAAATCAAACTGCCGGACGAGATGAACGCCCCGCCGGATAATACGGACAGCCGCGACCGCTTAAGACAACGTCTGCTTGAGCTGATTGAACGGATGGAAGACTGGTCGAAACGGCTCGGTCACATCGATCCGCAACGGAAAACAAGACATGGTGGTTTTGGCTGGTTGAATGCAAAGGAATGGTACCAATTGATCGAGATGCACACCCGGCACCATTTCCGACAGAAAAAAGAGCTGGAACACGTTCTTCTCAGCTGACGGTTGCTTCGCAAAAGTACTGCATCCTACACGAAACCCTCCCGATTGCATCATTCAGGAGGGTTTTAAGTTTGAACTAGTTTGGCGCGATGTGAGCAAATTCCGCAATATCAATAAAATGTAGAACTTGATGAGGATCTTCCCTTGAGACTTGGTTCCTCGCGTGCAGATGATCAGAACATCTCCTCTTTCACTTATAGTAAATGTGTCTGATCCTTTTTTACATTTGTATGAATTTGTTAAAAAAACCTTTTATCCAATTTACAAAAAGTGTATATTGAAACCATCTATTCGTTTAAAGGAGGATCTACCTACCTCGTGAAATTCTTTAAAACAACCCGTACCGAAGAATTGTCTTGGATTCCGGAGCAGGAATGGCAAACCGTCTGTGCCAAACGATCCATTCAAATTCAACAGCATCCGAACGAACAACTTATCGGACTGGCTTACAATAATCAACAGCAGGTCGTTCAAGTGACACGTAACATTCATGTGCCACTGTTCAGCTACTACGTCACGTTACTCGAAAATCGCCACACGCATAAAACCGTTTTATCCAAACGGTCGCATATGACGATTCAACATCTCTCGACGCGTCTGTACAGCTCGAGCGAATTTGCTGAATTCAGCTTGCTCGATATCCATGTGCGGGAAGAAGGTCTTGGGGAACGCGGTTTATTGCTCGAGTCCCTGATTCACGATATTCAACATCAATACACCCATTACCGGGTCAGCGGAGACTTTACCGCCATTTCTTACGGTGGCCGCGTCTCTGCCGAATGCTTCACCCGATACGGCTTTACGATTGAACAGGATCGGTTGATTTTGAAAAATTTTCATGACCGATTATTTGTTAGCTAATCATTGCTCAGGAGGTAACTGGTTTGGATCTAATCAACCGAAAGTGGTTCAACAATGTCATCCATCTGCTTGGATTCTTTTTAATGGTCACGGCCTATTGCGACTTATGGAAACGTCCGAAGACACGCGGTCCCAAATGGATCTGGGGCATCCTGATTTTTCTCGTTAATTATCTCGGACCAATTGGTTATTTGATATGGGGACGGCATGTCCCGCCACCGAAAATAACATCACGTGCTAATTAAAAAGCTTCCTTCGTCCGCCCGGTTGATCGGGTCTACTGAAGGAAGCTTTTTTGTCAGGCGCAAGTGATAGGAGAACGATCGATTTTGTGTTAATTTGAATATATGAAAACGCTTGATAAAAACGGCGTTTCTCATTATTTTACCGTTTACACGGTGACAGAAAAGAGGGATCTGATGACTTCACACCTGTCTACTCCATCCTACCGTCATTGGCAGGCCATCCAAAAACTGCATCACCGCTATATGAAGGAAGTCAACGCGGTCCTGAAGGATTGGGGCTTATCGAAATCACAGTTCGATATGCTCGATACGTTATACCGGGAACAAAGCGCGACACAAAAATCACTCGAGACGACACTTGAACTGTCGAGTGGTGCCATCTCGCAAACCTTAAAAAAACTATTCGAACTTCACCTCATCACCCGCAAACGAATCGACAGGGAAAAACGGTTGGTCCTGACACCGTCAGGCGAAACGATCGTCGAGGAATCGTCCCCTGTCGTCGAAGTCATTCATGAACAGTATTTCAAACAGTTTACGATGGACGAGCATGAGTCGTTCGACCGCCTGCTCCATAAGATGCAAAACAATCATATCTAATCAGGAAGGAGCTGTTCTGATGATTCTCAGACATTTTACACACCGCCGCTTTTTACCGGCCATCGTCACCCGCGGCGGACTTTCCGTCAAGGATACAGGCGGAGATTACTTACAATTCGAATTCGATCCTCCAAGTGATCGGCTGTTAAAGACAATCCATGACAGCCGCTCCTCGAATGAACTGCCGTGGGACGAGACTGATACTGTTGCGCTTGACTTCGATTTCGTCAAGATGCAGGCAGCTCATATCGAAGTCCTGGAACAAGTAAAGAACGCTACGTGGAACGTCGAACCCGATTCGAATGTCGGTCCTTCCCGATTCGTCAAAAGCTTTTTATCGCTCGGTTATCTGACGGAAGAATCAAGAGAACAGCTATCCGAATATTACTGAAGAACAGGTCGACTCGACCTGTTCTTTTTTGGGTTTATCTTCAGCTGCGTCGACTGTATATAAACAGCGTCACCGGAAACGTCATCACCTGAATGAACAGCACACACAACAAAGCTGTTAGAACATCTTCGATGATTCCCCACTGCACGAGCATCAGAACTGCAAAAACATACACGATACTCAACGCATACGACATGTGACCACTTTTCATCTTAATCGCTTCTTGCCGTTCGTCATGCGTTTCAGCAGCCGGGAAGACCAAGTCGATCGCCAATTGACTGATTCCGACGAGGATGAGGATGATACTGTGCGGGCTCGGTCCATCAACAAGAGTCAGATAGGTACCGTAGAAAAGTAGAATAACGAACAGTAAACGATTAATCATCGGCATATATTTCATCAGGCATCGTCTCCTTTTTCTTTCGAATCGGGTATAAAAATCGCTTCAATCGGACAATCAAACAGAGCAGCGATTGAAAACGCCAGTTCGAGTGATGGATTATAGCGTTCTTTTTCGATGGAGATAACCGTCTGCCTTGATACACCCAGTGCTTTAGCGAGTTCGCCCTGCGACCACTGACGGGCTTCCCGTAACACCTTCATTCTGTTTTTCATCCCAGCCACCTCTTACTTCCAATAATAGGTAAATCGAATCTTTGTGTCAAGTTTCCTTTACAAGCAAGATAAAAGAAAAACCATCCAATCCGCTTGGACTGAATGGTTGACGATCAGGATGATTTGACTGGTTGAACGGCAGTTTCCTGTTGCTTTTTTAAGTCCTGTTTCCACCAACCGGCGATGTAAAATAAAGCAGCCATTACAAAAAAGGCCATCGGGTAATAGATCAAACCAGGCTGATGCGAAGCCTCCAATGTTAAATACATGTACGTTTCAAAGATTTTAATGACAAACAGCATGACAATCCCGATCGCTACCGCAAGCGTACCCAACAGATAATGTTTATTCATCCTCGTCGCTCCTTCTCCATTTTTTTAAAGATACCACACCCATCCATTATTTACCTTATAATTAAAAAAGCATACAAAAAAACCTCCTTACGATGTAAAGAGGTTCTATTTCCGAATCGTCCGGTACCGTGGATGTGTCGCAAGTACCGCTTGTCGGATCGCTTCGACATGTCCATCCGTCGCTTCCGAAAACGACCGGAGCGTCGGGTAGTGACCGACCAGCTGACCTTGATCGAGAATCACGAACCGGTCGCTCAGTGCTTGCGCCGCCTGCACATCATGCGTGATGAAGACATAGGCGAGACCAAGCGTCTCTTTTAAACTCCGCAATAAGTCGAGAATCAGCGCTTTATTGACCATGTCGAGACTGCTGACGGCTTCATCGAGGATAATCAGCTTCGGATTCGTCGCGATCGCCCGGGCGATACAGATCCGTTGCAACTGACCGCCGCTGAACTGATTGGGGTACTTCGTTAAATCCGTTGCTGATAAACCGACCTGTGTCATCAGCCAGCCTAACCGTTCGTCTAATGCATCGGGTGACAACCGGAGGAAATTCGTCAACGGCTCGGCGATGATCTGTCCCGCTGTCAGCTTCGGATTGACGGCCGCAAACGAATCCTGAAAGACGACCTGGATGTCTTTCCGGTATTCCTTCGACGCTGATTCGTAAATGTCTTGTCCTTCAAACATGACCCGTCCTGCTTTGGGGCGCTCGAGTCCGAGTAAAATCCGACCGAGCGTACTTTTCCCGGCACCGCTGCGGCCGAGTAAGCCAAGACAGGTTCCGGCTTCAAGCGTCAGTGAAACGTCCTGTAATACCGTCTGCTCTGCCTGCCGCGTTAAAAACCGTTGATTGCCGTAGCGGTGGGAGACGTGTTCCAATTGCAACAGGTTCATGCCTTCATCCCTCCTGCTTGAATTCCGTGTTGGGTCAGCAGTTGCCGGGTGTACGGGTGACTCGGCCGGTCGAACAGATCAAAGACATCCGCCTGTTCGACGATTTCCCCATCCCGCATGACGAGGACATGGTCCGCCATCTCGGCGATGACACTCAAGTCGTGGGAGATTAAGAGAATCGCTGTGTCATATGTCGCCCGGACCTTCTCGAGATAATACAGGACCAGTTTTTGATTGTAGACGTCAAGCGCCGTCGTCGGTTCGTCGGCAATCAGGACGTGCGGACGCAGACAGACCGCGAGTGCAATCATGACCCGTTGCAACATGCCGCCGCTCAGTTCAAACGGATAGGCTTTCAGAATCCGGTCCGGCTGATCGAGATTAACTTCCCGTAATGCTTCGACCGCTCGGTTCTTCGCTTCGCGCTTACCGCACCGGTCGTGCGTCCGGATTGTCTCCATTAATTGATGACCAATTGTATAGACCGGTGTGAAGGCACTCATCGGATTTTGCATGATGAAGGCAATCTGCCCGCCGCGGACACGCCGGAGCGTGCGGTCGGACAATGTCATCACGTCCGTCCCTTCAAGGATAATCCGTCCTGACTGACGGATGACCTTTTCGTCGAGCAGACGCAGGAGAGCCAGACTCGTCACTGTCTTACCGCAGCCGCTCTCCCCGACCAGACCGACGATTTGTCCTGCTGCCAGTGAAAAAGAAATATCACGGACGAGCGGCTGACCGTTCGTCGTTTCGATCGTCAATTGTTCGACGGATAATACAGGTTTCATCCGAGTCTCTCCTTTCATTTCGTTTATTTGGTCACACCGAACCGTTCCGATAATGATTCACCGAGCAGATTAACGCTCGCAATGACGAGCATGATCAGCAGACCGGGATATATCATCAGTTCCGGATTCGTCCGGATGTATGATTTGCCTTCGTGAATCATTGCACCCCATTCGGCTCCCGGCGACTGAACACCCAGACCGAGGAACGACATCGCCGAGATATCCATGATTGCCCAGCCCATCTCGAGTGTCCCGATGACAAGCAACGGCGGCAGGATGTTCGGCAATAAGTGCGTCCGGAAGATTTTCCAGTGTGAGGAGCCGTTGACACGTGCCGCAGCGATGAAATTCTTTTCCTTCAGCGTCATGATCAGCCCCCGGAACATCCGGGCGTAGTAGACCCACTGGACGAGCATTAAGGCGATGATGACCTGTTTCAGTCCCGGTCCGAAAATCCCGACGAGACCTAAGACAAGAATCAGACTCGGAAAAGCCATCACCCCGTCACAAAACCGCATCAGCAGTTGATCGACCCAGCCGCCGATGTAGCCGGCCAGTGTCCCGATCAATAACCCGATCAACAGCGATGAGGCGAAAATCAGGACGGCGAATCCGAGCGATACCCGTGCACCGTATAACAGACGTGACAATGTACAGCGTCCGAGATGATCGGTTCCGAGTGGATACGTCCAGGATGGCTCCTGCAATTTCACTGCCAGATTGACGAGATACGGATCATGCGGGGCAAGCCACGGTGCAGCCAGAGCCGCGAGAAACAACAGCCCTAAAAATACGGAACAGCCGATCAAAATCAGCCGTTGATTCGACAGGCGGTCCAGCAGACGCGGTCGTCCAAGCGGAACATTCATCGTCTGTCCCCTCCTTTCCGGGCAATACGTGGATCGATTGCCAGTTGTAACAAATCAACGAGCAAACTGCTGCCGATAAATAATAAAGCAGCCAGGAACACATACCCTTGAATGATTGGCATGTCCCGGTCAAAAATCGCTTCGATGAAATAACGGCCAAATCCCGGCCACGAGAAGACGGTCTCGACGATGATCGTCCCCGTCAACAGTTTCCCGAGGTTCATCCCGAGTCCGGTCAACATTGGCGGAATCGCGACCCGCAAGACATGTTTTCCTAAAATGATGGTTTCCCGAATGCCGCGTGTCCGGGCAAACAGGACGTACGGTTCGCGCATCGTCTCAATGACACTCGTCCGTAACAGCCGTGTATAAAGGGCAATCAGCGGCAACGCAAGCGTGATTGCCGGCAAGATGACGTGACTCGGACTGCCGATCCCGCCGACCGGTAATAAATCAAGCTGGACGGAAAAAAAGAAAATCAGCAGGTAGCCGAGCCAAAATGACGGAATCGACGCACCGATGAAGGCGATCCCCCGGCTCAAATGGTCAAAAAAACCATTCTTTCGAATTCCCGCGAGAAAGCCGAGCGGGATACTGACGAAAATCGCTAACAACAGACTCGACAGCGCCAGCTGGACGGTCGCCGGCAAACGGAGCAACACTTCGTCGAGGACCGGTTTCCCGGAAACGTACGATGTTCCGAAATCAAAACTTGCCAGCCGGACGACGGTCGTCACGTACTGGGTCAAAAACGACTGATCGAGTCCGAACTCTGCCCGCTTTTGCGCGAGCACCTCTTCCGTCGGTTGGATGTGGGCGGCAGACAGATACGCTTCCGCCGGATCGACCGGTGACAAATGAATCATCGCCGTCAGTAATAAAATCGCGAGGAGCAGGATCGGAATGACCGACCCGACCCGTTTCAGAATATAGACGCCCATTCCGTACACCTCCTTTTACTTGATGCCGATTTGAGCGAACGGGCTTTCATCACGGTTCGCGGCAAATTTAAAGTTCGTGACACCGTTTTGATAAATCGCCATCTTTTTCAGATACGAGATCGGGACGAGGGCTCCTTGATCCTGGAGCGACGGCAGAATCTCGGCATACATCTTCTGACGTTTCGTTTCATCAGTCGTCTTCAGGACATCTTTCATTTCCTGTAACAGTTGATCCTTGTTCGGGTAAGCGGAAATCGCTTCTTTAAAACCGAATCCGTCCGTACCGATGATGTTGACGAACGTGTGCGGATCATACGGTGCCCCGAAGTTACTGTACATGTTGATATCGAATTTGTTGTCTTTGAAGCGCTGGACTTGATCCGGCAGCTCGACACCAACGATTTTCAAGTCGACGCCGATAGTCGCCCACTCTGACTGTAACGTCTCCGCCATCGCTTTTTGAACAAGTTCCGCGGCATCATACATCATTTCAATCTGTAACGGTTGCCCGTCTTTTTCACGGATTTTTTTGCCGTTCGGCAGTTTCCAGCCGGCTTCGTCCAGCAACGACTTCGCCTTTTTGACATCAAAGTCCCGTTTCTCGACGTTCAGGTTCGATGTGTACGGCAGGTTCGGCGGCAGGATGAAGTCAGCCGGTGCTTCGAGACCGGACGTGATTCCCTCAACAAGTGTCTTCTTATCAAAGCCGTATTGCAATGCCTGACGGACGCGTTCGTCCGCGAGCTGTTTTTTCTTCGTGTTCATGATCAGTAGACGTGTCGCAACCGGTTCCGACATCGTCGTCTTGTAGGATTTCGTTTCTTTCAGTTGATTATAGGCGTCGACACTGATTGCCCCTTCCCCGAAAATCAAATCGATGTCGCCTTTTTCAAAAGCGAGTACGCGGCTTTCGGCATCGGGAATGATGTCGACCTTGATTTTCTTGACTTTCGGCTTTGGTCCCCAGTAGTTTTTGTTGATCTTAAACGTCGCGTATTGATCCGCTTTGTACTCGTCAAGTACCCACGGACCGGTTCCGACTTCTTGTTCAACGCCTTTTGACGTATCGCCGTTTTTCGGGAAGCCGGCTTCGCCGAGGAAGCGGACCGGGCGGACGACCGCCAGTTCCTGAATCGTCGGATAGTACGCTTCCGACAACGTCATCCGGAACGTCTGCTTGTCGACGGCTTCCGTTTTGTCGATTTTTGAGATAAAGCCAAGCCAGCTATGTAAGGCTTTGTTTTTGAGAACAGCATCAAAGTTCTTTTTGACGATCGTCGCGTCAAACGTCGAACCGTCCGAGAACTTGACATCATCACGCAAGGTGAAGGTATAGGTCTTGCCGTCTTTTGAGATGTCCCATGATTTCGCGAGGAACGGCTCGAGTTTCCCGCCTTCCGCGTAATGGACGAGCGGCTCATAGACCATCGACTGGGCGAACAGTTGCGACGGATTGTAGACATGCGGGTTCATCTCGCCGATGTCACGCGGCCAGGCCAACGTTAACGTATCTTGATCTGATTTATTGTCAGCACCTTCGTTCGGGTTCGAGCAACCAAACAGCAGTGTCGTAATCGAAAGGATGGAAACAGCTTGAATGATGGATTTCTTACGGCGTGAAACGTTCATAGTGGACAGGACTCCCATTCTTATTGATAATCATTTTCAATTGTAAGAGTCCGTGCTAAGAATTGTCAATGGATAATCCGTGAAAGCGTTGATTTTGCGGTGTTTTACGATGAGGTCGAATCATTTTTGTATTGCGTGTAATCTGCCTCAATACATTCGAAGACTTTTCCAGCCCCATAGTAAAGTGCAATGAGTCCACCAATCCACATACTCATATCGGATATTCTTTCTAGCACCAGCGAGAAATTCAATACACTACTGCCTAGTAGAATAATATGAAAACATGCCTTTTTTTGAGCAAGCTGCCTATTTCTAGTTTCACTTGAAAACTGATACTTAAAGTCTGTTCGGTAGTAACACCATTCAAACAGAGTTGTATGCGACGACAAGGATAAAAAGAATACCCAACCGACAAAACTACCAGTCAACCACAATTCGTTCCATTGGAGGAATGGTATCGCGCTGGTCAAGACACCTGTGCTGAATATGAATGGCATGAGAACGAAAAACAAGACCTGATCGATGAAGAAACAGAAACGATTTTTTAAAAAGGTCCAAAACGTTTTTTTGTCTCGATTCGGATCAACTTGATTTTTCTCGTTTGAAGATTCATCTTCTACAATCAAAGGACTAATTGTGAGAAGAAAAATAAGTGCCAAAACGATCAAGGCAATCCCTTTCAGCGAAACGGTATCGCCTCTGTGCAGATTCTCTAAAAATAGAGCAGTCGCATAGAGAATAATTAAAAGATAACCCGCAAACAGAAGATAGTTGCTCCGTCCTTTTCGGTCAAAGACGATTCGTCCACGAACCAGTTTCCGGATCATCGTTTCATACCAACAAATGAAGCAATCCATTGGACGATTTAATTGATGGATGACATACATTAATCGACCGACAATGCCGTAAGATAGGAAGCATACTAAAAAGCTACTGAAGATCATGCCCATTCTATTTTCTCTCCCCTCACAAATAAAGCACTCATAAGATGATTATGAGTGCTTAATTAATCTGATTTTATTTATATTTCGCGACAATCAAATGCCAGTATTTCGACGTCACACCCTTGCCCTTCAAGATTCGGACTGCAGGCATACGGTCCGACTTTCCAGTCCCCTTCCGCGTGTAGATGGGCAATCCGCAATTGTTCTTTCGTCTCACCGTCGATAAAGTACAGTTCGACGTCCTGTTGATTGCAGACGAGCTCAAACGTCAACGGCTGATCAAAGACCGTGTTGTCGATATCGCGCGACGACCAATCGGAGTAGCCGAACGACGTGACGACCGCTCCGAGATGAGATTTTCCGTCCGGAATGAATTCCGCTGAAACTTTTAGCCAGTTATCTTCGTTTAAATAGAGTAGGATGCCTGCCTGGTCATACGTCAGTCGCGGATGCAGCTTCACTTCGATTCGGCAGGAAAAAGACGGTGCCGGAATCGGTTTAAGTAAGGCGTGACCGGTCATCCGGTTGAATTGATAATAGGTATTGCGCCAAAAGTCGGTATCGCCTTCTGTCGTAAATGTTAAGCGTTCCTGCATGTCGATTTCAGTTGGTTGGTTGATCCATTCGTAATCTTGCCACATATCAATTCCTCCTGTTTTATAAATGAGTGTGTTGCATTGGTTACTTGTCGTCCACAAACTGCTCGAACTCCATATGTTCAGGTGCACGGAAGTCATTCTCATTATAACCTGTTTCCTTAAAGCCGTAGCCCACGTAGACGGCAGTATAATCTCCATTTTTTTCTCGAACATTAAAAGCATATGACGTCCGGGAGTCATCATGGAACGTAACATCGTAGCCATAACCGTATTTCGAGAAATGACTTTGCATCTGATACTCGTCTTTTTCTAGCCCATACTGTTGTTCCAGTCGGTCTTCCAAATACAGCTGCCGCAGGATTTTCTGATGAAAGGTATACAAAAAACATGAAACCAATATGAGCACCATCGAAATCAAAATTAAACGTCCAATCCGCCACTTGCCGTTTACTTTCCAAAAGTGTGTCATCAGTGCTCCTTCCCTCCTGTCTCCACGTATGATACGGTACGGATAAGGAAGATATTGTTAATGCAAGTTCCTACTCTTACGAAAGAAGTGATTCACTTGAAAAAACATCTTTTGAGCCTCTGTTTCCCGGTCGTCTTTTTAATCGTTCCGTTCTGGACCGATCAACTGTCGCCCCTGTTACAGACACTCTTTTTCCTGATGTTGTTCATCTCGATTTGTCTGTCATTACATACGGGCTGGACATTACTCAGCCCACGCTTTCCGAACTGGACGAAACGCGTCAACAGGATTCATCCGGCACTCGGTATCCTGCTTGGTCTCGTTCTCCTGACGGCATTCGGTTACCTGTTCTTCACCGTTTTTTCGCTCGTCACGTTTGGGATCATCCAAAGTATCCTGACGATTGTCCTGATGTATATCGGACTGGCGATTTTTGTCTTTCTCCTCAGTTGTTTCGTCGAAGGGATTACGCGTCAATCCAAAGAGGCGTTGTTTCAGCCCGTCTTGATTTTTGTTTCCGTCTCCTATGTCGTCTTGACGACGTTCGGGATTTTACAGCTCATAGCGTAACCTTTAAATCCGTCTTATGACGGGTTTATTTTTCGTGGTGCAAGACACCTTCTGCATCCAGTCGGACGCGTAGATTCACGTCGAGTTCGAGAACAAGCGGACTGGTGATGGCCGGTTTCGGTGAGAACAACCATGTCCGGGCTTCTCGTCCAAGCAACAGATGTGTCCCGTCTTCCGGTGCTCCGAGGAAATTCAGGAAGTCGACGTTAATCGGTTGATGGTAGCGGTGAAAGACACCGAGTTCCGCAAATTTTGCTCCGACACCAGCGACGTCCGGCGTCGTGACGTTCATTTCCCCGATATCGAGAATGTTATGTACACTGAAGCTGTCAAGCGACTTATTCGGATTGACGTCATGGCGGGCAATCAATTCGACGACGTTTTCATCCGGATCATAAAAGTAAACGGAATGGGCATTGATGTTCTCAAAAAAGATTTCGTCTTTCCCGTCCTCGATCAGTAACGGGACACGTTGTTGCAACCAGTCCTTTGCCAGCTGAAACGCATCCCCCGGGACGTTAAACGCAAAGTGGTATTGTTTCGGTTGCTCTGTCGTGTCGAGCTCAAACCGAAGTCGGCTCGTCCCGATCTGCACCGTAAACGCTGTTGCCGTTTCCTCGACGAGCGGAAAACCGAGTGTACCCGTATAAAAGTCCTGCATCAGCTTTATCTGATCCATCCAAAGTGTTACTGCTGTAATTTTCATCCTTCTTCTCCTTCGCTATCGATTCAAATTGATTAGCTTTAGTATACAACAAATGATGTATAATACTGGTTAATTAGTAAATACATACCTATAGGAGGCAGACAGATGAAACGCTATACACTGGAATGTAACGGGATTTCAACACAGATTACCGAATGGGGCGAAGCGGACCGCCCGGTCATTTTTTGCCTGCACGGTCTTGGCGGGACGAGCCTCAGCTTCATTGAACTGGCCGATGCCTTACAAGATACGTACCGGATCGTCTCGATTGATGCACCCGGTCACGGAAAGACCGAACCCTTCCCGGACGAACGCGATTATCGGTTTGCCCGCTTTTCCAATTGGCTGAACCGGCTGTTTGAACAGCTCGACATCCAGGATTTTTATTTTCTGTCCCACTCCTGGGGTAGCTTTATCGCACTCTTTTATCAGAAGGAACAGCCGGACCGGGTTCTCGGCTCCATCCTGATCGACGGCGGATATCAGAGCAAACGGTTACGCGGGACACCACTCGAACAGGAATCTGCATTTTACGATACGGATTTCGAAGAGTCCGTCGCGACGTGGGAAGAGTTCCGGGACGTTGCCGTCTACGGACCCAAGATGCGCCGGTCGCCACTGCTTGATCTGGCCGGCAAGGATTTTGTCCGGATGCAGGACGGCCGGTACTACTGGCATGCCCGGGCAAAGACGGCGCGCGCCATCCTGACCGCGATGTATCAGGATGAAATTCTCGACTTCCTCGACACCGTTCCGGGTGACAACCTGGTGTTGCTTCGCGCGACGTTACCCGTTTCCGATGAACCGTTCCGTCAAGAAGCAATCGCTCTGTGGCAGAAGAAAACCGGAGGGACTGTCGTGTCTGCTCCTGCGACTTCCCACATCGTGCATTGGGATGATCCGGAATCGGTGTTGCACGTGATTCAGGAACACTGGACCAAGACTCTTGCTGTCAATGAACAGCAACAGCTCTAAATCAGTAAAGGATTGAATGCTTAAAAAACGACTCCCTGTTGTCCGGGAGTCGTTTGCTTTGTTTTCTCTTTTCCACGTACTGCTTAGCCAACACTTTCGATGAACCGCCGGACTTCTTTCCGTGACTTTAACACGATAATTGTCTTCGTTGCTGCCGCTTGAGCAAGTCTCGCTTGAATATCCGGTCGCTGTTCATCCGGATAACGCCACACCCACTTCAAAAAAGCAAAATCGATTTTTTCCGGACACCCGGCCGCCATATCTGGTCGTGACTTATGCCGGTACCGAATCGACCGTTTGAGAATCCGGTAGACACACGTCGTTCGCGGTAGATCAAGAAAGATGATCGTATCCGCCGCGTTGAGCCGGAGGTCCATCGTTCCACCGTAATTTCCGTCGATGATCCAGTCATCCCGGCTGATCAAGTCCGTTTGTATCCGTTGTTGTTCCTCGCGCGGAACTGCCTGCCAGTCCGCCCGCCACAACAAACTGTCGAGATGGTGGACAGAAATACCGAGCCGTTGACCCAGTTGTCTCGCAAGCGTCGACTTACCTGATCCGCCGGAGCCGATCAACATAATCTTTTTCATTCCGTTTCCATCCTTTCTTTCCTTACACGTCATTTACCGGCTCGTTCTCTTTCACGTATCGCTCCAGATAAACAGAAAGCAATTCGTTTATTTGAAACGCCAGTACATTACCACCGTTAACGGAAAGTCTGAAAAATGGTGTCGTATAATGTCCAGCCGTCTGATGATGTTCTAAAAATCCATCAATTGCTTCCATGAACATATTTAAATCAGCAAAAGCGTCCACCGAATAGAGGTTTCCATTTTTCAATTTTAAAAAGAGCTGCTCCTTCACATCATCCCTCCGTCTCTATGTAAATCAATTTTTCATTATTTATAATTCAATTACAGAGAATTGATAGCGACTTCCGCCTTAACCCAATTAATCCGGAACCGCACACCGGGACCAATCTGTTGCAGCAACGGTCGGTCAACTTCAATTACGCGTCCGATGACATTGACCCGTTCGTCGGCCGCGAGATCCCGTTTGGTGATTTGTAATTCCCCGGCATACCGACCGTAACGCAGATTATCAATCGTAATCGATCCAAGGGGCCGGTCGGATACAGTCGCAGGTTCGAGAAGTTCGTCGCCCGGTCGGCCGTAAGTACGTGACTCGACCGAGCGGATGACATCGCGTGCCGGATCCATCCGATTTGTCTGGACGCTCTTCAACAGGGAATCACCGCCTTGTCCCGTTGCCCGGAGGACAATGATCCCCTCCTGATAGGCAGCAAACTGCCGCATCGTCGTGTCCGACAAGCCGGGGTCCCCGACCAGTATCCGGTCGACGGACGTTTCCAGATCGAGATAACAGGCAAACGGTGATTGTCCGCGGTGGTCTTCGAGCGTCGGTAACGTTTCGTCAAGCGGTCCACGCAGTTGCCCGTCTCCCGGGATGAAGGCTTGGACACCAATCCCCTGTTCACGAAGCCACCGGTTTTTATCATTGAACCAGTCACGATCCAGTCCTGTTTCCGGTCGCGGATAAAAGTTGTGCCACGCCTCGACCTGCTCAAGCACGAGCCCCTCCGCTTTCATCGCATCGAGTTCCACCGCCGTCAGCGTACTGGCGTTTAAGGCGACCATCATCTGTTTTGATAAGTCCGCGACCTGTTTTGGTGTCACGCCGTAGTCGACCCGCAGTCCGGTCACGCCCCATTCGGTTAAGGTATCGGCATTCTCCCACGTCTTGCCGAGTGCGGCAAGGGAAGTCGGGGCGATATCCGCGACGAGTTCCATCTTGAGCTGTTGCGCGAGTTGCCCAAGCGTCCGCAAGCGTTCCGTGTACAACGACGGATCGTCTTCCGGAATATGTAACGAGGTAAAGATTGAGGTAAAACCGATCGTCCGCATCTGTCGGATGCTGTCTTTCGCCTCATCTGTCAGTGGTTCACTCAAATAAACGGCAAGTCCTTTCATCTGTTTCACTCCTTCTTGTCAGCGTAGTGTTCAAAGACCGTCAATTGTTACTAAAGTTCCAATATAAGAATTTTTTAGGAGATACTTCATGAATTATGATACCATTAGTACGAGATCCATAAAGGAGAGATTGCATGAAACGAATTTTGATTCCATTCCTGTCGATTGCCTGTCTGGTATTGATCTGGAACGGCTACAGTCAACATGCCGATTCAAAGACGGACCTGTTCCAACATAAACATTCTTCTGTCGGCGACAACAGCGCCGTCGCGAACATCGTCAAAGAACTGGCACACCATCAAGAGTTGCATCAAATTGCTCTCGAAACGAAACAAACACCGTATGGCATCCATTTGACTTACAAGGACATCGAGACAGAAAACATCGAACAGGAGATCAAAGAAACGGTCCTGTTCAACGCAACCTACCTGTTTGTCCTCGTCGATAACGTGGACCGGATTACCTTTACCTTCCCGGACTACGATTATACAGTGACACGGGACCAACTCGAACACTGGTACGGTCAAAACCTCAGCACGATAAAACAGGAGTCCGATGTAAAAAAGCTGCTCCAACACCATTTGAAGTCGGAAACCAAGATCAACCAGTTTTTTGCTGACTGATCCTGAACATGATTTGAGTCAAAAAAGATGGAACATCACTGCGACGTGATGTTCCATCTTTTTGTTGTGTGCCGCTCTTTTGCTGATGTTAAATCCCGTCCGCCATTTCTTCCTTGAAACCAAACCAGAATGTAAACAGGAAACCGAAGACGTACGAGATGACAAGCCCGCCGATGTACGTCAGGTACATCCCGTTATCGATCAACGGTGTCAACGACAGACCGGATACGCCGACGCCAAGCGCTGCTGTCTTCATCGTCGCCTGGAAGGCTCCGCCGACTGCTGCTCCCATACAAGCTGTCAGGAATGGACGGCCGAGCGGTAAGGTGACCCCGTAAAGTAACGGTTCGCCGATACCGAGGAACCCGACCGGAATTGCCCCCTTGATGATGTTGCGCAACCGTTGATTCCGTGTCTTGACGAAAATCGCCATCGCTGCCCCGACTTGCCCGGCTCCCGCCATCGCAAGAATCGGTAGCAGTGCCGTGTTGCCAATCGTATTTAACAGCTCCAAATGAATCGGTGTCAATCCGTGATGGAGACCGACCATGACGAGCGGCAGGAAGAATCCGGCGAGGACGGCACCGGCAAGCGGACCACCGACTTCAAGAATCACGTTGATTGCCTTCATGATGCCGTCAGACAAGACCCCCGCGACCGGCATGATCGCATAGAGTGCCGTAAAGCCGACAATCAAAACAGTAAAGAGTGGTGTAAAGATGATATCAATCGAGACCGGCATGAACCGGCGAATATGTTTTTCCAGATACGTCATCAACCAGGCGGCAAAGATGACCCCAAACAAACCACCCCGACCGACGACTAGCGGTTCACCGTAAATAATTATATCGACAAGTAACGGATTAAATAGAATTCCGCCGGCAATTGCGCCGAGAACCGGTGTGCCACCAAATTCCTTCGCCGTATTCCAACCGACGAGAATCGCTAAGTAGGCAAAGACGGTACTACCGATCAATAACAGAATCTGCATCCACGTTTCTGTCGCATCAACTCCGGCGTTTTTCGCGAAGTTCGCCGCTCCATTGATGATCCCCGACGCGACGAGTCCCGGAATGAGCGGGATGAAGATATTTCCCAAACGGCGTAAAAAACGTTTGAACGGTGACTTTTGTTTGTCCTTCACTTTTTGCCGTTCGATGGCAGCCCGTTCTTCAAACGTCAGATTCTCATCGACCGACTCTTCACCGATTGCAAGCCCCGTCTCACGACTCAAATGATCGGCCACCCGGTTGACCGTTCCTGGTCCAACAACGATTTGCAGGGTCTCGTCATCGATGACCCCCATGACACCGTCAATTTGTTTGAGGGCCTGGATGTCCGCTTTCGTCGGATCTTTCAGCGACAACCGGACACGTGTCATACAATGGGCCAGTTGCCGGAGATTGTCTTTTCCCCCGACATGTTCAAGGATGGCGGATGCGAGCACTTCTTCCTTCTTCATGTTCGTCCCCCCTTAAAGCGCGTCGCGGACGAATCCGTGCGCATGTTGTAATCGTTCGACTGCCTCAGTATACGAAACGTCCGCTAAAATCATGACGATCGCCGTCTTGACGTGACCATTCGCCGATGTGAAATAACGCGCGGCTGTCTCAAGATCAACCCCTGTCGCTTCCACGATCATTCGTTTGGCCCGAATTTCGAGTTTTTCATTCGTCGATTGGACATCGACCATCAAGTTTTGGTAGACCTTCCCGACACCAATCATCGCTGCCGTCGAAATCATGTTCAACACGAGCTTTTGTGCCGTGCCGGCCTTCAGGCGTGTCGAGCCGGTCAAGACTTCCGGTCCGGTTTCGACTTCAATTCGGAAGTCCGCGTGTTCACTGATCGCCGCCTGCTTGTTGCAGGACAGGGCAGCCGTCGTCGCACCGACTTCACGGGCATAGTCCAGACCACCGATCACGTAAGGAGTCCGGCCGCTTGCCGCGATGCCGATGACGGTATCATTCGCCGTCAGCTGAAGTGCCCGTAAATCTTCGACGGCTTTGATCAGTGCCCGTTCGCCCCCGGCGATCAAGCCGACGACCATATCCGGTGAGACCCCGAACGTCGGCACACATTCGGCCGCATCGAGCACACCGAGTCGGCCGCTCGTTCCGGCTCCGATGTAAATCAATCGTCCGCCCGCTTGAAACGATTGAATGACGCAATCGACGACTTGTTTGATGACCGGTATTTCCTGCTGAATGACAGCAGCGACCGTTTGATCCTCCGCATTCATGACCGTCAACATTTCTTCGACCGACATGTCGTCGAGACGCATCGTCTTTTCATTCCGGCGTTCTGTCGCTAATTTCTCTAACATGACCTTCATCCTCTCTGACAACTCCTTTTACTTTCTATTCGAAAAATATAATAACAATTAAAATTAATAATAAATGAAATTTAATTTCAAAAAGAGTCAATAGGGAAAGCCCAATCGGATTGATTGAGCTTACCTATTCCCTACGTCCTTACCGGTTCCAGTTGCGGAACCCATCCCCAAACTCGAGGTGAAGTTTGTTCCGGAACGTACCGTCTTTGAACTTCGGTACATCAACCGGCAGTTTTCCTTGTGGTTTCACTTCACCAAAGATGGCGCGGATTCCTGCCGGTAAATTCGGTCCGGCTGATTTCGTGTTCCCGGCTTCCGAGTCCGGACCATTGGGATCTCCCTTAAAGCCGTAGACAAGCAGTTGCGCTTTCGCGTCCGGTTGCACGGCGACATCATAAGGGTTTCGGAGACTGAGCAGAACGGACGGTGTTTTTGTGCGTTTCGCCTGACGGAACACTTCCGCCGGAACATAATGGTCCGCCGATGTCGCTTTCAGCTTGTCACTGTTGTTAACGTTTGAGCCGACGATGATGTAGTCCGCAGCTGCGATCTTTTCTTGCAGATTCGGATTTTGCTCCAGATGCGGCGTCGACGCCGTATAATTTTCTGTCAATATGTTCACGTGTTTCAAATTGCCCGCGTTTTTCTCAAGCGACTGGATTGTCTTGACCATACTGTCCGTCTGATCTTTTGCCGGTGACAGGACCAGGATCGTCTCCCCTTTTTTGGGTTTGAACGGTAATGTTTTCTTGTCATTTTTGACGAGCGTGACCGCCGCTTCCGTCATTTTCCGCTCAAGTGCCTTATGTTCCGGACTGCCGACAATTGTTTTCGCTTGTGCCAGTTTTTCATCGAGCGTGACCGGTGTGTCCGTTTCATTCCAAATGCCGCGTGTTGCTTTTAACGTCAAAATCCGCGAGACAGACTGATCGATGTCCGCTTCCGACAGCTCACCGCTTTCGACAGCTTCGATCACATCGTCAAAAATCGTCTCGAGTTTCGTCACGTCTTGTGTCGACCGGAGAATCGTCGGCATCAAGGCGATATCGACGCCGGCTTTAAACGTTTTGATGACGGCTTCCGACTCCGTGAAGTTGTCAGCAATCGCCTGCATGTTCAAGGCATCGGTAATGACAAGTCCCTGATACCCAAGCTCTTCCCGCAAGACGCCGGTGATGACGTCATCTGATAACGTCGCCGGTAACGGGAACGTGCCTTGTGTCGATTCGACGACCTCATCCTCGATCTGCGGCATCCCGATATGTCCCGTCATAACCATATCGATTCCTTCGGCAATCGCCCGTTTAAACGGAATCAGTTCCAGCCGTTTCAGTTCGGCCAGTGATTTATCGACGACCGGCAAGCCGTAATGCGAGTCAACTGCCGTATCCCCGTGTCCCGGGAAGTGTTTTGCCGTCGCAGCGACTCCTTGCTTCTGAATGCCTTGCGTCATGGCCGAGCCCAGTTCCCCAACCAGGTTCGGATCACTTGAAAACGAACGAACACCGATGACGGGATTGCCCGGATTGTTGTTGACGTCCAGGACCGGACCAAAGTTGACATTGATGCCGAGTGCATGCAATTCGGAGCCGATGATTCCTCCTGCCGCCTCAGCGTAGGATGCACTGCGAGTCGCTCCAAGTGCCATATTACCCGGCAAATTCGTTCCCGTTCCGAGTCGTGTCACGATGCCACCTTCTTGGTCAATCGTCACGAACAACGGGATATCGTTGCTTGTATCCTGCTTGACGACCTCCTGCAAGTCATGGACCAGTTTCGTTGTCTGCTCCGTCTCGCTGACATTTTCCGCAAACAGGATGACGCCCCCTAAATCAAACCGGTCGATGACCCGTCCGACTTCCGGTGCCAGCTTCGTATGATTGACCCCGTCCCATAACCGGAAATCCGGCATGATCATTTGTCCGATCTTCTGCTCAAGTGTCATCTGCTCCAGTTGTGCGTCGACCCGTTCCGTGACGGATGGTGTCGTTTCCGCCGCGACCGGTTGCATTGGCAGCGACGCGGCGAGTAGTGCCGTCGTCAATCCGAGTGTTGCTGTCCAGTTGAGTTTCTGTCCCATATGCTCAGCTCCCCTTTTGTTTTGACCCCTGCTTGAATTGCTTTTACATCCACTGTTTGGCGTTTTTCCAATCGCCGTTGGTGCTTTCCCCTGCGTTCACCGTTAGTATAGCAACCACCTTAAAAAGAAACAATGTTTTATTTGAAAGCGTAATCAATATGAAACAAAGTTTCTATTTGCATTATTCAATAGCATGAAGTTTTTTATAAATTTATTTATGGATAGACCTATTTTTATTAATTTGTTTTTACATCAACTACGCGCTATTCTAATCACGTAGCGAATTACTGAACACATCCAAGGAGGAAATAAACATGAGTAAACACGTATTAATGGTCGTAACAAACGCCAGCAAAATGAAAGAAGGACATGCAACAGGCATTTGGTTATCCGAGTTCGGCGAAGCCTATGTTGCGTTCCAAAAAGAAGGCTATACGATTACGGTCGCCAGTCCAAACGGTGGACTTTCGCCAATCGACGCCCGCAGCCTCGAAGACGACGTACCGGCAGACATTCAAGCCACGGCCCCACTGCTCGAAAACACACTCGATCTGAAATCCATCAGCGACTTCAGTCCGTTTGATGCAATCTTCATGCCGGGTGGTCACGGTACGATGTTCGACTTGCCACACAGCGATGCCTTGAACCACGCACTACGGACGTTGTTCGAAGCGGGTAAAACTGTTGCTGCCGTCTGTCATGGACCAGCTGGACTCGTCAGTGCGACACTGACAGACGGAACACCACTCGTCGCCGGTAAAACAATCGCAACATTCACGGATGAAGAAGAACGCGCGACAGGACTCGACATCTACATGCCGTTCCTGCTTGAGACACGTCTCCGCGAACTTGGTGCGAACATCATCGTCGCCGACAACTTCACAGAAAACGTTCAAGTCGACGGAAATCTTGTAACAGGTCAAAATCCACAATCTACGGTTGCGGTTGCAAATGCCGTCATCAAGACACTTAACTAAACAATCAAGGGAGATCCTTTTTTACGAAGGATCTCTCAGACTGAAGACAAAAAACGATTTTTCTCGTAATCGAGAAGAATCGTTTTTTTGCTGGCTTCTAATCGTTTTCACTAAACAAACATTGTTTTTGAACTTTATAATTTCTACGTTTGTTCATCTGGAATGCTAAGTATGAATATGTCATACTACTCTCGAATAACACGGAGTTCATCCAAAAAACTTAGGGCGAAGGAGTAATTATATGTTGAAAGAAGCCTTTCACATTGGTGTCAACTGCATTTTTCCGAGATGAAGCCCTGAATGTAAACGGAACAATTGAACATATTCGATATTTATTCGACCAAGGAGAAAAGTCTATACTTGTGTGCGGATCGACTGGAGAGCAACATAGCCTGGAACTGAAAGAAAAATTATTTTTACTAGAGGCATTAATGATTGCTCACGAGCACATGATCGAACATAACAAAATCGGTAAGAGTTGACCAAATGACCCCAGAATTGAAGGAAAAACGAGACTCTAGGATCAAAACTCCTGAGAAAAATCGCGAAATGAATCTTGAGGGCCAACTATAAGAAAAGGAAGTGTTTCAAACGATACAGTCTGTTGTATATATTGCATTGGTTGTTGATGACTATGATGAAGCCATTAATTTTTATACGAAAAAGTTAGATTTCACATTACTTGAAGATTCCTATCAAGAAGAACAGGATAAACGCTGGGTTGTAGTTGCTCCTCCAGGAACACTTGGAACTGCAATACTACTTGCAAAAGCTTCGAAAACAGAACAGCTTCCGTTCGTAGGTAATCAAACCGGCGGCCGAGTTTTCCTATTCCTTGGAACAGATGATTTTTGGAGAGATTACAACAAAATGATTGAAAAAGGAATTAAATTCGAAAGAGAACCTAAAGAGCAGCCTTACGGAATTGTAGCTGTATTTAAAGACTTGTACGGAAACCTGTGGGACTTGATTCAATTCAAAGCAGACCATCCAATGTTCAAACGAATAAATTGAACTACTTCCCACCTACGCTACGCTTAGAGGTGTAGGATTCTTGAGTTATTCGACCTAACAGCCGAAAAATTATCAGGCTAACCCCGTCGTCCAAGTTGTTTATGGAGGCGCTCTTTGTTATAGAAGTAGGTTGCGATGTAGAATTCCAGCTCTTCATAGGCTTGAAACTCATGCAAATAATACAGCTCTGACTTCAAAGCACCCCAAAAGCCCTCGGTTGGGACATTGTCGAGAAGAATCGTTTTTTTGCTGGTTTCTAGTCGTTTTTACTAAACAAACATTGTTTTTGAACTTTATGATTTCTACGTTTTTTCATCTGGAATGCTAAGCATGAATATGTCATACTACTCTCGAATAATACGGAGTTCATACAAAATACTGAGGACAAAGGAGCAATAATATGTTGAAAGAAGCATTTCACATTGCTGTGCCAACTGCATTTTTTCCAGATGAAACTTTGAATGTCGACGGAACAATTGAACATATTCGATATTTGGTCGACCAAGGAGAAAAGTCGATTCTTGTGTGCGGATCGACTGGAGAGCAACATAGCCTGGAACTGAAAGAAAAATTAGTTTTACTCGAGGCGTTGATGAATGAAGCATATTTACTTAATGACGAGATAGAGGTTTTATTTGGAGTATCCGCGATTAGACAAAAAGAAGCCGTTGACTTAGCTCACGCCATAAAAGAGACTCGAATTGCGGGAATATTGCTAGGATATAGTCCATATCTCCTGCCATCACAAACAGAAGCTCTACGGTACTCTGAAACAATCATTCAAGCTAGTCAAAAAGATACCATTCTCTACAATAACCCCGGTCGGACAGGATTTGATTTATCCATTGAAAGTATCATTCAATTAAGTGCTCAAGACAAAGTCATCGGAATAAAAGAAGCCGGTAATAAGAATAAAGTAGAACGATTACAAGAACACATCAGTGACTTTTATTATTATGCGGGGGGAGAAGTGGATTTGAAAGATAAAATCGCTTTAGGGTTCAATCGATTATCTTCCATATCAGGTAATGTATATCCGAAGGAAATAAGAAAATGGTTTTTTTCTTTGATCGAAGATACGCCACTTGCAGAGAGCGAGCAAAAAGAGGTCACCGCCTTGATCAACACAGTGTTTGCCGGTTCTCCTATCGTTCATCTTAAACGAGAGATCAATGCAAAAGGAATTGCGATGGGAATTTGTCGAAGCCCTTTAGGAAATTGTTAATCGATTTCATTCGCCTTCGCTACTTTTGTCATTCAAACAATGCGGAAACATCATATTCTCCATATGAGCTTCCCAATCAAGAAGAAAGTCGTTGTCCGTCTCTTATTTCTTCTTGATTGAAGTTTATGTTTAGCCGGTCGAATCTGGACAAAACAACATGACAGTTCATGGTTCGATGACGATTGAGAGTTTGTAGTTCACATACTTACTTAACCCTTTCAAAAAGGCGTTCAGTTCACCATTCGATGGAAATCTGCACTCCAATAGGTAACATGATTCACCACTCAGCTTATAATTTCGCCTGACATATTTACGATGTTCTTCTAAGAACAATAAATAGGGATCATGGAACGAGGAAATCATAAAGATGTTCACCATCGCATGAACGGTGTTTCCTATCTTCTCTTCATCCACCGTGATGGAATAGTTCCGGATGACGTCAGATTCCTCAAGTTTCTTCACCCGAGTTGCTACCGCTTGTCCAGTCAAATGTACACGTTCTCCGAGTTCCCGCATCGTCATCCGACTATTTCGGTTTAGTTCTTCCAGAATTCTATAATCTGTTCGATCAAGCATGGCTGCTCCTCCTTTATTCGCAAAAGAACGATCTATCATGACATCACTTTCAAATATCAAGTTTTTTTATCTATTTACTTGATTTCTTCTATGTCTTATTCGCACATTCTTTTTTTATACTATAGTTATCATACGATAAAAGGAGAAATGATGATGAATATTCAACTTATCCGAAATGCGACAATCCGACTGGAGTACGCGGGACTTACTCTCTTAGTTGATCCATTTTTGGCAGATCAAGGTGCGTACCCTGCATTTCCGAACTCAGTCCGACAAGACCAAAAAAATCCTTTGGTAGACTTACCTCTGACGGTAGAAGAAATTATCGATGGCGTGGATGCGGTGATTCTGACCCACCTCCATCTTGATCATTACGATGAAGTCGCCAAACAACATCTGCCGAAGGATGTGAAAGTATTCGTTCAAAATACCGAAGATCAAGCTCTGATCGAAAATGATGGATTCACCAACGTCGAACTATTGACGGATGAATCTACATTTAAAGAAGTAGAACTCATTAAAGTAAAGGGGGAACATGGACGAGGCGAGATTCTGAAACTGACAGGTGAAGTATGCGGAGTCATTCTCAAACATGATACAGAACAAACACTATATATTGCAGGCGATACTGTTTGGTATGAGGAGGTTGCAAAAAATATTAAGTCACACGCCCCTTCCGTCATCGTCGTGAACGCCGGCGACAATCAATTCCATGCAGGCGGCTCTCTTGTGATGGGGAAAGAAGACGTACATGCTGTTCATCAATCAGCACCAGATGCCTCCATCATCGCCGTCCATATGGAAGCCGTCAATCATTGGACTTTATCAAGAGAAGACTTACGCAGATTTGCGGCGTCGAAGCATTTTTCTAGTAAACTCGTCGTTCCTGAAGACGGTCAAATCATTAATACTCTATAAAAATCTGTATCCCGATGTTGATTCCGCTTGAACTTCCTCCCCCGCCTACACTTAGAGGGGGAGGATTCCTAAGTGAAAATGACACGGAGGTGCTTTCCGCTGAATTTCAAACATTTGAAAAGGAGTAGACTCATGAAACAAGAGGTGTTTACAGTCCGATCTTTCGCAAAAGATACTATTGGAGGGAATGAAGCAGGAGTAGTCTTAAATGCAAATCATTTGAACGAAGAACAGATGAAAAAAATTGCACTGCTTTTGGGTTACAGTGAAACAGCTTTTGTGAGCGAATCGGATATTGCAGATTTCAAAGTCCGCTTCTTTACTCCCGAATATGAAGTAGATCTTTGTGGCCATGCGACGCTCGCTGTTTTCCATATTTTATTCAGTGAAAAAATCATAAGTACAGGCACTTTTTCACAAGAAACCCAAGCTGGAGTGTTAGAGGTTGAAGTAAAGCAGGACGGGACCATCATGATGAATCAAAACCGGCCACAATTCTTGGATATATTACAGAAGGACGAAATAGCACGGTCATTAAACATTGATCCCACTGAAATATTAAGTGATTTGCCCATTCAGATCGTTTCTACAGGTCTAAGAGATATCATCATCCCGATTAAAAACCTTAAAACACTTCAGCGAATAAAACCAAACTTTTCCGAGATTACAGCTGTCAGTAAAAAATATGACACTATAGGGTATCATCTATTTTCATTCGATACCTTGGGTAACGCAAATGCACATACAAGAAATTTCGCGCCTTTATACGGTATCCCAGAAGAGTCTGCTACAGGAACATCCAATGGTGCTTTAAGTTGTTACTTATTCAACTATAAAAAACTGGAGAAGAAATCCGTAGAAAACATTGTGATTGAACAAGGTTATACAATGAAGAAACCTTCAGAAATTTTTATTGGATTGCTATGCGATGAAACCGGAATTACACGTGTAACCGTTGGTGGTAGAGCTGTCTTAATCGAAAAAAGAGTTTTGGATGTTTGAACTACCTCCACCTACGCTTTGCTCAGAGGTGGAGGATTCCTGAGTTATCCGACCTACCGGTCGAAAATTTATCAGGCTAACCCCGCCGTCCCGACGGTTGAAGAAGCTAAGATGCGTTCAGCTTCTTGTTTGAGATTCAGTCCTGCATTCACATCCCGGTCGTGATGGATCCCGCAACTCGGGCATGTCCATTCACGCAAGCCAAGATGTTTTACGTCTTTGTGTTGATGTCCGCAACTCGAGCACAATTGGCTCGAAGCAAAGGTCTTGCCAACCTTCACGACGGTCTTCCCGTACCAGTCTGCCTTGTACTCCAGCATGCGGAAGAACTCCGACCAGCTGACGTCCGAGATGGCCTTGCTCAACTTGCGGTTCTTCTGCATGTTCTTCACCTGCAAGGTCTCGATGCCGATGACGTCGTGGCTTTTGACGATCTCGGTCGATACCTTGTGCAGGAAGTCGGTGCGCTTGTTTGCAATCTTCTCGTGGATACGGGCAACCTTCCGCTTCTGCTTCTGATAGTTCCTCGCCTCGGACAGCGTAACTTTCTTGTTCAAAGCGATGCGTTGACGGCGGGAGAGCTTGCGCTGTTCGCGCGCCAGTTTCTTCTCGAGCTTACGGAAGTAACGGTCGTTCTTGTATACCGTGCCGTCCGACAGGATGGCGAAGTTCTTCAGTCCGACGTCGACGCCGACAGATGAACCAGTCTTCGGCAGCTCGTTGATCTCCTGCTCGACGAGCAGGGAGACGAAATATTTGCCTGAAGCGTTACGTCGAATTGTGGCGTTCAAGATACGGCCTGTGACCTGTTTCGAATGGGCGAAGCGAAGCGGCGCAATGCTTGTCTCAGGAAAACGATTCGAGGCGAATAAAAAAACGATCTTTCTTGTTTAAGAGAAAAATCGCATTTTGTCTTCAGTCTGAAAGTAGAATCCGCAATCGGATTCTACTTTTTGTGTTGCAAGGCAGCTAAAATATCGAGCATCAACGGATCATGCCGCGATTCGGTCCGGTACGCCATGTAGATATGGTTCGTCGCAAAACGCTCCGGTGCGATGACTTGAATCGTTTCGTCTTTGAGCGCTTGACGAATCAAATAATCCGGCAACACACTGACACCATGCGAAGAAGCGACGGCTTTTAATATGGCATCGACGTTCGGCAAAACCATCTCCGGTCGAATGTCCGGCCGTTCCCCAAACTGTGTCTGGTAATACCGCCGGATGATCGGCAGTTCGAGTCCGTAACTGATCCACGGCTGACGATCCATCCAGCCCTTCAAATCATCGTCCGGTTGCTCCCAGGCGTAAGGGGCGACAAGGAAAAAGGTTTCGTCGGCAATCGGGACATACTGAATACCCGGTTCCTCGATCCGTTTCGTCGAGATGACAAAATCGAGTTCACCTATGGCGAGCCGCTTCAGCAATTGGTCGGTCAAGCCGAAATCGCCGATGTACTGGGCGAGATCAAGCGGCAGGACCGGAATCACTTCGTGGGTGATGAATTCAGTCGGTCCACCGAACTTCAACAGCGGTCGCACCTGTTCACCTGCGACATATTTCATTTCGAGCGACAGTTCTTCCAAGCGGTCAATCAAACCGACGACTTGCGTATACAGCTCCTTGCCGGCATCCGTCGGAACCATCTGACGTGGAGCCCGGATAAACAGTGAGTTCTGCAGTTCGGCTTCAAGCGCCGCGATATGCTGGCTAACGGCGGGTTGCGTCAAAAACCGGATCCGTGCGGCCGCTGAGACCGAACGTTGTTGGTACACATGGATGAAGCTCCGGTACCATTCAAAATCTATCATTGTCTTCGCTCCTTTTCCTGCGATACTTTAAGTATAAGGAGCCGTCAGGCATTAGACAAATAACATTTCAAGCAGACATCCATAAGAATATTTATAGTCGGAAAGGATAGATCCATATGAAAAAATTCAGAGGCAAACGCCGCTACTTCCGAAATCTTCAAAAAGAACAACAACTCAGCGCCCATCCGCTCGATTTCAGTCCTGACAGCTGGTTCGATTTTTGGCATGTCCATCTCGATTTTGACGGACACGGAAACGGTCACCTTAAAATGCGGAAAGCACATGTCCAGGCATTGTTTCATCTGATGGATGAGTTAAACGCCGCCCTTCAAACGTGGGGTCAGTACCAGCTCTGGATCGAACTGTCCCGGCTGGATGCAGGATTGGACGCCGTTTTTATCCATACAAACAATCCGAACGACGATAATTTTCCGTTTACCTATCCAACTTTAACGGAACCGACCGAAAGATTGCCGGACTATTTGCAAACCGTCGAGGGTTTGGAGCAATATCAAATCCGGTTGTCCGAACGAATCATATATGATGCGTTCGACGACGAACCAGAAGAAATCACGGATCACATTCTCGTCATCGAACGACGAGGGAGTCGTTACCCTCTTTAACCACTTATATACGGACGGTCCTATGAAAGAAACCGTCCGTCGACAGCGACTGACCTTTAAATTCTTTTGAAAATCATTTTGGAGCCGGCAAGGAACACGATCAGAAGTACGCCGCCGAATACGAGATTGATCAGCCAAGGCAACGTTCCCATAAAGACTTCTCTTGCCGCACCGTTGAACCAGTAAGCTAGAGCCGTGAACAAAACCACACTCATCAGCAGGATAAACGAAAAGCCACTGTCCTGCTTCTGTGTTTTCTTGGCAATCCCGTAACCGATGAGAAAAACAACCATTGCCCCAATTGCAAAATAAATGTAAAACCATGCATCGACCGAAAACATTAACGAACTATTCAAATCGACTACCCCCTATTAAGAAATGAATTTCCTTAATAAGGAGTACGCCATCCCCCCCTAATTCCTTTCGACTGATCATACAAACCGATCGCCTGCATCATTCGGTCCTGCATCTCGATGCGATCCAAGACGCCGAGTCCCCCGCTGTTTCGACATGGTTGATCCAGTGCACGACTCCCTTTTTAATATGGTCGGCTTTCGGTTCCCTGTTCAGCCGCTTCTTCACGCGGTATGACCGGATTTTCCGATTCACGATGTCCGCTTTACTGGTTTACTCGGCTGTGACGATCTTTTAATTAAACGGACGGATGCCCATCTGACAGGAGCATTCGTCCGTTTTTTGTTATGATGAATATGGTAATAACAGGATAAAAGGAGTGGTTCGAGCATGCCGATCCGTTGGAAAGAAGAAACCATCGTATTTGAAACCTTTCGTGAGGCAGACGTCTGGGCCGATGCACTCGCAAACGAAATCTACGGTCGCACGATTAACGGTTACTGTACACCAGACTATAAGATTGCCTGTGCCCTGACCTTTTATTTGGCGCTTGTGCCGGAATTCCGGGTTCAAACGGCAGAAATACCATTTGAAGATCTCACCTATTATCAAGTATGGGTAGAGATCGTTGAACTCCATGCGTAAGGAAAGGAGAACATCATGAGCGATCCTGTTGAAACGTTACCGTTTTACTTACGACGCTTTCCGTTTTTTGTGATTTCCTATATTGTTGCTCCTTTAGCCTTCTTATTGCTGTTGATCCACTGGAAATCGCTCCGTCCTCAAACACGGGACGCACGGCTGATTGTCTCCTCCTTGTTCCTGTTGTTGTTCCTCGTCGATTTTTTCCCGAGAGGATGGTACCAAAATGCGATGCTTGCCTTTACGCTCACTGTCGGATTGTTTGTCACCTTCATCGGACTGCACGGAAAGGAGACACACTAGACGGGTAATACATCACGCTTAAGTCGTGGCTTAACCCCGGACCAGCAGTCCGTTTACGATGCCATCAAACACTTTTTTTATCCGGGAATCCGCTTCCTTCTTGAAGTAATGCCTACACAAAAAACGACCGTCTGAAAGATAGACGATCGTTTTTTTGCATATCGTTTGATTTGTTCCGCTTAAGAAGACACGACTTCCTCGCCCGTCAAATCGATGTGTCCTTCGCCCCAGGCGCACATTGCGTCCAAGATCGGGCGCAACGACCAACCGTATTCGGATAAGGAATAGATGACTTTCGGTGGCACCTGTTCGTAGACGGTCCGGATGATGACACCGTCCTGTTCGAGCTCGCGCAGTTGTTGCGTCAACATTTTTTGCGTGATGTTCGGCATCAGCTTCTTCAACTCACTTGTCCGGCGTTCGCCTTTGATGAGATGACACATGATGACGACTTTCCATTTGCCTCCGATGACTTGCAGCGTTGCTTCGACCGGAATATTGTAGGTCATGCTGATTCTTCCTTTCGTTACGAAGTACGGCGGGACAGGTACTTTTTAGTGCCTATCGCACTTGAAAGTGCGTACTTCTCAAGTAGATTTGATGGGTTTATGATAACAACTGTCAACGGAAAGTACAAGTCGCCTTCATCCATTACTTCAATCTGTGAGGGTAGGGTACTTTTTAGTGCCTATCGCACTTAAAAGTACGTACTTCCATAAAAAGCAACGCCGCTCTATGATGGGATCACGCAGAAGTGTTCCTGTTTGAAAAACGATTCGGGCCCGGTCGTTTAGAGCATGGTTGCGCTGTCTCACTTTATCTCATTTATTCAGGAGGAATTATCATGAATCAATTAAACCCGCGTGCTGAACAGGAACAGGTCCCGCAAAACGGTCGCTTCGCCCTGCTCGCACTTGCCATCAGCGCCTTTGGTATCGGAACAACGGAATTTGTCCCGGTCGGCTTACTCGCAGCCATCGCCGGCGACTTAAACATCGGCATCACTCTGGCCGGACTGATCATTTCCGGTTACGCAATCGGCGTCGCCGTCGGTGCACCGATCTTGACTGCCCTAACGAACCGGATGAACCGAAAAACATTACTGATGGCGTTGATGGTCGTCTTTATCGCCGGTAATCTCGTATCGGCCGTCGCGCCCAGTTTCGAACTGTTGATCGTCGCCCGGTTCATCACCGCGTTCTCACACGGTGTCTTCTTCTCAATTGGCGCAACGATTGCCGTTCAGCTCGTACCGGAACATAAAAAAGCCAGTGCCATCGCCTTGATGTTCACCGGACTGACGGTCGCGACCGTAACCGGCGTCCCACTCGGCACATTCATCGGTCAATCATTCGGTTGGCGTGCGACGTTCTTTGCTGTTGCCGCACTCGGCGTCATCGCCATCATCGCGAGCTTTTTCCTGATTCCAAAAGACTTGAAACAATCACCACCGGCGAAGTTTTCCGACATGTTCAAACTGTTGACGAACGGTCGTTTAATGCTCGGTTTCCTGATCACCGCCCTCGGGTATGGTGGAACGTTCGTCGCCTTCACGTATCTGACACCAATCATGCAGGACGTAACCCACATCAGTCCAAGCCTGATCAGTATCATCCTGCTCGTATACGGAATTGCGGTCGCCATCGGCAACACCGTCGGCGGAAAACTTGCCAACGGAAATCCGATCAAAGCGTTGTTCTATATGTTCATCCTGCACGCAATCGTCATGATTGCCCTGTCGTTCATGATTCCGTTTAAAGTCGCCGGCATCATCGGCATCATCCTGATGGGACTGCTTGCTTTCATGAATGTCCCAGGTCTGCAGCTCTACATCGTTCAGCTGGCGGAAAAATACGTCCCGGCAGCGGTTGATGTCGCTTCCGCGTTGAACATCTCCGCCTTCAATATCGGGATTGCGCTTGGGGCAACCATCGGCGGACTCGTTGCTGACACGATCGGACTTGTCCACACACCGTGGGTCGGCGGGATCATGGTCATCCTGGCCGTCATTTTAACTGGTATCTCCCGTCGTCTTGAACGTCTATAATCATGCCGACGGATCTGCGTGCACTCGACTACACTATCCGGATGCTCGGAACGATGCACGAGATGCACATCATCGCTCAATTATTGCAGGCTCCTTGTTCCATCGACCAGTTGTCGTCAACCGGACCCAAGCATTCACGGAGAGAGTTGACCGTGTGTCTGGCTCACCTTACACAACGGGGAGTCATTGAACGACCGGAAGCTGTCTATCAACTGACGCCAACAGGTAAAAGTTTGCAACCGATTTTTCAAGCTATTGCCGAACAAACCCAGCATCCGTGAGGAAGCTGGGTTTTATGTCGTTGTGACGATCGTGAACTCCCACGGGATGTTTTCGCCGTTCCATCCCCGATGTTCGTCCAGTTGCACAATTGTAAAACCTCTATGAAATTCTCTCCTTTTAACGTTCATTTTGATTTTAAGGCAAAAAAGTGTCTGATTGAATTTTTAAAGAGAAACAGCACACTCATCACTTTACTTTAAGTTCTTATGAACCTATAATTAAAATATGAAAAGCACACCACTTAAAAGGAGGAAGCGCTGTTGACACTATTGATTGTATTTTTAGCGATCGTCTTCATCATGCTCGCACTGGACCTTGGCGTATTTCACAGGAAAGCTCATGAGGTCTCGCTCCGCGAAGCCTGGACGTGGACGTTCGTCTGGATCGGACTCGCCGTCGCCTTTGGCGGTTGGTTGTTCTACGCGCAAGGCAGCGACGCTGCCATTGAATACACGAGCGTCTATTTCATCGAGAAAGCACTTGCGATTGATAACGTCTTCGTCTTCTCACTCGTCTTTGCGTACTTCGCGATTCCGTTGAAGTACCAGCACAAAGTCCTGTTCTGGGGAATTCTCGGTGCCATTCTCTTCCGCGTCATCTTCATCGTCGCAGGGGTATCGCTTCTTGAAAACTTCGCATGGGTGTACTACATCTTCGGGGCATTCCTCGTCTACACGGGTTACATGATGTTTAAGAACATCGGTCAGGAAACGTCGCTTGAAGAAAACAAAACGATACGTTGGCTTGAGAAGCGCTTGCCAATCACACAAGACATCTCGTCCGGTAAATTTACGCAACGGATCAACGGTAAATTGTTCTTCACACCATTGTTAATCGCGTTGATCTTCATCGAGATCTCGGATATCGTCTTCGCCGTCGACTCGGTCGCAGCAAGCTTCGCCTACTCGCGTGATCCGTTCATCATCTTCTACGCGAACATCATGGCAATCCTTGGACTCCGCAGTCTCTACTTCGTCCTCGCGAACCTGATTGACCGCTTCTACTACCTGAAACACGGTCTCAGCTTCATGCTTGTCTTTATCGGAGCGAAGATGATTTTCAGCGATGTCTACAAAATGCCGATCTGGATGTCGCTCGGGACAATCGTCCTTGTCATCCTGATCAGTGTCATTTACAGCTTTAAAAAGACAAAAACACAAAAGTAACTTCAGTTAACCGCAGACAAGGAGGGAATCACATGATTCTCTCCTTGTTTTTCGTTCAATCCATGACGGAAAAAAAAGATGAAAGACATCTCTTCTTACGGGATGCCTTTCATCTTTTTCATGATCTCATCAACGCAAATCAGCTGTTGACGACTTGTTCAGTTGGTTCTTCCGCCATGATTGGCCGATTGATTGACAGTTGTTCGCCGTCTTTTAACCGTTTTTTAAATTCAGCTGTCGCTGTAAACAGTACATCCGTTGAAGAGTTGAGTCCTGTTTCAAACGAATCTTGTAAGACACTGATGATAAACCCGACAGCGATGACTTGCATCGCGATCTCATTCGGAATTCCGAACAAACTGCACGCAAGCGGAATCAACAGGAGTGATCCGCCCGCAACACCGGAAGCACCACAGGCACAGACAGCAGCCAGGACACTTAAGATGATGGCAGTCGGAAGATCGACCGGGATGTTAAGCGTATTGACCGCAGCAAGTGTCAGGACGGAAATCGTTACGGCCGCCCCCGCCATGTTGACGGTCGCGCCAAGCGGAATCGAAATCGCATACGTCTCTTTATCGAGACCAAGTTTTTTACACAACTCCATGTTAACCGGAATATTGGCAGCCGAACTCCGTGTGAAGAAGGCTGTAATTCCGCTCTCACGGATACATTTAAAGACGAGCGGATAAGGATTTTGACGAACGTTGATGAAGACGATCAGTGGATTGACGACAAGCGCAACAAACAGCATCGTTCCGATCAACAGGACAAGCAATTGACCATAGTTGAGAAGGGATCCGAGACCGTTTTTTGTAATCGACTCAATGACAATCCCCATGATTCCGAGTGGTGCGAGTTTAATGATCCAACCGACCATCTTCGCGATCGCATCCGAGAAATTAGAAATGAACGTTTTCGTTGAATCGGAAGCATTTTTCAGTGCTAATCCCAACACGATGGCCCACGTTAAGATCCCAATGTAATTGCCTTGGACTAACGCATTGACCGGATTGTCCACCATGTTCAAGACGAGTGTCCGGATGACTTCAATCGCATTACCCGGCGCAGCTAATTTCTCCGTACTCTCCGTCAGCGCGATGTTGACAGGGAACAGGAAACTGAATACGACAGCAACGGCTCCCGCCAAGAACGTCCCGAGGAGATACAAGAAGACAATCGACTTCATGTTCGTCTGTTGTCCTTTTTTATGCTGGACGATTGCTGCCATGACCAGGAAGAATACTAAGACAGGCGCAACGGCCTTCAGCGCGGAAACAAACAGTGTTCCAAAGATAGTTATGGACTGTGCAGCTTCAGGAATCGATACAGCTAAAATAATACCAATAATCAAACCGACTGCAATTTGTTTCACTAAACTGATTTGGTTCCACATCTTCAATAATTTCATACGTTCCCCTCCAGGCTCAAAACGAATAAGTTATTTAGAATTTGAAAAACAACGATTCTCTCTCCTATCCAAAAGACAGATAGTTTACTCGTTTATTTTTCTAAAAATTCTCTCAGTTTGTTGTGTTCTATTTTTACATAAATCCGGTGAAATAAAAACTAGTTTTTTGCAAGAAATCCGATTCGTTTAAGACTAGGTGTTAAAAGAATAGGTATGCAATCGATTGCATTATTAAGATCGAGAAGTACCCTTTAAGGAACTTGCTCTTACGAAATTGAATCAAAAAGAATTATTCGAGGTACGATCAAAACTGATCGATTTTAACGAAATACAAAAAGACGATTCCTCGTCCAATACAGGAATCGTCTTCTTTAATTATGACAAATTGTACTTACTTTTCTTTTCGATTTAACGCATCTCTATAGACGCGTTCCCTCGTACGCTCTCCAATTGCTAAAATACTAACAATCCCTTCAATCTCTTGCTGAATTTCCTGATCATCCGATATTTTTATAATCGTTAATTGCTCGTCACGAATCGTGTAAACGAGCCGAAGATTCAATGATTTGTACTTTAGCTTATAACAACCAGTCAATGGAGCACGTAGCGGTTCACCATGATTTTTTGGATCAACTGCTAATTTTTCCTGTACATCACGCTGAATAATTCGAATGATTTGTCGATCAAGTTTTTTAAGTTCTTTAACAGCTTTAGGGTGAAAATTAACTTTATACACGAGCATTCCACACTTTCAACATTGATTTTTAGTCAATGCTCAGAGAAGCAAATACGTCGTCAGCATCAATGAATGTTTCCGGCGAATTTTCCGCATCTCGTAGACGAGAAAGAAGCTCAAATTCTTCAATTAAAGCTGCTTGTTTGACAATCATCTCGCTCATTTCTTCGAATTGATGAAAACCTACAACGACCGTATCAATTTCTCCTTGCGCATTAGTGACGAAGAGTGGCACCTCTTGTGCTTTTTCTCTTGTTTGTTTGAAAGAACGTGAGACAGCAGTCGTTGAAATAATTTGATCCGCAGTAAGCGTCACAACCGACCGTTCTTTTGATTTCGAAATCATATAAAACTCCTCCTCAATCCCACTTTGCTCTTCACCTCGTTACAGTAATCTCAGTTTTCATAGATAGGCACCAGGCCATTGAAACGTTTAGATGAATGAGTGAAAAGCACGTGGATAGTTTTAAATATGATATAGTGGATAATTTCTTTGCTTTAATAACTACATATATCGTATCACATGTTTTAAAAAACGTATAGATAAACGTTTAAAAAGACGTATCAAAATGTGTATATAGATTTATTTTCTATCAACAACTACATTTCCTTCTTTGTCTATTGAACTACCTCCACCTACGCTTCACTTAGAGGTGGAGGATTCCTGAGTTATCCGACCTAACGGTCGAAACCTGATCAGGCTAACCCCGTCGTCCCGACGGTTGAAGAAGCTAAGATTCGTTCAGCCTCTCGTTTAAGATTCAGTCCTGCGTTCACATCCCGGTCGTGATGGATCCCGCAACTCGGACATGTCCATTCCCGTAAGCTGAGATGTTTCACGTCCTTGTGTTGATGTCCACAACTCGAGCACAGTTGGCTCGATGCGAAGGTCTTGCCGACCTTCACGATGGTTTTCCCGTACCAGTCCGCCTTGTATTCCAGCATGCGGAAGAACTCCGACCAGCTGACGTCCGAGATGGCCTTACTCCACTTGCGGTTCTTCTGCATGTTCTTCACCTGCAAGGTCTCGATGCCGATGACGTCGTGGTTTTGGACGATCTCGGTTGATACCTTGTGCAGGAAGTCGGTGCGCTTGTTCGCGATCTTCTCGTGGATGCGCGCCACCTTCCGCTTCTGCTTCTGATAGTTCCTCGCCTCGGACAGCTTGACTTTCTTGGTCAGGGCGATACGTTGACGGCGGGAGAGCTTGCGCTGTTCACACGCTAGTTTCTTCTCAAGCGAACGGAAGTAACGGTCGTTTTGGTAGATCGTGCCGTCCGACAGGATGGCGAAGTTCTTGAGTCCGACGTCGACACCGACGGATGAACCGGTCTTCGGTAGTTCGTGGATCTCCTGCTCGACGAGCAGGGAGACGAAATATTTGCCTGACGCATTACGTCGGATCGTGGCGTTCAAGATACGACCTGTGATCTGTTTCGAGTAGGCGAAACGAACCCATTTCAGCTTCGGAAGTTTGAGATGGTTGCACACAATCGAGACTTCAGGAAGCTGGTTTTTACCTTGGATGTTGGTCTTGTATGACTGGACGGGATGGCGCTTCGACTTGAATCGAGGGCGTTCGTTCTGCTTCTTGAAGAAGCGGTCAAACGCATCGGCAAGATGTTTGACGCTGGTTTGAACAGATGTGCTATCGACTTCCTTCAACCAGTCGAACTCCTGCTTCAACAAAGGAATTTCTTTGGAACAAGAACCGTAGGACAGTCCTTTCCCAGTGGTCTTGTACATTTCCTCCCACTTCGCGAGGAAGTGGTTGAAGACGAAGCGTGAACACCCGATCGTCTTCGCGATCAGGATTTCCTGCTCTTTTGTCGGGTAGATTCTGAATCTGTAGGCCTTGTGCTTCAACACCATTTTTCACCTCCTTCAAAGAAAATATACCCTGAAAGTGGGAGATGAATCGCCTAATTTTTGATAAAGGCGTCATCCCACTGAGACCAAGACCGCTCGTCATTATATAATTCACACCGGTTTATGTATCGACGATGATTTTAATGATTCCCCCGCTCAGATGTTGTTTGGCTTTCACAGTAAACCGTTTTTTCATTTCGCGCACACTCCTTGCTTCATTTTTAATCAAGACATATATTTTCCCTGGAACTTCGAGCTTATCAATGTTCAAACGCTGTATCTCTAACGTCATCTTTAAATCCTTCTCTTCTCCGCCCCAGCAAAATAGAGCTCAAAGTAAAACAATAAAAGCATCCGAAAAGGATGCTGTGCATTGTAAACCAATTCTGTTGTTACTTTTTCGTCATGTAGACTCCAATGATTTTTGTGTATAACGCATCTAATTTCGCGTTTTCTTCAACCAGGATCGTCTCTTTTGTATTCACAAACAGTTGATTCGCTTCTTCAAATTTACCGGCGTAAACCAGCAGTCTGATTGCACCGCGTTTGTCTCCGACGATTTCCGATGAGTCTTCACGAGCATACAGAAGCCGATCATATACTTGATCCATGATTTCGATTTTCTCGTCTGCACTGAAGTTATTGGCATCCAGGTAGGTTTTCAAACGATTGGCGTAGTCCTTATAGTCGAGAACCGTTAAGGCTTTTGTAATGGATCCGTACTGATCTTCAAATAACTTGATTTGGTTCTTTTCGTAGTCAACGATTACTTTGTACAGAGCCTGTCCTTCTTTGGTCAACACCTTTTCCGCCTTCGTCAAACGAATGGTTTCTTTTTTCAAAGCATCAATCCGCTTGTCCGCAGCCTTTCTTTCCTTCTGCGTGTTCACTTCTTTAATCAGCTTTTTCAGGGCTTCCGCTTCTTTTCGTGCCTTCTTACGGTCCGTCATATACTGTTTTGATTTTTTGTTATTCGCTTCCACTTTGGCGCGGTACACAGAATCCGTGATGTATTCCGGTACTTTGATTCCGCCCAGATTCCCCATATGGAAGAGTGTGCTGCCGTACGATGATACGACTTTCGTTTGTTTGGCGCGATACTTTTTATAGTCGAATTTTTTCTTCGCGACTTGCGTCGTCTTTGTCGCCGCATCTGCTACATTGCTGTTTACTCCGACTCCCGTCAATACAAGAGCCGTTACAAGCGTACTCGCCATTGCTTTACGAACTGTTACCTTTTTCATACGTTCACGTCCTTTTTTTATGTGGATTGTACTTCAGTCATTTTCAATTCCAAGGAAATAAGTAAATATATTCCATGACTTCAGTTTAGCATTTTTGGTGCGCTTTGTTGAACAGAATTCCTACCGGTTACCACTTTATTTTATCTTTTGGAACGACGAGATAAATTCCTAAAATAATCAGAATTCCGAACAGGATATAATCCGTTGTCGGTAAGCCTCCTCCCCAGGCAAGACTGCCTTCTTTCGTGACAATCATGGATCCCACCTCAGCAATGGTATCCGTCATTTTGTCGAGTTGAATGATCAGCATACTAAACAAAACCGTCTGGACGATAATCAAGACCCCAATCCATTTTTTCATGTTAGGCTCCCCCCTATTTCTGTTTGTAAGAGTGTCACGATTTCCGGATAACGATGTTTGACGGCAAAGTCGAGTGCTGTTCTCCCTTCCGTGTCTTGATGCTGTCGATCTGCGCCGTGTTCCAACAATAATTTGGTGATTTCGGTCAAACCGTACTGACTCGCAAGCATCAACGGGGTATTGTTATCATTTAACGGATTTTCGATTTCAATGTCGGCTCCTGCTGCCAATAATGCCTGTACCGCTTTGATGTGCCCTTCCCCGGCCGCCAGATGGAGTGGTGCAAAGCCGTTCATTTCCATCCGATTGACATCGGCTCCCGCTTCCATCAGCATACGAATTTTCTTTGTCTTTCCTTCTTGAGCCGCATAGTGCAGCGGCGTATGCCCTTCTCCACTATCTGTCTGCCAATCCACTCGTGTCCGGTCTTCCAGTAATCGCCGGAGAACCCGTTTGTTCCCGGAACGGGCAGCGATAAAATGCAGTGCCGTAAAGCCGTCTCCGTCAAAATCAAGGGCAGCACCACGGTCAATCAGCTGAATCGCGATTTCACCCTGCTTTTCATACAAGGCGAGATGCAACGGTGTCAGACCATCTTTATCGCGTTGATTGATGTTCGCCCCATGATCAAGCAACAGCGTGACGATTTCGTCATACCCTTCCTCGACTGCCCAGTGCAGTGCGGCAGATCCTTCTTCATCGAGCGCATTCAAATCATCTCCGCGCGCGATACATGTCTTCACCTTTTTGATATTTCCGAAAAAAGCATGATCTTGAATTGATTTTTTAGCCATGTCGTCTCTCCTTTTTTTAACCTATCGTCAAGTCGAATGATGTCGTGACGTATAGAAAAAGAAGAAAACGATTTTACTCGTTTTCTTCTTTTCGATTAGTCGGATCAATAAACGTTTCCATCTGAACTCGAGCCTCTTGACTGTCCCGACAAGATACAACATACCGATATGGAGCAACATACTCGATTTTGCTCTCGGTTCTTCCAGACGCACGATGTGTTTCACTAATAATAAAATCGCCCGTCGTCTCATTTCGAGGATGGACAGTTGTGTAGCACCATGGGTGACCCAGGTGTATCGATTCATGCCTAACTCCTTTACGTGTTAAAAGTTCGTTTGTTTTTTACGTTTAACCAGTAAGAGAACAATCAGGAGAAGAGCCTCAAGAATCAGAAAGATACCAATGAAGAAATAAACGACCAGAACCTGACTGACTCCATCAATCGCCACTTCAAAAAACCACATTAGGGAGATGACGAGTGTATAGATGAAGTTGACAAGTGTTCCTCTGAACAGACTTTCTTTTAAGCTTTTCGTGTTCCGAGCTTGACTAGTGATGACAACGATCGCTCCTATTGCCCAGATGACCAACAAAAGCTCAAAAATAAAATCAGAATTCCGTTGTACGTCCATGACATCGCTCCCTTTTTCAATAGACTGATTCAGTTCATGAATCGTGCCAATTAATGTGCTACCTATATTTTACAGGATTGTTACATCCACCAATCTTCCGAAAGTTGAGTGCATGGGATTTTAAGTTTCACTCATCGAAATCCGGATACTCTGTTATTTTACGTCTACTGACACGTTTATCTTGTCCGATTTGATCTGTTTCTTTCAAATGGTACTGCACGACAAGTAATACCAAAATGACTGCTGATAAAACAGATAAAGTGGCGTAATATGGCTGTACTTCCCGCTCCAGTTCAAAAGCGGACAAGACCTGCAAGATCATCAATGCACCAAACATTCCGTGAAAGTATCGCCGGAAAATTTTGGGCAGACCGGCTTGACGAAAAGTTTCATACCAGACGTACAGTCCTAAACCGAATGCAAAATTATTAAGCCTCTCGTAAGGAAGGACGAACAGGAGTACCCCGAGTCCAAGGAGCAGCCATGCCAAACGAATAGCCGGATCAAAAAAGGCCGGATCAAGCGATGATTCTTCCGATGCTTCGATGACGTGCACTGCCTGTTCTGCCTCTGTCAGCGGTCGAAAGCCGAGTGCTGCTTTTTCTTCGGCCAACTGACGCATCCGCTGTTTCATACCGACATAAAACGGAAATCGTTCTGTCGTGATCTCTCCTTCGTTCGTTTGACCATTCGCCTGCTCTTGGATGGAGACCTGATAAAGCGTCCGCCCCACCCGGTAACAGACCCAGTAATCGACGGTTTGACTAATCTCTCGTTTTAACTGAATCAGTGATTCTTGTTTATCCTTCATGCGGCGTGATCTCCTTCGTCGTCAGTTCCTTCAATTGTTGAGTCGTGTACAGTAAGAGGATGAATCCTGCGATGAGGCAGACGGTTCCGTTGGCAGAAAGATTAAATGGTTTTAAATAATCTTTTGATGAACCGGCCAATATGAAAAAGAATATGCCTCCCGACCAACGATAAAAGCGGGCACGGGCCGTTTTCCCTTCGATGTGAGTCGGATAAAAGATGAGGGTGAAGACAAGTGGAACATATCCCGGGATGGGTAACAGACCGGTCAATGTCGATAATCCGCACAGCATGAGCAATAGAGCACTCAGGAGGCGCAGTTTGATGTTGCGTCGCTCTGCGCGGTAGTCCATCGCCTCAGATTGAGAAAAAGGTGCTTTCAAATACCCATCCTCCATCTTTTGACGCATCCATTCTTTTTTCTGACGATAGGCGGCAAATGTATTTTTAAAAAGCACACGGACAGTCGCCGTCTCTTCGTTAATTTCAATCATATCCTTACTATTCAGTACCGGTTCTTTCCGGGCAACACCTTCCCTGACGAATAACGTGCGTCCTTCTTGGTGATAGACGACATGATAGACTTCATCGTCAATTTGCTTTAATAATTGCACCATGCTGGTAGCTCCCTTTACATTGCTGTATATATAAATTTTTTAAGACTGCATCCTACACCTTCAGTCGTGTGTGATGAATGATGCCCGCCTCCTATTTCTTCTCTTTTCCTTACCAAACTGCGTTGACACCATACAGTAAAAGCAATCCTCCTGCTAAGCATACATAACCGTACTGCCTGACGGATAATGAACTAAAGAGGATGACGCCAATCGATAAGAGGAGACTAAGCACAAATGAATCGACATGATCGACCCCGTCTCCATGTCCGGATAGCGGCGTTTTGTATGCATGCTTACATCGGATGAAGTACGTTCCTAACATCAGCAAAAAGAGTCCGGCAGCAAGACCTATGAATGGTAAGATCACGAACGATCCCTCCAAGATATGTATTCATTTTCATTAGATAGCAAGTTTATTTTGACAAAGATATTATAACTAATAAATACGATATTTTCCTTTATTAAGTTTCATTCATGAAAAAAATCCCAAATTAAATGTTTAGAGATAGTAATCGAGGAACGTGATTTTCCCAGTCGGATATCGACAAGATGTTTAGAAATACCACATACAGAAAAAGCCGACATCGCTGATTGGATGTAGGCTTCGTTTGATTATCGTGAGTTTTAATAGATTGACCGTACTTCTCTTGATCGCAACAATTAATTATGAAGTTTTAAAACCTCTTATACGAAAGGCTTACAATTGAAGTCTACTAATTCATCCATGTCGAATAATAGATTTTCGAATTTAAATATTTTTACGGAAATACGACTATAAGTACAGAAAAGCAAGCAATGGTGATTAAAATCATCCCAAGCGTCATAGTTAGGTTAAACGTCCAATAGGGTATTGATTGATTCTTATAAACATCCAGTCTCTTGATCGGCAAGATAAATATTAACCAAATGGTAACCATAAAAAAAGCAGATAAAATACGTTTATCCGAAACTAACTCATCGATTGAAAATCTTATGACGATCCACAAGCCTATGTTAATCACAAATGCTGCGATGAAAGATCTTATTAATACTGATTTATTCATATGTCACCTCAGTTGTATTGATCGTTGATTCTTATTTGCTCTTCTTTTCTTGTGCTCAAAAATAGCCCACGGAAACCATAGTACGGGTTCTGTCTCCTCACCCAATGCATTACAATAATCTGAATAACGATCAGCTTCTTCTATCGAGTCAATCAACCCATAACGATTTGGTAAAAAATTAAAATGCTGACGCAAATCACGCTCTAATCCATTACACAAATAAGAATGAAACGAGCCAGAGTCAAATCCCAAAACTTCGTACCCTACTTTTTTTGCTCCCTCTATCCCAGGTGGGTGGTGCTGCGACAACATTTTTTCCACTCCATATGGTTCAGGATTTTTACTGCTGAATAACTCTACATCTTTAAGAAAATCTACTATATACTGTTCAGGTAATCCGATACTGATGATGCGTATACCAGGAAGATGAATTAAAAAACGCTTTAAAAAATCTTCCGCAGAATGTAAATCAGAAAATACTTGAGGAAACAAAACATCACCAGTATTCCTATGTTCTTCTATCCATTGTTCGATTAACTGAACGGTAGTGAGTGAAAGACCGAGTTGATCCATATAGCGTTCTTTTTTCACTTCAGAATTTCCCCATAAGATACTGGTATCAGGATATTGATTACAGAGACAATCACTCACTGATAGCACGGTTTCCGGAACAATCTTTTCATCCATATAATCTTTTCGGGGTGTTGGCATAACAAGAAAATATCCTGCTGATATGTAATTCAAATTTTCGTCTCCTTCTCATACGAGATTACTATGATACTCACAAAGTATTTGAACTTTTAATGAATCTTCATGCTGAAGTGTTTGAATAGAAAGGAAATCATCACATGAATAAAGAACAGGAAACGATTATCGTTAAATCATTCTTCGTCAAACGGGTACAAGAGCGTGTACTCCATGAACTGTTTTCGCCTAAAAAACGGGATCAAGCTCTTTATCGGCTGGATCATCTCTATAAAAATATGCTCAAAAATGAGTACTTGATTGAAATATCCCCACCTAATTCGTGGCATGAAGATATTTATGATTTATTAAAACAACATGGCGCACCGGATACCTGTTACTGTTTGTCGGAGAATGAAGTGATCAATGGAAAAGAACTGCCCCTGAAAGAAGCGCTTGAACACGCCGTCGGATTTGGCTTTTCTTCCATCATTTCCTGCATTCCCGGTGAACTCGCTTACTTTGAAGCTGAACAGTCATTCGGAGCCCCACCCCGTTATTTACTGAAGAAACCTACATATAACTAAAAACACGAAGGAGGACTTGCACATGTTTTTAATTAGAAACGATCTAATCGACAATTCAGATCAAAAGGAGACGTTAATCTATCCCGATCACCTACAGAATTTTTTATATCGGGATGCTGAGGTCATTAAGCACCGCTGTGCTTTACTCATCCAACTGGATGAATACGAAGACAAACTATTCAAGCCCACTGAAGTCCTTGAACTTCTTGGTATTTGTGAGGTTCTTTCTCATCGACATTGTTTCCCTCGTGAACCATGGAAGTTGAAGTCAGCAGACCCTCTCATTCAAGATTTACATTATTTTTTGCAAAAATTAAAAAGCATGTGTATACAGGCTGTTTATCAAGATCGACTGATTTTCTTCCAAGGGTTATCCTGATACTGATTTTTAAACGATTAATTTTCGAATTACATTCTAGTTAATCAATCACCCCAAAAACAAATCAACGCGTTCTCGTATACAGACGCGATACACATTCGCTTAAGCAGTTCTAAAAATTGATGTAGTTCCATTACTAACTCATTTGATTGATGGATCATCCAAGGTTCGTTTGGATAATAATGTGCCTGATTCACTAACCACGGTTCCTTCGGTGTACAATACCGTTGAATGAGCAGTTCACAGATTCCAATCAGCTCGTTTACTTCTCTTGCTAAAAACATTCTATCGGCATAGGAATCCAAATGAATCAGCAAATCACAACGATCAGAAACGCTGGAGAAGTCTTGAATCAAAAAAATATGGACACGACTCGGGTAACGGAGAATATCTTTTTCTTCTTCCGGAACTTCTTTTAAGCTTGTACTGATACTAAACATATTTTTGCCTTCCCTTTCTTTAAGATTTGCCGATTTTGATTTCCTTTACTCATAGTAGTCGATGCCGTCACCTTCAGGCAGAAACTCTTTCATCTTGTCCTCAGTATCAAAACAGGCTTCATTCGAAAACAGATAATAGCCCATGAAATCATGCTCAATCGTGATGAATGACATCTCTTCCGTTGTATGAATGACAGGAACGATACGTTCTTTTTTGAAAAACCATCGTCTGACCATTCTCGGCTCAAACGTCAGGAGATCCGTAAAAGATAGGAAGTAAAAATCGTTTTGAGCCGCATACCAATAGGTCTCGTCTAGTAAAATCTCAAGTTCGCTGGCATCGTTCACTTGAACGCTATAATAAGGTCTGCGCTTATCCGGTTGAAACTTCGTGTAAGACAACTTCTCCTGCTGAAAAAACAACTCTACATCCTCATCTGTAAACCCGCCACCAAACGTCAAGAAGACTGGATAACGATTCAAGCGAATCAAAAAGTGCTTCAATACAGCGTTCGAGTCACCTTGATAGTCTCTTTTCTCATCATTCGGGATGCATCCCATCGAATAGATCGACTTGATACGATCTGATTTATCGATGTCTAGATAGCGTTCCTTGATCACTTTTTTATGGTCGATATGTTTTTCGAGATAGATGTATAGCATAAGTCTCCCTCCACCTATTCTACTTATTCCACATTCCCTAAACGAAACTTCCCTATGCATCGTGGTTCAGTTATGAATACAGCTACTACTTTCTCAGTAATAGAATTTAATGATACCATCGTCAGGAAACACTGATTTCACCTTGTCCTCGGTATCAAAACACGCTTCATTCGAAAACAGATAATAGCCCATGAAATCACCTTCGATCGTGATGAAGGACATCTCTTCCGTCGTATGAATGACAGGAACGATACGTTCTTTTTTGAAAAACCATCCTTTGACCATTCTCAGCTCAAACGTCAGGAGATTCGTAAAAGATAGGAAGTAAAAATCGTTTTGAGCCGCATACCAATAGGTCTCATCTAGCAAAAGCTCAAGCTCTCTAGCATGATTCACTTGAACGCTATAATAAGGGCGCTTGTTTGGTCGAAACTTTGTATACGATAAGTTGTTCTCTTGAAAAAACGGTTCGACCTCATCCTCCGTAAAAACTCCACCGAACGTAATAAAGATTGGAAAGCGATTCAGCCGCGTCAAAAATTGCTTCAAGACTCGATTTGAGGCAATTTGATAGCTGCCTTTTTCGTCATCCGGAGTACCGTCCATCGAATAGATGAAGTCGATACGCTCTGGTTGATCGATGTACAAGTATCTGTCTTTGATGACTTTTGCGTGATCCATATGTTTCTCAAAATAGACATTCAGTATGATTTTTCCTCCTCTTTCTCAATCAATCCATCTGCCTACTGTTCGATTTCATCTTCAGGAAAGAATGCTTCTATTTTTTCTAATGCATCGAAACATGCTTCGTTTGAGAAGATCAGGACATTCTCGAAATCAAATCCGATTTTCAAAAACGTCGTCGGTTCCGTCATATCGACCACTGGTACGAGTCTTTCTTTTTTGACGAACCACCGTCTTGTACTCCGCGTTTCAAATTTCAATAGATTCGTCAAAGAAATCAAATAGTAGCCATTGTAACTAGCCAATGAAAGTGACTTCTCTAGCACTTGAAGCAAGTCTTCTGGTTGATTTACTTCAATGATCATATAAGTCTCACGTTTATTAATCGAAGTCTGCATATAAAGTAACTTTCTTTGCTTAACCGTAGATATCACATCTTCTATTTTTGAATCAGTCAGTTCATGCAACCCAAAGGATAGATAGACGGGAAAACGATTCAAACGCGTGAATATTTGCGTTAAAACTTTCTCATCTGAGATGATTTCACCTTCATTCGAGTCTTCGTTATAATACTCGAATGAAAAAATGGTTTTCAATCGGTCCTGTCCTTTCATCACTACATGGTACTCTTTGATCGTTTTCGCGTGATCCGGTTTTTCTTCGATATAGATGTGCATGTTGCTTTTCTCACTTTCGCTGGACTGTCAGGAGTGTTTGCTAAACGGTAATGGATTACACATCTATGAACTTCACTTATGTTCGACAGTGAGACCTATCTATTTCGTTTAAGAGGTAGCTGCGATGAGACAATCTATCCCATTACAGACATCGTCTTTACGGGAAAGCGAGTCACTTGAATCATTATGTTAATCAGCAGTTTTAGTTCCCTCGGGTTTTTGTGATTAAGATATGAGTTCTTTCAGGAATCTCAATATCCTCCAATTGTTCAAGTTCTAAAGAGAGCGTCATACTTTTTTCTTTAGGATAGGACTCTTCTCCAAGCCAACATGTATATAGTTCAAAGGATTCCCCCTCGTCTAAGAACTCGTTCATGAGTGTAAACAAATAATGCAATTTTTCTTTTGACTTCACTGAAACAATGGAATCGAAAGGTTCTACGATTTCGATGCCCCAGTGACTTGAAATCTCATATACATACCATTTATGAAACTGTGAAGTTTTAACATGGTAGAGACAATTTTCATCTGCAAAACACCGCCCTATATAAAATGGAAGTGTTTCATCTTCGTCATCCAAATCTAGATACTTATCAGGTATCTGCCTATCCATACAAATATACGAAGCTAAGCTCATCTCTTTTTCCTCCTTCTTCTTTTTTATCTGTGTTGACCTGGATTTGCCTCTTCATCCTCTATCTTTCCAAAGTGCGCAATCTTTCCATTGGTACAGAAATGATCGAGCATACCAAACCGTCCATTTGCATCGCGTGTCACAATAAAGTTATACGGCATGCACAACATGAACTCTGTCATAAAGTTCTCGAGCGTTCGTCGAGAGGGCTTTGAGTAATTCGTTGGCAGGAATCCAGAAGTGATTTCTTTTCGGTTCAGCAAATGCAACAAACGATCTTCGAAGACGGCTTGCCAATTCGTATCGGTTAATGTCATCGCATGGATCGAGTCCTCATCATTTAAAACACCTCGGCCGCAAAAGACGACCTCAACCGGGAACGTCGCATATGGTAAGACAGCATCAAAAAAGTTTTCGTACTCTGTACCCGACTCGCCTAGTTCCTCATAGACGACACCATACATCGAGACACTATCGTTAGTGACACGAACGATTTCCTGCCCTTGTTTTTGAATGCTGAGAATCGTCTTCGACTCGTCTATCTTCATCTGCTCGATTTCGAGTTGATCTAGAAATGTCTTTAGTTGCGACGTTTCTGTCATAATGACATGTGATAAGACCGTCCAGTCCGATAAATCATAAGTATTGCGGTTCTGTTTCACCGGACGTTCCAACAACTTGACTTCAAAAGGATAGCTATGCTGAGTCACCTGAATTCGGACGAGCTCTTGCCAATCGTCATGCGGTAACAGTTCCCGGTAGACATCAATCCATTCACCACTCTGAAATTTCACTTTTGCCCCTCCTAACCCTTGGCTTACCTCATTCGTAACGATTTTTTCTTAATATGTTGCTATCCAAAAGTCCAATTTACCAATCGCATCGTTCGACTACTCAGGTCATACCGTTAAGTTCTTCCGTTGGATGATCGTTGTGATTTTTCTATCTATTCAATCCCACCTACAGGTCACGCTTTGGTCTACTTCAAGCCTTAGATGAATCAGGGTATTTGCGTTCAGATATGAAAGAGTCAGAGCCCGAGTTTCTCCACCCGTATAGGACAATTCGAAAACGACACCTTTCATCTCTTTTAGTAAAAAGAATGCCCAGTGAAGATTGTATTCACTCTCATACAAAAGATCCCACAATGCTTCATTAAAGGTCGTTTCGTTCACCACATACAACTTCATGAACTCATTTTCATCCAATAATGATAACGTTGAGAACACTTTTTCGTTTGGAATCCGCGGTTTTTGAATGATTAAGGAGTAATCTTCTGAGAGTTTCTCAAGCAGTTTCGTTTTACTGTCCGAAATATCCTCTTCCATCACGGATGAGGGCAGGTCATTGATCTTCAATGGGAGACCAAATTCATATTCAAACGGGTCGTCAAATTTCAAAAGTTCTTCATAGGAATACGTTGTTTTCATCGACATAGTCCTCTCTGCATTAGCTTGTCTTTTAAATCCTCTTTAACATCTTGTGATCAAGTTTTCGGATATAGATACTAAAACATCTCACCCTCCACTTGAATGGTTACTTCAACAAGTTTAGGTGAGACGCTTTCAATCGCTGGTATTGAATTATTCGAAGTCCTCTTCAAAATCTTCATGTTCCCCGATGACCAGCAAAATACCGGTGACCTGATCCACATCGCGTCGTACGCGAACCCTGTAGTGCCCGTCCCCCATCAACTGGACGGCAACACCAAACGGAAATAGAAAGATTTCCTCTTCCATCATCTCATCTGAGATGGCGATATAAAATGGATCAATCTCATCGTCGAACTCAAGCGTATTCCGAATTTCCCAATCAATGGCCTCGCGTTTGCCGTAATCCGCTGTATTCATGACGACGAGCTGTGAGGAATCCACCACTGCATAACCTTCAAGAATGTCAAAGTCATCCGCTGCAATATCTGCGTGATCATCAATCGTCAAGTACACTAAATTAATTTCCGGCTGATCATCTTCGTTATACCAGACCGTCCATGTCGAATCGGGAACAACCGGAATCGTGATATTAAATTCCGAATCCGGCGCGAGAAAAGCTGGATCTGAGACGATCATATTGCCTTTCTGATTATGAAAAGTACCTAGTTTTTTCATTTTCACATCTCTCCTTTTCTTCTAAGAAAAAATAATTTTTCTATTAATTATTTTTCGTTTGAATGATTACTTTTACGATTCAACCCTTTTCCTTTTGACAGTCATGTAGCTCCACAGGAACACGCCCGTTACGAGTAACAGACCGGCGTCTAGATATTTTATGTCTGGTGCCTGTCTGTGGCTAATATTAATCAGGAAATAACTGATAAAGCACATCGCTTTGACCCAAAGCGGCAGCATTTTTCCGCTCGTCGACATGATGAGGAAGGGAACTGCAAGGATGACCATCACGTACGGAGATAAAGTCCAGGGTGTTACGAGCGGAATCAATCCCACTCCGAAAAGTACATACGCAAACCATGTCGCCCTCTTGTGAAACGTCAACTGTTCTTCTTGACTTGGCACCGGCTCCGGTGTGATTTCCTGTTGATACCCGTCTGCCTGCTTCTCGGCAATCAGTTCCTTCACTCGACGTCGGGCTTGAAAACGAAACGTAAACCGTTCTTCCGTTTTTTCATCGATATCTTCATCGAGCATCCATGGTTCATTGACTCCAAAAAATACCTGAACCGTCCGGCCGTCGCGATAAATGGTCCAGAAATATATCAAGCTGCCGATTTGCTTTCTAAGTATGATCATCAGGATATTTCATCTTCCCTTCACGAACTCTATTTTGCTGGATAAATCGGTTGATCCAATCTGAAATCATACACCTCGGTCCAGATGTTTAAGCGGGTGTCATTAATAATGACAACGTCCCGTCGCCATTTCACACTTACCTCTCTACACGGATATTCCCAGTAGACACGCCGCTGTTCTTTTGTTTTTTGATCTTCCATGATGCCGAGCATCGCAAATCCCGTCGTCGCCCCGCCGCTCGAAAGGTAAAACCGTAACGTATACCGCTCGTCCGGAGAAGTGACCGTCTTGTATAGATCGCCTCGCGGTACGTATTTGATATCTACGGCGAAGAACGAGATGTAGATTTGCCAGGCCAAATATCCCGCCAGCAGTATGCCAAGTAGACTGGCGATGATTCTAAATTTTTTCCACACGTTCATTTCCTCTTTTCTTGCTTTTTACCATGACGCACCGATCCAGTACAGTAGAAGAAAGCCGCCGGCAAAGCACAGATAACCGTACTGTTTGACGGATAAGGAACAAAGGAGAAACATCACGACCAATCCAATGATTGAATCGGTTCCGTTACGCTCTCATTTCAACTACGTCTCGTTTGAACAGTCTACTTCATAAAAAAACCACTTTTCCGCCCGTCCGGCCGAAAAAGTGGTTAGACTATTACAACAGAATCAAAAGTTACTATAATATTTATATATTTAATATTAATTGAGTAGTATTGTATTTAAAAAAATCTTTCTTATCAAACCAATTGTAAAAAAACATTTATTACTTTTTACAAGCAACTTTTCAAAGGTAAAATAAAACATTTTGTTTTTTGAAATTTAAAATGATTTATCATTCATCTACTTTTTAATAGTAATCTTTCTTAGTTAATTAGTTTATTAAAACTTTCTTACCTGTTCATTATTTTCCCACTTAATTCCCTTATTGATCCAATTCTAAATTCAAACATTTTATCCCATAATTCTAAACTTTTAGAAGCAGTATTACTTAATTTTGAATTTTGATTACTCTCGTCAAATAAACCAATAATCAGTTTAGAAAGTTCTTCTTCAACCCCCCACTTATTTTTACTATTGTGTTTGAAATCCTCGATTACTCTATTACATAAATTCAAGATTACTTCACTATATGCAGTTAAAGACTTATTTTCTTCTTCTAAATATTTAACAAATGAATACATAATTTGTTGACTTAAATTTGATTTCATAATTAAATTTAAGAAATCAAAATCACGACTTAACTTTAAAGATTTTTTATAAAACAATTTAGAAAAGACGTTTTCTAACTCATAATCAACATCCAACGAAACTGACAAAATTTCTTTACACTTTTGATTATATTCATCATATTCAAAATAAATTATGATCATTTCTAAAAATGACTGAATCTGCTTTTCAGTAAAATTTTGTAAGTTTTTCACTTCATGATTGAACTCGTTATTATTTAAATACATTTCTGCGACTGAATATGAACCAATCTTTATTAAATCATTATCCGAAGAATGAAAACATTTTAATATTGTCTCTAACACTAATTTTGGATTCGAAGTATATGCGTGGAATAATACATCACGAGTATTAATATTTCCAGCTACTCTGAAGTCATCTTCGTATAATTTTATAATTTTTTCTGTCGCAAACTCGTTATCAATATTTATTACTGATCTTAAAGTAGATACACTGGCTAACTTAACTGCAGTACTAGGATGATTTACAAGGCTATTAATCGAGGATTTAAATAATGGATAATAATCAGGCTTATACCATATTAAACTTTCAATAGCTCTAGCAGCACAACATTCAGCACAATTCAAAGAATTTGTATACAATGTATCAAAACTCAGTAGATTTTCATCTTCTTTATTACTGGTCATATGGTCATCTATTAAAAAAACATTGGAACTAGTAGCTATACTTATCAACGTATTCAGAATGCTATCAGACCACTTTATATCTTTATTGTTTTGAATAATACGGCAAATGTTTTGTGCCCTAAATGAATTTATATTATCCGAGAATCTTTCTATCAATTTTATTAATAACTCATTAGGTAAATCTGTAAGATCGATGAATGCTAAACTGCTATACATAGCATCAATAAACTCTTTTTCGATTTTATTCTTATTGTTGAGTACAATTTTTATCATTTCTAGAGGATTTTTGCTTACTTCTTGAGAAAAACTACTTGCAAACTGCTGAATTGACCCTTCAATAATACCTCCACTAACAGATATCCACTTATTTTTTGTATCAAAATCTTCTTTTTTCTTGCTTATAATATTACTCCAACTAATAAGTGACAATTCTTTTCCATCTATTGGTGACTTAACAAAACCACTAGTACTCAATGCATAATTGTAGCGATTGCTTTTACCTTTAAATTTCCTTTGTAAAACATTCAATAATTCAATAGATTCATTTGTTAGTCTTTCAATCGGTAAAATAGAAAGGAGTTCTATTTGTAAGTCACCCCAAAAACTCCAGTAAACTTTTTCATCGGTATTTTTATTTTTATTTTTATTAAATTTGTATCTGTATTTGATGTATTCTTTAGCTCCATTAGGCATATATTTCAAAATTTTATTTTCTAACTTAGTGAATATTTGATTACTGCAAGTATGTGAATGATTTATCAAACATTTTTTTACTAAAGATAATACATTTTTACTGCCATCAGATTTAATAAATATTCTGTTCTCAAAATTTTCACATATAAACTCTATAACATAATCACTGTATTCATTATTTAAACTATCTAATCCTTCTATAATTAATTCATTGATTACATCATTCGAATTTTTAGATAAATCTAATAATATATTTTTAAAACTCTCTGGATCTTTAAAAATTATCGAGTTAATTGATTTTTTTAAAATTATAACAATCGTTCTTTCCAAGCTGTTTTTATAGTGTACTGCTGACCATTCACTAAAATCGTTTACCTCATTAGTATCGGATGGTATAAATTTGGATAATGATTTATATACATACTCACCATCATTAATAATAAAATTTTTATCTTCCAAAAAGATTTTTTTTTCTAAAAATTCATTTTGATCATCTTTGTCATTTAACTTTTTTTCTATCAAAAATTCAATATACTTAATTGTTCTGTATTCATTATTCTTTAAGCTTTCGTTAACATCTAAATAATGATGACTTAAGTGTGGATTTTCTTTATAAAATAATATTCTTAGATCAAACAGTTCATTTGAATCTTGATGAAAATCACGAGAAAAGATTTTTTTGAAATCATTAGAATGTTTTTTGTCTTCTAAAAAATATTGTTTGATTAAATTAATATCTTCTAAGTCATATTTTGGTTTTATACTGCTTATTAAATTTATAGCATTCTTTTCCTCTTTTTCAGAACCTAACCATTTTTCAATAATTCCATTATTTAAAAGTAGTTTATAATACACTTGCTTTGAATAAATAACATTTTGTAAAAGATGATCTTTCCATTTAACGTCTTCGCAATACGACAAAATAAATTTATTTATATTGGGATCTAAAACATCAATATCTCTTAAAATTTCTAAAAATACATATTTATTAAAATATCTAATATCCGAGCCATTAAGAAGTTGTATACCTGCTTTAATGAAATCTTTGCTTTCCAACTCTAAAAGATACTGCATCGCCATTTGAAGTTGATATCGTTTTCCCGGAGTTTGCATTTCTTTACTGCCTAAGATTTCGTTTATTGGTATGCCATCAAAATATTTATCTAGCATTTTCTCAGATAATAAATAATCTAATATAGATTGATGAGAAAATGATATTTTTTCTTCAGAAATATTAATAAAACCATTCGAATGTAGAAAATCAATCTCTTCTTTATTGCCTCTAAAAGATCTTTTGGGAACGTATATTCTTTCTAAATCTATAAACTTATTTATTAGCTCCACTTTAAAATTATCAAGTTCTTTTTGAGCATGTCCTTGTATAGAATAATTAGCCAAAAGTTGATCCCACCATTTTTCTATCAAATGGTTTGTGGAAAGACATTCATTATGAGTTTTACTTATATCTAATTGACACCAAATAAGCAAATTACTCGAAATTTTCAACATTTTTTTTAATTTTGGAGTCAGAATTTTGTATCTATCACCAATGATTCTTTCTACTTCACTATCTTCTAATTCATTAATTTTAATTTTTTTCCATTTAGTAAAACTTTGTGAATCGGTCTCTTCTTTAAATAAATTACGAATATTATTGTCGCTTTCTAAATCTATTGTTCTACAAACCATCACTATAGATATTTTGTTCTCTCTTTCACTGTTCAAATAATTGATTTGTTGAATTATTTCTGAACAAACTAACAGTGCATTCCTCGAATGTGCCAATGTCCACCTTAATGCATCTAATTGATCTAATATTAGTACTGCTTTCTCATTTTTAGATATACTGTGTAAACAATTAACTATAGAGTCAGGCAGACCGAGTTCTTCTCCCCATTTTTTTGCATTGTAGTTTGGTATACGTTTATCTAGTTTTATAGCTAAATAAGGAATTGCTTTTAAATCGCAATATTTTATTATAGCTTCAGTAGTGCCACTTTTCCCGATGCCAGCTTTTCCGTGTATAATAAACGATTCATTTTTTTCAATGAAGTTATAAGCTTCTTCGTATTGTTTCCGCTCTAAAAATACTTTGTTAAGTAATTGGAAATCATTTTTAAATTCCCAGTTGAGACGCTCAATTTTGGGTAAAATTCTTGTATCAAAAGATAGATTTTTTAACCGTAAGTTATTTTTTTTTATGTGATTACGAATTAATCCTAAATTTATTTGTTTACCTAAAATATCTCCATCAACAACTAAAGAAATTAAATTATCATATATTTCTTTTTCATTTCCATAAAATAAATATGAAATTTTTTGAAAAATCATCTCTTTTAAATATGAATCTGGGACCTGGTGAAATGATACTCTTTTCAAATAATAAATTGATTTTTGAATATCTTTGTCTTCTTTAATATTTAGTCCCATTTTCGCGCAAAAATTACTGTAAAAATTCTGAAATTTTTTGTTTGACTTCTTTACTTGATACTCATAAAAATCTCTTGGATTTTCATTAGAATTTTTTACTCTTTTAATAATGTCTTCTAAATCCTGAAATGCCAATGGAGTTACTAATGATACATGGTTTTTTGAATCTCTATCTAAATGTTTTTTCCAGTTTTCAAAGATACTTTTAGCATTTGCTGTTCCAAAGTTCCAACTATCTTCGCCACCGTTTCTACCTTTGCACTGTTGTCCTTCTTTGCTGCCATCTTTATTTCCAATCCAAACATCTATTCCTTGTTCATCTTCTCCTATTGCTTCTATTACTAAATAGTCTATTTTTTCTTCTATTACTTCTATTATTTTATAAATAGAGTATTTTATTTCATAACGATTACCCTCTTTATCTGATCTTCCTCCTATTTCATAAGGCATTTTCTTCTCACTCCTTAATGACAATGCAATGTATACTAATTTTCATTCTATATAAATCTAGAAGATGGTGATTTCAGTCAGTTTTCAATATTAATATTTAATCAACCTTCACTTGTTAATTGAAACAGGAAAATAGTTTTTTACTAAGTGATACCACATAAATTTTCAATTTCTCGTATAATACCTAATAACTTTTAAAAAATCTACTTCGGATTATAATTCAAGTTCAGCGAGCACATTTTCCGAATCTAGCTCGAGCCCCTGTAAACTGGCATCCCAGTTTAGTCCGCAGTACAAACCGTCTTGAATCATGTTCGGCAACCAGCCGTCTGTAAAGACATCAAGATCGAGACGAATCAAATGATAATTCTCCCATCCGTCTGTCTGACAGGCACGTGCGCCTTCTTCCGTCGAGAAAAACAGCAACACATCCGTTTCCTCTTGATTTGACGGACAATAAGCCCAGCCCGACTGCTTCAATTTCGATAACCCGTAGACAGCTTCTGTCTCGAGCACGGTTTCAAAGAATTCATCTGCTTGCATGGCACTGTTTAATAGTTGTTGCTCTTGTTCCATAAAGGCTGCAAGCGTCGGGGCAACCGGGAACAACTCCTGTTCCTCGTGATCCCACTGGACGATGGTTTCTGCGTCCGGCAAGAGATAACCGAGCTCGTCCCCGGAACCGTCGGCAGCAATCCGGAAAAAGCCGTCCGGATAGTCTTCTGTATCCGTTGAGTTCACACGGACGATGTCTTCCCATGTCCGCTTGATGTACTGTTCGTCCTTGATCGGATGTAATTGCCACTCACCGGCTTCGAACTTGTTTTCCTTTTTAAAGTACGCCCGCAACTCAGCCGGCAACGAAAATCCGAGTTCTGCCTCGACTTCCTGCAACCGTTCTTCTGTAATGCCTGGTAACCCAATCTGATGTTCCATTTCCACTACTCCTTTATGTATAATTTCGTTTCTTCCATTTTCATATATTCAAGCGGACTTTCAAATTTTTATCTGTATCCGATTAATCAGCTAACAATTCACTTCAGTTCTATTCTCTCCAAAGCTTTTGTGAATCATTTCGCTTTTTTGCATCTATCTCTTTCGTACTTGCCGATACAGCGGAATGATCCGTTCCCTTGTTCCGATGACATCCACACCTTCTCCATCCGGTCCGACCGCAACGAGGGCGTATGAGACATCGATTCCCGGAAAGTCTTCTGTGGCTGATAACACATCTGTTCCGTCCGTCATCACGGAATAGAGATAATTTTTCTGACCGTGACATCCACACGCGTATAGAAATGGAATCATTTCCCGCAACGTTTTTTCCTGATCAACGATAAGCCGTATGTTAGTCTCACGCGAAGCTTCTTCTCCATCAATGAGCTTTGTTACGTCATTGCTTGACGTCTGATACGGTATGTTGAAGGATTCGAGAACCTCAATCGTTTCCTCCATCGAAAAATCAAATACATCAAAGACCATGCAAATCGGGAACGCATTCGTTTGTCTAAGTAACCACACTGCATCCTCACTGGCGACTGTTCCGATTGATTGGTTGATTGCAAATCCCCACTCAAAATAAATATTGAGATGTTCATACTGCTGAAAACGTTCATCTTTCGGTAAATCAATTGATTGATAATCAATCTGTTTGTAATGATCGACTAGCATGTTGCTTTCTCCCTCTCTTCAGCAACGTATGATTGCTTTCCGTTCTATGGATATGACCCTCAAATCAATGGCTGACGTGTTAAGTCAAGCAGTTCCCCCTCTGTTGCATCAATAATTTCGTCGAAAGCGTCCACACCGTGTTGCTCAAGATAATCCGCTTCTGATTCGAAAATTGGAACAAACCAGACCGGCAAAACGTGTTCCGGCTCATCAAACTCGGTGTCCCCACGATGGATGAAAAAGCTCTCGTCAAAATAAAACGGTGCCGTTACATAGACTCCTGCAAATCCGTATTGTCCGAACACTGTCTTAGGCATACTGTAAAATTCGCCCAATTCAAATGTCTGTCCAGTTTCCAGAGCATGGGTCGTCAGACGCCATAGCAATTCGATGACATCTTCCTCCGCTTCCGGCTGCTTGACCGACATCATCAGTTCCTGATGATAAAATCGCTCCTCTTCAAATTGAAGCGGTCGCCACAGTAATCCGAGTGTTGTCGCCGTATAGGTATTATCGATAGGTGCGTTCTCAAACTTCAGGAATTGAATGTTTTCTTCCATCATATCTTCTAGTTCTAAACTTCCTTTAATCTCACCACAGTGTTTTTCCAAATGCTCAATATAATTCATATGTCCTCCCGTTTTCTTTCTTCACAGCCCAAACAAGGCCCAAAAGAAATTCCATTTATACTTCGTATTATATAATCAGATAACATTATTGGGAATTTTTATTTTAATTGTTAACTCTCGTTTTTTCATTTCGATTTATGTGCATATTCCAAATAATTGGTATAATCACTGTGATATTAAACGAACGTGAAAGGAACGTGTCCATGAAAAAATTATTAATGGGTTCACTGATTGCCGCGACCGCATTAGCAGGTTGTGGTGTAGACGCATCAACACAAGTTAAAGATACTTCCTATGATGGAACATACTTAAAAATCGGTGTGATTGGAGAACAGCCTGATCTGCAAGAGAAAAATGTAAAGTTTTCAACACTCTCATTTGAAGAACTAGAGGACACGAACCAGATTTCCTCAAAGTTTGATGCGGTGTTCATCACAAAAGATAAACTAAAACAAGCAGATGAAGAAAAGTACGTGAAGGTGTACCGGAAACTTGATGTTCCGACCTTCTTCTTAGGGACAACAAAGGGGTTTCTCCCCTTCGTGTTTGAAGATTTAACGTATGCCAATGCGAGCGAACTGGAGCATTCCTATGCATCCGGTTATCTGCAAGGGAAAAAAGATCGCTATCGCTACTGGGAATATGAATTAAACAACGATCAAAAGAACGATCAAATTATCAAAGATGTTTATTCACAGATTTTCAAGACGGTTGCAGAAGTGAAAGAATAACAAAAGGAGTGTAACCGGGTCTGTTCCATCGCCCGTTTGCACTCCTTTTACCATATCCGCTCATTCAACATCCTCGATTTCAATCGTCTCGTGTTGATAAGGATGATCTGAAAAATTCGCAACAAAGTCAAATCCATTGCCATCATGATTCACCCATAGGAAGAAACAATTCCGCTCGTCATCCGAAAAGTTCAACCTGAACTTTTTAAAATAAAAGTCATTTTTTGTCTCATCGATTTCAATCGTCTTCTCGCTTGAAAACAATACACTCTCGTTATTGTATGCATCTTGATAAGCTTTAGGGAAGTAATGAAGAAATGCTTTTTCTGAAGTGATGGTCAATCGATGATAAATATTCCCCCGGTCAAATCTTGTGCTGCTGTCAGTGTAGTGTGAAATGCTGATCTTGCCCGAACCACTCATACTGTGAACGTACAGTGGATAATGATTCAACTCCAGTAAAAATTCTCGAATGTTCTTGCTGTAAAGAGCCATGCCATCCTGCCACGACTCTTCCAACAGCTGATCCATGTCGACATCTGCGTATTCTTCACCATCCTCATGACAGTGAAAACGAATTTCCCCTTTGTTCTCGGACGTAAAGATAAAAGCAGTTCCTTCACCGACCAACATACTATCCAATTCCATTATCCAACTCCTTCATTCGTCATCTGCGAAGTCAATTCTTACGCCGACGATTTGCCTCGAGACATCATACTGTATGTCAACATCATACAGTCCATCTCCAAAACCTGACGTCGAGACAGCTCCAAACGAGACGATGCCGGCCTGGTCGTCGGACGAAACAATTGTTTCAAATTCCATTGCTTGATTCTGACGATAAGCTGTTCGATCGAAGATACCGACCAGTGCCGAGTCCACGACGACCAGTTTTTCCTGCCGGCGCCATTTGCCGCTCCGCTTTTTATCCCCTTCAAAAACAAGCAGCTGCTTAACCCACTCGTCTTCCGTGTAAATGATAGCTGCGGTCCAACTTCCTGATTTCACATTCGACAAAATCAGCTGTAAATCGGTGTCTTCTTCTAGTCCGTAATAAGGATCCGTCACAATTAGCTCGTTGCCTTCTACCATGAAACGACCAATTCGGTAGGTCTGATTCGTTTTTCGTTTCGGGACATGCCAGTCGACGAACTGTTCCAAAGAAGACGACGGATATTTTGCAATTCCCGTTTTTTCGTTCCATCTAAAGACGAGTTCCTGCAGGAAACGTTTTCGAATCCGGTAACACAGCTTGTCCCCGGTCAGATTTTCACCGATACAGATCAAGTCATCGGCTAAACCAGCCGGACGCTTCTCATTGTGACGAACGAGATCGATCGAAACTGTTCGTTTGGTTGGTATAGGACACAGGGTCCATTCGCCAAACTGTGCACCGTTCGTCTGTAAAAAAAGGTCTTTGTACTCATCTGGAAACAAAACACCTAAGGCATGTTCCGCTTTTTTCAGGTCAACGGCTGATACCCCGGGCATTTTTGAATCGGGATGGAGGCGTTTAATGAGTTTGCTCACGATATCATCGCTCTTGTCCATGTTGTTTAGACGACTTCAGGCAACCAAATAATTAATACAAGTGCCAGCACCGTTTTCGAAAATTGTTTTTTCTCCAGAAACCATGGCAGTAACACCAGCCCGATTAGCGTCATGGTAAGCAACACCAGTCCTAGATTAAAGTAATGCGTTCCCGCTGCTAACGGAATACTCATAATCCGAAAATCTGCATTCGGAAAATAACCGAGTCGGGTAAAAAGTATGTTTCCAAATACGCCGCCTACCATCAACAGAATGGAGATGATCAACATTTTTTTCTTCAATATGAACAGCTCCTATTTAATGTCTATGTATGACTTCTATCATATGTCATCCTAAAATCATTCCGAACACCAAAACGACTAAGGCCATCGTCAGCGACCAGACGATTGTTTTCCTATCGCTCCCTTCAATTCGTACATACCAGAGCGGAAAGATATTCATGACTAACAAGCCAAAGGACCGGTACAGCTTTTCCTCTGCAGCATCCCACCCAAGCAACGCAGTCACACTCACCAGGACCAACAACAAAACGGTCACGCTGATACTGATTGTCCGGACACGACTGCCCGGTTGCAACCGATTAAACAGAAAAGCCACGACCGTTCCGATACAGGTAGCTATACACAGATAATACAAAACGTGCTCCACTCTCATTCCTCCATGTTCAGTTTCAACCTTCTTTTACGTGTACCAGGATTAATCGGTTTCGTCATCTAGTAACCAGTCGTCATTGATTTGCGAAATGACGGTCCCTTTCGGAAATCGGGTCACCAGGTGTTCGATTGGTATATAGCTTTCATCGTTTGATAGCAGGTAAAAACCGTTGCCATCGTGGGCAATCTTAAAACAGGTCATGTTTGGATGCATGGTCAGCACACCAATCGGGCGAATCAGTTTCAATCGCCACCATTTTGTCTCCCCCAACTTAAATGACAGGTTATCTGAGTACGAGACGGTATATAACAGATTTTCCGATGCCAGCCAGTAGGTTTTGTTCAGGACAAGACGCAGTTCTTCCGCATTTTGAACGGTAATCGTATAACACGGATGGTATTCCTTATAACGGACTTTCACCTCTCCACTTCGAAACTGTGTATCTAAATCCAATACCACATATGAAAGCTTATTTTGCTTGAAAAACGCGTCATGTTCTTCATGTAATCCATACTCATCCACGAAACTGATATAGAGTGGAAACACCTGTTGATGGATTAAGAATTCGATTAAAAACTCTTTGTTTTCATCTGCTCCGTCTTTTTCAATTCGGCTTACATCAATGAAATAAGCTGTCTTCAACTCTCCACCCATTTCAAACGGGTATCCTAAGTTCATCGCATCCTTTTCGATAATCTTTTCTTCCATAATCATGATTTCTGCCATTTTGTTCTCCTTACTGAGACACAGCTTTTTTATTCTCTAAAGTGCAAATGATGCAGAAGACGAAATTTAAATGTCTTTTTCTTGATCCTCTGTATGTAATATCTCATCTTCTATTATTTCATCGTTGATTTGCGTAACGACCATCTGGTCCGGCAAACTGGCGATCATGCCAGCAAGAGAAGCATACTGCGTATCCCGACTGAGGATACAAAATCCTAACCCGTCATAATCAGTGGTGATGTAGGTCTTTGAAGCATTAAAATCAAATACAGCGATGGATCGTCTTCTTTTGACTCCCCATTCTAAGAAATCTCCCCATTCAAACGTTAAAGAATCTGAATGACTGATGCAGTAGAATACATTTTCAGATGCGAGCCAGTACGTTTTGTTTAATACAAGCCGCAAGTCAGCAATATTTTGGATTTTTGCCGTAATACAAGAATAATAGTTGTACCGTTTATACCCGTAAGATTTCAAGTTGCCGCCACAGTCGTCAACCGTATAGTCAATCTGATGTTGTTGAAAAAAGGTCGTAAAGTCTTCAGACAGTTCATACTCGTCGACAAAATGCACATACAACGGGAAGACCGCTTGATGTGTTAAGAATGCCATTAAAAATTCTCGACCTTCTTCGACGTGTCCTTCTCCGCTTAAACGATGCACAACAGGTAAACCTCCATCAAACCGATGGGGATGCACTAAATCTTCTATGAAATTTGTGGTAACAGGTTCTTCTATAATCAGGACTTTTGTCATTTTATGCTCCTTACCGGAAAATAATGTTGTGCTACCTATAAAGAATAACGGAACATGTCTAAGGTTTCCATTTTTTCTAATATAAAGTCTATTCTTTGATATACTACATGATAGATTCACCTTGAAAGGATGAGCTTGATGTGGAAAGCACTATTATTCTTTTCTGTATGGATCGGCATTACCATTCCGATTCTTCTGTCTATCGTGTTCACGATCTTTAAACCGCTTGTTTTAGCAGATGATACCGGTATCAGTATGATTGTCATCGCAGCTATCGTTTCAGTATGTAATATTTATATCGCAACACGTATTTGGAATCGAATCGAAGAGAAAATGTACAAACGAAAGACTTTCATGTGAAAAACGCAGATCCTCCTGTTCACGGAAGAACAGAGCATCTGCGTTTTTTCATTCACACCTGGAAGCGGGCTATAGACATCATCTATATCAAATCTGGCAAGACAAAGAAATCCTTTTCACAATTATTGCACCGAATGAATACGCTGTAACGGCAGCTTAGTTAGGGTATTTTTTAGTTTCTCATATGTATTAACACTTAAACTTTCTCCAAAGGTATTAATAATGAAGTGGTCAGCTCTTCGCTTTCTATAACGATTGCAGTCAACCCCGTATCTGTTTTGGTTTCGTGCCATTCATCTTTATCCCAGAACACTGCTTCGCCACTGTGAACTTTGATGTATTCATCGGTTTCACCTCTAACCCAACCTTCTCCGTGAACAACTAAAAGAAGTTGAGGAACAACAGCTGGATGATAACCAATTAACCCACCCTCATCTAAATGCACACATCCTATATGTGCTACTTTGTCTGTCTGTGTAATACGTGACATCACAAAATCTGAGTCGAACTTTGTGATTTTCTTACCCACTTCTTTTTTAAATTGATAGATTTCCATATAATCCTCCCCTGACCAACCGTTTTTGAATACGACCGCTTTGCGAAGATAAACCGCTACGTTTACAAGCTTTACAACCTTCAAGTGTCATGTCGTTTCACGCACGATCAGTTCGAGTGGCATCGGCTGACTGACGGGCATTTCTTTTCCCTGGGCCAACTGATCAAGCACTTGGACCGCTTCTTTTCCGAGTCGTTCAATCGGTTGGGCAACGGTTGTCATCCTCATTGCCTCCGCAATCGCCTGATTGTCAAAACCGGTCACAGCAAGCATCTCCGGAATGTTAATCCCTCCTTGTTTCGCCTGATGAATGATGCCGGCAGCAACGTAATCATTCCCGACGATGATGGCAGTTGGTCTGTCCGTCAGTTTCAGCAAGCGTTTCATCACGTCCTGTCCATCCGCAAAGGAATAGTTCTCCTCAAAATACCAGTCCGGCGACACACGTATCCCGTTTTCATGAACGAATGCTTCAAAAGTATGACGACGAATCATTCCGACGCCACTCGCCGGATTTCCGAGACACAGTCCAAGAGAAGTATGTCCCCGTTTCACTAAATGAGACAACACTGCCAAAATCCCGCTTTGATGATCAACAGAGACTTGCGCGATGTTACCATCCCGCTGTTCACAGACAACGACCGGACCATCGCGTTGGACACGCTCGAGTACTTCCGACGGACTGACCGATGAGCCGATGATCAGCCCGTCGATTTGCTTATGCCGCAGTTGTGTAAATGACTGCTGTTCCTGTTCCCTGTCATTAAACGTTTGATGAATGAGCATCGAGATATTCCGCTCGGCACAGGCGATACCGATTCCTTCAATCAATTGACTGAAAAACGGATGGTTGATTTGCGGGACCATCACTCCGATGACATTTGTTTTGCCGCGGGATAAATGAACCGCGTTTTGATTCGGTCGGTAATCCAGTTGCTTCATTGCCTGTAAGACGGCCTCCCGTTTCTCAGCAATGACATACGGCTGATTGTTCAACACACGGGAGACCGTCGAGCGGGAAACACCGGCTGCCTTTGCGATTTCAGTAATATTTGCCATCCTGTACTCCTTTATGTCTGACTTGAATCGAACAGAACGTTTCTAAAGCCATGGCAACTCCATCGTCATCATGATGTCCTGTCTCGTCCGTCGCCTGTCGTTTAACGGCGTCTTCCGCATTCCCCATCGCAATACTTGTTGTGGCGACCCGAAACATCGGCAGGTCATTGTGGTGATCGCCAATCGCTACGGTTGCTGTCAGTGAAATCCCCAACCGTTCAGCAAATTGTTGCAACGCCATTCCCTTATCGCTTCCGCTCGCCGTCACCTCAAGGTTAAATGGGCCGGAGCTTGTAACGGTGCAGTTTCGTGACGATAAGTCGTTTTCGATCCGTTTCAGTACGACAGCTTTTGGACTTACAATCATGAACTTCATGACTTTCGCTAAATCGACGTCTGAGAAATCCGTTACTTCCCGGACGCCGTATTGCGTCAATTGCGGCTGTACGGATTTAAGGAATTCGTCAGCTTGAAACAACGGATTGGTTCTCTGTTCCTTTTTGATTTGTTTCATCAGTCGATCCGTCGCATCAAACGTCAACAGAATTTCGTCTTCCAAGTAAATTTGAAGATATACGTCCTGCTTCAGCAAACAGTTCAAGATCGCTTCGCTCTCGTCAGAGGGGACATAAGTATTTTTCCGTATCGTTATCCCTTCGCATTCTGCCCGGATTTCTGCTCCGTTTGAACCGATAATTGGACAATCCAACCGGTGGAGCCGTAACAAATACGCTGCATCAAACGCCGCTCGCCCTGTCGCGATCACGACGATATCTCCGTTCTCCTGACATCGCTTGACGGCTGTGACATTTCGTTCTGAAATCATATGAGTTGAGTGTAACAAGGTGCCGTCTAAATCAATGGCAAATAAGCGCATGGTGTTCCTCCTCACGGGATGATGTACTGTTCGTCTTCAGTATAGATTCTGAAACGCATCCCAGAGCAACCTCCTATTACGGGCAATCGACCTCAATCCGTATTTTCCAAGAAAGTCGACATACATGGCTGAAGTTCCATTTCCTGATGGTAGTCATCCAGACACACTAATAAATGTTCCGCTTCTTTCGGCTGCTTTCGTTGGAGCGCTGAAAAGCCAATCCAAATGATTTCGTCCGGTAAACCGGCGTCTTCCGGGTCGGTGATGAGATCCCAAAATGCATCCCAGTTTTCCCCATAATGTGAAGGGAAGTTTAGTTTCTGTTTTAACAGCCGGTGCAGCTCGCTTGCTGACCGGATTGCGGTGACGTCTATTTCAACGGTTTTCATGAGTTCTCTCCTTTCGGCAACTTTCGCTTTACTTTGTATAGGTCAAAAATAAGGTCTCTTTTTTGTGACCACCCCACATGACGCTGATACGAAATATATCAGTAGTCGTGGCGACACGATAACTTTCTGTCGTCTCGATTGTCGAACCGCCCGGGAAGGTGCCGACCATGTCACTGAAATGGCTTGATCGCCTCGGCGAGCCGTCTATCTTTGAAAGAAGACTGTCCACTTCCCAAAGAATAGGTTGTTCCTTCTTATATGACTGTTTCACGTCTTTACCGATGTACTGAAGGGCGTAGCGTTCACTTGTATAATAGGAAAACAGACCATTCTTTGCCTGTCTTACTTCGATCACACCTTCCCATGAGGCACTTTTCGCTTGATAGACAAAACGGGTTGGTTTCTCCATCGTCCATCGTTCATAATAATCAACAAGGTATGCACTACTTATCAAAACAACAAAGCCAAGACCTATGAATTTTGTCCGTTGTGTCAGCTGTTTCATTTACGTTTCACCTCCAAGACCTGATCTTACTTATTCAAAGAAAAGAGGCATCTTCTACTCATGACTACCATTTATCTCGCACGCCACGCCGAGTCTCCGAAAACCGATTTGAATGAATGGAAACGCGGCTTGACTGATGCCGGACTGATTGCCGCGCAATCTGTCACAACCTACTTAAAAGATGAAAAGATCGACCTGTTTTTCTCCAGTCCGTATCAACGTTCGTTGTTGACGATTGAAGGAGCAGCACGCTGTTTCGGGAAAGAGATCTTGATTGAAGAAGACTTGCGGGAATGTGCGTTTTCCGGGCAACATCAAACGATACCGCAAGCTGATATATATCCACTCGTCCGACAGATGTTTGCCAATCATGCTTTTTCACGCGACGGCTCGGAAACGTTTCAATCCTGTCAGCACCGCGGTGTTCAAGCGTTGACCTCCATCCTGCAAAATCATCCCGGAAAACGAATCGTCATCGGCACGCACGGATTGATCATGACGGCAATTCTTAACTACTTTGATCCAAAATACGATTTTGATTTCCTGCTGCAGACGACCAAACCCGATATGTATCAACTTACCTTTACAGGGACAGAACTCGTGAACCTGTCACGCATCAAGTTACCGACTTACGATTGATGAGACGCGATGAACTCGAGCAACACCTGGCGGTTTGATTCCGGGGGTTTTCAACTTAGCTCTATGTAATTAGTTTATTTTACAGATGTTTAATTCATTGAGATGACTTTTTCATAAATTGAGTTTTTTATGCACCCTATAGATTATTATTCGTTTGATAAATTAAATGTTCTACTGCAAATTTTTTGGAACAAGTTCGATCCAAGTGATCAATCATGACACCTCGATTAAGAACATCGGGCTTAGCATCGTCTCTCGAAAATATCTTACGTTATCAGTTTTAAGTAAGTCACAAAAAATATTTATTATACTTCTTTTTTGAATTTCATATAATCATCATGGATTAGCTTGAAAATCCGGTCAGTTGATAGGAAGAAAAGTAGAATAGTCGTAATTAAAACTAAATCTCCTCTGAAATCTTTTATAACAAAGTTTTTTTCAAGTTGTATTAAGTCTTGATACCAAGAATATGATGAAAGCATAAATACGCCTATGTAAATGACAACTTTTTTTTGGGTCATATATACCTCATACTCATTATTTGTTTTAATTAATTTTTCTTTTTCATTAGAAAAATAATAATTCTCCATTATGAAAGTATTAGAATATAAGCTCAATAAAATAAAAAAACCAATAACTAATCCTAAGATTAAGTCTGGATATACAAAATTTAATATATCGATGTATAAGACTACATTTACAAGGAGAATGCAAATAATCATGTAAAATGAAGGCATTGTATTTTTGATAAAAAAATAGATTCTATCACTAATGTAATTTAACTTTTTATTTACTTTTTTATCCTTATTCACTATTTCTATATTTATTTTTCTTTGAACAATTACCACGTTATCTATAATTGCAACAAACCCAAGATCAATAAGTAATATTAGAAAACCAAAGAATTGGAAGCATAGTAATTCAGTTTTTATAGCCTTTAAAAACATTAATACAGCAATAAGTAATAATGTTATAAACAATATAAAAATCAAATAACCTAAAAGTCCACCCTTTTTAATAGTATAGAATTTTCTTGACTTCCCTTTCTCAATTCCTTTTTTGAACCTTTTTCTATATAGAGCCCTTAAGTTTTGTACCTTACTCCATATGGTATTTATAATTTTTAAAACTATATATGATGTTAAGTGTAATAGTATAACAAATGCTATTATTGAAATGAAAATAAACAAATCTTGATCTCCTCTACTGCTTACTTAAGTGTCTTCATCCAAAAAGTCCGATGAAATGCTCCTTTAAATGGAAGCCATCGGACTTTTTTCTATTGTTTGTTAAATAGCTTTACTTCAGTTGATTCTCAAAGAATTCATGTTACTTTTCAAATCCGTTTCTTACTTCGCTCATATCCCATGACCCAACCATGCAAGATCATTCCAATGATTCCCCATCCCATCATAACGAGCCCGACAAGTGTCAGAGTGATCTTTAAAAACAGCCCCATTTCAGTAACCGATAAAAAATGCATGAATACGATACCGGCCACCGTCAGCATCACTAAAGCAGGAAAATTCTTAATCATTTTGTTTCACTCCTTTAAAAGCTATCTTCATTCTGTCGGCTTTTCAGCTTCTAGTGCTGCTCGTTTTTGTGCTTCTTGTTTAAAGTCCTCATTCCACCAACCGCCGATCAAGAACGTACATCCCACAATCAGCGCGATGACCGGGAAGTAGATCAAATGATATTCTTCGAGTGCCTCTCCATCAAACTTTGGTGACAGTTCGATATAGGCGCTATACATCTGAACGATTAAAAACAAGAAAAAGCTGACAATCAATGACCATATTCCATAGCGGTAACTTGGATTCTTCCACATTTTTATTCCTCCTGGATTGAATTAGTTTAATCTGATTTCTTTATCGCCACCTGCGCTTTCACCTTTATCGTCACGAACAATATAGTCAATGTCATACACACCCGCTGGAATGACACCGGCTTTGACTTTTCTCTTCAGCGTCACCGTTTTATGCGGTTGCACTTCTTTCGACAACCGTTTCGGCTCCACCTTTTCGTACGAGTCATAGACGACTTTTTGCGAATCGTGCTTTCGGACCTTGACGTTGAGCAGATGACCGGCACGAGAGGCGACTTTTACCGGATAATCGCCGGTATTGGTCAGTTTGTATTCAAATACAAACCCGTCTTTGACACTTCCTGTGTACCCCGTTTCGATCGTCTGACTACTCGGTTTCATATCGAGGGACATGCATCCGGCTAAACTGAATAACAACGGAATAATCAGTAGTTTTTTCATTCCCATTCCTCCTTTTCGCATTCGTTTCAAAAGAGTTGAAGAAATGAAGGTGCTCTTTGAACGTAATGCTTTGCTTATTCCCAACCCGGTAATGGACGCGGTAAGTCGTTCACAAAGGCTTGATACCCGTCATACTGCATGATTTGGGTTTGCGGATGTTCTACACGTTTCGCGATCTGTTCACCGGATGCATCTTCACTTTCCCAAAGTGGTGCTTCTTTTTGGAACACATTGATTTCTGTAAAACAGAACTGTGGTTCCTCCAAAGTACTTATAAGAGAACGATGCACCTGTTTCATCGTATCGTAGTCAGATTGCCACCATAAATCAGGTTTTCCATTTTCATATGTATAGAAAGAAACAATAAAACCTCCCCGGCGGTAAATCGGATACTCGATTTCGATCCGGACCCGTTCCTCGGATGCAATCGGTACACCCGCCTGTACCTGTTCGGTGTCTTCTTCGACATAGTAATCGTCTTCCCGGACATCGAAGCTGTTGAATTCCCAGTACATATCACCTTGCGCGATGATCGACCGTTCAAGGAATGTCCCGAAGTTTTGACCGATAGCATCGGTGTCCTCGGTTGACCCTTCGTGATACTTCCAGTACATGTAGGGTGTATCTTCGGTTTTTGCATGATCCGTATGAATCAGAAGATATCCTTCGTTCACTTCTCCGATGATCCAGTAATGATCATAGTCTTCATCGATCAGACCGTCTTCCTTGGCTTCGATCGTCTTTTCCATCACCTCTTCGAGCGGATGTAAGACCAGCCCTTCGTCACCTAACATAAACAGTTTCGCTCCGTCATGCAGTTCAAGAAAAGTCTGATATTCGCTCGGTAACGGTTGCTTGAACTCGGCTTCGAACGCTTGAAGTGTTTCCGGTTTGACCGGTTTTGGCAGATGGAACGTGGCTTGACCGATTGAATTGTAACTTCGCTGGATGAACGTCGATCCATGGCTGATTTTCTGTTTGAGTCCATCGAGGACAACTGCGATTTGATTCATCATATCCATCCTTTTGTTTCTCTATGTATGAGCAGTCTTACCTCATCTTCATTTAGTCTACCATTTTACCAATAATTTGGTCGATTTTTCCTTCCAGTTTCTGTGGCATTCTTTTTCTAATCAAAAATGATCCTCAAACAGTATCTATGTCTATTAATCCGGAGGTAAACCATGCAAAAACAGTCTTCGATGTTGCTGATTTTACTGGCGGCGATGCTCTGGGGAACAACCGGCACGTCACAAGCCTTTGCGCCGGAAGCCGCTCATCCGATTGCGATTGGCGCCGTCCGCTTGGCGGTCGGCGGATTATTTTTACTCAGTCTCGTCTTATTGACGGGAAAGTTGACGCTGAAAGACTGGCCGCTGCCAACGATTTTTCTTGCTGCGCTCAGCATGGCCGCCTATCAGCCGTTGTTCTTTTCCGCTGTCCTCATGACCGGTGTCGCCGTCGGAACGGTCGTCGCAATCGGCAGTGCGCCGATTTTTTCCGGATTGATTGAATGGATTGTCTTAAAAAATCGACCGGGCACGATTTGGTGGCTGTCGACATTGCTTTCGATTGCCGGTTGTTTACTGTTGGTCATGAATCAGGCATCCGTTTCAGTCAATCCATTCGGGATCGTGCTCGCACTCGGTGCCGGCATGTCCTTTGCCATCTACACGTTTGTCAGCCGGGACTTAGTGAAAACACACCCTCCGCTATCCGTCGTCGCGGTCGTGTTTACACTCAGCGCTCTCTTGTTATCGCCACTGTTATTCCTGTTTGATCTGTCATGGGTGTTCAGTCTGCGCGGTGCCGGCATCAGTCTCCATCTTGGTGTCCTTGCAACAGGTGTTGCCTACTTGTTGTTTGCACGAGGTCTTGCGCACGTTTCGTCATCGACAGCCGTCACGCTGTCGCTTGGTGAACCGTTGACCGCTGCTTTACTCGGCGTCTTTGTCCTCGGGGAAACGCTCAGTCTGTTATCGTGGGTCGGCATTTCGCTTTTATTCTGCGGTATCGGACTACTCGTCTGGTCGTCGCGTTCGACACGTCAGTCGGACATACTCGAACTCGCCAAGGAAAAACACTCTTAAGGAGGGAATCAGTCATGCATATCACATTCGAGAAACTGACGTACCGGGAAGACTATCAAATTGCACTTGATCACTTTATAATCGATCGGGCCAATGGCAATCGATTAACGTTTTACTTCCGCGGTCATACGGACGAAACCATGATTATCAGCGGTGATTACGCCTGCAATTATTTTGAACTGTCGTTTGAAGCAGACAGCGTCCTGCTTCGATCGTCGGATTTGCATGAACTGGATGACGGGGTGGAGTTTAATACGGTTCCGCTCGTCCTGTATAAGGATTCGGCACTCCTGACTTTTGCGACGGCCTGGATGGGGCTGAAGCGGGACCCGTCGCGAGACTGGACGCATTACGCCATTCGAGCCTTCGAACAGGACTTTCATATCCTGTCCCCGCGTCCGCCCGTTTTTACGGACCTCGGTCATAAGATGAGTGACTATATCGTTAAACAGACGTTTGATCCGCCAACGAATATTTGATAAAAAAAAGCCCTACCTCGCCAAAGGTAGGGTGATGCGACTCGTCCCGCCCGACGGCTTGCGCCGGACGGGACGTGGTTTAATTATACATAGCGCACCAGTGTTATTTCAATCGTCTGGATCGAATCAACCGGCGCAAACCGTTTGACGACCCGCCCTTGACGATCGACGAGAAACTTCGTGAAGTTCCACTTGATGTTCGACGACAATAGTCCACCCTGCTGCTGCTTTAAATACGTATACAACCGGTGTTCTGCCGGGCCGTTGACGTCAATCTTCTGAAACATCGGAAACGTCACACCGTAATTCCGCTGGCAAAACTGCATCGTTTCTTGCTGATCGGCAAATTCCTGATTGTTGAACTGGTCACACGGAAATCCAAGGACCTTGACGCCTTGATCGGCATACTTGTCGTACAACCGTTGCAAATCCCCAAACTGACCGACAAGTCCGCATTTACTGGCTGTATTGACGATGAGAAGTACCTCTCCGGCGTAATCCTGCAAGGAAATGGTCTGTCCGGTTGCGTCTTTCACCTCGATCTCATAGAGCGATGGCATCCCGTCGCACCCCCTTTTCTGTCAGTATACGCCGCTGAAAAAGCTCCGTCTTTTTTGAACACGCAACCAGTTGCTTACCAGATGGATTCTTCCCGGCCACTCAGCTTAATGACAAACGGCATGATCAATAGAAAAAACAGGCTGACGTATCCGAGTGACAGGTAATGTTGCGTATCTTTTGAAAGATACTGCTTCTTGCCGCAGTTCGGGCAGTCCTTGCCGTGGTTTGCAAAACCGACAGCCAGTACGTCCTTTGTTTTCCACTTGTAGTCGCAATTTGTACATCGTACCATCTCATCATCCCCTTTCCTCTTTTTACCTGTTTCTTTAAACAAAGGTTTCATAATTATGATGACTGGTTGAGAAATGTTAATCGGCGAAACATGCTCATTCCTTAGATTTAAAGCTTCTCCCCACTTCCTGAAATGCTTTGATCCAATCTCGAAAATCGTCGTCTACATGAAAATACTCGTCCGGGCTATTTTGCAAATCCATTCCATAGACTGTCGTTAGACAACGAAAGACGGCCAACTCCTCCTTCGTCAATGGCCTGCCTTCTTTCTCTTCCATCCACTCCAAATCCGCCATCCGTTCATATGCCCACTCGGCTACTTCCTCTCGTGTCAGTTGTTTTTCCAGGACCTGTTCCAGTTTTTTTATCACTTCATCGATTTGAATAGTTCTCATGTCAGCATCTCCTAATTAAATAATCATATGAATAATTCAGGGATTAAATCCTTTTATTTTTATGGTATAATTTTACATATGATGTTCTGAACTTTATCCTTATCGATCAACAAGAACATTCATAAGTCTAACGAATTCGAAATGGAGGTCATTCCCTTTGAAAAAAATAATCGCTCCTTTACTTTGTATCCCGTTCCTGCTGTTAGCAGCCTGTACAGACGAAACAGAAAAAACAGTGACGCACTCCGAAAGTAAAAAATTTAAACCGGAAACCGTAAAGATCGGCGAGGATGGTGAATTAAACATCGTGCCGCTTTATGCGCCCTATCAAACTTATTTGAAAGCATCGCTTAAAGCCGATACTTCAGAAACGGATACAAAAAATTACGCAGAATACGTCCTTCGTTACATAGATAAGATTGGAGAGAAGGAAAACTTTGATCCGACCACCCTAGAGACTTTCTTTATGTTGAAGGCGACAGCTTACGAGCAGGATCTGCTGAACCAAACGAATGAATTGATGAAACAGCATGACGAAATCAAAGATATCATTACAAAAAACTATATCGCTTCCTATGAAGCGCTCCCTAAAAAGAAAGCTACGATTTTCATCGCACCGTCCAATCCGGAATTTTGGTCAATGACGGATCCTTTGGCCGGAGTGTCCGGAGCAGCTTTTCAAGACTCGATTATCATTCAACTAAATCCAAACTTCGATAAAGAAGTTTTAGCCTATACGATTGCGCATGAATATCATCACCTGGTTTTAAATGATACACCGGAGTTAAGCAGAATTGACACATCCCTTGATTCGGTCATCTTCGAAGGAAAAGCAGATGCCTTTGCCGATCAGATCGTCACGGAAGTCTCGCCTCCTTGGAATATACCGATGGATGATACAACCAAAAAACATGTGTCACGTCTGATTGGGAATGGTGAAGCCAATTATCAGGAGATTACAATGGGGAACACTGAAAAAGACATTCCTTTATGGAGCCGTTACTCTTTAGGTCGCGATATCTTGACGCATCATCTGAAAGCAAACCCTGATCTCGCCATCAAAACATGGACGTATGAAGAGAATCACGCTATTTTGAAGGGATATAAGTATCAAAAGCTCATTGAATGAAAAGACTTTTGACACACAAGAATGCCACGTGCAAAGGAGGACAGTTTCAAATGCGTAAATTTATATTAATCGGCTTTGTGATTATCATCATTGCTTTTTTCGTTCAATTCGAACCCTTCCGTGATGAACCACCAGATCCCCGTGTCGAGATACAGGGAAAAAGTGTTCCAACGGTCCAAGGGACATTTTGCTGGAGTGGCATGTTTAGCGGCCAATGCGTAGACAAAATCTATGTAGACGGTTTACACATGACTGAAAAAAGTAAACCGGTCACCGTCATGCCGAACAAGAAAATCCAGATTTCCTTCGATCCAGAACCTGATACAATCAAAATCCTTCGATTTAACAAGGAGACCGGTAACAAGGTTACGTTAAAAAATAATCAACTCGTAACACCGAAAGAAGCCGGAACATATGCCTATGAACTTCAAGCAAGATGGTCTGAGAATGGCGATGGTCAGTTTGCTTTCTTAATCAAGGTAGATTGAAGGGTGAATTGAATAACGGTATCGCACCGGTAACTATCCTCTGATTACTGACATCTAAGATGAGAAGGTCGTGACCTTGATTATTAAAATCGGTATTTTCATGATATCTATAAATCAGGGAGCTGAGACTTACGTGTGCGTAAGTATATAAACACATAAAAAAACAGGCTGTATACATTTCGATGTCGAAAATGAATACAGCCTGTTTTTTAATGACATTTAACTTGTGATCGACTATTGAGTGCCCGTTTACCCTAGTTGAGCTCTTTGAGATAACTTACCTATTCTTTTTTAGCGACCGATATGAACAGACGTAAATACAAATTTATCATATCGATGCCGCGAAAATGAATATTCGAACGGTTTTCCGTTTCCGAGAAAGACGACTTGTTCGACTTCAATCACGGGATCGGTTTCTTCGTTCCCTAGATATTCACGATCCCACTGGTTCGGTTTGTCTGCGCGAATCATCTTGTGTGAACTGGTGATCGTATAGCCGAGTTCTTCTTGAATGTACCGGTAAATCGAACTGTCCAGAATTTCTTTCGTCAATCCGGTGATCAGTGATGAAGGCATAAACGTATGTTCAATGACATATGGTTCCTCTTCCACATACCGGACACGTCGTATCTCGTAGACCGGATCGGTTTTCTCAATCATCAAGTGCCGGGCGACTTCCGCTTCCGGGAAGCGGACCTCGAACTGCAAGACTTCACTTTTCACTGCCCGCTCCCCGAGCAGTTTCGTCAACCCCTGCGATTCTTTATTCAATACATTGATTCTTCCCTGCGAAAAATTCGATGGCAGGATGAACGTGCCTTGCCCTCGTTGCCGGTAGATGATGCCTTCCAGTACTAAAATTTCCAGTGCGCGTTTCATCGTCATTCGACTGACTTCGAATTCCTGTCCCAACTGAATCTCATCCGGCATGGCTTCCTCGACATCATATCCGCCGTTGAGGATTCGTTCGCGTAACTCATCCGCGATTTTTTCATACTTTGGTTTCTTTTTTGTAGACATGATTCCACCCCATGTATAGACATATAAGAATAATATAACAAAAAAAGATAATCAGGGCTAGATATCCCCTGATTATCTTCCTTCATTTTATGAAACCATCCTCTTCTATCAATTGCTTGAACCAATGTCCACTCTTTTTGACCGTTCTGGTCTGACTGGCCAAGTCCACCCCGACGAAGCCATATCGGTTTTTATACGCATTGCTCCATGACCAGTTATCCATGAACGTCCAAAGATGATACCCTTTGACGTTCGCACCTTCTTGTAAGGCAAGATGGACCCACTTGAGATGCTCCGCGATGAAATCAATCCGGTAATCATCCTGAATGCTTCCGTCCGCATCACGATACCGTTCTTCTCCCTCGACGCCCATGCCGTTCTCCGAAATGAAGCACTCGATGTTTCCATAGTTCTCACGCAAGTTCGTCAAGATGTCATAGACACCCTTCTCGTAAATTTCCCATCCCCTGTGACGGTTCATTTTACGTCCCGGCATCTCGTAATAATCGAACAGATGCTCCGGCATGAACGGTGCTGCGGGGTTCGGCAGATGCTCCTTCACCTTGATCCGTCTCGGCTGGTAATAGTTAATACCGAGCAGGTCGACCGTATAGGTCGCAATCATCTGCCGGTCCGTTTCTTCCATGTCCGGTAGAGCGTTTTGTTCCTCTAACAGATTGATCAGTTCTTGCGGGAAGGTCCCGAGCACGGATGGATCCAGGAAGGAACGGTTGAACAGGATGTCCGCCAAGTGAGCAGCTTGGACGTCCGCCTCATTCTGGCTTCTCGGATAAGAAGGGGTCAGGTTCAGAATGATACCGATCTTGCCCGCCTGGTCTGATTCCTTATATGCTTTGATTGCCAGTGCACTGGATAAGATCGAATGATAAGCGACCTGGACGGCTCTTTTGAAGTCCACTACATTCGGATAATGGAAATCATACAGATAGCCACCTTCGACCGGGACGATCGGTTCGTTATGCGTGAACCATTTCGATACGCGGTCACCGAACAACTCGAAGCAAGTCTTGGCATAGTCGACGAAATGCAGGACGACGTCCCGGCTCTCCCATCCACCTTTTTGTTGCAGCGCAAGCGGCATATCGAAATGGTATAGATTGACGAATGGTTCGATATCCGCCTGGATCAGCTCATCGATCACACGATTATAGAAGTCCACGGCCAATGGATTGATTTTCCCTTCACCTGTCGGGAACAGCCGTGACCAGGAAATCGACAGTCGGAAAGAGTTGTGTCCCAGTTCCTTCATCAAAGCGATATCCTCTTCGTACCGGTGATAAAAATTAGACGCTACGTTCGCACTGACCCCGTCAAAGAATCGGTTGGGCTCTTGCTCGTACCAGTAGTCCCAAATGTTCGGACCCTTTCCCGCTTCATCTGCCGCCCCTTCCATTTGCGTGGCGGAGGCAGCCGTTCCCCACCAAAAGTCAGTCGGAAAGGTATACTTTTTTGTTTGTCCGGTCATGTTTTCAATCTGATTCATCGTATGCACATCCTATCTGTAGTTTTCACTCAACCGATTTGTTGATCTTTTTCCTGTATGGTCTTCGCCTCTGCTCTCTCCTTTTTCAGGTTCAGACGATCGATGAAGACAAGGAATGGGAACCACACGGCCATGATGATCGCGAAGTTGACGAGTTGTAATAATCCGCCGGCCAGGGAATTCGTCGCCATCATCCCGCTGATGAACATCGGAACGGTCCACGGGACGGCGACACCGGTCGGAGGCGGAACGAGACCTGTTGACATGGCGAAGTACGTCACGGTGACGGTAATCATCGGAGCGAAAATCCAAGGGATCATGATCAGTGGGTTCATGACAATCGGTAGTCCGAAAATCATTGGTTCATTAACGTTAAAGATACCCGGTCCGATTGACAACTTCCCGATTTGTTTTAATTGTTTGGAACGCATGAACAACAGGATGGCGACGACGACAGCCAGGGTCGAACCTGATCCGCCGATCCCGACAGTGTAGATTTCGATGAACTGTTTGCTGATGATGTTCGGGATTTCTCCATTTGACGTGTAGGCGTTCAGATTTTCGAGTGACAGCGTATTCCAGATCGGATCCATCACCGAGTTGACGATGACCTGACCGTGGAGACCGAAGAACCAGAAGAGCTGGACAAAGAAGATGGCAATCAAGGTCGGGACGAGTCCGTTTCCTAGATTGACGAGCGGCTTTTGGACAAGGTCAAAAATGAGATCGTGTAAGTTCGTGTTCAAAAGAGAAGTGACCGCAATGTTGATCATGAGGAAGGTAGTGAGGGTCAACAAGGCCGGGATGAGAGCTGAAAAAGATTTGGCGACCGCAGTCGGCACGCCGGCCGGCATTTTGATCGTCCAGTTCTTCTGGACGACGAAGCGGTAGATTTCTCCTGCCAAGAATCCGGTGATCATGGCAAGGAACATGCCTTTCGCACCTAAGCGGTCGAGCGGGATGACGTTTCCGACCGGACCTGTGACATTTTCAACTGAAACAAAAAATGGAGTAAGTAATAAGAACGAGACTAAAGCAATGACACCACCGAATACGGCTTCGACTTCGTAACTTTTAGAAAGATAATAGCCAATTCCAAATACCACAAACAATGACATGATTCCCATCGTCGCGGACGGTGCATTCCCGAGTGACGTCTTGAAGGCATCGAGTACGCCAGGAGACATGAACTTATCAAGAAACGGTAGATTCGCGACGACGACGATCAACGAACCGAACATCGTAATCGGAAAAGCAAGCATGAACGCATCACGTAACGTTTGCAGGTAACGACTGTTATTCAAAAATGCCGCCATCGGCATCAGGAAACGACTCAACAGGTCGAACCACTTACTATTCTCAGTCATCTCAAACACTCCTTCTTATTTTTTAGAAAACTTATGTTCCATGAGCTCGATGAGCCCCGAGGTTAAATCAAGCATCGTCTGAGTCGACATCAAGTGGTCCTCTGCATGCAGCAGTAATAGGGACAACGTTGCCGGTTCACCGTTCGCTTCCTTTTGCACTTGTCCAAAGTGAACCTGGTGCGCTTCCTGCAGTTGCGAACGTGCACTGGACAGCAATTGATCAAACTCTTCAAAGGTACCGTCTTTATACACTTCGATTGCCTCACGGATCGTACTTCTTGCATTCCCGCTGTGCAAAATCATCATGAACGCTACTTGTTCAATCGTCTGTTCATTCGTTGGCATATCATTCACCCCATCAATTTTACGGCTTGTTCGTACGCCGCTTTTCCGTCAGCCATTCCATACGCCATCATATCGATCACTTCGACCGGCTTATCTGTCGCCTTTTGAAATTTCGATAATAGAAAACGCATCTGAGGTCCAATCAGGATGACATCGGCACCATCCATCTCTTTCATTGCCTGATCTTGTCCTACTGCCCAAATCTTGGCTTCTTCTCCGATTCCCTTCGCATGTTCCTGCATTTTCGATACGAGGATACTCGTCGACATTCCCGAGCTGCACGCCAACATAATTTTTTTCATTTAAAATTCCTCCTTTTTTGAAATCGCTTACAAGTTTGATTATACGGATTTATTCTTTCATGTCTATACTTGATAATTATTTTGTTTATTTTTATTTTTTAAAAGTGTAGAGTTGTTATTGAAAATAGATTGAAGGAGGAATAAGACATGCAGGAACCGATTTTTTTCGAACCCGTCGCAAAAGAGCGAATTTGGGGTGGTCAGAAGCTTCGACAGTATGGTTTCCCCGTTTCAGACGAACGACGTATAGGTGAAGTCTGGACGATTGCCAGTCATCCGAACGGCATGACGACCGTTCAATCCAGAACACTGACAGGTCTTACGCTGGAAGAATTATGGTCAAATCACCCTGAAATTTTTGGAATGGAGACGCACTCCGACTTCCCGCTTTTACTGAAGTGGATCGATGCCTCGACGGATTTATCGGTCCAAGTCCACCCGACCGACGCGGATGCGAGACGCTATGAAGACCAGCCGTTCGGTAAGAATGAATGTTGGTACATCATCGATTGTCCTGAGAACGCTACTCTCATCTACGGTCATTCCCTGTCTTCGCCATCCGAACTTGATACGGCAGTCGACCAGGGAACCTTAGTCCAATCGCTGAAGCACATCCCAGTCTCAAAAGGTGATTTCTTCTATGTACCGGCCGGAACGGTCCATGCTTTGACGAAAGGCTGTGTCGTCCTCGAAATCCAACAAAGTTCAGATACGACTTACCGGCTATATGATTATGATCGTCTCGATCCTGTGACAGGAATGAAACGTCCGCTTCATCTCGATCAAGCCCGACGCGTCATCCGTTTCCCGCATTTTCACTACGCGGAACCTCCTGTTTTCTTGTCTTCCTTCCGCAAAAGATTGACGCAGACACCTGATTTCTTCGTCGAAGAATGGGCCATCCGCCAGACACATACCTTGGAGTCATCCCCTTTGTTCCAAATCATTACGGTCATCGAAGGAACGATTGAATTGAATGGTGTTAAATTATCAGTTGGCACAACGGTCCTCTTACCTGCTAATAGCGAGCATACTGTCTCCGGAACAGGACTTCTGATCGTCACCGGTCCCTCACTAAAAATAACGCGTCCGCTCCGGATCGGGATCGATTTAGGTGGCACCCAGACACGCGTCGCCGTCGTCAATCAGGATACTATCATTAAACAGCTATCGTTTCCGACACGTCCGGCAGCTGGTCCGGAACAAACTATCTCTCACATCAAACAAGCCATTCAACTGTTCTCGGACGAATTCCAGCTGACGACAATCGGTATCGCAGCCCCCGGGCCGCTCGATACCAAGACGGGACATCTCCTGTCTCCTCCGAACTTGCCGGGTTGGGATGACGTCGATCTCGTCACCCCTCTATCCTCGACGTTCGACATCCCGGTGTCGCTTGAGAATGATGCGAATGCCGCAGCCCTCGGCGAAGCTCTATTCGGAGCGGGTCAATCGTACTCTTCCGTCTATTACGTGACCGTCAGTACGGGTATAGGCGGCGGATATGTGTATGAGAAAAAACTCATTCGTGGGGCGCACGGGTACGCAGGAGAAATCGGCAATACGATCATCGATTCATCCGGTCCGGCACATCCTGTGCTTAATGCCGGTTCGCTTGAAGGACTGGCCAGCGGCACGGCTCTTCAATCACGCGCTTTAGAAAAGCGGGCGTCGTCCATCGAACGGTTACTCGAGGACCCGCAGGAACGGACCCGTTTCATCAACCACCTGGCGACAGGACTCGCCAATATCATTCATACGATTGATCCAGATGTCATCGTCATCGGCGGTGGGGTTACCGGATCAGCCGATTTGTATTGGGAAGAGTTGCTTGAAGCTGTCAGCGGATTAGTCTATCCGTCGCTCCGATCTAGTATCGATATCCGTCTCGCGACACTGGAGGGTCATGCCGGAGTCATCGGAGCGGCATATCTAGAGTGATTTGCCCCTCACAGATGTTCTCGATCTCTCAGAGATATCGACTCGAGGATTTGATTCATTTCACAACCTAAATATCGCCATTTTCCGTTTGATAGGTATAATGAATTATGAATCTATATTGGAGTTGATCCCATGCCTCAAACATTGTTTTATGTTTCCCTGCTCAATAGCATCTACATCGTAACCAACCTTCTTACTTATTCAGATAGTATCTTCAACGCACCGCTTGGTTTAACGACCCTGATCGCCATAGTCTTGTTAGTACTGAACAACAGATTAAAGAAAACTGCATACTCCACATTCATTAAAACTACAGATGTCCTTAGTTTTATTAACATCCTGATTGGATTTTCGCTGATTGTTTTTATCTAGGAATCTAAAAAAGATGAGCGTATACATCAAGTTGATGTGTACGCTCATCTTTTACGAATTATGTAGACTGATCTTACTTTTGTTTTTGAATCAGTTTTAGTCATCGATGATTTCCCTGTCTTGAAACGGATGCTCCGTAAAGTTTGCAATAAAATCAAAACCGGCAGCATCGTGGTCAATCATCAGATAGTAGATATCCTTCGAAGGAATTGAAAAATCAAACGCAAACAACAGCCAGTCATCCGAGTCATTGATAATGGATATATCTTTTTCCGTTGTGATTAAAACATTTCGCCCGTTATATGCATCAAAATAAGCTAGCGGGAGAAGCTGTTCGACTTCTTCGAGCGAACAGATCTCAAGAAGATAATGGTATCGTCCTCTTGATAACTTGGTCGTTTTTCCTACTTTTGAAAGGCTGATTTCTGAAACGCCACCAAAAGCATGTATATAGAGCGGATACCGGTCCAGTCCCAAAATGAAGTCCTTCAGCAGAAAAAACGCCCCATCTTGATATTTATCTGCTCCAGGAGATGCAGACTCATAATCTTTATCATCAAAAAAGGCATAGAATTGTGTGTCTCCTTGAAATGTGGTTTCCCATTTAAACGTATCGTCTAATCCTCCTAATACTCGGTACAAAATCATCGACTCGACTCCCTCGTTGTCCGTCCACATTAACTACTGTTCCATATTCATTTCATGATTCCTGTATGCAGACGCATTTTGACGAATTCATAACTTCCGCCGTTCGTTTCCTGTTGAAACCGTTCAACCGGTTCAAAACCGCTTTTCGCATACAGCCGGATGGCCCGTTCGTTAAAGGTTGCGACGGCTAATTCGATGTAGCGCGGTTGATACTTTTGAATCGCAAAGGCGAGACCACTTTTCAAGAACGCTGGACCGTTTCCCTGTCCCGTCAAATCTGGTCGCATTCCCAGTGCCAACTCAAGACTATTCTGTCCAGGCTCAAATACAAAAAATCCGATTAGTTTTGTTTCATCCATCACCGCATAATAATGTTCCGTCCGTTGATCGGGATCCAAAAATTCTGCCAAGTCGTCCTGATCGTTCGGCATATCATAAAAGGCAAAGTCGCCTTCGTATGTCCATTCATAGGCAATCTCTTCCGCCTGACTTTGTGTCAGTGGCAGATAAGTATAGCTCATCACGCATTCTCCTTTTTAAAACTACTCACAATGTTTTATTTCTTATCTTCAAGATAAAGTGTTTCGTCGACTTCTTCATACGTTAAAGTATCATCATATATTACAGTCATTTCAAGGTCTTCTGACCACTCCCAAAAGTAATCGCCCTGTGCAATAATAGCGCGTTCTAAAAAACATTCGAAATTCAAATTTAATGGAACAGCCATATCCAGACCATCTGATGGATGCATAACTGTGATATATGGTTTTTTAAAGGATCCTTCTGCATCCGCACATTGATTTTTATCAATTAAAATCCAATCCTCATCTATTTGACCTATGATCCAGAAGTTTCCTTCTGAGAGGAGACCGTCTTCTGAATGGTGTTCTTCTGACATTTCGAGCATTTCCTTAAGAGGAAACAATTCTAGAATTAAATCAGATTCAGTTCTAAATAAGCCACATCCATCATGCAACGTTAAAAAATGTTTATAGTCTTTCGGCAAAGTAAAATTATTTTCAGGCAAGCAGGATTCAATTTCTTGAGAAGTTAAAGGTTTATTAAAACTACAAGTTGCCCATCCGTTTCTACCGTATCTTCCCATAATAAATCTCGGCTCATCTTTAAACATTTGTTTGAGCAAAGTCAATGTTCTTTCAATCGGTTTCATCTTATATCCTCCTCAATTTTCGAACTGCTCCTATTTACAAGTATTCTCTTCATTCTATACCTTTAATTGGAAATAAAGATACCAACTTCTCGCGTTTATGATATGATCAACTCAATAAAAAAATACATATATTACCTTTTTAAAAGAACGGAGGATTTTGAATGAGTGGTGATGGACTAGTTTGGAGTGTTCTAATATCAATCTTAATCGTTTTGAATTTGTCGGCTGTTCTTTTATACAGGAAAGGTAAAATGCCTTTATGGGGATCCGGCTTAATAATCGGAATTCTTGGACCAATCACTGCTTTAATATCAGGTTCTATCTTTTTAAAAATAGATCACAGTATGGGTGGAGACGGTTTTGGGGCTGCTTTTTCAGCTGCTTTTATCGGATTCGTTATCGTTGGTAACGGAATCCTATATCTTATTGTTGGTCTTGCAATAGTGATTACGAACTTCATTAGAAAACGTCAACTAAATTAATGATGATGAAATCTCAAAATATTCATATCTAAAAATGAAAAATAAGGAGGACTTCATATTTTGAAAGAACGAAAACGTTCGGATCGGTATTCATCAGGACTTAATGGGAAAGGGACGCTACTAGCTATTTTGATTGTAATTTCCATAGGAGCAGTTGGGAGTATGGCGAACAATGACGAAACGGATGAAGTGAAAGAACCCAAGCAAGAAGCGAAAGCAGAGGATAAAAAAGAATCAGTCGATCAAGGAATGTCTGAAAAGAAAATTAAAACTACCGTTAAAGTGCAATCACCTAGCGATGTGAGCAATCTAAATGAAATACAACAAGCTGTGAATACGGGAGAAGATGACTTGCGAGACGCCATCGATTCAACAAATCAATTTGTAGACGATCTCGTGACAAAGCAAGAAGCCTTACGTAAATCTAAAAATTTCGCTATTCAAGATTTCCAGAAAACCATCACCGATGATGTCGTGGAAAAGCTCGATAATCAAATTTCATTGTTGAATGATGCAGCTCAAACTGCTCATTCCATGGCAACTGGCGTTTTCTTGAACAACCAAAAAAACATTTCAGTCGAAGGAACTGAAAATCTTGATTTTGTGAAGCTTGAACAGTTAGCAGACAATTTTAATTCAATGGCGTTTAGCTTAGAGACATACGGGATGGCTCTTAGTTTTGAATCGTGGGAAGAAGCCTCTACTTACCTACCAAGCCGTCGGGAAGAATCGCTTCTCGCTATTCCTTTGAACGAAGCAATTCTTGACGCCCCTTCCGGAGATGCTTTAGAAGGAACTACTGATGCTTCTGAAATAATGAGTGAAGACGATGGAGAATTAATTGCAGAGCTTTTAGACGGTCAATTCCAACTTACAACTATGCTAAAAGAAGCTGATGAAATATATTACCAAATGTCGCTCGAATATCCAGCAGAAGGTGACGAGATGACAACGGGTGATGCCCTTTCCATTATGATAAATGGTATGTCTGAGAAAATTATCAGCATACAGAAGTCACCAACAGCTGACGGCAGCATTAAATATACTGCCAACTCCTTATCAGCGACGGTCATCAAGATGCAATCTACCGTAGCAAATTTAATTAGTTCAGAGAAACTATTTAAAAGTGATGAAATGTCGGCACGTCAAGATGGATATTATCGAGGGCAAGAAGCGATTCAAAAGCTTACAGAGCTAAACAGCAGTATGGATACTGCTGAATTTTCACGACTAGATTTATCCACACCGGATATTGATGGGGTTTGATGAGACGAGGAAGTGAATTCACTCTCCTAGTCTGTGCTGGCGTGACCATTTCATACCTCTGTGTTCTGACTTAAGTCGACGTTATCTTCAATTGCCAAGGATTTCGATACACGCACGACACTTTACTGCTCAAAGTCAGGATTCATGCGAAGGTCATCCAAGAATAATTTTGTAATCCGGATGTCAAAACTGTGACGAATAAGTACGCGTATTCCATTCACACCTTACAGGAAAATATGGCTTCTCAGTTCGCGTCTTCATTGGACGACAAAAAAGCCGCTCAACCGAGCGGCTCCTGACATTTTGGCGAAAAAAATTAAAAAGTTGGAACTGAGTGGGAACTGGCGACTTCCCTATCCTTGAAAACCGCTTAAGACTGCGGTCTTTTCCGGCGGAGACCATAATATTGATAAAATTGTACTTCAATATTCCCGTTATACAGCTTACGGCGTTTTGTCGCCGGGCGGCCGAATGCTTTTTCGAACTCGACGTACGACGTGATCATGTAAACACTGTAATACGGGAATTCACGGAATGCATTACCGATCTTCCGGTACAGCTGATGGACTTCGCGTGCGTCCTCAAGACGCTCTCCGTACGGCGGGTTCCCGATGATGACACCAAAGTCTTCCTTCGGCTTGAAGTCAGCCGCGTCACGTTGCATGACGTTGATCGCGTCCCGGACGTCTGCGAGCTCGGCGTTTTGTTTTGCGAGCTTGACCATCTCCGGATCCGTATCGTTGGCATAGATTTTGAGCGGTTTGTCCCACTCAGCTTTGTCGTTTGCTTCCTTGATTGCATCAAACCAGGCTTTTTTTGGAATGCAGGCCCATTCCTGCGAAGCGAATTCGCGGTTGATCCCCGGTGCGATATTCCGACCGATCATTGCCGCTTCAATCGCCAATGTTCCCGAACCCGTAAAGACGTCATAAAGCGGCATATCCGGCTTCCAGTTCGTCAGCATCAGCATTGCCGCGGCCATCGTCTCTTTCAGTGGTGCCGCCGAGTGGAACTCGCGGTAGCCGCGTTTATGCAGCGCATCGCCTGACGTATCGATCGTCAGCGTCGCGATATCTTTTAAGAGCGCGACTTCGATCGGGAAGCTGGCACCGGTTTTCGGTAACCACTCATCGCCCATGTTGTACGCTTCCTGCATGTGCGAGACGATCGCTTTTTCCGTGATCTTCTGACAGTCACGGATCGAGAACAACTTTGATTTGACCGAGCGGCCGTTGACGACGTAGTTCGCTTCCCACGGCAACAGTTCGCTCCACGGGAGGTCTTTGACCTGATCAAATAATTTTTCGAATGATGTCGCTTTAAATTCCGCAACGACGAGTTTGACGCGGTCTGCCGTCCGTAACCAGAGGTTGAGACGGGGAATGTCTTCGAGCTCACAATCGATGTAGACTTTTCCGTCCTCGACCGTACACTCGTATCCTAAATCGCGGACTTCCTTGGCGACGAGGGATTCGATTCCCATTGCCGCCGTCGCGATGACTAAACGTTTTGCCATGATTGTTCACGCTCCTACCTGTTTTTAAAATTTCCAATTTCAGTTCAATAAAAAAAGAGCCCAGTTGGACCTGGACTCTCGTTCAAAGTAAAAATAACAGCCTATGTGGTCCTGTAAGCCATGTTCTGTTCCCTAGTGTTGCAAACGGTTTGACCCTCACACGTGGGCGACAATCATCTATCTCCGTATTTACATACGCTCTCCTTCGCGTTCAGTTCCGCTCCGGAAATTCCCCTACCAAATTTGGGTTTCTCGCTCGTGGGGTTTACCTCGTTCCACCCTTACTGTTTCCAGTAAGGCTCCGTCACTGTGGCACTTTCAAGAAGTTTCGGCCATATCCGAAGACTTAGGCGTTCCTTCTGCCGTCAGCACGACGCTGCCTACACTTATCTTTTCGTGTAGCACGATCACTACAACCATCGCAGGTTGTGCGAGCATGGACTTTCCTCAAAGCACCGAAGTGCCCCGCAATTGTCCGAACCAACATAGTCACTGCTTAACAGTGTAGCGCACGCGAGCGTTTCTAGCAAGAGGTATTTCTCGTTTGATGGGCGGAAAAGTTGCAATTCTTCCTGATTTTACGGTATAGTACAATGGTTCAGAAAGGGGCATATACCATGAAAAAAAGACGCTCTGGTACGAACCAGCGTACCGTACGGAAGTTGACGTTCTTGATCGAGATTGATGAAATCAAGGCCCTTCATCTCCGGAACGGCATTTTTGCCTTTTACCGCAAGGGTGAACTCATCCATGCGTTCGAGCCATTTAATGTAAAACAACCTGATGCATTTTCGAAACGGAGTTACCATTTTGACCAGCATGACATCTTACTGATGAATGAACGGTTCCCGCAACAGATTCCGCTGTACGACGAAGCGATGACGTTACGGTCGTGGGCGAATCAAGTCGAATACGGCTTGTATCAGCTGATCGATTCAGGACGCCTGTCGTTCATCCATGAAGACGATACCGGCTACAAAATGGAAGCAACGATTCAGTGGACCGGCGAAGCGCTAGACGTTCCGACGCCCATCTATAAAAAAGGAAAAGACCCAAAGTAAATACTTTGAGTCCCTAACGAGCTGTCTCCCCTAAGGTGAGACGGCTTTTTTTGTTGTTATTTGACGGTGATGACCCGCTCCGTCACGCGTGTATGACGCCCGCTCGACGTCGCAAAGACGAGTTTATACGTCCCTGCTTCTTTTAAAGCGTACGTATACTTATGGGTACCGTTCCGCAGATAGTCATTCGTAAACGTCTTGACGACTTTACCGTCCTTGTACAGACGGGTCAGCGTCTTCGCGTTCGAATACTCGTCAAAGTAAAGCGCGAACGGCTGATTCGGCTTCAAGACGGACGGGACGGACACTTTCGAGACCGGTGACGGAATCGTCGCAAGCATCCCGGCATTCAAACGACCTGTCCCGTAATGCAGTGACGTATCGCCGGTCTTTTTCGCCGCAGCCGCATACAGCTTACTGCGGAGCGTACTGTTCGTAATGAACGGATTCTTCGATTTCGCAAGGGCAATGACACCGCTGACGATCGGTGTTGCCATCGATGTCCCGTCGAGATAACCGTACTTGTTGCCGACCATCGTCGAGTAGACGCCCTCACCCGGTGCCATGATGTTCAGCCCTTTCCCGTAGTTCGAGAACGTCGAAGCCCGACCGAGCGTCCCGACCGAACCAACGGCAATGACCGAGTTCATCGAGGCCGGGAATAACAGTTTATTGCGTCCGTCGTTCCCGGCTGCACTGACGACGATGATGTTTTTCGCTTCCGCTTTTTTGATTGCGGCTTCCATGTACGGATCGTATTCGTATTGACCAAGCGACAGATTGATCACGTCGGCGCCTTGGGAAATGGCATACAATACGCCGTCCCCGATATCGATCGAACTGGCAAAGTCGCCGTCAAAGACGTCAGCGCCAATCAGTTTGACACCGGATGCGACCCCAACCGTTCCTTTGCCGTCTTCCGCTGCCGCGATGATTCCTGCGACATGCGTCCCGTGATCGTCCGGTTTCCGGATGCCGGAAATCGTCGTCGTCTTATAGATGACATTTTTGAACTCCGAATGATTGACATCAATCGCATCATCGATGACCGCAACACGAACGTCCGATTTACCACGACTGTATTTCCAGTAAGTAGGAATACGCGATTGGTCGAGATATGTCTGTTGCAATTGAGCGGAATCCGTCGCCTTTTCGACGACACTGACCGGAATCAGATCGGCTTCGACATCCGCCTTGTCGATGTGCGGCAACGGTTCGACGAGTGAAAATCCGTCCTGTTTCAATTCCCGAACTTCCTGAAGTCCCTGTTCCGCAAGCCATGTTTGTTTCTGTTGTTCATTAAACGTCGGATCATACTGCACATATTGAGAATTAGCGAACGCAGAAGTAGGTAACCCTACGACGACAGCAAATGTGAGTAGTGCAAGTTTCTTTTTCAATGTGGACCCTGCCCTTCTCTTTTTACACGCCGATTCTATTGATGTGCTGATCCAAACGGACTAAAAAAATGGAACCGTCCCATCGGACTCTTCGCTGACTTCAAATGGAATGATTTTTCCGATCGTGACATAGGAGTAATAACGGACGAGAACGGCACGCCAACGTTTGGCATCAATCCCGGTCAAATCTTCTCCGAGCGGTGATCCGTCAAACGTCTCGAACTGTTGGCAGAAGAAGGCTTCCTCTGCCTCGCTCCACGTCACGGCTTCTCCGATAAAACCGGTGGAAAACCGGACAAAATCAGCAATCGACGGACCAATCACTTCAGACGGCAAACGTTCGCTCATCCGTCCGACCAGCTCATACCGATCGCGTTCCGCCTGCTCTGCTTCTTCTAATGAATGGCACAGCAAGACTTCCCGGTTGATCTCCACTAAAACGACATAATCACCTCGCGGCAAATTGACGTGTATCATCCCTACACCCCTTGGATTAAATTCGTGTAGTATCTAGATGTCACTTTCTATGAGTTAATTTATAATGTCCATTTTCGATCAAACATCAATTCTATCGGTTCGTTATCCTTAGACTTTAACATACGAACCCGTGTCGTATCAATTTGATCGAGTAAATCCGCATCGCCGAGTGATCGGATGACCGGTACGTCCGACTGCTCAATCCGTGACCGGAACGGTGTCAGTAAATCCTGTTGACCACTGGCGAGCGCGTACCAAGCGAGGCGGGCAAACGGTTCATCCTTCGCCGTCTCCAAAGCGTAGCTCTCAAAAATGTCTGGTAAGTAACTGGAAAATTGTTCAAGTGCATCAATTCGTTCTGCGAGATCGAGTACCGTCAACCAACTTGGTAACGACAATAACGATTCACTTGACCACCAATCAATCAAATCAATATGTTCTTTAAACAACTGTTGTGCTTCTGTCCGGTCGATGAAATGGTGCATCGTCTGAATCAATTCGTTCCAGGCAATCGACCAGTATTCTTCCGACGGATTAGCGGAGATGAAGAATTGACGATAAACCGTCAACAGTTCCGAGACTTCCTGTAACGTTTCGACTTCGAGCCGTTGATTTAACCGACTAACTGCTTTTGTGAAATAACTTGGCTCTAACGTCAACGCCATATAAAGTAATTTCGGAACATCTTTTAATTCCCCTTGATCGACCGTCTCAAATAATTCCTGAATCCATTCTGGTTGTGAGTTTGTCATACACTTTTCTCCTCTGCATAGTAAATGTATTTACTATACCCGAAAAAGAATTAATGTAATCCTATTCCTCAGACAGCTCCAATCCGCTGCGCGGTTTCTTCACTGCATAGGACGATCAGTGTCGTATTCGGAGGAATCGGTTCGTTTAACCGCCGATTCAAATCGAGCCGTTTACCGTCCGATAAAATCGTCACCCCGTCTTCGAGCAGGATATGAAAGGCATCACGAAACGTCTGCCACTCGGGTTTAGCGGGAAGCGAAAACATCCCGTCCCCGTCTTTCGTCAAGAGATTCGTCACGACTTTCGAGACACCGGGATGGTAGGCGGCGAGTATCGCCATTCGGGCGACTGTTTCGTCGCCGAGCAACACTTCATCGACTTTGACCTGTTCAAAACTGTCGAGATGTTCCTCGAGCATCATCTCGACAATCGTATAGATGTTCGGATTCGCCCGTTCGATGCTCGCCGCGATCAACAGCGTCCGGCCGTCAGCAAGCGCCGGTGGAATCGAATGATCGGCGAGGACGATCGCCCGGGTCGCTTTTTTGATATTCGCCCGCTGTAACGTCGCGTCCAGCGCCGGGTCACCGCTGACATAATGGAACCGCGGATGACTGAACGGTTCCCGCTCGAGATCATCGATCAGGATGACGTCTGTTGTTTCAAGCAATTCGTCGATGACGTGTTTTGAACGGCGGCTGTAGCCGAAGACTAACGTATGTCCCGTCTCTTTCACTTGCAATAACCCTCTTTCCTTTTGATTGCGAATCAATTGGACTCCGTCGACGAGTTTTGAAATCAGACCGCCGACGATCCCGATGCCGAAGATGAAGACGAAGATTGTCATGAAACGTCCGAAATCCGTATTCGGGAAAAAGTCCCCGTACCCGACGGTCACGACCGTCGTCATCGTCCAGTAGACGGCCCGGAAGTAAGAGCCGAACGTGTCCGGTTCCGCCAGATACATGATTAAGGCGACACCGAACACAAACAGAAACGACGCATAGGCGAGCGTCCGCATCCTCAAAAAGGACATCCGTCGTAAAAAACGTAACCAGACCATACTTTTTTTCACCCTTTCCGAACATTTCCTGTTTTCGTCCTGTCAATAAGGGCGAAGGAGGTGATACACATGACACAAGCTGAAGAAATCAAAACCAGTTTAGTCGTCGTCTTCGAACGAAACGACAAGGTGACACCAAACGGGGATGCTGTTCTCGCCCGCCGTCGCTTTAACGGTCTGCGGTCCGATCTTGAACCGCAAGTCGTCGCGTCAATCGGTCAGGCAATCGGTAAGATGCTTGCCGGCTCGTACACACACACGGAAATCAGCCGTGATTTCGCTTTACTTAACGCTTAAGGCACTTCACTACACCAATTAAAGGAGGAATTTGATGGAACACACGATTGTTCTGACATTCGATACGTTACTCAAAAAACCGTACCGCTTACGCCTGACGGGTGCGAAACCCGATACGTCGGTCACCGAGATCAAGGCACTCGGACAGCTGATGGTCGACCACGACCCGTTCCATGACGGGCTCGTCAAGTTGAGCCAGGCCGAGTTGCAAAACAGTTCGGAATCCGCCTACGTCATTTAAGCGGAGAAAAACTCATCGTCATCATCACCCGTAGAGGTGATGGTGACTTTTTTTTGGTATACTAGAAACATCAAGCAACTGGAAAGGAAGTCAATTTATGGCCAAACGCCCTCTTACGCCCCGCGAATGTGAACTCGTCGTCAGCAGCCTCTACGTGATGGAGCTGATTCCATTCGAAGGAATCATGGAACGACTCGAATCAATCACACTCCGCGATATCATCGGACCGGTCGCTGCCGGCGAGATGTCCCGGGAGCAGGCTGCCGATGCCCTCGATCAATACATCAAAGTGCGCCGCCGCCGTTTCCGTAACGTCCCGCCGGAACACCTTTGGTCGCTCGACGACCGGATGGAGCAAGAAGCGTTACGGATGATCCGCAAACGTGCGCCGTTGACGGCCGGTGAAAAACTCCAACCGAAAGCGATCCCGTTCGAAATGGGCGATACGGTCGAAATGACGGTGACGGAAGTCCAGGAACGTAACGGAAAAGTCAACGTCATCGGCAAGGTCGGCCAAGTGACGGCCAAACTGCCCGTCGCCAACCGGCAAGCGGTCAAAAGCAGCAAGACGATGTCCGCCTGGATCACCGGAATCGAAAAGAAACCGGCCTTGATCCATCTGTCGACGTCCGATTACGGAAAACATCAACCGTCCGCTGACGTCAAAGAAGCCTATGTCACGGCCATTGCTTCACTCCGGGAGTACTTCGAGACGATGACGGTCCCGTCGACGGAAGAAGTCGATCTCGCGAAGTCACTCTTCCAACGGATGATCCGCCGTGATCAAAACGACTGGTTCACGGTCTACGTCGCGATGGGACGTCCGCAGCTCGACCACGTCCGGCGCTGGGTCAAAGTCATCCAGATGCTCGGCAAGTCTCTTCGCGGTGACGAGGAAGCGACCCGTATGCTTGCCTCGCAAGAAGACCGGTTCTTCAAGGATGCCTTGCTCCGGGCGTGTCGGGCGGCTGAAAAAAACTTCTCGAACCCTATGTAATGCTTTCGACTACAAGGAAGCCTTTTCCTCGTCTGTTTCCAAAATCATTTTTTCAATGACGGTCCCTTCATCTGCTTCTACGGTGAGGGACCGTTTTGTCGTCTACCAAAAAAAAGACCGCCGGCGTCGGCCGGCGGTCTAACGAATTATGTGATATCAACTGTTGATTCAAGTGCCCGGCAGGTCCGGCGCACGGTCGGAAGGAAATCCGTCCGTTTGGCGACCCCACCCTCAATCAAAAAGTGCTGGATGCCTTTCGTACGTTGAATGGCCGTCAAGACGGTGACCAGTTCGATGAACCAGTTCGAAATCAATTCCACGACCTGTTCATCAAATGCTGCTGCTCCATACACATCATACCCGTTCTCGCAGAGATGGTTCGGGAAACGTTCCTTGAACCGAAAAATCAGTGTAGCCGTTGTTGGAATGTAAAAGTGATCGAAGATGATCCGTTGTTCTTGATCTGTTTCTTTCTCCGTCAGTCCATCCATCATCAACTTCGGTTGACTCCCGATATTCAGAGTCCAACTTGTTTTCTTTCGTTCGCCAGTGGAAGTGATCGTTCGCATGGTTTCGTCCATCTCCTTTGATGTGTAAGCGTTTACCTCTTCATTTTACAAGCCCATCGACGATTCCTGCAACCGTCAAAATCTTAAAAAATGAACGATGACTTCATCTGACATTCAGTCTATCAAATTTCGCTTGTTTTGACGATGTCAGTAATTAACAACTTCTTTACTCGTTACAACCAGATTTAATCGGAAACCCCTTCTTAAAATGAAGCTTTGCGACAGGATTTCCGTTATTCTCTCGTAGCATGTGACCGCTCTCACCGTTGCACGGGAACGGACTTCACAAAAAAACTATTAGCCGCTTGCGAAATATGATACCATTCAGTGGAATCACAGAAAGAGGAGAGAACAAAATGCGAAAAGTTTTTCGATTAAGCATCTTGTTCGTACTGATCGTCCTCATCGGTAGTAGCATCATCTACTGGCAAAACCGGGAACGTGTCCAAAATGAACTGTATCGCACCTATTATGGACAGTACGGTGTCCCAGCCGAGAATATCGACATCTACGAACAAGCCGGTGACCGCTACGAGGTCGATTGGAAGTTACTTGCCGCGATTCATCGCGTCGAGACGATCTTCTCGAAATCGTCCGCCATGCAGTCTTCCGTCGGTGCAATCGGCCCTTTCCAGTTCATGCCGAAGACATGGGTCGGTTGGGGGTATGAAGGCGGAACGTCACTTGGCGACATCGAGCATGACGGGATTGACTTGACCGATCCGGAAGCCATCAAACAATATGGCGGACTTGGTGTCGATGCGAACGGAGACGGCAAAGCCGATCCGACGGATTTGACGGACAGCGCTCACACGGCCGCGAAGTACCTCAATCAGCACGACGTCACGACACGCTCTGACCGAGGAACGCTTGAATCTGCCCTGTTTGAATACAATCGCAGTGAACAGTATGTCATTGACGTCCTCGACCAATACGATGCCTATCAACAACAAATCGAGCCGATTGATGCGAACGATCTCGATTTCAAGAAACAGACACTTGCCCAACTCCTTCGCATCAGTTTACGTTTGACCAACTAAAAGGAGGCACCACCATGACACAACCCGATCGTTCGTCCTTGACGATTGAGGAATCGTCGATCCGCGTCCAAACGACGTTTGACGAAGCAAAAACAAAACGCTATCTGCGGAGTTACATCTTTGACGACGTGACGGACGGCGCATACGTCGCCGCCCTGATTTACACGCCGCGGACGACGGATGCCTTTTTATCCGGGACGACGACGCAACGCGCGTATAATTTGATGAAAAAGCATATCGAAGATCCGATCAAACAATACGACATCATCAGTCTGATGCCGGACCTGCTCGTCAGCGAAGACTTGCCGTTCGCGCAAGCCAGTTTCGACGAAATCAATTACGAGTTCGTCGAACAGACGTTACGTCAGGTCAAGGAGACGAATGGTGTCGTCTTGTGCGGCTGGGGTTCGCCCGGTCGCCTGATGCACCATTTGCCGGCCTACGAAAAGCTGTTTGACCAGTATGCCGACGTTCTGTATTGTTCCGGCATCACCTCAAAAGGGGAACCGAACCATCTCCGGTTGACCGTCGACGACAGTCCGATGATCACCTATCAGGATATGAAGTTAAAAGCGAAGAAGTTAAAGCGTAAATGATAGTACTTTAAAGGTGTTCTTTCCGTCAGTTGCGGAAGAACACCTTTCTTGTATACTGTTTTTTTATATCTTGCAAAAATGCTACCAATTAAATACTACTAGAAAGAAGGTTAGATACTTTGAAGTTTTGGAATGAAGAGGAAGAGTTGAAAGCACCTGCTTTACTTAAAGCGGACATCCACAGGATTCAACAGGAACTTGCTGGTCATTTTCCTGAAGCCTACATAGAAAAATTATCAGAACAAAATGGAGGATCTGTCGTTTTTAATGCTGTTTCAGTGGATTTTGAAAACACTTGGTCAGATCAGGACACTCAACCGTTTTTGCCCTTCTCCTTCATACAACCGTTATCTTACGATGTTTACCAATCAAACGTAGGTACTTTACGAGAATGGGATGTAACCGGAAAAAAGATGATTTTTGCCAATGGTGGTGGCAGTTACTTCTACTATTTCAATTTTGAAGACAATGCACACGAACCGTCCGTCTGGTGTCTGGATATCTCAGTTATTTCTAATCATTTTGTGGCAAGCTCCTTTGACGAATTACTGATGAAGTTGTCTGTCCAGGAAGGTGAACCGATTGATGCAACTGACGCTTCTGTGAGTTTTTTGACGATGGAAGAAATCCTTGAATTAATTAATCACGGCGATGAGGATGACACTTTACTTGCGCACTCCCATTGGATGGTGATTGGTCAAGAACCGGAACGATTGGTACGTGAATTGATGCAACGGATTGAACAGAGTAATAATGAAGATCAGATTGACAGTTATGCGGGATACCTAGCCGAGACAATGATCAATCATTCAGAAAAACTGAAGAATTCTCTTGAAGACGTCATCGACTTATTGAAGAGCAAACATCTTATTACAGATTTGAGTGATCTTATCGAATGGTTGGATGAAGAAATGTGACAAAAACGGATCTTGAAGTTTTGTGCAATGCTGATTGACCAATTGATGTTTGCATAAAAAAGAAGCGATGGACGTGTCCATCGCTACTTTTGTCCTGTTTGCAAATCTCACTACTCTTCATCCGACTCCTACAGGGAAAAGCGGATGAAAAGACAGTGAGATATCGCAATAACTCAATTGTTTTTAGAACAACATGATCTCAAGCAGGCAGTCGACGAGATCCTTCTCAAGATTTAGCGCCTGCAACTGATGCATCAAGTTGACCGGTTCCAAACGTTGGGACAACAACCGGTACAAACGGTCCTTCAGATCATAGCCGATCTCCGCCTGATCAAGGAACGTATACAACCGTTCCATCCGGTTATCGTTCGTCGACATGTCGACCTGAAGCGACAAGACTTGCGTCTCACCGAGTTCACCAAGATCAACCGACAATGATTGAGTCTGATGATCATAACGGCTCGGCAGGACTTTCCCGTCCCGTGAGACGTGTCCTTCGTTGACACCACGCAAGATCAGTGTCACTTCACGTTTTTCCGGCAACAACTCCCGTTTGCCGAACGGGGTCGCAATCGTCAAAGTCCGGGCCGCCCAGTCGAGTTCAAATGCCGTCTCGACATTTTCCCCGTCCCGGTGCGCGACACCGACATTGTCATCTTCAAACAATGTGAACCGGTTTGACGCCCCCGGGAAGACAAGCAGTTCGAGATGATCCGGATTATCGAGCGCATTCGAATGTTCGAGGTGCTGACCGAGCGGAACAATTGCGCCGGCTTTCGCGAGCACCCCTTGATCGTCAAGCTTTCGGAACAGACGCATCTGTTTGCCGCCCGTATAACGGTGACCGGTGAAGAAATCAAACCATTCGCCTTCCGGCAACCAGGCCGTCGTCGCTGCGACGTGCAGCTTCGGATTCATCGGTTCGACGATCGGTGTGACCATCAATTCCGTCCCGAAGTAATACTGGTTCGGAACGGCATACGCCAGTTCCTCTTCCGGATGTTCGTAATACATCGGCGAGACGAGCGGTAAGCCGTCAAAGTGATTGCGGGCGTTCATCGTATAGATGTACGGCACGAGCTGATGACGAAGTCGTAAATACTTCTTCATCACTTGTTCCGACTCGACCGAGTACCGCCACGGCTCTTTCCCGTTGAAGATACTCATCGTACTGTGCAGACGCATAATCGGGCTGAAGACGCCGTACTGGAGCCAACGCGTCGACAGTTCGTCGTCCTTCTCCCCACGCTGGTGACCGCCGATATCATGACTCCACCAGCCGTAGCCGATGTTTGAGGCCGTCGCCGTGAAATACGGTTGGAATTTCAGCGATGCCCAGGAAATCAACGTATCGCCCGAGAAACCGACCGGATAGCGGTGACTGCCGGGTCCGGCATACCGCGAGAAGATCAACGGACGATTGCCGTCCCGCGCGATGTCGAGGGCATGGTAATGATTGAGCATCCAGAGCGGATCAAGCCCCTTCATCTTCGAGTTTGCGCCCTGTTGCCAGTCAATCCACCAGAAGTCGACCCCATCGGCTTCATGCGGGTGATGCAGCTTCGTAAAATAGTTTTCGATGAAATCGCGGTCTGAGAAGTCGAACGGAATCCGGTCTTCCGTATCCGGGTCAACCCCCATCGCAACAGCCATCGCCTCATACGCTTCTTCGAATCCACGGACACCGTCGGCCGGGTGCAGGTTGAGTGTCACCATCCGGTCGTCATCCTTTAACCATTGCAGGAACCCTTTTGGATCCGGGAACAGATCGCGGTTCCACGTGTAGCCTGTCCAGCCGCTGCCGTATTTCTCCGGAATGTCCGTCACGTGCCAGTCCATGTCGATGACGCTGACCGAAAACGGGACGTCCTCTGCCTTGAAGCGGGTCATCAAATCCTTGTATTCTTTTTCGTTATAGCGCCAGTAGCGGCTCCACCAGTTCCCGAGCACTTGCCGCGGTAACATCGGAGTCGGACCGGTCAACCGGTAAAAGTCTTTTAATGCCTGTTTGTAGTCGTGACCATAACCGAAATAATAGATGTCCTGCGCCCCTTCTTGACGGGGTTCGACGAAATGGTCTTCCGTCAGGACGAATGACGCCGAGTCATCGATGGCCGCATAGCCTTGACGGGAGATGATTCCTTCTTCGAGCGGAATCTCACCGTCGGCATGATCAAGCGTCCGCGCCGTCCCTTTGAGGGTCCGGAGCGGTCCGCCGTACGTGTAGCGGCTGTAATACGTACTGAAGTTTCCAAGGACGTCGATGTAGAGGGTGTTCGACGCAAACGGTCCTTTTGTATAATGCAAATGGACGTGTTCCGTGATGATTTGCAACTCCGTTTCGTCTTCGACGATCCGGTACGACGGCACCGGGAAATCACGGTACCAAACGGTTTGCGTCGGCCGATCTTCGAATTGTCCGTCCGCTGCGTACTCGAGTCGAATTAGGCGACTGGTGAGAACGGTGAAGCGGTATGTGTCGCCTTGGACAATTGCTTCCGGTCGTGCCAATGGTTTCATGTCTCGGGTATAGAAATGGGATTCGTCAATTGTGCGCATACGGGATCAGGACGCGAACGCCCTTGTCACTTCCTTCCAAAAATTAAGTGTGCAACCGATTACACTATTAGTGTATAAGAGTTGTTGTTCCCGTTTCAAGTGACAGTTAATCAAAAAACGCACCAGTCCTTTGAAAATCAAGGACGATGCGCTTGTGATCATAACAATGGTGAAATCAAACGGGAGAACGATTCAAAGATCCGGAACCGCATCGGACGTTTGACATAATCCGCCGAAGACAACTGAATCGAGACGTCGAAATCATCGATGAAATCGCGTTCGAGCCGGGCCGCACTCTCGGAATCATACATAAAGGCCATCAGTTCGTAGTTCAAAACGAAGCTCCGGATATCCATGTTCGCCGTTCCGACGACGGCAATCTTTCCATCGACGAGGAACAGTTTGGCATGGATGAAGTGCCGGTTATACGTATAAATTTTGACTCCATCTTTTAACAAAGGTCCGAAATAGGACCGGGTTCCATAGTAGGAGGTAAAACTGTCTCCCTTACCCGGTGTTAAAATCCGGACGTCCAGTCCTGCACGGGCCGCGAGACGCAGCAATGTCATCGTCTCGTTATCCGGAATCAGATACGGAGTCGAAATCCAGATCGACCGCTGTGCCGAGATGATGGCAGCAATTAACGCGTTCCGGATGGCCGGATCTTTTGACGTCGGTCCACTCGTCACGACCTGGACTGCACCGTCCGACTCGACATCATGTTTCGGGAAGTAATGTTCGATTGCGCCCTCACCAGCAAACGTTTCCCACGTATCACTGCCTTCGAGATGGGCGTATAACCAATCATCGAGGAACGTCGCCTGCAATTCCTTGACGGCCCGTCCTTCGAGCCGAAGGTGGGTATCGCGCCAAAAACCGAACTTCTTACTTTTCCCGTCGTACTCGTCGCCGACGTTCAGTCCACCGGTAAAGCCGATCTTCCCGTCAATGACGACGATTTTCCGGTGATTGCGGAAGTTCGCCGTGAAGATGAATAACGGACTTGAAATCGGGTCGTAGGCGGCAATCTTCGCCCCGGCTTCCCGGAGCGGTTTTAAAAAGCCTTCCCCGAGCATGTAACTCCCGAGCCCGTCAAACATGAACCGGACTTCGACACCGGCGTTTAACCGGTCAATCAATGCTTCGCGGATTGCCTGTCCGGTCTCATCGTTCCGGTAAATGTAGTATTGGATGTGGACATGATGCTGCGCGGAACGAATCATCCGGAGAATTTCCGGGAACGTCTCGTTACCGTTCGTCAGGATTTGACTGGCAGTATGGACATCAACGCCACCGCCGCCAAAGTTCCGAATCGTATTGGCCAGCTTCAGGTGATTCGGCGGCAACTCACTGACCGCAAGCGACCGGACGGGACGAATTGCCTGTTTCAGCAATGTCCGCTCGTCATGCGATCGCCGGTTCCGGCGGCGGCGGCGCGGATTGCGCCCGAACATCATCCAGATGATGACGCCAAGAATCGGTAAGAAAATCAAAACTAAAAACCAGGCAATCGTCGATTCCGCTGTCCGGTTTTCGATGAAGATAATCATGATGACGGCAAGCGGTACGACGGTCGCGGAAATCGTCAGCACATAAAATAAATAGCCCAATTGGTATAGCCCCCAAATGATTCCACCGGCAACTAAAAACACGAGCGCGAACTGTAAAATCCGATTGCGCACTAGACTTCCTCCTCTGCAACGTACTCTATTCTTTTCATTCCCTGTCTCCTTTAAAAATATAGCAAAAAAAGAAACCACGGATGTGATTTCTTGAAAAGTTGACCTATTTTGAAAAATTCATGTCGTACAGCTCGCGTCCCGGAATCGGATCATTCAGGCTCGTCCAGTTCGTTTCGTGCTCTTGAACAAGGCAAGCGTCAAACTCCACTTCGAGTGCCTGCTGATCAAAGCCGATCCCAATCAGAACGAGTTCGGTCCGGCGATCCGCGACTGATTCGAAGCGTCCGGCATATTCCATATTCGAGGCATATCCCGCCTGATGGAACAACAAAGCGATTTCCGGGCGGGTCGCAAGATACAAGAAGCCTTTGGCACGAACGACTTCTTCCGGCCACGCCTCAATCAAGGCCAACAACCGTTCTGGATGAAACGGAACATCGCGCTTGTAGACAAACGAACTGATCCCGTATTCTTCTGTTTCCGGAACGTGTTCCTCGGCATTCAGCTCGCGGATCCAGCCGGCGCTTGCTGCCGCCTGTTCGAAATCAAACAGATCAACGTCCAGAATCTCGGACGGATCAACCTGCCCATGTGTCGTCTCGATCAGTTTGGCAAGCGGATTGAGTGCCTTTAAGTAGCCGGTGACATCGTGCTTTTCCTGCATGGTCAACCGGTCGATTTTGTTCAATAAAATGATATCGGCGAACTCGATCTGATCGACGAGGAGATCAACGACTTCCCGGACATCCGTCTCGTCGACCGCCTGTTGCCTTTCAATCAACGATTCACCGGACTCAAAGTCTTTCAGGAATCGATAGCCGTCGATGACCGTTACCATCGCATTGATTTTTGTCGTCTCCGTCAAATCAATCTGACTGTCTTCATCGAGGTATGTAAACGTCTGAGCAACCGGAATCGGTTCCGAAATGCCACTCGATTCGATGACGATGCCGTCGATATTGCCCTGCTCGACGAGCCGTCGGACTTCGAGTAATAGATCGTCCCGCAACGTACAACAGATGCAACCGTTCGATAACGTCACGAATGATTCTTCCGTCCGCGAAAAACCGCCTTGTTCGATCAACACGGCGTCGATGTTGACTTCGCTCATATCGTTGACGATGATGGCAAGCTTGCGCCCTTGCCGGTTGTTTAATAAATGATTTAATACAGTTGTCTTACCGGCACCAAGATAACCGGACAGGACCGTGATGGGGATCGGATGCATAGTCATTACTCCTTTTTAGTCAAATCGGAATCATTACGTTTTAAATAGTAATCGTTCCGATTTACTCTGTCAACTGCTGTTTTACAACATGAAAAAACTCCCGCTTCCATGACGGTTCTCGACGCGTCACAGAAACGGGATGTCTGGATCAGACTTATTTAAAAAAGGCAGTTCGGATCAAGCGGACGATCGTTCCGGCGGCTTCCTCCGAAAATCCGGCAATCGTATAATGATTCGTGTCCGGAATGACATGGAATTCCGCGTCCGGCAGACTCGCAGCAAACCGTTCATGTGCGGCATTAATCCGCTTCGTCAGTTCCGGGTTCAGCCAGTTTTCCGGCATCCCGCCGGCCCAGTCCGAAGCGGATAACACGAGAACCGGCGGCACAATATGCTCGACGACTTCCAGGACGTGCTGATTATTCGCTTCGACTGCCTGCCACTCGTCCAGCGTCCCCCGCCAGTGGTTTTTCCGTGCCATGTTGCGCCACATCGGAATCCGATCGGCCTCCGGCAGGCTGGTGAACATCCGTGCGCCGAGGTCATCCGGAATCAACCAGGCGAGTGGCCGGACATGACTCAAGACATACAAAAAGCGGTTCCATTCCTCCTGCGTCCGCTCATACCAATTTGGTAGTTCGGCATCAACTTCCGGATGCGACGGATCAAGCAGGACAATCCCTGCCGTCTCGTCCGGTCGGCGGCGTCCGAGTTCAAGCGAGATATAGGCACCGAGGGAATGCCCGATGAAGACGAACGGTCCTTTGATGTCCAGCAAATCAAGGACCCGTTCCAGTTCATCCGCTTGTTGCGTAAACAACCGTTTCGTTTTACCGCGGGTCGATCGGCCGTAACCGAGCCGCGAATATTCGAAAACGCGACCCTGTTTCAATAATTCCCCGCGGAGCCAGCCCCATTGGTAATGACTCGACATCATTCCGTGATCGAGGATGAACGTCACATTCCCCGTCCCTGTCAAGCGTGTATCAAAGCGGCCGTCTGCTGTATCTACAATCCTTTCCATTTCAACACTCTCCTATTATTCAAACAAATTCAACTTGATGTCATAACCAAGCAGGTTCAAGTAATCAAATAACTGTGACCGGTGATGATACAAATGGACGGCTGCTTCCATCAGCCAACCGGCTGAGCTGTCGGAGACGCCCCAGTAGGTCGGTTCCGTCGCAAAACCACTTGCAAGCCGGTCTTGATAATACTGCCACGACCGGTCCAAGCGGTCGATCAGCTGACCGGGCGGCACGGGAACGGCATAAAACTGTGCCATTTCGTCCGCCGTCGCTCCGGTCGCAATCCGTAAATCGGCTTCAAGCAACACAGCAAGATGCACCGCTACTTCATAGACGGACCGCTTGCCGGGAATCGGATGTTTGTCCCAGTCTTCCGGCTGAATCAGCCGGATCAACGCACGTGTCGTCCGGACACCGACACCAACGTGCCGGTCAAGTGCCTGTTGCCAGTCATTCATGCGACCACCAGACCAGTGCCCGTTGCTCCATCGCTTTGACAAAGGAGTCCTTGCCGGCAATGTAGGCACTGATGTCTTCCGGATACCGTACCGCCAGTTGCTCTTTGATTGTACTGTACGCTTCGACTTCCTGCGGATGTTCTCGCAAGTAATCGCGAAAGACGACGTGACGCATGATTTCCGGATTGCCGGTCGCATAAAGATGAATGTGGTGCGTCCGGTCGTCGCCGCCTTTTCGGTAATAGCGGCGCCCGGGCATCCCGAACTCCCCTTTGGTTTCATAGCCAATCTGTTCCATCGCTACGTCAAATGCTTCAATCCCGTCAAGTGAATCGACGACCGGCAGGATATCGAGTATCGGTTTTGCCGATAATCCCGGGACCGATGTACTGCCGATATGATGAACTGCAAGCAGACGGTCGCCGAAAATCGTCTCCAACTGCTCTTTTGCCTGTTGAAACGCTTCTGGCCAGGACGACTGATATGGTGTGACGATGACTTGCCGCATGGTATCCTCTCCCCTCTTAACTAGTATGCCAGTTTTTTCCTCAAAACCAAAACGACTCCTCAGATGAGAAGCCGTTTTGGTTTGTTGTCTTATTTTTTCGTGATGAAGTAACGCGATTGATCGAGACGGTCCGATGCTGTGTAGATGTTCATTTTGTATGAACCCGTCGCCAGACCTGTCCGCATTTTGAGGACGTAGTTGCCGTGGTTGTCGGCAACGTCCTGCGCAATCAATTTGTAGCCGCTGCTTGTTTTTTCGAACAAGCGGACGATTTGACGTTTTTCGACTTTGCCCGTCAATGTCTTTTTACCCGCCCATTTTTTGACCGGATACGTATTTTTGATCGTAAATGACGCTTTTTTCGTAATCTTGTTTGAGATGTCCGTCGACTTGACTGTGTACGTGCCCGTCATCAGACCGTTTTTGACCGGAATCTTGAAGCCGCTTGCCGTCGTTTTCGCTTTCGCGATTTTCGTCGACCCTTTATAGAGCGTGACATCAAGTCCTTCCGTTGCTTTTCCTGTCAAGACCGTCGAACCGTAGACGGCTGACTTCTTGTCGATGGCCGGCGTCGCGACGACACCTGTCCCGACCGTGACCATCGTTTCTTTTTTCATGAAACCGAGCTCCGAGACAACCGTCAATTTGTCACGCAGTTTGACCGGACGGACGGTAACGGCATACTTGCCGGTTTCGTCGGCTGTCGTCGTGCCAAGGACCGTCGTGCCGCGTTTGACTGTAACTTTTGCTCCGGCGACCGCTTTACCGGTAACGACTTTTGCTCCCGGTTTGACAGCGCTGACACTGACATTAAAGTCTTTCATCGGCACATCGAGTTTGAACTTCAGGAACGTTCCTGTCTCACCAGCGCGTTTAACCCCTGTGTTCGTGATGCCTTCATACCGTTTCGTGTAGTCTGCAGCCGCTTCCGCTGAATCAAAGTCCACCGTGATCGGTTTGCTGGCAACGAGTGACCAGTTGTTGTCCGCTTGATAATCAACCGGCTGTTTTGCTTTGATGAAGTCCGAGATGACGTTGCGTGTCTCGTAAGCTGATTTGTAAACGATTTTCTTCCCTTGACCAAGACCCGGGAAAGTCGCACTGCCGGCACGGTAGTTGTTCGTTGCGACGAGGAACTCCTGATCGTCCGTGATTTCCTTGCCTTGGTACTTGATGTTTTGAACACGGCTCGCGTCTTCCTTGACGACCACACCGTTGTAGTCAAACTTCGCCGGTTTCGTGATGTCGATATCATACGTCAAGCCGTCGAGAATATCGAAGTTATAGCTGCGGAACTCTTTGTTCAGCAAGTCTGTCTTCGCATCCGTCACTTCATTGAATTGACCGGCTGACATCTCGAGCCAGTTTTTGACGTCGGCTCCTGTCACTTTGACGACTTCGAGTGTATTCGGATAAACGTAAAGATCGGCAACGTTTTTCAACGCAATCGGCCCTTTTTTGATCAACGTATAGTCAGACGCGTTGACTTGATTGCGGCCGCCTGTTTTGAATGGTGCACCGGCAGATAAGAGCGGTAAATCTTTATATTGGGCGAGATCCGCATTTTCTTTGAGTTGTTTCTCGACGTACCATTTTTGCGCGTTCGTGACGAACTGGACTGAATCGTCATCTTGAACGAGAGCAAAGAAGCTTTGGATGTCATCGTTGATCGTTCCGACCTGTTGGCGGATGTAAGCGAGTGTGCCTTCATGCGCTTTTTCAATTAATTTAACAGCACCGGCATCTGCCGCCGTGTCTTTCGTGACGTCTGCCAGTTTTGATCCGGCTGTATCGACGACCCACTTGTCGCCGTCTTGTTTTAATTGAAGATCGATGACGCCAACATTTTTTCCTTGCGTGTTGGCCATGACGACCGGTTTACCGTTGATGAGACCGTTTGCTGCGTCGACGTTCGGTAAGTTATTGAACGCTGATGTCTTGTCCGGGAATTTTCCGTGCTGGTGACCGGTCATCAAGACATCGATGTCCGCGATTTTTGTCAACGCGTACCCGACGTTTTCATCGCCGTCTTTTTGATCCGCTGTATCCCCGATTCCTGTATGGGCAAGTGCGACGACGACGTCTGCACCGGCGTCTTTTAATTTTTTCGCCGTTGCTTTAGCGACCGGAACGATATCTTCCGCTGTCACTTTCCCTGTCAGGTTGCCGGCATCCCACGCCATGATTTGTGGTGTGACGACCCCGAAGACACCGACTTTGACCGTCTTCATCTGACCGTTTTGGTCTTTGACTTGACGTTCGATGATTTGATAATCCTTCCCGTCCGTGTTGAACTCGGAAACAATCGGTTTTTTCGTAACAGCATCGAGGACATTCGAGTTCACGAATTTGATTTCGCCGCTTGATGCTTTCATCGCTGACTTCAGGAAGTCGAGTCCGAAGTTGAACTCGTGGTTCCCGAGTGTGACTGCGTCATAACCGATGTATTCCATCAATTCGTACATCGGGTGTTTCCCTTTGTTGCCTTTGTCGTATTGATTTTTGACGTAATCGCCAAATGGTGTCCCTTGTAATGTATCGCCATTGTCGAATACGAAGCTGTTGGCTTCGCCGACGACGTTTTGTTCCTGTTTGATGACGGTCGCAGCTTTGACAAGACCAATCGTCTCATCTTGCGCATCCTTGAAGTAATCGTAGTTCATCGAGTTTGTATGTAAATCAGTGGTCTCTAAAAAACGAAGTTTGACGACGCTGTTGTCGGCGGCGAGTGTCTTGACTTGAATGACGGGCGCAAGCATCGGTGCGATCAACGTGCTGGCAATGACGATTTTCGTGACTTGTTTCATCTGATTTCCCCCTAAGTATAAATGACTGCTCAACTAATTTAACACGCTTTCATTGTAGCTTATAGCGACTTTGAATAGGTCGGACATCCGTCTTATTTAACCTGCTTAACTAATTCCAAATACTGGCTTAATAATCTTCAAACAGCCTTTACATGTTAAATCAAAAAACGCCGCCCTTCCCTCTCAGGTCGACCGGCGTCATTGGTTATACAGTTGGTTTTCGTTTGATGATAAATCCAATCAATCCGGCAATCAATGCCATCCCCGCAGCGTAGAGCGGCGTCAGTCCGGTCGGTTGCTGTGAAAACTGCAACAGCGCTTCATTGCGCCAAGCGACAGTAAAGTCTGCCGTAGTTGCTTGAGCGACAAGGAAACTCGTGACACCGATCAGGACTGCGAAAACAATCGGATCAAGAATTGTCTTGAATGCCCGGATACTGGCAAACAGATACAGAATAAACGGAATCAGAATCAAGATCCAGTACGCACTTTCCGAGTTGACCGGCTCCGGCGTGACTCCTGCTGATTCGGCATCAAGCGCTTGAATCGTCTGCCTTGCGATACCGTAATCAATTGGTTCAAGATTCAACCGGGTATCGGATAAATCGGGACGTTCACCGCCGAGAATCGTCAACAGTTGTTCTGCCACCCGATCCGTATCGATTTCTGCCAAAACATCTTCAATCGATTGATTTAATTGACCGGTCGAGGTTTCACCGTTCAGCATCGTCACCGGTACATCAACGTCCGCACCGAGCACATTCGCTTTGTAGGCAATCTGCCCACCGTGCAACAAGTCGTACATTCCGCCGCTTCCGGCATCCAGACTCGCGACGGTCAAGGCCGTCCGAAGTGCCGAATCCCCGTCATACTGCGTTTCATCTGTGACGACGAGATACAGTTGGAGGCAACTCGCGAACATTAAGACAAGCAAGCTGCCACGGGCTGCTGCCGATAAACCGGACAACCCTTGCGGATACAGTGCCAGATAACTTAACGCAATCACGATGCCGAGCGCAAGCAACCCTTGTGTCAACACACCGTCCTGGAACGATAAAAAGGAAATCGAGTCACTGCGCTGAACGAGCATGAACCAACCGATCCAAGCAGTCACTAAAAAACTGACGGACCGGACTGTCCAGCCGAGCCGGTTTGCTTTGATCCGCATCAGTAAAAAGAGAATAAAAACAAATACGATACCGAATACAGACAGCAAAAGGGAACCATATGTCACGTCGAACGTCAGCGGTGACAAGACTTGATTCAAATCAATCCCAAAGATCGACAGGACATCTCCGGCCGAACTGGCTCCGAGTACTTGGTTGATGATTGCTTCCCGGACGGCAGACGGCATCGTCACGTCGAGGCCACCGATGAACAGCAACATCAGTGTGACCGTCACGTCATTACTGCCCCAGGTGACACCCGCATCCTGCATTTGCTTCACGAGTGACTGATAATCGCTTGAGGACTCGATTTGTCCGGTCACGACTGTCATCAGACCAAATAAGACGGCAAAGAAGATCAGACCAAACCCGATCCCGAATATAAGATCCATAATTGAGAAACGCCTGTTGCGCCGCTCTTGTCGTTGTTCCATCGTCAATCCCTCCTTTTCCTTTGTTTGATTATTCCTGTTCTATGCCGTTCAGAAACGCCAGTCGCCTAATTTCAATGACTTCTGGTCATTTCCGTACGATATACTCTAATTATAACCAAATCTGTATGGAAGAGGAATTTCGATTTCATAAGGAGGAACGACGTGACGACAACAGAAAACGCTTCAACACTATTTAAGACTATCAGCAGACGATTCAAGCTCGGGGAGTTACTGACGGATCCGGATCCTCTGTCCGGTGGTCTGTTGCACAAGATGTTTCTTCTTCAAACGACGACCGGAACGTATGCAATAAAGTTACTGAATCCGATCATCCTCTCTCGTCCGACTGCACGGCAAAACTTCATCGATTCGGAACGGATTGTCACGGCTTTAGCTGGCGAAGTCTCTGCCTTGCCCGCCCTCACGATCAATGGATCCGCCTTACACCAAATCGGTACACAATATTATCTCGTCTTCCCATGGGTGGACAGGTTGACGTTGCCGATTCACCAAGTCACACCAAACCACACTGAACTGATCGGTAAACAGTTGGCGCAGATTCATACTGCGGACCTGTCCTCGCTGCCGATTCAACAAACCGCTGCATCACCTGAGTCTCCGGTTCCATGGGACACATTCGCAGAAAAAATCCGCCAGCAAGGCCACACACTGCTAGAACCTTATTGGACGGACTTAAAACGAATCAAACGTTGGGACAACGAGGCGTCTTCTGCCCTAAAACAATTGCGAGGAACATCGGTTCTCAGTCACCGCGATTTGGATGCCAAAAACGTGTTATGGAAGTCCGGTGCACCGATTCTCATCGACTGGGAATCGGCCGGTCCGATTCATCCGATGCACGATTTTTTAGAAACGATCCTTTATTGGTCGCTCGATGAGCAAAATCATGTGCGACGAGACCATTTCGAGGCATTCGTCAAAGGGTATCATGCGGCAGGCGGTCGACTTGACTATCCTCTTGAGCCAGCTCTGTCCGCTGGATACGCGAGTAAACTCGGATGGCTTGCCTATAGTCTGTCCAAAGCCCTTCGCCTTGAGACCGTAACTGAACAGGAGCAACAAGTTGCCGTTCAACAGGTGCTCGAGACGTTAAAAGCGCTCGAAGATTACGAAGTCCTTTGCCCGGTGATCCGAGAGTGGTGGCAAGATCATCCCGAGAACACCTCTCGTACGATTTAAGAAGGAGTTAAACTTATATATCTATATGTCGATGGATCACACTTACCTCATGACGCTGATTGAAATGAATCGATACGCTAAAGCAAAAACCTTGTTTGATACGTATGAGATCAATGAAGTTTCAAGTGCATCGCCTCCGGGAACGCGACTTATACTTAAAACACAAAACGTTCGCCATCTTCCGGCACGATCAATTGAGCAGAAAAGTGATGTTCGTCAGCAAACGTTCTTAAATCTGTTCGAGACAATGCCCAATGGTTCACAGCTTCCATATGCACAGAAAGAATTTTTGCGGTTGGTGCGGCCTCGTGGACAGCTAAGACGTCTTCTGCTCCCATGACGAGCGATCCCCCTTCATCAAACTGGTTATCGCCCGCGTTGACGACGATGACTTCCGGTTGATGCTGCTCGATCACTTTCTCCACTTCTTTATACCAGACCGTATCTCCGGCAATATAAACTGTTTTTTCATCCTCATGCTTAAAGACGACCCCACACACCGAACCGGCGATTTCTAAAATGGGGCCTCTGCCATGTTCCCCTTTTGTTTTAATCAATTGAATTCCTTCAAAAACGGTATTTTCTTCTAAGACTTCGACGTTTTGGAATCCGCTGTTTTTTATTTCTTGAGCATCTTGTTCATTCTGAGTAAACAACGGGATATCTTTTGATAACGACTCTTTCGCCACATCATCCCAGTGATCGAGATGTAAATGCGTGACAATGACCGCATCTGCATCAATAATGGAGTCGAGCGAAGCCGGTAAGTCGACCAACGGATTTTTTTGATCTTGTCGTGCCGAATTCGGAAATGCCGGATAGGCTCCCTTATTTGCTAAAAACGGGTCAATCAAAAATGTTTTACCGGCATAGTCCAGTTTTAACGTTGCATTACGGATATGTTGAATGTTCATGTGTTCCACTCCTTTTCGTTGTTAGGAGCCTAGTATATAATTTGAATGTCATCCCGATACAGGGCTTACTGAAGGTCTTTTTGCTGTTTTACTTTACTTATGAAGGGATTGGAAATCGTGTTCGATCAAACGGACTTACAAATCATCGACGAGCTGTCACAAAACAGCCGGATCACGATGAAAGAATTGGGTCAAAAAATTCACTTAAGTGGACCCGCAACATCTGCCCGGGTCTTGAAATTAGAGGAACAGGGTATAATCGAAGGATATACGATTCTTCTCAACCCCTTAAAGATGGGGTATACGATCCATGCGATGATCAGTATTTATACGAAAGATACCCACCATCAACCGTATCTCTCGTTTCTCAAGAAACATCCGTTGTATGTTCTGAATAATTATAAAATCAGCGGGGACAGTTGTTACCTGCTCGAATGTCGCTTTCCATCTAACAAGGAACTGGATTCGTTTTTAACGGAATTAAATGAGCATGTGAACTATCAATTATCGATTGTGATTAACAAATGAGTGAACGCGACTTCACGATTATGAACACACGAAAGCCTTGCCTCCGTTAACCGGAAGCAAGGCTCTTTTGAATTGCCATGATGTTTTTCTCTCTATTTAGATACCTTCGTAAGCAGATTCCATGATTTGACGGAGTTCCGTCACGAGCGGCATTTTTGGATTCGCTGTCGTACATTGATCCTCAAACGCATCGACGGCCATCTTGTCGAGTTTCGCTTCAAAATCGGCTTTTTTTATGCCTTGGGCTTTGAACGACATCTTGATGTTGAGGCGTTGTCCGAGTTCACTGACAGCTTGGATAAACGATTCAACCCCTTGTTCCGTCGTTGTTGCCGGCAGACCGAGGTAACGGGCGATTTCCGCATAGCGTTCATCTGCAATGAACGACTCGTATTTCGGGAAAGCTGCAAGTTTTGTTGGTTTTGATGCATTGTAACGAATGACGTGCGGCATCAGGATCGCATTCGTCCGACCGTGTGGTGTGTGGAACTCCCCACCGATTTTGTGCGCGATTGAGTGGTTGATGCCGAGGAAGGCATTCGCAAACGCCATTCCGGCCATCGTTGAAGCATTGTGGACTTTTTCGCGTGCTTCGGCGTCTGAACCGTTATCATATGCACGTGGCAAGTACTCAAAGATCATCTTGATTGCTTTTAACGCCAGTCCATCCGTGTAGTCGTTCGCAAGCACAGAGACAAAGGCTTCCGTCGCGTGTGTCAAGACGTCCATCCCAGTATCCGCCGTGATTGAGGCAGGCACCGTCATGACGAACTCCGGATCAACGATCGCAACGTCTGGTGTCAACGCATAGTCAGCAATCGGATACTTGACGTTTTTCTCTTTATCGGTGATGACGGTGAACGGTGTGACTTCTGAACCCGTACCGGAAGTTGTCGGAATGGCGACGAACTTCGCTTTGTTGCCGAGTTCCGGGAACTTATAGGCCCGTTTGCGGATATCCATGAATTTTTGGCGCAGATTCGAGAATGTTTCGTTTGGTTGCTCATAGAATAACCACATGCCTTTCGCAGCATCCATTGCAGATCCCCCACCGAGGGCGATGATCAAGTCCGGTTTGAAATCGTGCATCGCTTGCGCACCGATCTGAACAGTCGTCACGGATGGATCCGGTTCGACTTGGTCAAAGATCCGGTAGCTGACGCCTGCCGGCAAGTTACGGATGACTTTGTCGGCATAGCCGAACTCGACCATCGATTGATCGGTGACGATCAATGCCCGGGAGACATTTTGAATTGATTTCAAGTATTGAACGGAGTTTTTTTCAAAGAAAATCTTTTCCGGTACTTTGAACCACTGCATGTTCACGCGTCGTCTCGCCACCTTCTTGACATTGAGTAGATGTTTCGCCGTTACGTTTTCAGAGACCGAGTTTTTCCCGTATGATCCGCAGCCGAGTGTCAGCGATGGTGTCAATTCATTGTAGAGATCGCCGATTCCACCGTGTGCCGATGGGCTGTTGACGAGAATCCGACACGCCTTCATCCGGAGACCAAACGCTGTCATCAACTCATCATTCGTCGTATGAATGACCGCCGTGTGACCAAGTCCACCGATTTCAAGCATCCGTTCGGCGACGTGGAAGGCATCATTCGTTGAGGCGACACTGTAAGCACCGAGGACCGGGCTTAATTTTTCGTGTGACAACGGTTCTTCTGCACCGACTTTTTCGAGTTCTGCGACAAGCATGACCGTGTTGCTCGGAACATCGATGCCGGCTTTTGCTGCGATCCATGTCGCTGGTTTCCCGACGATGTCCGCATTGACGGCACATGTATCGGTTTTGATAACGAGCGCTTCGAGACGTTTTTTCTCGTCCGGCGTACAGAAGTAGCAACCGAGTGCTTCCATTTCTGCCCGCACTTCGGCATAGATCTCTTGATCGACGATGACCGCTTGCTCGGACGCACAAATCATTCCGTTATCAAATGTTTTGGAGAGAACCAAATCACTGACGGCGCGTTTGATTTTAGCTGATTTTTCGATGTAACACGGTACATTACCCGGTCCGACACCAAGTGCTGGTTTACCGGTTGAGTAAGCGGATTTGACCATGCCGGCTCCACCTGTCGCGAGGACCATTGCGATATCAGTGTGATTCATCAAGACTTTTGTTGCTTCAAGTGACGGTTGTTCGACCCACTGGATACAATCTTTTGGTGCACCGGCTTTGACGGCAGCGTCACGTAATGTTTTGGCTGCTTCGAGTGAACATTGTTGCGCTGACGGATGGAACGCGAACACAATCGGGTTACGCGTTTTGATCGCGATTAATGCTTTGAACATCGTTGTTGATGTCGGATTCGTCACCGGTGTGACGCCACACACGACGCCGACCGGTTCTGCGATGTAGGTGATGCCGTTTTGAACATCCTCTTCTAAAATTCCGACCGTTTTTTCATCACGAAGACTATTGTAGATGTATTCTGTTGCGAACATGTTTTTGATCATTTTATCTTCAAAGACACCACGACCTGTTTCTTCAACTGCGAGACGTGCCAGTTCGACGTGACGTTCAAGACCGGCAAGTGCCATGTCCCGGACGATCGCATCGATTTTCGTTTGATCAAATGTCAGTAATTCTTGAAGTGCCGTTTGACCTTTGGCGACGATTTGATTGATTGCTTGTTCGACAGGTGAGACATCTTGTTTGATTTTTTCTTTGACAGCCATGTTAGGTTTCCTCCCTATTTTGGAACGAATCTGAGTCTGCATTTCCCTACTGCATGTTAGGAATGCCAAGCTGATTTTAAATAGTTTGTGCTTTCCTTCACAAATCAATCATACCGCCTTTTGTTACATTTGTGCATGGCTATCCTGTGAACTATTTCACATGGATGAGAGCGTTTTCAAAGAAACAACCTGTTCTGACGCAAGGATTCGCTTTTTTGTCCCGCTCCTGTGATAACTGTCACAGCAATCGATGAATCTGCTTGTCTGACCAATCGTTCATCGTGTACGCTAGAAATAGTTCCATCATTCATTTGTCTTAAAGGAGGAAGTTTCATGTCAGTCGTTAATCAAATGCTTGCGTTTAATCAACAGTTCGTCGAAGAGAAACAATACGAACCATTCATCTCGGATAAGTTCCCGGATAAGAAGGTTGTGATTCTGACCTGTATGGATGCACGTTTGACGGAGCTCCTTCCCCACGCACTTGGTCTGAAAAACGGTGATGCGAAAATCATCAAAAATGCCGGGGCTGTCCTGTCCCATCCATTCGGATCCGTCATGCGGTCGATTCTCGTCGCCCTTTATGCCCTCGGAGCGGAAGAAGTCATTGTCATCGGACATCATGACTGCGGCATGAGCACAATCGATCCGGCGAAGATGATTGCCGAAATGCAGGACCGTGGAATCAATGAACAGGTGTTGCACACACTCGATGCTTCCGGCGTCGACTTGAAGCAATGGTTGCGCGGCTTCACATCCGTCGAAGAAAATGTCAGCCACTCGGTTGGATTGATTAAAAACCATCCGCTGTTGCCGCCGGGTACGGAAGTCCACGGACTCGTCATCGATCCGGGAACGGGAAAACTCGATCAAGTCGATTGCTGAATCACGTTTTAATGAAGAAGAAAGGTATGACCGGCCTCAATCTGACGTCGGTCATACCTTTTTTTGTTTTTTTCTTGACAGTCAAAAGAACGGTCTGTATGATACTTTAGTATAGTACAGTGATACCAAAAGAAAGTGTGGTTTTAGTTCATGTTTAATGCAGTCATTATTGCCGTTGCTCTATTATTTCTTTTAGCCATCTTCCGGGTCCATATCGTCCTCGCGATGGTTCTCAGTGCCGTCGCCGGCGGACTGATCGGCGGTCTCGGCATCAACAAGACGATCGCGACGTTCGCTGAAGGACTTGGCGCCGGGGCCGAAATCGCCCTCAGTTATGCCTTACTTGGTGCGTTTGCTGTCGCCTTGTCAAAAACCGGTCTTCCGGATGCCTTGGCACACGCCTTGATCAAACGTTCGAAAGGATCCGCTGACGCAGCGTCAGTCAAGAAGTTAAAAGGCTTTATCGTCTTTGCAATCTTGTTACTCGCGATCAGCTCACAAAACGTTTTACCGATTCACATCGCGTTCATCCCGATCATCATTCCACCGCTCCTTGGTCTGTTTAATGAGATGAAGATTGACCGCCGCCTGATTGCCATCGTCATGACGTTTGGTCTTGTCACACCGTACATGTTCCTGCCGGTCGGCTTCGGGGATATCTACTTGAACCAGATCCTTTTGCCGAACATTTCGAAAAACGGAATGGACACGGCTGGTGCTTCCGTCATTCAGGCAATGGCGATTCCGGCACTCGGAATGCTCGTTGGTCTGTTGATCGGTCTTTACGTTTACCGGAAACCACGGGAATACGAAATGCGGAATATCGCTCCGGACGACTATGAGATTCCTGTCATCACGAAAACAAAACTGTTCCTCAGCGGACTCGTCGTCCTCGCGACGCTCGCCGTCCAGTTGACGACCGAATCGATGATTTTCGCTGCGACAACAGGTCTCGTCCTGTTTCTACTTCTTCGTCTCGTCCGCTTCAGCGAAGCAGACGATGTCATCACCCGCGGTATGCGGATGATGTCGTTCATCGGGTTCGTCATGATTTCAGCGAACGGATTTTCGAACGTCCTCCGGAAAACCGGTGACATCGATCCGCTCGTTGAGAATTCAAAAGCCTTGATGGGCGATTCCCAACTCGTTGCCGCTTTCGTCATGCTGTTGATCGGACTGCTCGTCACAATGGGGATTGGTTCGAGTTTCTCGACGGTTCCTGTCATCGCTGCGATTTTCGTCCCGCTTTGTGTCCAGTACGGATTCAGTCTGGAAGCGACGATTGCTATCATCGGGACAGCCGGTGCCCTTGGCGACGCCGGAAGCCCGGCATCCGATTCGACGCTCGGTCCGACAAGTGGACTGAACGCCGACGGACAGCATGATCACATGCGCGAAACCGTCATCCCGACGTTCCTGCACTACAATCTGCCGCTGCTCGTTTTCGGAACGATTGCCGCGATGGTGTTATAAACCGTTCATTGTATGATGGAACCAACACCTGTTGAGGTGTTGGTCCTTTTTTTCCTTCATTTGAAAGTTTTGCAGTTCAATCTGTCAGATTGACCCCAAACATTCCATATGTATATTTGATTCGCAAGATTAACGAATTTTTCTTCCATTTTCCCACTTTCTTCTCTAATATAAAGGAATGAAGTGAAGCAGAAGGAGTGTTCCATGTGTTATCTCAAGTTGTTAATAACGTTTTATTATATCTCGCTGACTTAGGTTATTTCGGAATCGCCCTTGGATTAATGATTGAAATCATTCCGAGCGAAATCGTCTTGTCTTATGGCGGATTCATGATTTCCCAAGGAACGATCGGTTGGCCGCTCGCCGTTGTCGCTGCCGTCATTGGTGGTTTGTTCTCGCAACTCTTTTTGTACTGGTTTGCCCGCTATGGCGGTCGACCATTGATTTTAAAATACGGAAAGTACCTGCTGATCACGGAACACCACCTCGATCTCGCAGAACGCTGGTTCTTGAAATACGGGCAAGGCGTCATCTTCGGAGCCCGCTTCATTCCGGTCGTCCGTCATGCGATTTCGATTCCAGCCGGTCTCGCCAAAATGGACCAAACAAAATTCTCACTGTATACCGTCCTTGCCATCATTCCCTGGTCAATTCTTTTCCTCTACCTCGGAGAGACGCTCGGCACGAATTGGCGTTCGATCAAAGAAGTAGCCGCACCTTATACGAATGGTGTCCTGATTGCTGCTGTCGTTATGATTCTTGTCTATGTCTTCCTTAAAAAACGTCAACGTACAACCTGATTCAAGTTTTGCAGTCTGTCCCCCGCGGCAGACTGTTTTTAAAAAGGAGCGACTTATCTTGGATACTTCCAACACATTAAAAATTCACCTTGATCGCGTTACGGCGTCTCAAGTTACTGGAAAACACGTTGCCACGGGACTGACGATTTCAGGACAAATCATGATGATCGAAGAAATTTATGATGCGAAACGCCATAGAAATGTCCTGCATGTCCACCGCTTGTATGACCAATGGCGGACAACGACGATTGTCGCTCAGGCCGAAACCGATTTCAGTTATGTCGACTCGTTTTCCGACGGCCGGATTCTACTCGTCGCCTCCCGTTGTGACGATGATATCGACGGTTCCTGGTTGCCGAACGCCTTTGTTTACGATCAAGCCGGTCATCTCCTCGACAGCTATTGTCTTGATGACGGGATTCAAAACGTCCATGTCGATGAAAAAAATCAGATTTGGGTCAGTTACTTCGATGAAGGTGTGTTTGCCGATATCGCGACCAATTCGATTGGTTCATTTGGGTTGGCTGTTTTTGATGAATTTGGAGAAGCCGTCTTTAAGAACAAGAAGTATCCGATTGATGATTGTTATGCGCTGAACGTCTGTGCGTCGGATGATGCCTGGTTCTTCTATCATCCGGATTACCGTGTCGTCCACTTTCATCAAGGCAACAGTACGAGTTACCAAGTCCCGCTCCGTCACTTTTCGGACTTCGTCGTTCAAGGCGAGTATTTGATTTCGACGGACAATGAGCATACGTATTTGTTACAACTGGAAGGTGATGCCTACGTCGAGAAGGCCCGCATCCTGTTCGAGTCGGAACAAGGTTCACCGCTTCAAGGAACCATCAAGATGCGCCAGAACCGGATTGTTCTTTCTACAGAAACCCGTCTCTATGCAGGAACGTTCACAGATTTCATTCCGGAATGACCAATCGTCGGACCGCTTCGTTTTGAAGCGGTTCGACTTTTTCATTTCCTTTCATTTTTTATCAAGAAAACTCAAAAATTTTCAGAAAAAGCTTTCTATTCTCTTTTTTAAAATAGTATACTCATGTCTATAGTGTTTCGAACTGGTCTTACAAGTTCGACAGTTATCAATTTTTTGGTACATGGGGGTACTTATGGATTCGAATTTAAAGCGGGAACTGACAGCACGACAAGTACAAATGATTGCCTTAGGGGGGACAATCGGCGTTGGTCTATTTCTTGGATCGTCGAGTACGATTGCCTGGACCGGTCCATCCGTCATTCTTGCCTATATGATGGCAGGAGCTTTTATCTTTTTAATCATGCGAGCCTTAGGTGAGATGGTCTACACCCATCCACATACGGGATCATATGCAAAGTTCGCGAATGATTATATTCATCCGGCAGCTGGCTTCATGACAGCGAGCAGCAACATCTTCAACTGGGTGATCGTCGGGATGAGTGAAGTCATTGCCGTCGGTGCCTACATGCGATTCTGGTGGCCGGATTTACCGACCTGGATTCCGGGTGTCGTCGTCATCGTCATCCTGACACTGGCGAATCTTGCATCGGTCAAAATGTTCGGTGAACTCGAATTTTGGTTCGCCTCCGTCAAAGTCGTGACAATCATCCTGATGATCATCGCCGGTCTCGGCCTCATTCTGTTTGGTTTCGGAAACGACGGGACACCAATCGGCTTCTCCAATCTTTGGTCGCACGGCGGCTTCTTCACGAACGGCTTCAGCGGCTTCTTCTTTGCCCTTTCGATCGTTTTTGCGTCTTACATCGGTGTCGAGTTGATCGGCGTAACCGCCGGAGAGACAAAGGATCCGGAAACGAATATCACCCGTGCCATCAACGGTGTTATCTGGCGAATCCTGATTTTCTACGTCGGAGCGATTTTCATCATCGTCACCGTCTATCCGTGGGATCAGCTCGCGGATATCGGCAGCCCGTTTGTTGCGACGTTCGCGAAAGTCGGGATTACAGCAGCGGCTGCCGTCATCAACGTCGTCGTCATCACCGCCGCGATGTCCGGATGTAACTCGGGCATCTTCAGCTCGAGCCGGATGGTCTACACGCTTGCAGAAAAAGGACAGATGCCGTCGCTTTTCCTGAAGGTCAATAAAAACGGCATTCCCCTGTATACGGTACTTGCCGTATCAGCCGGTATCTTCGTCGGTGTCATCCTCGACATCGTCCTGCCGCTATTCCTCGGAAAAGACACGAACATCTTCGTCTACGTCTACAGTGCCTCGGTCTTACCGGGAATGGTACCGTGGTTCGCGATTTTGATCAGCCACATCCAGTACCGGAAAATCGAAGCGGACCGGATGGCCGATCACCCGTTTAAGATGCCCGGCGCACCGTATACGAACTACATCACGATTGTGATGCTGTTGATTGTTCTCGTCGGCATGTTATTCAACGACGAGACCCGTGTCTCGATCCTGATCGGAATCGTGTTCTTGATTCTATCCGGTATCTATTACGTGGTTCGCACGCCTAAATCATCTTAAAAAAAAGAACGCTGTAACCGGCTGAAATAGCCGGATACAGCGTTTTGTCATTTCTTCAAGGCCCCTCTCGCATTTAATGCCGCAAATACGACCATCGCAATGCTCAAAACGGCGGCGACGATGACGCCCTGCGTATAAACACTCCAATCAATCGTCTCACGTAACAGAACAGCCCGCATCCCTTCCATGATATAGGTCGTCGGGTTGAGTGTTGCTGCGATTTTTAACCACTCCGCTTCAATCAACTCTTTCGGGACAAATGTCGTCGATAAGAAAATCAGCGGGAAAAACAGCAAGGTTCCGGCTTGTGCCGCCTGGGCATTCCGAGTTTTCAAGGCGACACCGACAGAATAACCGGCAAAGGCGAGACCAAATCCCAATGCGAGGACAATCGTCAGGAAAAAGCCGCTGATACCCGCCGGAATCGACAAACCGAGCAAAAAGCCCATTCCAAAAATCAGTAAGGTCTGCACGAATAATTGCAACATCCCAGCAAGCATCGGACCGAGAACAATCGCCGTCCGTGAAACCGGCGTCAACAGCAAGCGTGCGAAATAACCGCTCTCGATATCTTTGACGAGTGCCTGTCCCGCTCCCCCGGCTCCGCCGACGGCCCCGGATACGATTGAGACCGGCAGGATGAAGTTCAAGTAGTCGACGCCACCAAACTGGGGCAGACTGGAGATACCGGACAGCCCGCTCGTATAGACGAGCAGGAAAAAGACGCTGATGATCAAGTTCGGGATGAATGAGAACGGATTCCGTAATGTTACGAGCAGACTACGTTTCGTCAATATCAAGGTTTCCCGCCACATATCAGCTCTCCTCCTTATAGGCCTGACCTGTCAGCTGGATGAAGACATCATCGAGCGACGGCTGTTTGACGACAAGCGAACGCGCCGTCAAATGCTGTTCATCCAAATAGCGGACGACCTGCTTCAGCGTCTCTGTCCCGTTTGACGGCAAAATGATCAGGCCCTTCTCGATCTTACCGTCAAATGCCTGCCGGAAAGCTTCGGTCGACTGTTCTCCTTCAAGTACCACTTCAATCCGTTCTTTCCCGTTCAGTGCTTTCAGTTCTGCCGCCGTCCCCTCGGCAATCAGCTTCCCATCATTGATGATCGCGATCCGGTCTGCCAGCTGGTCGGCTTCTTCCAGGTATTGTGTCGTCAAAAAAATCGTCGTCCCGTATTCTTCATTTAAGCGCCGGACTTCCGTCCAGATTTGCTGGCGGCTCGCCGGGTCGAGACCGGTCGTCGGTTCATCCAAAAACAGCACAGTCGGCTGATGGACAAGGGTCAAAGCTAAATCAAGCCGACGTTTCATTCCGCCAGAGTACGTTCCGGCACGGCGTTTCCCGTCTGCCGATAATCCGACCAGCTCAAGCAGTTCACGGGCCCGCTCAACTGCCTTGTCGTGCGAAAAGCCAAACAGTTTCCCTTGCAGCACGAGTAACTCTTCACCCGTCAAATCATTGTCGATCCCGGTTTCCTGTAAGGCGACACCGATTTGCAACCGGACATCTTTTTGATTTCGCTTAATGTCGTACTGGTTAATCGTTGCACTGCCGGAAGAGACGGCAATCAACGTCGTCAGCATTTGGACCGTCGTCGACTTGCCGGCACCGTTCGGTCCCAGAAAGGCAAAAATCTCTCCTTTGTCGACATGAAAGGAAATCTGATCCACGACTTTTTTCCCGTTATATTCCTTCGTCAACTGATCTACTTCAATCATGCTCATCCGTCCTTCCTCTTGACAGTAAATCGTTCAGTCACTTCCTTACCTTTACCCGTTTTTTGACCGATTGCACAAAAAGGGGCAAACCCAAAGTTGGATTTGCCCATCAATTTTTTCAGTTAGATGACATCATGTACGATAGAAGCCACAGACCATTTTTCTTTTAAGACTCGAATCCGTTCCTGTCCGTCATAGGAGTTCATCCACAGATTCATGACGTCGAGGACTTCGGTCTGTCGATCCTGGATCAGGTAACTCTTTTCAGCCGGAATCCACTTCTCACTGATTTTCGGAGCCCCGAGTCGCTGATCGAGCGATGCATAATAAATCGCTTCGACGGTATCGGTAATCATGACATCAACTTCTCCGGCCGCAACAGCTGCCGGGATCGCCAAGTTATCGGTGTACATGACGATATGCGCCTGATCAAACGTCTGCCGGACGAACTGTTCATTTGTCCCTCCCGGATTTAAGCCAATCGTCACATCCGGACGATTGATTGCCTCGATCGACGTTAACAGATTGAGGTCCGTCGACCGGACAAGCGGCGTCTTTTGAAACGACAAATAACTTTTTGTAAAGTCGCCGACGATTTCCCGTTCAATGTTTTTCGTGACGCCACCGACGACCATATGGAATTTCCCGGCACGTAAGTCACGTGTCAGCGTCCCCCATGTCGTCGGGACGAACTCGACTTCAAGCCCCGCTTCTTCCGCAAACGATCGGATGACATCGATGTCGAACCCTTCATATTGATTGGTCTGACGGTTCAGGTACGTAAACGGCTTATAATCGCCGGTTGTTCCGACGACAATCTTCTTCGTCGTGAAGACATTTTGTTTGCCGACGCTGAATGAACCGGCGACGTCCTTTAATCGTGTCGCTATCATGAGACCGGAAAGCAACAGACTTCCTCCAAGCGCTAACCCTCGTTTATTCACTCTGCTCGCTTCCTCTCTCTGTCTGACGCTGTGTTTTGTATAATACTCAAAACAGTATCATATTGTTCTAACTGTTCCAACAATTTTTTGATTATTTCGTCAAAATGAGGCGATGTTCTTTCATCAAGTCCTCTTGATTGCAGGATACACCTACTTTCTTCCATACTGATAAAGAACGATTCAATGAATGGGAGGAATGGAAGATGAGTAACGTATTCATTATTGGCGCAAACGGTAAAGTCGGTCGACAGGTGGCGAAGCAATTAAGCGGATCGAGTCACGATGTCCGTGTCGGCCTGCGCTCAAAAGAGCAATTCGCAGATTTTGAAGCACTTGGGGCAACACCGGTTTTTCTCGATCTTGAGCAGGAAGTCGCGTCGATTCAAGATGCCATCCAAGGCAGTGACATCGTCATCTTCACAGCAGGCTCCGGCGGTCACACCGGTGCCGATAAAACCATTTTGATTGATCTCGACGGAGCGGCAAAATCGATTGCGGCAGCAGAAGGCATCCAAGCGAGCCAGTTCATCATGGTCAGCGCCTTAAATGCTGATTCGCCGGAAACATGGTCCGACAGCATGAAACCGTACTATGTCGCGAAGCATTATGCGGATCGTCTGTTGCGTGAAAGTTCGCTTGCCTATACAATCCTGCGTCCGGGTGGTCTGACGGACGAGGCAGGAACGGGAGCGGTAACGACGGATCCGACATCGACGGACGAAACAACGATTGCCCGGGAAGATGTCGCCCGTGTCGTCGTCGCGTCGATCGGCCAACAGTCGGCCTACCATCAAACGATTCCCTTATTAACGGGTGACACAGTGATTACTGAACTGTTTGCTTAACTAAAAAACGAGCTTGATCCGACCGGATCAAGCTCGTTTTTTTGATTCAGGAAGCCTGTTTGACTTCGACGATATGCGCCTGTTCCCGGCGGAGCGCTGTCAACATCAGTGTGACGATAAGTGTCACGAGCAAAATGATCGCCAATCGCAGGAGGTAGGTTGAGATGTCCCCGTCAAAATACAGTAACCGGGTTAACCCACCGACCGCATTCGGAACCGGCAGATAATGACCAATCGTCTGATAAAACGGAGCGAGCATCGAAGACGGAACGATATTGCCCGCCGTCATTAACTGAAACGGAATCAATGCGACATTTACAAGCGGTGCAATCGGGCCAAAAATCGTGAAGTTCATCTGCGTGACGCTGATACACGTTGCCGTCAGCAACAATTGGAACGCCCAAACTTTCAAGAAAGATGTCTCGATATCGGCAAACGCAAACGCAAGCGATACCATGACGAGTGGAACGATCAGCAGGACGATACCGTGCAACAGTTGTTTGCTCCAAAAGAGTGACCATTTTGAAAACCGTTTTTGGAGAATTTGTGTCACGAGATTAAACTGGATTCCCATCGTCATGACGGCAATATAAATCACGAAGCCAAGTAACAACGGTAGCATCGACATCGAGAAATCAGACACCTGGTGCTCGATGATGATATCCGAACGTACAGCCGGCTGTCCGTTTACGCCTTGCGTGATTTCAGCCGTCGCCTGTTTCAGAATACCGTTCGCAAACTCGGCATTCGCTTGGTTGACGTGAAACGTCATTTGTTTTGCATCGGTCAAGTCCACAGCAAGCACCATCTCGACTTTTCCGGCATCCAGTTGTTTCAGACCTTCCGTTTCGGACGAAACGGCTTTGACAGTAAACGGACTATCATCTTTGAGATTGTTATACAGTCCTTCCGTCGTCGTGTCTTTAACGACAGCGACCCGTAACTGATCCAGCCGGTCGGTCGCCCCATGGTAACCGGTCATCCAGACGACAAGGAATAAGACCGGAACAATCAAGGCAAACATTAGCCCGACTTTCGTTTGTGTGATGGACCATACTGATTTAAAACTCTTCATTTACTTACGCTCCCTTTTATATGCATTACTTATAATAGCATGTGCAACTATCAGTTCAAAAAGAGAAACCACTTACGTCACATTTTTGTAAATGGTCTCGAGTGTCTTGATGAATTGTTTGATCTCTTTTTTCGTCAAACCGGAAAACGCCTGCTGCTGGAGTTCATCGAGCGTCGGTTCGAGCAGCTGAATCGTTTGGATGCCTTCTTTCGTCGTCAACAAAATGAAGGCTCTCCGGTCTCTAGGATCCGCCGAACGAATGACAAGCCCTTTCTTGACCAGCTTATCAAGAATCTTACCAACCGTCGTCTGATCCCGCTCGGTCGTCAATGCCAACTGTTTTTGTGAAATTCCTTCTTGTTTATGCAGCTCACTCAACACTGAAAATTGTTCCGGCGTCAGACCATGTTGTTCCATCCGTTTCGTGGCCGCCCGTTTAAAAGACAGATAGCTGCGTGACAATTGCATACCCAGTGACCAATCCGCTTCTTTCATGAAGACTCCCCACTTTCGGCATAATAGTTGCACTACTTATTATTCGAACTTATTTACTATATGCCGGAACCGGTGGATTGTCAAATTGTTCTTTTCTTCTAAAAAAACAGTTGTTGATACGAAGTATTACTTCTCAACAACTGTTTCTTCTTTTATTCACTTCATCGGAATCAGTTTTACGGCTTCTTCAGTAATCAGCGTATCACCATCTTCAGCGTAAAATGTGTAATCTCCGCTACCATCAGCTCCGAGAATTGTGTTTACTTTTAAATCCCCGCTCGCACTATGTACTACGAAGTTAGATCCTGAACCGATATTTGTAGCTTTGTATCGTGAAACGGGTAGATCAATACCCACTGTATATTGTCCAGCATTTAATATTTTAGGATCATCCATTTTTTCTCGTACTTGCATACTTAATTGTTTTAATAAATTTTCCTTAGTTTTAATTTGATTCTTAATCTTAGTATAATTGCCATCAACTTTTTCGAAGTCATCTTCTTTTGCTTGCAGTTTAGCTTCAGCATTAACGATATCAGATTTTAACGCATCGCGCTGATCAATCATATCTAATACTGATTGATAATCTTCCATTGCACTTGCTTTTCCTTCCTCTGCATCCTCTCTGACTGATTTTAGTTTTTTAATTTCGTTTTCAAGTCCAGTTATATCGACTTCTTTTCCGTGCAGTTTCGCTTTTGCTTCATACGTACCAACTCCACCGCCAATGAAAAGAGCAGCTAAAATAGCAATTACAATAAATATGTTTCTTTTTATGTTCTTCATTTTTCTCTCCTAATTATCATTCTGATCGGAATTTCTTTGTAGTAAATTTTTAACATTCCAAAATGATTAGATTTTGCATATTTTTATTAAGTAAACGATTTAATCGACTCGATATGTGCATCCTTCACTTCTTGCTCGACTTGAGATTGTTGCTTGAGTTGTTTGTAAACAGCATCGACCTGTGCTGGTGTCAAACGATCGACAGTCGCCAGTTTCTTGATTGTCCGCCGTAAATCATTACGCTTAATGACATGGACGTGACTGGAGTCCACAGTAATTTTTTTGAGTTCACAACGTTCACTGAAGACGATGACCGACTGGAATACTTCTTCTCCGACCGTCCCCTCCAAAAATCGTTCCATGCTCTTCAGGTGTTGTTCATTTTGTTTAATCGGATTATAAAATTTTTGTTTGTAGCGATTTTTAAACATCTGCGTCCACTGTCGATCCGCTTCTTTTCCAAAAATCCATCCGCTGTAATTTTTCGACTCGAGCACGTAGATGCCACTCTCATGAATGAACGTCACGTCGATTTCTGTCAGACCTTTTCCACGTGCTTTTGGCAGATAGGTATTGATGACGAATTTCCCGTATCCTCCGACTTTTTCAAGTTGTCGGGTTGTTAAATACTCTCCCCAAATCCCTTTATCACGAACGGCTTTTAAAAACCGTTCCTGCGTGACGTGCTTATATGTACTTTTCTCAAACGAACGTCGACGGAAATAAAACAAACTTCCGAGCGTGACCACAAACCCGACTAACAGAACGCTCCCCGTAAGAAGTAACGTCGGAATCAGCGTTTCTAACAAATCTTCCACACTTTTCATTCCTTTCTTTTTCAAACCCTTAATTTTCCACTATTTCAGAATAAACGGTATTCTTTTCAATTTCCACTAATTGTTACATCATTTTTGTTGTGGTACGGTGAGAAAAAGGAGGGATTTTATGCTGGACTCATTTTTTTCGATTTGGTTGCCTTTGATCCTCTTGATCATGTTCTGGCAATCCGTCTCGCAACAACTTGCAAAACAAAGGATCATGCAACAACAGCTTTTGCGCGAACTGACCCGGATTCAGGAACACCTCGGCATGACGGATGCGGCAAACAGTCATACCTTACTCAATGAAAAAATTCAGCATCTTCTCACTGATCATCAAACGGTCGAAGCCATCAAACTTGTCCGGGAAACACTGGGGTATCCTTTGCTTGAAGCGAAACAATATGTCGATGCACTCAAAGACACTTCGTCCGACAGTCGTTAAACGACCAATAGGCAAGTCCTCCGTTTTTTCGGAAGACTTGCCTGTTGGTGTGTTCAGCGGACATATTTTAATTAAGTTACCTGAACGTATTATAAAATACATGATACTCATAAAAAATAACCGGATCATTCATCTCTGTCAGAAAGGAATGATCCGGTTTACGTTTAACCTGCCTGTTTTACTTTAATCATGAAACCGGGCCCGCGTCTTTGGATCCGGCAGCAGACACTGCTGTTTTTGTCCGAACCATTCATGCCGGTGCTCGGCTACGAAATCATAGACGACATCCCGTAACGATCGCGGCAACCATCGAAAAGCCGACAGAAGCGGCCAGGCACTGTTTAAATGCTTCGTAATCTGAAGCGCCGCATCTGATTTGACGTACGGCACGCCCTGTTCGATGACGACGACACTATCTAAATCCATCGACAGCCGGTGTTTTTCAATCATCTGTTGACCCAGTATGCCTTGCAACGAAGCAAAGTCATAATAACCTTGATCGCGTTTTAAGATGAACTGGACACTGGCATCACACAAATTGCAGTCCCCATCAAATAAGATCAGTGGTTTCATGTCTATTTTCTCCTCACAGATGAATCCAGATCAATCACGTGCTGCCAAACGGTACAGTAAATCGAGCATCTCGATGTAGAGCCAGATGATCGTGACGATTAAACCGAACGCGGCCACCCACTCCATCGATTTCGGTGCACGGGCCTGGACTTGTTGCGAGATGAAATCAAAGTCCATCACCAGTGACAGTGAGGCGACGATCACGATGACGAACTGAATGCCGATCGCAAGCGGTGAACTGCCTGTCATGAACGGCAGATCAACACCGAATAACGCGAGTAACAAGTTGACAGCGTACAAGACAAGGATCGACAGAATCGCTGCCGTGACTGCTGAGCGGAAACGTTGTGTTACTTTGATCATGCCCGTCGAATAGACGAACCACATCGCAAACGAAACAACGAATGTCGCGAGGACTGCCTTCCCGACGAGCCCCGGGTACATGCTTTCAAACATCAGTGAAATCGCACCGACGGCGACCCCTTCGACAATCGCGTAAACCGGTGAAAGTACCGGAGCGGTCCGCGGTTTAAATGTAATAATCAGCGCAAGAATCAACCCGAGGACGACTCCTCCGATCAAGGCTGGTACTAAAAATTGCGGATTAGCGGCTAAAAAGAACCAGGTTCCTCCCGCTGCTGCCGTGACGAGTGCAAGTAAGAGGAAAATCTTACTCATCGTCCCTGCCTTCGTCATCGGCCGTTCGCCGGCACGCGCCGTCTCAAAACCACGGCGTAAGGCTGGATTCACTTTAAAACGTGTTGCCATCTTGCGTTCACTCCTTCTGTTTTTGTATTTCTTAATACGGTTGTTTCCCGGAAAAGTTTCAGCTTAACCAGCTATTTAAGGCATTTAGTTGCAGCATCACGACCGGAATCGAAGCTTTGGCTGAGACCAGATGCGACGTCGCCTGTCCGACCTTCCCTGTCGTGACGAACGGTTCGTCGAGCATACCTTCACCGATCGGTCCAAACGGATCACTGTCGATGATGCGGTGCTGATAACGAATAAAGACTTCCTCGTCTCCTTGTTTCATTTTACATCCCGATTCTTCGAGCGGGCGGTCAATCCCGTATTCGGCATAATGCCAAACAGTCGTCGAATCCCACGGCGACCCTATATGCAGAATCTGTCCGTCCGCTTCAATGAATTTTTCAAGCGGTGAGCCGGGACCAAATCCATTGTCAATCGTATGACCCACAACGAAGGATTCCGCCTCTTTTCCCCAGGCTGTCACCGACCACATCGGATGGGCACTGCGTTTGACGTCCGGGAACGTCCGGAACAGTTCCGGCACCTTACCGATACTCCGGGTTGGTGTCTTCGCCGGATCGTACGCCGGCATTTCTTGACGGATCGTCTCCCACCAGTCTTCCGGAACGGCAGGACGGCTCCAGTTTTTCGGATCCGAATTATCTGTGCTCTGTGCCGCCATCATGATCAGACCGTCTGCTGTAACGACCTCTTGCAACGCTTCGATGATTGATTGTGCGCCGCCCGGAATCCAACCGATTTCCTTCATCGAGCTGTGGACGAACACTTTCATGCCGGGCGTCACACCAAGTTGTTTCAAATCAGTGATCAGTCTTGATTTCGTGACCATTTGTCTTGTTTCCATTTCGCACCCCTTACTCGACGACAAGGCGAATCGTCGATCCTGTTTTGCCTTGCGTCACTTCAATTTTCGCATCGACTCGTGACTTCAGTTCCTGCACGTGGCTAATGATACCGACCATCCGACCGCTCGCCTGAATCGACAACAGGGTTTCAATTGCCTGTTCGAGCGATTCCGGATCAAGCGTACCGAATCCTTCATCGATGAACATCGTCTCAAGCGACACGCCGCCACTCGCTTCCTGTACCACTTCCGATAATCCGAGCGCCAAAGCAAGTGACGCCTTAAAGCTTTCCCCGCCGGACAACGTCTTGACGTGCCGTGTCTGCGATGTATAGGCATCAAAGACGTTTAAATCGAGTCCGTATTTTTTTAATCCTTTACCTGCTTCCGTCTTCCGTTCGAGCAGGAAACGTCCGGACGTCATCCCGTGTAAGTGACGGTTCGCCGCCTGCAAAATTTCATCGAAATAGGCAGTCTGGACATACGTCTCAAACGTCATCCGCTGGGCATTATCACCGACACCGACCCGCGCCAGCTCGCCGAGGATACCGTACCGCGCATCTTCCGCTTCGATTTGTTGCTGTAAGCTCGACCAGGCATCAACGAGCTGTTTGACGTGCAACCGTTCTTTTTCAACGCCGATCCGGTAATCCGTTGCTGTCGCCAGTTCCACTTCTGCTTGTCTGACGATCGGACGAAGGGCCGTAAGATCCGGACGATCCTGTTGCTGAATCAGTTGTCGGATCCGCTCAAGACCGCTTTCGACATCCTGCCGTTTCCGCCGGTCGGCTTCGAGTCTTTCCGCCAACTGTTCCATCATTTGTCGTGTCAGACGGGCCTGCTCGAATTGTTTGATCGTCTCGAAACGTTCTTCCTGCAGGCTCTGCTCCAAAGCACGTTTGGCTTCCGTCCGCTTCGACGTATGTGTCGTCAATTCTTCTTCCACGTGCTCAAGGCGTCCGGTCCGCGCCGCGACTTCCTGATCGAGCCGTTGTTTTTGAGTCTGTCCTGCTGTCCGTGCCGCTTCAAACTCCGCCAACCGTTTTGTCAGTGTCTGCTGTTCCGTTTCCAACTCGCGGCGTGACGGTGCATTCGGATTTTGATTCAGCATCCCTTCGAGCCGTGCCAGTTCCAATTGCAGTTTCGACTGCCGGTTCGTCTCATCCTCGATTTGACGGTCTGCCTGTTCCAGTGCCGTCTCGATGGTTCGGAGCTGTTGTTCCATCTGCTGTTTTCGCTCCTGTTGCTGTTGCAGGCGGCTCTCTTGATTTTTTAAGTTGTTGATTTCTGTACGAATTGCTGTCACATCGTTCGGAACCGGCTGTCCGTCAGCAAGTGTCTTCAGCTCCTGTTCGAGTTGCCGTTTCCGTTCCGCAACAGTCCGGTACGTCGCCTGTAACTCCTGGTGCGCCGATTGCGCGGTTAAGTAGGCTTGGTGCAAGGCTTCGACATCGAGCGGTTCCGTCTTGACGGCGAGTTGCGGATGCGTCGCGCTGCCACAGACCGGACAGGCTTCCCCGTCATGCAGATGTGCCGCAAGCTCCGCCGCCAGTTGTCGGCGTTCATTCTGACGTCCTGCCGTATACGTCCGTTCCGCCTGTTCCTTTTCCGCTTTGACGCGTGTGCCCTGCTCGATCAACCGGAGCCGCTCTGATTCATTGCGTTGCCATTCCTGCTGTTTTTGTTCGACCGATTGCAAGATGAATCGTCGTTCCTGTAAGGACAAACGGGTGCTCGAATCGTCGGTCATCGTCGCGATTTCAGCCTGTAGCTGCGTCCGTTCACTGCGCTGACGAGTCCGCTGTTCACGTAACGCTTCGGGATTTAAGGTGGCGACGGCACGTCGTAAATCTTCTTGTTGACGCACCAATTGTTCCTGATCCTGCAGTCGTTGCAGTTCGTCCGCAATTTGCTCCAGTCGCCGGGATGCTTCACGCATTTCCGGTTCCTGTCCCGTCAATTGTTCGACGGTCCGGTTCACCTGTTCGAGTTGCTGTTGCAGATGTTCGAGTTCCGACAGAACCGTTTGTTTCGTGCCGGCTAATTGCCGGACCGTTTGTTCCACCGACTGAAACGTTTCGTACACTCCTTGAATCGCCGCTGCCCGGGCCGCTGCGTCGTACTGCTCTTTCTGACGCATCGTTTCCGGCAACGTCAAGGCAAGCTGTTGCTCAAGAGATACTAATTGATCGTACTCAGTGAAGGTCTGCTCGAGTTGTTCGGCCTGACGCAACCGTTCTGTCAACTGTTCGACCGTTTGACGTCCCGTCTGTTCCACCGTCTTTGCCTGCTCAATTTTTTCATCAAGTGTCGCAAGTAATGTATCGGTCTGGTGACGGATCGTCGTTTCCGTCGCTTCCGACCAGTTGAGGTCGAGCGGTAATTCTTCCAACTTCGCGAGCTGCTTCGTTTTCGTTTCTTTGATGGCCGCTGCAAGATCGAGTGCTTTCCGGTGGAGACGCTGTTGAAACTCCCCGTAGTGTTCCGTCTTGAACAACTGCTTGAGGATCTGTAATTTGTCTTTTGACTCTGCCATCAACAGTTCCCGGAACTTGTTTTGCGGAAGCAATAAGATTTGCGAAAACTGCTTGTGATCGAGTTGCAACAGTTCCTGCACCTGTTGGCGGATTTCCGGAATTTTCAGCGCAAGCGGTTTCCAGGTCGTGCCGTCATGCCGCGCGAGTTCAGCCTCATGACCGTAATCCGTCTTATTGACCGGGTGCGGCTGACTCGGTTGCCGAATGATCCGGTAGCGTTCGCCTTTTAACAAAAATTCAAGTTCGACTTCCGTTTTATCTTCCGGTTTCGCGAAATGACTGCGCAGATCGCTCATTTCCCGTTCGCCGCCTGACGTTTCGCCGTACAAGGCAAACGTCAACGCATCAAAAATCGTCGTTTTTCCGGCACCGGTATTACCCGAGATGACAAACATCGTCCGCCCGCCGAGCGCACGAAAATCAATTGTCTCTTCGTCGGCAAACGGTCCGAACGCACGTAAGGTCAATCGTTCTGGACGCATGCAGCTTCCTCCTCTAAGACGGCTTGCATCGCATCCGTCGGTTGTTTTTCCCGGACCGCTTCATAAAATTCACGGAACAGATCCGTTACTGTCGCGGCCTGGACCTGATCGCGTGACGCCTGGACGGCCCGGGTACTTTCACGGGTAAATCCGGTCCGTTCGAGATGGAGGATATTCGGATAGATTTTCTTTAATTTCCCCATCGGATCAATCAACGCTTCAGCATCCGTCAAGTTGATTTTAATGTAATCATCCGTCGTTTGTGTCGCGACGAAGACCGGATCCGTCAGCTCAGCGAGACTGCCGGTCAGTTCACGCAAATCGCGCTTGGCCGTCAACGGTTCGAAGCGGCGGTCAAACGTCCCGGTATCGTTCAACGTCAGAACATCGACACCTTTGACGTGATGTGCTTCCGAGAACGAGTACTTCAACAACGACCCACTGTAACGGATTGTCTCCGAGTTGATCGCAAGCGGATTATGCAAATGCCCAAGTGCCGTATACGTAAACGGAGCAAAGGCGCTGGCGCTGACCTGTCCCGCGGTCCCGACTGACAACTGCCGTTCGGAATCGGTCTCAAGTCCGCCTATGACAAAGGCATGCCCGACGAGGACACTCGGTCCCTCGATGTCCAGCATCCCGATGATTTTTCGCATCGCGTCATCATGCGTCCGGATCGTTTCATCTTGATAGACATAGCGGACGGTCGCCGGATCCGCGAACGGAACCGGGTAAAAACGGACGCCTTGAATCTCGACCGGTTCGATTGTTGATGTTAACTTTCCGGCCAGATGAAGACCCGCCCGTTGTAATAACGTCGTTCCGAAGCTCAGTCGTTCCGCTGAATCATGGTTGCCGCTGATCGCGACGACCGGAATCTTCCGTTCGAGCACGATGTCGGCTAAGACGGTATCCAGCAGTTCGACGGCTTCCGTCGGCGGGACAGCCCGATCATATAAATCACCGGCAATGATGACCGCGTCCGGTTGTTCCCGGTCAAGCAATTGCAGAAATTCCTGGAGAACAGCTCGCTGATTGTCAAGCATCGATTCCCCGTGAACGATTTTCCCTAAATGCCAATCGGCAGTATGAATCCATTTCATATCTCATCACGCTCACTTTTTCTCTATAATATCCTTATTTTAGCATGACTTGATCGTTTCTGCCGATGCTCCTGCCGATTCCAAACCAAACAAAACCCATCAATCGAGCAGGGATTCCCCCCGTCAATCAATGGGTCTCGTGTTGATTCACGACTTAAATGCCAATCCATGATCTGTTAACGCCTGTTTCAACTTCGGTATCGACGAAGGACCGATTCCGTGCCACCTTAGCACTTCGTCTTCCCGGTACATCGATAAGCCGGTCAGGGACGTCACTCCATGCGCGTTCAATGCCCGTTGTACGGGTTTTGCGAGTGAAGAGAATACCTTGGATTTGGATTCATCTGATTGCATTGCCATCCCCTCCTGTTTTCCTAAACAAAAAACCGTCTCCCTTTTAACAAGGAGACGGTTCTTTACAACACGTTAGAGGTCATCCTCAGTGGGTCCGACGCTTTTGACGAAATCGCTTCACCGATGTGAAGATGGATACGGATCCTCCAATGATTGCTCCGACGACAATCCCAGTCGTAAATTTTCCACCGGGATTTTTGGCGGAACCTGGTTCAGTAGCTGTTATATGCTCTTCCTGTTTCTGCTCGAATAACTGTTGGAGAGGGGAGGATGTAGGCTCGACTTCGACAATCCGGTCAACTTCCTGTTGACGGTCTTCCCGGCGTTCGACGCTGCAAGGTGACAGATAAAACGGATTCAGATTCGTCCGATACCGGTCTGGATTCCAATTCGCCTGCTGAACGGCTTCAGCTGCGTGGTCTGTCCGCTTCGTCTGATCCAATGACTGGATCGATTGATCGAATTCTTGTTTCATCGTAATCACTCCTCTTCACATTCAATCTTAACTAAAAAGCTCCGACTTACGTCTGAAGTCTTATTTACCTCTTTTTTAAACATCTAAAACATGTATCGAAAAAAAATGTTTACTTTCCTGTGAACGCTTACTGGAAATATGTCGTATATGTTCGTTTTGCCTGCTCCGGATCCGCTTCGCCGTGAATTAAGATCCGCCCGTCGGCAAAGGCGACAATCCGGTTCTGCGCCGTTTCAAACATCAGTAAATACGGGTTCCGTTGACTTTTGATCCCGCGTGCCAGCATCTCGTTTTCAAGCCGGACCAAGTCCCGTTCCCCTTCTCCCCGGACTTGAACGGTGTCCCGACCGCACAACGTGACGAACTGGAGTGGCGTTCCGTTAAGATACGGATAGACGGCAGCGTCGCCGCATGAAGGACAGGCTGATCGTTTTAAGGACGTGACATCAATCTGACTCTGCTGATTCGTCCAAAGATCAAACGACAACAACGTCCGTCGTAGTGCAGCTTTTGCACCCGTCAACAGTTTCAATGTTTCCGTCACTTGATGCGAGGCTACCAGTTGGACAGCCGGACTGATGATGCCCCGGGTATCGCACGTCTCCTGTTGCTTCGGCAGGTGATTCAGCAAACAATGCAGACAAGGCGTCTCCTTCGGTAAAACGGTGTATGTCATGCCGTAACTCGCGACACAGGCTCCGTAAATCCAAGGAATCTCCCGTTTCGCTGCGACATCATTGATCAGCATCCGGATCGCGAAATTGTCTGTCGCATCCATGATCAGGTCTGCCTGCGCAACGAGTCGATCAATGTTCGTTGCCGTCACGTCTTCCACAATCGCTTCAATCGTCACGGTCGAATTGATGTCGCGAAGCCGTTGCTTGGCTGCGACCGCTTTCGGCAGCCGTTCCCGGGCATCCCGTTCCGTGTACAATTGTTGCCGTTGGAGATTGCTCCACTCGACGTAATCACGGTCGATCAGGGTCAAATGTCCGACACCGGCCCGGACGAGCTGTTCCGCACTGGCTGTCCCGAGCGCACCGAGACCGATGATGACGACGCGGCGCTCAGCCAATTGCTCTTGTCCGCCTTGTCCGATCGGACGAAAGCGGATTTGGCGGCTGTAGCGATCCGTCATGGGCGGCTGATTCCAGTCGTCGGACTGCTTGCCGTCGCATACCGTTTTTTCTCAATCCGTCCCGCTTCGAAACCGAGGCGCCCGGCTTCGACCGCCAGTTTCATCGCCTGTGCCATCTTGACCGGATCGTTGGCATGGGCGACCGCAGAATTCAGCAAGACACCATCGGCACCCAGTTCCATCGCGTAAGCCGCGTCAGCCGGTGAGCCAATCCCTGCGTCCACGATGACCGGGACCGTCATCTGCTCGATGATGAAACTGAGCGCAAGCGGATTTAAGATCCCCTGCCCCGAACCGATCGGTGACGCTGCCGGCATGATCGCGTGACAGCCCAGTTCCTCGAGCCGACGCGCGAGCAGTAAATCATCCGATGTATACGGCAAGACGATGAAACCGTCCTTGATCAATTCCTCTGCCGCCCGCAAGGTTTCGATCGGATCCGGTAATAACGTCTTGTCGCAACCGATCACCTCGACCTTGACCATGTCGCACATGCCGGATGCCCGGGCAAGACGGGCCAGCCGGACGGCTTCTTCCGCCGTTTTTGCGCCCGCCGTGTTCGGCAACAGATCATAGCGACTTAAGTCGAGTGCTGCGAGTGGATTCGTCTGTTCTTTCGCAAAGACGTCAAAACGCCGGACGGAAAACGTTAAAATGTTCGTTTCCGATGCTTCGACCGCTTGTTGTTGCGTCTCAGCGTCCGGATATTTTCCCGTTCCGAGTAATAATCGTGATGTAAATGTTTTTCCGCCAATTTCTAACATGTTATCCGCCTCCTACAAAATGAACGATTTCAACGACATCACCGGGTTGGACGTTCGTGAACGTATACCGGGACCGGTCGATGATTTGATGATTTTGTTCGATGATGACGACCTCTTCATCGATGTTCAACTGCTGAATCAAGTCGTGTAGCGTCTTCGTTTGTTCCGCCAGTGGATAGGCTTTCCCATTCAATCGGATTTGCATGTATTCTCCTCCTCGTGTCGTCTGCAACAAAACGCCTCCAGCGTAACTTCCGGTTTTCGGTTCATGACACAATCGGCGAGGACTTGCGCTGTCACCGGAGCGAGCAGGATACCGTGCCGGTGATGTCCCGTCGCGACCGACAAACCGGCAACCCCTTTGACCCGTCCAAGATACGGTAACCCGTCACGGGTCTGCGGCCGGACGCCGGACCAGATCTCAACCAGTGCCGCATCACGGATTGGCGGATATACGTCGATTGCTGCCGTCAACAGATCCGAGACGCTACCCGCGTTGACCGTCGTCGATTCCTCGCCAACGTGTTCCGTAGCGCCGATGATGATCCGTCCGTCTGCTTTCGGGACGAGATACACCGTCTCATGAAACAAGGTCTGTTCGAGTTGACCGGTTGCGAGGCGGACAGACAGGCACTCGCCTTTGACCGGGAGCGTGTCAATCGAAATCCCGATCGTTTGCAACAACGGTTCCGACCCTCGTCCACCGGCAATGACGACCTGTCGACCAAATTGCCGTCCCCGGCTTGTTTCAACCCCGGTTACCGTCTCGTTGTCCCGCAAAAGACGCAAGACAGTCACCTGTTCTTCAATCACCCCGCCCCGCTGTTCAATCGCTTGCCGTAACGCGCGGACGAGCAACGGAGGATCGACTTGACCGACCCGTTCAAATTGGACGGTTTTATTCTTCTGTCGCAACTGAAATGGCAGTTCGAGATAGCCGCTCGTCAACCCGGTCTCGTCGAACAATTGACGGACAAGCTGCGGATAAAGCGCACGGCTCACTGCCGCTAACGCATGTAACGGTTCCGACAGTTCTTCGTCCGTCGCGAGCATTCCCGCTGCCGCCCGTGTCGCCCCCTGTCCGACTGTTGACTGTTCAAGCAAATGGACGCTTTGTCCACGCTGAAGGAGCTCATAACCGAGTGTCAAACCGATGATACCGGCGCCGACAATCAATACATCCGGTTGCTTCATCGTCCAATCACCGCCCGGAACCGTCCGGCTGCTTCAACCGGAGACGTTTGACCAAGAATGCCCGACAAGACGGCGCCACCTGAGCAGCCTGTCGCCATGACATCCTGTAGATTGTCCGGTTTAATTCCGCCGATTGCGATAACCGGAATCGATGTCCAGTCGACAACCTGTTTTAAGGCATCAAGTCCTCTTGGCGGTACACCGGGTTTCGATCCCGTCTCAAAAATATGGCCGTATAGGACGTAATCAGCACCCCCCTGTTCTGCCGCCAGTGCTTCCGTCAATGAATGGACCGATTGACCAATCACCAGTTCCGGGAAACGGCTCCGGACACGGTCGATCGGAATGCTGCGTGTTGTCAGCTGAACTCCGGTGCCGGTGACGACTGCCACGTCCAGCCGGTCATGGACAATTAATTGCTCAATTTTTACGCCTCGTCGCACGAGTGTTTCGATGCACGCGACCAGTTCCTTCGCCGACCATGACGGTTCCCGCAGATGAATCCGGTCGACGGTTGCAGCGAGTTCCGGCAACAAGCGTTCGAGCACGTCCGGACGTTGCTTGCCGGTTGTCAACAGATGTAACTGCGTCATTATTTCCCCCTTTCCACACGAAAAAGGACCACCCCATGAACTGATGGAGTGGTCCTACAAAAAAGGGCGACAGTCGTCGCATCCTCGGATGATTGATCGGAATCCACTTCCCTCCGCTAGTACGAACTAGATCAGGTTCAAAGGGTCCGGATACTTCCGTCTCAGTCTGCTGCGAGACTCCCCTAGTGTAGATATTAATTTGTGTGGTACGTCTGTAGTTTATCACGGATAGTCACGTGTATTCCACCCTTGATCAGCGTCGCATGTCTGATTCGACCGCTTTGACCTGCTTGATCAGCTGTTCATACTTGTCGACGCGTTTCGTTTGCGACAAGTCATACGTTTGTTTTAAGCGTAAGACCCGCCCGACTTTCTGATCGAGATCTGCTGCCGACAATTTTCCTTGTTTGATCCGCGCCATGATTCCCTTATGAACGGACGCGTATCCGCCGGGCGATGAGAACATCGCCATATCAGCACCATTTTCGAGGGCAAGACTTGCTGCCTGGGCAAGTCCGTACCGTTCCGTGATTGCTCCCATCACGAGATCATCCGTGATGATGACACCATCAAACTTCAGTTCATCCCGTAACAGACCGGTCATGACGGGTTTCGACAACGAGGACGGACGGTTTTGATCGAGTGCCGGGAACAGGATGTGCGCAACCATGACCATCTCGGCCCCGTTTTGAATCGCCCGTTTGAACGGTACCAGTTCCGTCTGTTCAAGTTCCGCTTTCGAAGCATCGACCCGTGGCAGACCAACATGCGAATCGATGGTCGTATCCCCGTGACCCGGGAAGTGTTTGACGACCGGGACAACATCTTCCGCCTTCATCCCCTGCATCAACGGAATACCAAGCCGGGCGACCTGTTCCGCATCTGCACTGAGTGCCCGGTCACCGATAATCGGGTTCGCCGGGTTACTGTTGACGTCAAGAACCGGGGCGAAATTCATGTTGAAGCCGTAAAAACGGGAAATCGAACCGAGCGTCTGCCCGACTTCCGTCATCAATCCGGGATCATTTTTATGACCAAATGACAGGCTCGGCGATAACTTGAGTTTGGCATCCGGCACCCGGCTGACACGTCCGCCTTCTTCATCAAAACCAAGAAACGCTTTTTCGTCCGCCGTTTGCGCTTCGCTAATCGCTGTCGTAAAGGTTTTCAGCTGATCGGTTGATGTGATATTGCCACCGAGCAACAGGACACCACCAAGCGTATGATCCTGCAATAATTGACGGTCCGTTTGTGTCAGGGCTGTTCCCGTTACGCCGATGTACAGCAACTGATCGACTTTTTCCGCCGTCGACATCTTCGAGATCGTCTCTTTCAGTTGTTTGTCCGCCCGTTCAGCGGCAGAAGGCCGGTCCGGTTGCGGCGGTTTTGTTTTCTTCGCCGGCTTCGGTTGCGGTTCGACAGGCTGTGTCGGCTCATCGGCGCAACCGGCGAGCAGGACGCTTGTTAACAGGACAGGGACAATCCGTTTCAAATCGGTTCCTCGTTCCGGACACCATTAATGGAATAGTAGACTTCAATCTCAGCGTTCAAGGACTGGGAGACCGAGCAGTATTTATCTTTGGACAACGAAATCGCCCGGCGGACTTTATCGTCCGGTAAATCGCCTTCGAGCCGGTAATGAATCGAAATCGTCGTGAAGCGGCGCGGATGGTCATCTGCCCGTTCCCCTTCGATATCCATTTCAAATGATGTCAATGTCAAACGCATCTTCTCTAAAATCGAGACGATATCGATGCCGGTACAGCCGGCGACGGCGTGAAGCAGGAGTTCCGTCGGCCGGGGTGCCTGATTGTCCCCGCCGTTTTCCGGTGCGGCATCCATTGCCAAGTGATGTCCTGATTCGGTTTCCCCGCTAAAACCCATCTTCTGATTCCAAGTGACTGTTGCTTGCATCAAGATCACGTCCTTTTCTGATTTAAGTGATGTTTCCTACTCTGTTAGTATACCCGAATGCATGGCAAGTGAAATTGACTGTCTATTCAAAATAATTCTTCTTTTCCTGTGACAGGTAAATCCGGTTTCCGCCCTTCTTAAATCATGCTATTCTGAAACACGATAGTTTTTTTGCGCATAGGCGCCAGAAGTGGGGAATTGTTTATGTCATCATCATCGACTCGTTTGAGTCAAGCCGACTGGCTGTTAATCGCGACGTTATCCATGTTGACCTTTGTCCTTGGAACAAGCGAATTCGTCATCGTCGGTATTTTATCCGAAATCGCGGACGGTCTGAACATCACGATTGCAAAAGCCGGAACGCTCGTCTCCGCCTTCGCGATTGCCTTTGCGATCGGAACACCGATTACGATGTCCTTGACTGGACACCTTGAGCGACGGAAGTTAATGCTCAGTCTGATTTTCGTCTGGATCATCCTGAATATCTGTAGCGGGATTGCACCGAACTATGAACTGTTACTCGTGTCACGAATCGTGACGGCTGTTCTGACGGGTGTCCTGATTTCACTGGCAATGGTCGTCGCAAGCGACAGTGTGCCGATCGCGAAACGCGGCGTCGCTGTCTCCTTCATCTTTGGTGGATTTACGATGGCAAACGTTCTCGGTGTCCCGATCGGTACGTTCATCGGACAGCACGCCGGTTATGCTGCTACATTTTGGCTGACAAGTAGCCTTGGTGTCGTCGCCTTGCTCGCTGTCCTGAAGGTCGTTCCGGTCCAGCAATCGGAATCATCCGGTTCAATCCGGGAACAGCTCAGTTTACTCGCCAATCCACGGATCATGATTGCCTTTTTCATTCCGTCGTTCGGATTCGGTGCGACATACGTCGTCTATACGTATCTCGTCCCGGTCCTTGAGCTGGAATTGAAGCTACCGTCGGCCTGGATCAGTCCGATTCTACTCGCGTACGGCGTCGTCTCGATCTTCAGTAACATCCTGGCCGGAAAAATCGCCAGCAAAAATCCGATCGGCCGTCTACGGTTCGTCTTCATCGTTCAGGCGATCGTACTCGCTGCTCTCTACGTGACGACAGCATCCGTGTCACTTGGTCTGATCAATATTGCCTTGATGTCCTTGATGTCGATTTTATTGACGACCTCAACACAAATCTATCTGATTGACCTGGCAGAGAAGTTTAATCCGGAAGCAAAAGGACTAGCCGCTTCCTTGATGCCGGTCGCAAGCAATGTCGGGATTGCCTTCGGTTCCGCACTCGGCGGACTCGTCTATGCGAACGGTCCGATCATGAACATCGCCCTTGTTGGTGGTGCCGTTGCCTTACTCGCAGCCGCTTTGACGGCTGTCAGTCATCGGCTCGATCAGCGGGCATAACATCCAAAAGACTTCTGTTCCGATGGTGCCATCACCTGTGGCATACGAAACAGAGGTCTTTTTGTTGAATCCGGAACTTAAAGCTGACTGGTACTCAGACCAAACCTTACAAGACTGTTAGGTGAACGTATCCAATTTGTTGCTTAATCTGTCAATCGGCATGTTACGGTAGAGACAGCTTATCCATCCCAACTACTTAAAGGAGTTTTTATTATGAAATCGTATTACGCTCTTCCCCTGACAGCCTTATTGTTGACAGCAACTATCAGTCCAGTCGCAACATATGCAGCGACACCAACAAAAGTCGAAACAAAAAAACCGCTGTCGGAAAAAGCACTCGCGAAAAAGAAAACAGAAATCGCTAAATTGGCGACATCACTGATCGGGACACCGTATAAAGAAGGCGGTACGACAACAAAAGGGTTTGATGCGTCGGGCTTCACGCAATACGTTTATCAAAAAAGCGGTCTGACACTCGAGCGGACGATTGCGAAACAAGCCGCGATGCCGTTGAAAACTGTCACACTCAAAAAAGCCGTCCCGGGTGATCTATTGTTCGTCCAGGCGAAAAAGGCGAAAGCCCCCAACTTCGTCGGGATTTATACCGGCAAAAATAAGTTCGTTGCCGTAACGACGAAGAAGGTCGAATCGCAAGACCTGACGTGGAGTTACTACGCGAAACAGGACATCATCATCAAATCGTATCAGTAAAACAAAAACAGTCATCCGGAACTCATGCGAGTTCCGGATGACTGTTTTGTTGTGGTGATTAAGCTGTCCGTTAGTTTAAAACAAGTGTGTTGAACATTGTTTCGTTTCGCTTCAGTTTATCTTTGATGTTTCCTTCGTATACGACACGTTTTGATAACGCATCAACAACACGTATGTTAATTACACCATCCCCGGCTTGGCTTCCCATATAGATTATGTCATTCTGTAGTTCAATAAATTTATTCAAAACGTCACCATCTTTTGTATGGGGTAAAATCATCGAATATTTTTTCATTTTCTTTGACGTCAAATCGTAGACAGTCCAACGTAAACCTTTTAGTTCATCTTTAAGCATAATTAGTTTCTTTCCATCGATGCTTAGTTTTGTTTGAGAGGCATCGCTCAAATCCAATCCCTTTAGAGGCTGAACCGTTTTCCCATTGCTCAAATATACCGTTTCTTTTGTTGCATCTGATCCTTCTACACCTTCACTCGTGTAATAGACAATCGTCTCGTCATGGATACCTAAAATATAAGTATACTTTTTGGAAGTATAAGGTAAATTTATTTTTTGAACCGTATCGTTCTTTAAATTGATTTTGTACAACAATGTTTCTAAATTTGTTGCATAATCCTGTGCGTAAACATACAAACTGTTTTCAACACGTTGATACGGAATGAGATCAATTTCTCCTAGCTTCTGAGCTTCAGAAGGTTCCGGAAATATTTTTTTTACGACACGCTGTTTGCCAGCATTCCAGTACTGCAATTCCCACTTATTTTTATCTTTTATACCGATTCCGTAAGTAATTCCATCTTGTTCTAGCGTAGCGACCTTATCTAACGCAATAAAACGTCGGAAGTCAGTCGGTTCACCCTCTTCATCAATCGGATTATTAAACAAACTGGTAATCAAATTACCTGCTGTTTTTTGCACATGCCCGTCTAATCCAACGTTGTAATCAAGGTTTTTTAGACCCTGATCATAAATTTCTGCGTGAACAGAACGGACAACTGATTGTTTCGGATCTCCTTTGACCCTCTCAACAACAAAATCTGATTCGTCGATCGAACGAATGAACAAGGTGTATATTCCTACCGTCAAGAAGCTGACGACAGCCAGTATGAGTACAAATTTAAATTTTCGCATGACGTCCTCCTTAGACCGAAATTTTCCATTTTAATAAACGCAGGCTTTTCCAAATCGTATACGCAAAGTAGAGCACAAAGATCGTCACCATGATTCCTGCTGTTTCATGACGTAAAAAGATGTTCAGTGTTTCGATTATATACAAACCACCCATCATTATGGTAAAGAGAGCAGCCACTTCAAGGACGATGAATAATAGTCCTTTCGCTTTACGGTAAGACCGTTCAAGCAGCACGAGCAGAAACAAAAAACTGACAATGAATAGAGCTAAAATAATGAATACGAGCAAATCCATTCCATTCATCGTATACAACTGCTTTAGTGTATCCGAGAGAACTAGTGAGGAGGATTCGCGATAATTGTCTTTAATCAGCCAGTTGAAGATGGCATAACTGAGCTGAATGACCGTCCACTGCAAGCCGATGAAACTGATAATCACGAGAGCCAGTGATGTCCATTTGGCAAAAAAGATTTTGGTACGACCACCCGGTAACAATAATAAGCGGTATATGTACTTGGATTCACCGAACCAATCCCGGTACCAAATTTGTATGGCATACAAAATGACGAGAACGATTCCAATCATAATGACATAGCTGAAATAAGAACTGGCCTGTTCAAACGATAACTTTCCAAATGAGCGCAGGGCTTCTGATTCAGTCACTTTCGCGTCACTCATATAGTTTCGAACTTGTCGTTCTTGGTAGATGACCCGTCCGACGACGGTCAGGATTTCGATACTCGCCATCGCGAGGATGATGGAGACAATCATTTTCCAGCTTCGTTTTAACTCTTCGTTCGTTAACATCAGATACTGTTTCATCGTTGATAGACCTCCCGCATCCGGTCCTGGACCGATTTTCCGTATACTTCGCGCATCTCTTCCGTATCGTGTTCATCAATGATTCGGCCATCCTGTAAGAACACGACCCGGTCAATCAGATGTTCAATTTCAATGATTTCATGTGTCGTCATCAGAATGCCGCGCCCTTCCATGTAATGACTCGAAAAGATCCAGGCAATCTGTTCTTTCGTAAATAAATCAATTCCGGCAAACGGTTCGTCGAGCAACAGGTACGGACGGTCAAGTGCAAAACCAAGCACCAAACTGAACTTCGCCTGATTCCCTTTCGACAGCTCCAAAATCTTGTCGGTCGTCAGTAACTTGAACAACCCCATCAATTCTTCCGCGACTTTCGGATTCCAGTCCGGATAATAATCGCTCATATACAGCAAAGCATCCCCGATCGTCATGTAACCGGGCATCGTTTGCAAGTCCGGAACAAAGGCGATTTTTTCGCGTGAGACTTCGCCGTCGACGAGGACGGTTCCGGCATCGACCGGGACAAGACCCATGATGGCTTTCAGGATTGTCGACTTCCCTTCACCGTTTAATCCAATCAGACAGGTGATGTTGTCCGGACGCACTGAAAAGGAGACGCCTTCGAGGATCGGTTTCTTCCGACCGTATCGTTTTTTCAAACCATGAACTTCAAGCATCGATCTTCCTCCGTTCCGTTGATTGATAGACGGTTTCGACTTTCGTGACGACTTCGCCGAGCGGTATCTGAATTGCCTGGACGGCCTCAATGAATTGCGCGACTGCTTCGTCGAGCATCTCGGTCCGAACTTTTTTGACTACTTCCTGATCCATCGTGATTTTACTTGGGACGTTCCGTTCTGTCGTGATCAAGTGTTGTTCCTCCATTTCCTTATATGCTTTTTGTGCTGTATTTGGATTGATTCCCAGCTGCGCAGCGATTTCCCGGCGTGATGGAATTTCCTGTCCGCACTTCAGTTCTTCCGTCGCGATTTGTTCCTTGAACCATCGGACGACCTGAAGATATACCGGACTTCTTTGGTCGAATTGCATCAGGTCCTTGACCTCCCTTTCCCGTTCATTGTATTAAAACAGTAATACACTTTCTTTCTGTATCATACGGGTAATACAGTTGACTGTCAATTACTTTCCAAAAAAAAGATGCCGTCTCTAAAATAGAGATAGCACCTTGGATTCCATTACTTTTGATATTCCAAAATCGTCTGTTGGACGGGAATCCCCGACATCGGTACCGTCCGTTCGACGAACAGGTAACGTTTTCCGTTGACTAAAAAGCGGCGGTTGCCTAAATATTCAACAAGCTTCCCATCCTGCTTTAACTTCTGCTCAATTGCTTTGACGTGATCTTCGAGTGCATAAAACCGGTCGTCAAACGTCATCGTGATGTTTTTATTGCGAAACCCGAGTAAGTAACTGAAGAAAAACCAAAACGTTGCCCCTACTGCTACCAGTGCTAACAGAAATTGCATATGTGACTCCCCCTTTTTGTATACTTTTTTATACGTATCATTTTATGTAAGGGTTCCCATTAAATTGTATATTTTTACTTTTCCGAAAAAAACTGATCCCGAATCTTCCCGGAATCAGTTTATCACTGTTAGTATGGATTCGGATCTTCCTGTGGCGTATCCGGAATTTCCGTTGGTTCCGGGAAGGTATCCGGCTCCGGTTGACGGATTGGATCTTCCTGCGGCGTCTCCGGTACTTCTGACGGAGGTGTCGTCGGAATCTCATCCGGCTGTTGATTCGGTTCGTGTTCCGGCACTTCATTCGGATTTTTCTTCATGATGAGTTCCTCCTTAAGATGTAATATAATCGCCGCCGTTAATATGAATCGTCTGTCCCGTGACGTAACTCGAATCACGTGACGCCAAATAGACATAAGCCGGTGCATTTTCCGACGGTTGACCGCGGCGTTTCATCAGTGTATCTTCCCCGTGCGCTTCGACCTTTTCTTTTGAGAAGGTTGCCGGAATAAGCGGTGTCCAAATCGGTCCCGGTGCGACGGCATTGACGCGTATTCCTTTTTCAACCAGATTCGATGCGAGCGACCGGGTCAGCGTCGTAATCGCTCCTTTCGTTGCCGAGTAATCAATCAGCGACGGTGCTCCGCGATAGGCCGTGACGGACGACGTATTGATGATCGAGTCTTCCTTCTTTAAATGCGGTAAGGCGGCTTGAATCAAATAGAACATCGAGAAGAGATTTGTCTCAAACGTCTCCTTAAGCTGTTCCGGTGTGATGGCCAAAAAATCATCCTGCGGGAACTGCTTTCCGGCATTGTTGACGAGGATGTTCAATTGTCCGAATTCCTTCAGAACAGTATCAATGATTGGTTGCGCATTCTCCGGTTGACTGACGTCTTGAGCAAACGCTAATGCTTTGACCCCGTAATCTTCAATTAGCTGTTTCGTTTTCTCCGCATCCTGTCCTTCATTTAAGTAAACGATTGCGACATTTGCACCTTCTTTGGCATAAGCAATCGCAACAGCCCGTCCAATCCCGCTGTCCCCGCCAGTGATTAAAGCGACTTTTCCCTTTAATTTACCGGATCCGACATATTCCGGATCATCGTAAACCGGTTCCGGATTCATCTTGGCTTCGATTCCCGGTTGTTGATCTTGAGTTTGTCCCCGTGCCTGTTGATGCATCCGCTCCAACTCTTCTTCACGCATATGACTCAACCCCTTTTTTTAATAGATGACTACCTTCATTAACATTCCCTTGCCATGTATCAATAAACGTCTAACGAAAAAAAAACGATGAAATTCATCGTTTTTAAAAATCCGTTTTTTCTATGTAGGAAGGAAACCGGACACACTCATCGTTCGTTTGAAAATAACGGTGTCCACTCTCCCGTTTCAACCATCTGTTTTAGTCTTTCAGGATACAGCGTTATGGACGATAATTGCTCGATCGGAACATATTGATAAATCAATTCTTCACCTTCTGTCCCGAAAAATTCTTTACTACCTACCTGTATGTCATCCAAAATATTCACTTCATAATAAAAGCCGACTTCATGGAAAGACACTTCATCATATGTAAAAAAGTTTTCATGGACGGATAAAAAACGAGTGACTTCGGCTTTCAGACCCAACTCCTCTTCAATTTCCCGAACGATTGCCGTCTCCCCGTTCTCCATCAATTGAATCCGACCGCCCGGTAACGCCCAAAAATCATCCCGGACATTCCGGTGAATCAACAGATGTCCTTCTTTGACAATCACAGCTGCTGCCCGGTGGTTAAACCGTTGCTGGCCCACAGTAAATTTAATATCCATCTTATACTCCTCCTCCATTTTGTTATCGATCCATACTTTTTCATATTTTCACATATTCATTAGTATGTCAGAAAATCGATAACCTGTAATAAAATTTTCACTGGTATGACTGCATTTCAGAATTATTCAAAACGATATATTACAATACATATTAATTACCTATATTTAAGCAATCAAACTGAAATATTATTTTCAAAACGACCGATGCTATACTCGGTTTATCAAATTTACTACTTCGACGCAGTATTCATATACAGCCTTATATTTAAAAAAAGACAGAAACGATCTGTCACCAATCATCGACCGTCAATTGTTTTCACACCAGGAGGAACTACTACATGAAACGTATTTTAACAACCGTCACGATGAGCGCACTCGTCGTTTCAGGATTTGCTAGCACGGGTACAGGTAAAGTTGAGGCGGCAAGCTCTTCTTCTTACAAAGTCAAAGTCACGGCCGATGGATTACGTGTCCGGACCGGTCCTTCCACGAAATATAAAATCGTCGCTGGCGTTAATGCCGGACAAACCTTTAAATACTATGGTAAAAAAGGCAAATGGACGAAAATTTCATATGGCGGCAAAAAACGGTATGTCTATTCCAGTTATGTAAAACGATACAGCACAGGTAAACAGGCAACAGCTAAGAAAGCTTCCTTCTCAGCAGGCTTCCTCCGTCCGACAAGCGGACCTGTTACGCAAGGATACGGAAGTGCCAGCGGCCGCTACGGATACACGTTCCATAACGGCATCGATATCGCAGCAGCGACAGGGACAACGGTCCGTGCGACTGCTTCCGGTAAAGTAATCAAGTCCGGCTACCAAGGCGCATACGGCAACTACGTCATGATGACACATAAAGTGAATGGTTTGACCTACACAAGCGTCTATGCTCACTTGAGCAGTCGTTCGGTCTATTCTGGTCAGTCGATCGCCAAAGGAACGAAAATCGGAAATGTCGGCAGCACCGGAAACTCAACCGGTTCACACCTTCACTTCGAACTGCACCGCGGCGGTTACATTTACAGCGGAACTTCAGCCGTCAACACGATCAATCCGCTCAGCGTCTTATAATCATTTCGGACAGCCGTTTTCGGTTGTCCGTTTTTTTAAACCTTTTTGAAAATAAGTCCTCTGAAATAAATTCATTCTAATTATTGGAAAATTCATCATAACATACTGATTGTTCTGATTTCCGGATATTTTTTAAAGACCGCTGTTTAACTAATGAAAATCTGTCTTTTATAGATAAATCATTGCGAACTTTTATTTCTAAATTAAGGTAAAACAGATTTTCTGTTCTCTATAATATAAAATAACGAAACATTATAGAAATAATATTGTAATATTTAAACATTTTTACTAATGGTACACTCATCTAAGAAAATCATAGAACAACATTACATATTGCACTACCCACATATCGGACAAGGTCCGACAGATTCAAAGGAGGATTTACTGATTTGAAAAAATTACTTACTACGCTGACGGTATCTGCTATCGCCGTCGCCGGTTTCTCGACATATGCCGTCCCAAAAGCAGATGCGGCAACGTTTTATAAAGTCAAAGTCATGAACGACGGATTACGGGCCCGTACCGGTCCTGCTACAACATACGGGATCATCACCGGTCTTGATAAAGGCGATACATACAAATACTTGGGCCGGACCGGGAACTGGACAAAAATTCTCTACGGATCGCGCAAAGTCTATGTCTCTTCTACATATGTCAAAAAATATTCTGTCACGACATCGTACAAAATCAAGATCATGGTCGACAATCTTCGTGTCAGAAGCAGTTCGTCGACAAGCAGTTCCCAGGTCGGAACCGTCAACAGCGGTCAAACTTTCCGTTACCTCGGCCGGACAGGCGATTGGATTAAATTCTTATACAACGGCAATAAACGTTTTGTTCATGCCGATTACGTAAAAAAATATACGGTCACCAGCTTAACCAATTCGGGTGGTGCAACAAAAGCATCAAACGATTTCATCACGCCGACGAGCGGACCGATTACGCAAGGCTACGGTCAAGCAAGCGGTGTCTACGGCTATACGTTCCATAACGGAATCGATTACGGTGCCCCGAAAGGCACACCGGTTTATGCAACGGCAGCCGGGAAAGTCATTACTTCTCAATTAAAAGGGGCGTACGGCAATTACATCATGGTCAAGCATTCGATTGATGGTGCTTCATTCACAAGTCTCTATGCCCACTTGAACAGCCGATCGGTCTCAGTCGGACAATCGGTCTCAAAAGGACAACTTCTCGGTACTGTCGGTCAAACAGGAAATGCGTTCGGAACGCATCTTCATTTTGAACTGCACCGTGGAACATATGTCTACAGTGCGACATCCGCTGCAAGCAGTGTCAATCCGTTGAACTACTTATAACGATTTGATCACCCCCTCATTTCTTATGAAGTGAGGGGGTGTTCGTTTCTACAGATATTCCATAGATCGGTCTAAGGCTCCAGCAGTTGCGTTTCGTCCCCTTCCATCAGTGGGAAATGAACCATACGTCGATTGACCAAAGGCGTTTGATATTTTATAATTCAAATAGACGTTTGAATGTATTAGGAGGTATCGTTATGGCACATGATCATCATCACCATCACACCGACAATAAAAAAGTCTTACTTCTGTCGTTCACCATCATCACGCTGTTTATGTTCGTCGAGGTGATCGGCGGATTTTGGACGAACAGTCTTGCGCTGTTATCGGACGCCGGACATATGCTGAGCGACTCGATTTCACTTGCAATCGCACTCGCAGCCTTTCACTTCTCAAATCAGAAGCCGGATGCAAACAAGACGTTTGGTTCGAAACGGTTCGAAATTCTCGCGGCAATCTTTAACGGTGTTGCCCTGATCGGCATTTCGCTTTATATCTTCGTCGAAGCCGTGCAACGGTTTGTTAATCCACCGGCTGTCGCAACAACCGGGATGTTGATCATCAGCGTGCTCGGACTTCTTGTGAATCTGCTTGTGGCTTGGATCATGACGCGCGGCGGCGGGCATGAAGACAATCTGAACATGCGTGGCGCCTACTTGCATGTCTTAAGTGACATGCTCGGCTCGATTGGTGCCATCGCTGCTGCATTATTGATTCTGTTCTTCGGCTGGGGCTGGGCGGATCCGCTCGCAAGTATCATCGTTGCCATTCTTGTTCTGCGCAGCGGCTATTACGTGACGAAGGCTGCGGTCCATGTCCTGATGGAAGGCACGCCGAGTGACGTCGACATTGAACAGGTCGTCTCGACGATTCAGACAAATGAAGCGATCCTCGGTCTTCATGATCTTCACATTTGGTCGATTACGAGCGGTTACAATGCTTTGTCCTGCCACGTCGTCGTTAAAGACGACATGACGGTCCGTGAATCGGAGTCGATCCGTGAACAACTGGACCATGACTTAAAACATGTCGGTATCACCCATGCGACGATTCAGGTTGAGACCGCTCAGCACGACCATGAGAATCAACTGTACTGTCATGGGGAACAGAAGCATGTGCATTAACAAGGACCATTCTTAAACCAAAAAGGCGATTCCCTTCAATCGGGAATCGCCTTTTTGCTTACCATTCGTGTAACGTATCGTCAGTTCTTTAACTTTGCCTGATAGGCTTTCGAATAACGGTCGGCGGCAATGATCGCATCTGCCACTTCATCGGCTGTGACATCAAAGCCGCTGTGGATTGTCTCCCCGTCGGCCGTCGCCGCCTGTCCGACTTTAAGGATGTCTTCGCGCGACGCGTCTTTTAATTTAACGTCTTCGAGTGTGACCGGCAGACCAAGGTCCATATAAAAAGCGATGTACCGCTCAATCTCTTCTTGCGGATGTTCTTCGAGCGCCAGTTGGACAAGTGTCCCGAACGCAACCTTTTCACCGTGCGTCAGGTGATGGATGTCCCCGTCAAGCGCCGTGAATCCGTTATGAATCGCATGTGCTGCCGCCAGTCCTCCACTCTCGAATCCAAGACCGCTCAGTAATGTATTCGCTTCGACGACGGCTTCGAGTGCCGGCGTGACGACCTTTGCCTGGACCGACTCATACGCAAGTCGTCCGTGTTCAAAAAGGACTTCCTCACAGCGCTTCGCGATCGCTTCCGCCGCAATCGTCGGCCGTCCTCCTGCCATCGTCGTTCCACCGAAGGCAATGACACTCCGGACCTCGACCCAAGTGGCCAGTGCATCGGCAATGCCAGAGGCAAAGAACCGCGCCGGTGCTTCCGAAATCAACTTCGTATCGACCAGAACAAGATCGGGATTTTTGTTGTAAAAACGATAACTTTCGAAGATTCCTTCATCGGAATAGATGACCGACAGCGCGCTCGTCGGTGCATCGGTCGAAGCGATGGTCGGCACGATGACGACCGGCAGATGAAACTCGTCCGAAACGGCTTTCGCTGTATCAAGCGTCTTCCCGCCGCCTACTCCCATGACGAATTTCACGCCGGCATCCTTCGCTTGTGCGGCAATCCGTTCGACCTCATGTTTGGAGGCTTCACCGCTGAAGTCCGCTTTTTCAATTTTGATTCCTTCTGTTGAAAACGAAGCATGGACACGTTTTTCGACGATTTTCCAAACGACATCATCGGCAATTACAAGAGCAACGTCGCCAATCGGGCTCACGTATGTACCGAGCCGATCAATGACGTTTTTCCCTTGGACATACTTTGCCGGACTAATGAAAACACGTTCTGACATGTTCAACATCCTTTCTTTCTTCAACGACAGTATCAACAATGGCTTACATTCTATTGCTTTCCTTTTCGTCCGGTCCTCTAAACTCCTTGGGCCGTGAACATTAGGTGAATTGCAGGACCGGTCGTGCCAAACGTTGACGTACCAATCGTCCGTCTGTCGCCACCCGTTCATCCGGATTCTCTCCGAACCATTCGAGACTCGCCGTTTTCGTAGCCAGCATCGATTTGAGTTCTTCAAAAAATCTATCGTAATCAACGATTCCGTCAAATAACGGCACCATGCCGTCCCGCGAGCCGCTTGCCGCATAAACATTCGCCGGTTCAAAGACGTCGAATTGATCGGCTCGTGCAATCGTCTTCAAGTGAAGGTGTTCGATGACCGGTTCGAGCCGATGGTAGGCCGTGACCGGATCAGCACCGGATTCGACGACATGAAGGACATCGAAGTTCACGCGGCAGGCCGGATGATTGACCTCGTGCAATAACCGTTCAGTCGACTCGATCGTGTCCGCCGCCGTATTCGGATGGATTTCAAGCAACACCAACTGCTTCGCTTGATCCAAGACTTTACAAACGCCGCTCAATTGATAGACAAGTCGCGCCCGTTCCGCCTCCGTCAGTTGGTGACTCGCCTTGTGACCGGCAAAAATCCGGATCCGGCGGGTTCCGAGCCGCTGGGCGAGGCGAGATAAGGCTTTCGTTTGTTCGAGCAAGACGGACAACGGAGCGTCAAACGACAGGTAATGGCTGAGCATACTGACATGAATCCCGCTTCTTTGTAACAAGGCAAGACCTGCTTCCTGCAGATGCTTTGCATGGACACCCCAGACATCGATCGCCTCAAACTCGTTTGCTGCGGCAAACCTCACCAACTCATCGAATGACCGTAGATGATGCCGGTAGCTGATTGTACAAAGTGCGAGTTGCATCCGTTTCCCCTTCTTTCTGTTGAAATCGGCTGAACAAATCGACGAGCTGCCGTTTGATGTCATCTTCGAGCGTCGTTTGTGCGACGAGCCATTGTTGGATATCCTGTAAATCTGTCCGGTCGCGGGTCATGCTGTATTTGATTGCCCGGTGTTGAATGATCGTGTATTGATTGACCAATTGCTCGATTTTGTCACACCAGTCGTCAAAATCGGATGCCACTAAATCAATTCCCAAGCGTTCATAAAAATAGGCAAAGGCATGCTCATAAGCATATTTGCGGATGGCGATGACGGGTAGTTGCTTTAACGCCTCCGGCAACTTTTCCGGTCTCGACGCATGGTGCAATATGACCTGTTCGACCGCTTCCGTCAACGGATGGTGCCGCTTAAGCCCACTCATGAAATACGCGGAAACCGTTTCCGTGTCCGGCAGCTTGACCTGACTCCCGTCAAACCAAAAGCCACCGGCGACAGTCGGTTGATCGATCGCCTGAAGAATCCGTGTCCGATCAAATTCACCTTCATACCGGAAGTCCGGATCAAGCATCCGCCACCGGTCTTCATCATCCGTTGGTTCGAGCATCACGTAATGCGGAAAGACCTCGTGATGGAATTTATTCTCCCGCTCCGGTAACCGGGCGAGGTCGAGCATGACGATGACGGATTGTTCCGGTCGCTTGGTTTTCATGAACTGTTCCAGAGTCACAAGGTTCGCCGCTTTCGAGCTTGACGGATCGTACCAGGACTGAACGGTGATTCCATACAGCAAGCGGTACCAATCGAGCATCGCTTCATGACTGATATGCGCCGCATGGTGGGACAGGACAAACTCAGACGTCAACGCAAAGTCAGCGTCCCAGATTCCAAAGTAGTACGGACGATGGTCGGCGTCCGATCGTTTGATTACTTCACACACACAACTGACGAGACAGTGAACCTTAATCATCAGACGACCTCCTTTCGTGCCAACGATTGCAGCAACTGATCGACCGTCATCTGCGGCAGTTGAGCAAGTTGTTCATCAGCCAGGACATACCCGTGTTCAAGTTCCAGATGAACGAGCAATTGCAACAGCCGTATCGAATCCAGCTGCAAGCCGTCCCGAAGAAATTCTTGCCCCGTCAATTCTTGTCGCAAGTTGACATCAAGCTGTTCCTCGACAATCTGACAAAATGACTTGTAATCAAGGAGTGGATTCATGATGTCACCCCCAGACGAACGCGGCTGATTTTCCCGTTCGGCAGTTTTTCAATGGCCGGCACGAACGTCCAATCCGACGGACATTGATGGGGCGCAAGCTGTTCCCGACAATAGGTCCGCAACGCGGCTTCCGTCGCCGAGCTGACAAGTTGGACACAGACGCGTTCACCTTGCAGGCGATCCGTCCGTTTGAAGACGACGGCCTCTTCGACATCATCATGACGGAGTAACACATCCTCGACATCCGCCGGATAAACCGACAGACCGGACACATTGATCATTTCGTCAAGACGACTGAAGAACAGCAATTCGCCGGTACTCGTCTGCCCCATTAAATCTTTGGTTCCGATCCACTGGTCTCCTGCCTTTATCCTTAACTCAGCAGGCTCGTCGATGGTACCGGTCTGGATTGTCAGATGTGGCAACGGATAGCCGATCGCTTGAGCTGATTTCGGAGCAGGATGTAAGGCGATACAACCGATTTCCGAACAGCCGTACTGTTGCAACAGATGATCCGTTACGTTCTGGATGGCTTCAAACCAGACGGTCGGCAAGGTCATCCCGGAAATCATCACCGCAAATAGCCGTTGCTTAAATTGGCTGAGTAAATAAACGAGTCCCGGTCCGGCATACAAAATGGCGTTCGGATGTGCCTGACAGACGTGTAAAATATGCTTCGGTGACAGGTTTTCCAAGATAATCGGTGTCGCTCCGCGCTCGAGTGTCGCCAAGAGCCCACAAATCAATCCGAATGAATGCGACGTCGGGCAGGCAACGATGGTGCCGGTCGTCGCTGTTAATGGAAAACGTTGACCATAGGCTGCCAGTTCCTCGTCAATCGAGGCCCACGTCCGATGAATAACTTTCGCGTCGCCGGTCGTGCCGGAGCTAAACTGAATCAATCCTCCCGGTCGAACCGTTGACGCTGCCAAACGGATCGGCTGTTGAAAATCGGCATACACTAAATAATCACATCCCGCTTGTTCCGCCAGACGTCTTGCACCGGCTTCCGGCAAATCCGGATGGAGCGGTACGACCGTCCCGTGCATCTGTTTCATATAGAGACAAAACGCGATCCATGCCGCTGTGTCCTTGACGCAGACGGCAACGACGGTCTGTACGGGATCCGTGAGCCAATTGAGTCGACAAACCGGATGATCGGTCAGCATCTGTTTCGTATAAAACGTGTCTTCAATGTATAACATGCGTTTCGCTTCCTTTCGGTGTTCGTATCTGAAGTAGATTGCGGACAATATGCCGGCACTGCGTCGTGTTGAATTTACGCGCGACAAGCGACTCCGTATAGATCGTCGGTGCATCGAGTTGTAACGTTTCTAGACGATCCGGCGGAAAATCCAGTCCGTTAAGTATTTCGGCGGTCCAGTCAAAAAAGATCGTCTCGTCGAGTTGATGTATTTCCTTCAGCTGATGCGACAACTCCGTCAGATGAAAAACAAACACCGTATCGACGACGAGCTCACGTAACGCCTCGACCTGGTCCATCTCGTAGTACAGATTAGTCGTTGAGCGAAAGGCCGGATGCAGCGTGTCAAACATCGGAATCTTTTCCGGACGTTCGACAAACGAGCGGACAAATTCAACGCTGTCATGAAAATCCCGTAACATCAGCCGCGTCGGCCAACCGTCCTTCAAGACAAGCAAAGCATTTTGCGCATGCGCCTCCACTGCGATTCCTTCTTCGACGAGCAGCCGGAAAACCGGTTCCAGATAGACGGTCAAAAACTGTTTCAGCCAGCGCTCGCGTCCATATGTCTTGAACCACGGTTCAAGGAACAGTGTCTCGTCCCCTTCACGGAGGGCGAGTGCCGTCAACGGGATGACCGTTTCGTTTGGCAAAAGATCCGCCAGAACATTGTCCCGGTACAAACAGCCGATTCGTCCCGACAAGTCTCCGTCTGTCGTCTCGACGACTTGACTGGCGAATTCCCGGAGTATAGTCACCGGCAGTTCTTGCGTCCGGTCGACCAACCAGTCGGATAAAACAGGTGCCGCGACAATGTTCGGAACAGTGAATGTCCGTCGTGAGGACGTCTGCATCAAATCGAGCGGCAGCTTGATGTGCGGAACCGTCGGCGCATCCGGTTGGAAAACGGTCCGGATCGATTGAGTCGCTTGAAACAAGGCACCGGCTTCCCCGAGATCGATGCCGCCGGACGCGCGGACGTCCGCTTCGACGTGTTGCCATTGCCACGGGTGGACCGGCAGAACGTGATAACCGGGCGGATTGTCGACCGCAGAACTTAACTTTTCCTGCAACCGGAGATACGTCTTGCGACCAAACGTCTGCTCCATCACACCATCCATGCGTTGTTGATGAACGATCGATACCGGGATGGCAACAAAGTGCAACCGGAAACGTTGTCCTGCTTCCGGTCCATAGCGCGAGTGGTCGTCACGCGAAAAGCCAATCCGGGACTTAAAACACGGATGGTACGGATGCCCTTCGACCAATGCTTGTTCCAGTTGTTCGTAGGACAAATGCGTCCGCGGCTCGGGATATGTCGGACATACATCGGCAAACTGAACCGTCTGACGCAGTTCCAACCGCAGCGGCTCCGCGAGTTGAAAACAGTCCATGATGTGCTCAAGCGTCGGCGATTGCTCGTGATTTCCCCGCGTCAAGACGACCGTCTCGATGTCGAGCCAAACGCGGTCAAATGCTCCCCGTCTGCCGTCGACTGTCAGTTCATACGGCGGACGGACAAAACGAAACGTCGTCTGTCCCTGTCGCCGGTGTTCGATGAACGGTTCGATCCGTTCAAACAGGATGGCTTCAAGAAGTTGTTTGCAGACACGTCGTTCGTTCGTCGTTCGCATGGCGGACCTCCCGGTGTAATGGATTGTCGATTTCGATGAAGATCACCCGCTCGCCGCTGACTTCGAGTTCGTCGAGCGCATGGAGCCGTGTCAACAAGTTCGCTTTATACGGTAACGTCGGCCGTGAACGGACATATTCGAGCCAATCCTTGCCACGTCCCGATAAGATCTGACTTTTTTGATCGCACCACGTTCCGACCCACTCGAGCATCGTTGATTCCGCAAGCAAGCCGTCGCGGTCAAACCGATGGATCAGACCGGCCAAGTGATTCCAGATCATGTAATACGTCAACCGCTCCTTGATCGTCGTTTCGTCGTAGAAAAATTCCGGTGCTTCTGCCAGTGAGGCTTCGAGGTGGATTAGCTGGTTTTTGTTCGAACGGGCGAGATAATACCCCTGATTATCGCGAAACTGGTAGCTGACAGGACGTCCGTGTTCAAACCGGATCAGACTGTTTTGCTGGTGCGCTTCGAGCGCAATCCCGTAGTGTTCATACAACTCGACCAAGGTCCCGAGTGTCAGTTCGATATACGTCTCGAACCAGTCCCGGGCCGCTTGAGGCATCGATTGATCCGCTCGCTTTGACTTCAAGACGAGCGATGCCAAGACGGACGGTTCTTGATCGAGCGGTTCCTGAACAAGCGCCGCGACGTTGATCGCATCATCCTGGGCTTCGCGGTAAATGACTTCAAAACCGGACTCGTCTGCACCGGTCTGAACCGTTGCGTATGCCGGATCATGGGTGATCGAAAAGCCGTCCGGAAACGAAATTTGTTCGGCGAGACGCCGCATGACGAGTCCCGCAGTTAGTTCATGCCGTTTATTGACGCGACGCGAATTGGTGACTTGGACCGGAATCGAAAACTTCAGCATATGCGACCGATCCGCTTGCAGGACCGTCCGGATCGAAGATGTCGCAAAGTACATCGGACCCAGTCGGCCGAGATGGCGGAGTTGGTTCGTCACGAGCAACTGTTGCACAGACGGTTGCAACAAAAGATATTGTGCCTGCAAAGGATGAGCGGGTAACAGGCGTTCTGACGCTGACAGTGTAACCGCTGATCCGACTTGCTTCCGCATCTGTTCACTGATCCGTTGATCCGTCGCACTGGCTTCCGTCAGCAGGGACTCATCAACCGCAAAATAATCGAGTTGGAACCCGTTCCTGAATTCCGGTGCATACGCGACTTGCTCCCAGTCATGCATCCCGACCCGGCTTTTCGGCGTCGGGTGGAACCAATGTCCGAACCGGACCGTCTGCTCGTGTTCAAGAAACGTCTCAGGGCAAATCGGCTCGCTCAACTCATGCGCGATGACGTGACACATACCCCGGTGACTGTCGAGGACCCGGTACAATAAATCTGTTACGCAGGGAGCAAGCCGTTGCAGATGTTGGCAACAGGCAATGATGAAGGTCAATGGTGCTTCCTCCGTCCATCCGCAGCTCGTTTGCCGGTAAATCCGTCCGATTTCGTGACGCCCGATCCGTGAACGGCGTCGGATTTCAAGGACGTAGATGGTCCCGACGTCGATCCGGCAGGCCGTCTCACCGAACCAGATGTTCTCCTCGTCTGTTGGAATGAACCACTCGATCATGTCGATTTCACGGAGGTAGCTGTTGCCGAATGCTTGGAGCGTTGCATGGGTTGCAATCTCTTCGGTTCGTTCTGTACGTGTCGTCATGACTGTCACACTCCTTCTGACAATTGATAATCATTCTCACTTTCAAAAAAGAGAAAAACGGGTTTCCCCGTTCTTTCTCCTGTTCTTCATCTGGTCATTTCAATAAGACGTCTTCAAGTTCTGTTAATCCTTTTTGGCGTTCGATTGGATCCCAAAAGCCCCACGTCGTCGACAATTGGTGGACTTGATCTTTTTTGACTGCTGTCAGCCCTTTCCAGACCTTCCCGTTCGTCACTTCATCGTAGTACGGTCCACTGTTGAAGTACGACAGATCAATGATGTGGTCGGGATTATATTTCGCCAGTCCTTCGATCGAAATGTTTTCCCCGAAGTCTTTTGGCAGACCTTTCGTCGGTGTCAGCCCGATATCATCAAACAACAGCGAGTTCGTCGCATGGTTCGTCAGACCGTAGACACGAATATCTTTTTTGTTGACTGAGACCGCCATGAAGGTCTCGTCCTTGACGTTTTCCTTGATCCGTTGACCGATGTCTTTTGCTTCTTTCGCCAAGTCATCGATGACTGCTTGTCCTTCTTCTTTCTTGTTGACTGCTTCCGCGACTTTAAGGTGATCCTCTTTCCAGTCACCACCCACTTCGACAGCGACTGTCGGAATCGTTTTCGCCAGTTTGTCATACAGCGGTTTATACCGGTCACTGATGATCAACAAGTCCGGATCCAGTTTGACGATCTCTTCCGGATTGATTTCGTCGGCGTACGGCAACGCCTTCGTTCCTTCGAGTTCTTTCGTCAAATGTGGTGGAAACTCATTATCGTACGCCATCACGGCATACGGTTTGACACCAACGGAGACGAGCGATCCTTCCCATGACACGTGTGACAGGACAACCACTTTTTTCGGATCATTCGGAACTTCCGTTTTTCCAAAAATATGTTCAACGGTGTGGACGGCGGCTGCTTTTTTTGTCGGTTGTTCGCTTGCCTCGCCTCCACAGGCGGCTAATACAACACACGTCGCGAGGACGGATGTGACACTGATGATTTTTTTCATATGATTCTTTTTCCCCTCTCACTCTCGTTCTTCAATAGTAATGATAATCATTATCAATGATTATCGACATGGACGAACCAATCAACTTTCATGGACAAATTAAGCGTGGTTCATTTTCGATGTAGTCTAACAATTGCTTCAGCATGTGGGTGCGTCCGAGTGGTCCCCAAGGATCCCAATCGACGCTGTCCGGATAATGGACTTGATGACGCCTGACCGCCTGCAAGGTCTGCCACGACTCTTCTTGCTGAATCCGCTCGACATCAACCGGTTGACTCCATAAGATCAGCAGGTTTTCGGGATCAACTCGTTGTAACGTCTCCAGCGTAACGATTTCATAAATGGCTTCCGGTAATCCCGGTGCCGGTGTCAGACCCAAATCATGAAATAAAAAACTGAGCATCGTATGTTGCTTCGTCCCGTATAACCGCACCTCGTCCGGTCGAATCCAGACGACAGCCCATGTTCCGGTCTTGTTCCACGCCAAACGTTCCTTGACCGTTTGTTCGAGCGCTGTAATCTGCGCGACGATCGGCTCGAGCCGGTCTTCCCGATTCGTCGCGACGGCAATCAGTCGGAGATATTCACTCCAGCAGGTTTGATGCGGCAGTTCAAGGACATGGTCCGCCGGCAACCAGCTGATATCCTGTCCCTTCTCTAAACTCGGTGTCTTGATAATCAAATCGAGTGCCGTCGTCTCGAACCATTCCCGTTGAAGCGGTTGATTGGCGTCGTACAACCGGGTTCCGTCCAGTCCGGTCAAAAACACGGGTAATCCGCTTGCTCCGTATTCCGTCGGATAACTCGGTGCGAGGATCGGTTGCAGACCAAGTGCCAACAGATGATCCTGCAACAAGAGGCGGCTGGCAATCCCGATACGCGGTGTAATCCGTTGTAAAAAATGGGTCGGCGATAAACCGGTCCGTTTTTTGAAGAGGCGGCTGAAATAAAATTCGTCCTGCAATCCCACTTTTTGTGCGATTTGCGCCAACGTCATCTCGTATGAAGCGAGCATCCACTCCTTTGCCGTGCGAATCCGCAGTTGCGTCACATATTCTTTTGGTGTTGCGTGATACCGCTCTTTGAACAGCCGGTTAAATGTCGGTACCGACATTCCGAGATCAAGCGCCAGCTCATGGACGGACCTTTGCATCGACAAGTCCTTTAACCAAGCGGCAGTCACTTCCTCAAACACGTGACTCTCCTGTTCGCGGCTCAATGTCTCAAGCAATTGATAGAGAATTCGTAGTTGAGTCAACCCTTCCTGTTCCGAAGTCGGGCTGACATGCAGTTGCCGTAACCAGTCATGCAGGATTTCCGCGTCTTGCCGATACAGGGCACACCGGTGTCCCGTCAACGTCAGGTGGTAAAACAAACAGGTCTCTTTCGCAGTTGGCAACACTTCGTCGATTTGTTCGATCCAAACGGCGTCACCCGGGTATAACCGGTGCCGGTTGCTGTATAAAAATCCGCTCCCCGCAACGACGATGACCAGTCCCGGCTTGACTGCTCGCCGGTCGCCTTCAAGCAACCAATGCTTTTCGATTGGTAACGGTTTGATCTGTAACTCCATCCTACCCACTCCCTAAAAAAACATTTGACAAAAAATTGGTCTTCGATGTACGTTTAATCGCGTTGATAATGAATCTGATTCTCAATTACAAAGGAGAGACGTCTATGACTACATCCGTTCGACCACGCTCGATCCTGACGATTGTTGCTCTCACGGTTGGACTGCTAACGCTATTGAGTACACTGTCCTTGTTTTACGGTGCTGTGCCGATTTCCCGGGCGACCGTCCTCGCCTCGTTCCATGCCTTTGACGCCGGTAATCTGCAGCATCAACTCGTTCAAGAAGTCCGGCTTCCGCGTCTGATTTGCGCCGGGCTTGTCGGCATTGCGCTGGCGCTGTCGGGAACGATGATGCAAGGGTTGACCCGGAATGCGCTGGCTGACCCCTCTCTGCTTGGCATCACCCACGGCGCAGGACTCGGAGTCGCCTTGTCGCTGGCCTTTGTCTCGGAGCATTCATTTGTGACTTCACTTGTCTTTTCATTTGGCGGCGCCGCACTTGGGACAGCCGTCATCCTGTTGATCACGGTGTTTGCCCGCGGACGCTTTTCACCGGTCACATTGACCGTAGCCGGTGCGGCACTGAGTGCTTTATTCAGCGCCCTGTCGACTGGTATCACTCTGTTTCACCAAGTCGCCCAAGATCTCAGTTTTTGGTATGCCGGCGGTTTGTCCGGGGCCAAATGGGCGCACGTATTCGTCTTGCTTCCGGTCGTTCTGCTTGGACTCCTCATTTCCTTACATATCGCCCGCAGCATGACCGTCCTCTCGCTCGGAGAAGATGTTGCGACCGGGCTGGGGTCCTCTTTGACGAAAGTCCGGCTGCTTGGATTTTGCAGCATCGTCCTGCTTGCCGGTGTTGCCGTGTCGGTCGCCGGTGTTATCGGCTTTGTCGGCTTGATCATTCCCCATATCAGCCGTTTTTTGGTCGGGACGAACTATTACTTGTTGCTGCCGGTCAGCGCTCTGTTCGGCATGACGTTATTGATCGCTTCCGATTTGCTGGCGCGAATGATCAATCCGCCGTTCGAAACACCGCTTGGAGCCGTCACCGCCTTGGTCGGGGTACCCTACTTCCTTTATCTCGCCCGCCGAAAGGAGTTGTCCGTCTGATGGATGTCTGGCATGCCGTAAAACAGGCGCGATTGACGCTGTTTTGTTTATGTAGTCTGCTCATTTTGACATTCGTGTACAGTCTGTCGACCGGGATTATTCCCGTTTCGTTTGGTGCGATCGGCCGAACGTTGATCGGACAAGGGACGGAAGCGGAACGGCTGATTCTCATCGATCTCCGGCTACCGCGGATGTTGCTCGCCTTGTTGATTGGTGCCGGACTGGCTGTCTCCGGTACATTACTTCAAGGGATGTCACGCAATGCGCTAGCTGATCCCGGCATTCTCGGAATCAATGCCGGTGCCGGACTATTCGTGGTCTTGACGCTGTTTTTCTTTCGATCAGCTACACATCAACTTCCGATTCTGCCGTTCGTCGCTTTTTTCGGTGCGACGCTTGTCGCCTGGACGATTTACCGGTTGGCGGGAAAAGCGGTCCAACCGGGACGTCTGTTGTTGGTTGGCGTCGGAATCAACGCCCTGTGTGGCGCCCTCTTGATTATTTTTCAGTTGAAGATGGATCCGCGCGATTTCCAGCAGGCGACGGTCTGGTTGACCGGAAGCATCTGGCAGGCGGATTGGTCATCCGTCTTGACGCTTGCACCTTGGATCGTCTGTTTGGTACCGCTTGCCTTTTTACACAGCCGGTCGTTGAATCTGTTGCAAATGAGCGGCTCGCTCCCACAGACGTTAGGTCTCCGAGTCGAGCGGACACGGAAACGGATCTTGTTGATCGCTGCCGCACTTGCCGGTTCCTGTGTCGCTGCCGGTGGCGGTATTTCCTTTATCGGATTGCTCGCCCCGCATATCGCCCGTCGCCTCGTCGGACCAAATCATTACAGTCTGATTCCGGTCGCCGCCCTGCTCGGCAGTCTGCTCGTGTTGCTCGCAGACTTGATCGGGAAAAATCTGCTTGCTCCTGCCGACATTCCGGTCGGGATTGTCATCGCAATTCTTGGAGCACCTTATTTCATCGTATTATTGTTCCGAAAATAAAGGCAGACCGATTCGCCGCAAGTGGACGGATCGGTCTTTTTCTCAGCGTTTGCCTTTTTGACCCAGAACCTCGTAATACTGCTGGTCACTTCCTAAAATAAACGAAGGTGTCGGTTGACCACGACGCGCGCGGTGACCTGCAAGATGGATGTCACTCGTCTCCCACGTCTTCCAGTCCTGTTCCGATTCCCAGCGAATCAAGACGATGACCTCTTCCTCGCCCCGCGTTCGCTTTTTTTGCAGGATACTGAGGTCGATGAAGCCGGGTTGTTGTTCGATGATGCCTTCGCCTGCGAACCGTTCAATCATTGAATCGGCATGACCGGTTTCCACCCGGATTGTTTTAAGTTGAATAAACAGAAAAACCACCCCTTTTTAATTGATAATGAATCTCATTTGCAATAATACTATATCATCGACCCTCATCCTTTTGTCAATACCATTCCAATTCGTTTCCATCGATGATGATTTGGCAGACACAAAAAAAGCCGCTTCGATTCGAAATCGAAACAGCTTAAAATCTATAAACTATATATGCTGCTCAAGCAACACGTGATTCTTCCGAACGGTACGCTTTTTTCCGACCGAACAATCCGCCGAGGACGGCCCCGATGATCGCCGGAACGACCCAACCGAGTCCGACGGAGAAAAACGGCAGAACGTTTTCGAAAACACGCAAGACCGGTCCGACCGGTGCTTCTGCCACCTTCAGCCCGTCAAACAGACTGACAGCAAACGTCATCCACATGGCGCCTTGATAAACGGCCGGTTTTCCTTTAAAGACGGAATGCAAGAACGTCAGGAAAATCAGACAGATTGCCAATGGATAAAGCGTCAGCAGGACCGGTTTCGAAATCGCAATCAACTGTGTCAGTCCGATATTGGCGACAAGGGCACTGAAAATCGACAGTCCTATCGTCCACTTGACGTATGAGATCCGCGGCAACAACAGTGAGAAGAACGAGGCACAGGCGGTGATCAGACCGACACTCGTCGTCAGACACGCAACCGTGATCATCAAACCGAGCAAGATCGAACCGTACGAACCGAAATAATAATCGGAGACGGCAGACAAGATTTCCGCTCCGTTTTTCAGCGGACCGATTTTAGCGACACTGGAAGCGCCCATGAAGGCAAGGGCCGAATACGTGACGGCAAGTAAACTCGCTGCAATCAAAGCTGCTTTTGAACAAATGATGAGCAACTGCTTTTTCGATGTGACTCCTTTTTCCTTAATCGCCGAAATGATGATAATACCGAAGACAAACGCGCCGAGCGCATCAAGCGTCAAATATCCTTCCTGGAACCCGTTAAAAAAGGCATTGTGCTGATACGTCGTCAAAGGATTCTGAAAACTCCCGATTGGCTTGATGACGGCGACGAGAATCAACAGCCCGATGAATGTAATCTTGATCGGTGTCAGGATTTTCCCGACGACATCGACGATTTTTGTCGGATTCAGCGACAACAGACACGCCACCGTATAAAAAAGAATCGAAAAAATCAGCAATGGTGTCGACGATGCAGATTCCCCGAAAAATGGTTTGATTCCGATTTCATAAGAAACGGTCCCGGCACGCGGAATCGCAAAGAACGGACCAATTGCCAAGTACAGGATAATCGCAAAGACAAGACCAAAAATCGGATGGACCCGCGACGCCATCGCCCGTAAGTCCGGTTCACCGGAATAGGCAAACGCTAGGATGGCAAGTAACGGTAAGCCGACGCCTGTGACCAGGAATCCGGCATTGGCAATCCAGACATTCTCGCCTGCCATTTGTCCGAGCATCGGTGGAAAAATCAAATTACCGGCCCCGAAAAACAAGGCAAACAGCATCATACCGATAACGACGATAAAAGATGTTGGAACTGTTTTAGACATAAGAAACCCCCACGATTAAATTACGACCTGATTGTTTTTAGAACAATCAACCAGGTACTTCGTTCGAAAGGATAACATAGGTTTGTGACCTCGTGCTAGGAGTTTATCCGGTGAATATTCTGAAAATTTAGCTGAAAACGTTCTCCTGTCCTTTGATACCGAAATACCACCATAGTGGTCTGCTCTTTTGTAATCGGTAACATAAGTTCATCTGACTGGGACGAACTTATGAAACTTTCTCAAATCAATTTGCGTATGGATAATTATGGTTTTTTTAAGACAAAGGAGGAATTTAGATGAAACGATTTTTACTCGCCGCCACCTTGACCGGTCTGCTTGCCGGCTGTTCCGATGCGCCGGAAGCCGAAAAAGCCGAACCACAGAAATTGACGTTCAAACAAGATGAGCAGACGATTCAAATCATTCCGCTTTACGATGCATATCAGTCATATGTCGATGCAACGCTAAAAGAGCCGACCGAGAACGGTGCCCTGTTTGAAAAACACGTTTTAGACGTGAAAGATAAGTGGATTGAGAAGGAAAAACTGATACCTACCTATCAGGACAAACGCATTTTAGAAATTCCTACCGACAATGCAGAAGAACTGAACAAAACGATTGCCTATTTAAAAAAACACCAGGATTCCATTCATCAACAGATTAAAAAAAGCCTTCAGACCTCAATCAAAGCACTGCCAAGAACAGATAAGCTGACGGTCTTCGTCGCGCCTTATAATGTCCATAATGCAGCTGATATTCAACGTCACGGCGGTGCTTCCGGTTTTGCCTCCGGGACAAACATGTTCACCCTCTACTTAGCAAAAGATTTTTCAAGAGATACACTGGCGAATACCGTCGCCCACGAATATCATCATACCGTTGCTTTTGAAAGCAACACGCATGACTCGGTGTTCAACAGTATCCTCTTGGAAGGTGAAGCGGACATGTTTGCTGCGCAGGTCTATCCAAAAGGGAAATCGGAAGCGACCGAACCGTTGCTCGATCATACGCTGGAAAATCTGTTGACACAGATCAACAACCATAACGTGGATGCGTACGATTTACGATACGGCAACTATGACAAAGACATTCCGCCGCTTGCTCAATATACGCTCGGCTATATGATCATGACGGACTTCCTTCAAAAAAATCCGGGTCTTCCCGTCGCCAAATGGACCAAAATGCCGACAACGGATATTTTGGAGAAAACCGGTTATGCGAAGAAATTGACAATCCGTTAGGCAAAATTCCGATAAACTGATGCCAGAAAAACCACGGATCGCGTGTCTTTGAAACAGACATACGAACCGTGGTTTTTGACTTTTTTATCCGAACACTTATTTAAAGGCCGGAATCGCCGTTTCGTCATAATTGTCCTCGAGGAACTTTTTGACTTTCGGACTTGTCATTGCTTTCGCAAGTTTTTGAATCGCTTCTGAATCCTGATTGTCCTTCCGGGCAACAAGCGTGATCGCAAAGTCATTTTCGACGCCTTCCGTAACAAGGGCATCTTTCTTCGGCGTCAGACCGAGCGGTGAAGCATAGGCCGGCGTCATGATAACTGCATCCGCATCATCATAAAGACGGGCGAGCATCAGCAAATCGACTTCCTTGAACTTAAAGTTACGTTTGTTTTCCGTGATGTCTTTCATCGTGTAGTACGGACCGGTTTTCTTTTTCAACTTGATCGCATCATGCTGTGCAAGCAGAGCAAGCGACCGGTCGATGTTCGAAACGTCATTTGCGACGGCAATGACAGCGTCTTTCGGCAACCGATCCATCTTTTTATAGTCTTTTGAGTAGAGACCGTAGTTCGCAAAGTAAATCGGTTTGATCGGTACAAGATTGGCTTTATTGTTGCGGTTGAACTCTTCCATGTACGGAACGTGCTGGAAGAAGTTCGCATCGACTTCTTTTGCTGCGAGGGCACTGTTCGGTTGCACGTTGTCACTAAGGACGACGACTTCCAGATTAATGCCTTCTTTTTTGAGTTCCGGTTTGACGAGATCAAGAATTTCCGTCATCGGTTTGATCAGTGACGCGACTTTTAACGTCTCTGTTTTTGACGCCGACTCTTGTTCGTCCTTTTTATCGGCGTTGCCGCATCCGGCTAAGGCCAACACAAAAACGCTGAGTAATACCATGATTTTTTTCATTTTGAATTCCTACTTTCAGTTAACGTTTATCGAGCAAGCGTGCTATGGTCGTCCCGGCAAACTGAATCAGTTGTACCAGGATGACCATAATCAAAATCATATAGAGCATCAATTCCGTCTGAAACTGTTGATAGCCGTACCGGACGGCAAAGTCGCCGATCCCCCCGCCTCCGACAACCCCCATGATCGTCGAATACGAAATGAAGCTGACGATCGATGTCGTCAGACCAAGCACAAGACCGGACCGGGCTTCAACGAATAAAAACTTCAGGACGACTTCACGCGTCGAGGCTCCCATCGAGACAGCCGCCTCGATGACACCTTTCGGCACTTCAAGCAGCGATTGTTCGACGAGCCGTGAATAATGGGCAATGGCAATAATCGCAAGCGGAACCGTCGCTGCTGCCGTTCCGATTGCCGTTCCGATGATGAGACGCGTAAATGGAATCAAGAAGACGACGAGCAATAAAAACGGAAACGAGCGAATCGTGTTGACAAGTAAATTCAAACTTGAAAAGACGAACCGGTTCGACAGCAACTGCCCTTTACGTGACAGATAGAGCCAGGTTCCGAGCGGCAAACCGACGAGAACTGCCGCGAGAATCGAGATTCCGACCATCACGAACGTTTGTCCGATCGCCAGTCTGATTTCCGCTGCATATTCAAGCACGATGTCAGGCATCTGAATCCCTCCGCTCTGTCAATTGAGTCAGGAACCAGCTGGCATCACTCGTAATTTCCGTGATTCCTGCCGGCTCGGTCGTCATCGTCGTTTCAATCTGTCCGTCTGCCATGATCGTGACCCGGTTGCAAATGCTTTGGATCACCTGCATCTCATGACTGACGAGGACAATCGTCACGCCGAGTGTCTGGTTGATGTCCTGCAAAACGCGCAGGATTTCCGACGTCGTACTCGGATCAAGCGACGACGTCGGTTCGTCACATAACAGGACACGCGGCCGGTTGGCGAGCGCCCGGGCAATCGCCACACGCTGCTTCTGTCCTCCGCTCAGTTCGGCCGGATACTTCCGGGCAAAGGACTCCAGTCCGACGAACCGGAGGCACTCCTGAATCCGGTCCGCCCGCTCGCGTTTTTTGACACGGGCGAGTTCAAGCGAAACACCAATGTTTTGTTCGACCGTCTTGTTTCCGACCAGATTAAAGTCCTGAAAAATCATCCCGATATTTTGCCGGGTCTGCCGCAGTTGTCGATTCGACAGGTTTGTTAAATCCATTCCGTCAAATTCGACCCGCCCGGTATCCGGCCGTTCGAGCAGGTTCATCAGCCGGAGTAAGGTCGATTTCCCGGCTCCGCTTGCGCCGATGATGCCATGAATCTCGCCCTGTTCAATCGAGAGGGCGACGGACTGGATGACCGGTTGTCCGGAAAAAGCTTTACTGACATTTTGTAATGAAATCATCTGACACCCTCCCTTACAACGTGTTTCATTTTACCGTAAGCTGTCTGTTTTTGTCATGCTGTTTGCTTTTTTTCTTTCCCGCGTCACTCCTCTAATCAAGTAAATCATTCAGAAAATAAAACAGAAAAACCCTGAACATAAAGTCCAGGGTCGTATTTCCAGCATTCAATAGCTTTGATTATCCTTCATACTTCTTGACGATCGTCGCAATCCCTTGGCCGCCGCCGATACAGAGTGTCGCAAGACCATGACTTTCACCGGTCCGTAACATCTCGTGAATCAACGTCACCATGATTCGTGTTCCGCTGGCGCCAATCGGGTGACCAAGCGCAATCGCCCCGCCGTTCCGGTTCAACTTCGCCGGATCAAACTTGAGTTCTGCGTCGACTGCAAGTGATTGGGCAGCAAACGCTTCGTTCGCCTCGATGACGTCGATGGCGTCAAGTTCTAGACCGGCTTTTTGTAACGCCTGTCCGACGGCCTTGACGGGACCGATTCCCATGATGCTCGGGTCAACACCTGACGTTCCGTTGGCGACGATCTCGACGAGTGGGGTCAGTCCAAGTTCTTTCGCTTTACGGGCCGACATGACGACGACTGCTGCCGCCCCGTCATTGATACCCGATGCATTTCCCGCTGTCACTGTACCGCCTTTCTTGAAAGCCGGACGCAGGCGGGCAAGTGAGTCCGCTGTCGTTCCGGCACGCGGGAACTCGTCTTCGGCGAATACGACCGGATCGCCTTTGCGTTGCGGAATCTCGACCGGCGTAATTTCAGCTTGAAAACGATTTGCTTCAATCGCTTGACCGGCTTTTTGTTGACTCGCCGCTGCAAACTGGTCTTGCGCCTCCCGGGAAATCGTATATTGCTCAGCTAAGTTTTCCGCCGTGATTCCCATATGGTAGTCGTTAAAGGCACACTCCAAACCGTCTTTGATGATTGTATCGACAAGCGGCTGGTCTCCCATCCGTAAGCCGGTCCGGGCACCGCTTAACAAGTACGGGGCCTGACTCATGTTTTCCATCCCGCCGGCGACGATGATATCAGCTTCGCCGGATTTGATTGCTTGGAAAGCGAGATGAATCGCCTTCAGCCCGGAACCACAGACTTTATTGATCGTCATGGCCGGAACCGTTTCCGGCAGACCGGCGAGGAAACTCGCCTGACGGGCCGGATTTTGTCCGAGTCCCGCCTGAAGAACGTTGCCCATGATGACTTCCTCAACGAGCTCTGGTGCGACATTCGCTTGTGCGAGCGCCGCTTCGATGACCGTTGCTCCGAGTTTCGTTGCCGGGACATCCTTTAAACTGCCGTTAAAACTGCCGATTGCCGTTCGTGTCGCACTGACGATGACGACTTGCTCGCTCATCCTGATTTCCCCCTTATTGAATCGTATAACCGCCGTCCAGGACGTTCGCCTGACCGGTAATGCCTTTTGCTTTGCGACTGGCGAGGAATAACGCATAATCGGCGATTTCCTCGACGGCAAGCAATCGTTTTTGCGGAACGAGCGGATAGATGACGTCTTCGAGGACTTTTTCCAGTTCGACCTGACGTGTTTTCGCGAGATCCGCCATCTGATTGCGGACGAGCGGCGTATCGACGTATCCTGGACATAAGGCATTGACCGTGATCCCGTGTTCCGCCCCTTCCAGTGCCGCGACTTTTGTCAGACCAAGCAGACCGTGTTTTGCGGAGTTATAAGCCGCTTTCCCGGCAAAGCCGATCAACCCGTTGATTGATGCCATGTTAATGATCCGGCCGTACCCTTGCTCCTTCATGAGCGGGAAAGCATGTTTGATCGCAATGAACGGTGCCGTCAGCATGATTTTAATCATCAGTTCGAACTTCTCCGTCGGGAAGTCTTCAATCGGCGAGACGTGCTGCAGACCGGCATTGTTGATTAAGACATCAAGTCGGCCGTACCGCTTTATCGTCTCGGCAAAAACCGACTGGACTTGTGCTTCATCCGTGACGTTCAGTGTCAGTCCGATGACATCATGTCCCGCTTCCTGTAACGACTTCGCTGCTGTTTCGGCTGCTTCCGTGTTGACGTCCGTAATGACGACCTTTGCTCCTGCTTCGGCGAAGGCTTTTGAAATTTCAAGACCGATCCCGCTTCCTGCTCCCGTCACGAGTACGATATCTCCATTGACCATTCGACTCACTCCCCTATGCTGATGCGTTCTAGTTCAGGACTGACCGTAAAGTCTGCTTCCGTCACGTTGCGGATGTCTTCGACTGCGAGTCCGTCCAATGTCTCAATCAAGACCATCCCGGCTTCCGTGAAATCAAAGACGGCTTTGTCCGTGATCAACCGGTTGACGACTTGACTGCCGGTCAGCGGTAACGTACAACGTGTCTTAACCTTTGACTCGCCGTACTTATTGACATGCTCCATGATGATGACGACCCGTTTCGCCCCGTTGACGAGATCCATCGCCCCGCCCATTCCTTTGACCATCTTGCCCGGAATCATCCAGTTCGCGAGGTCCCCGTTCTCGGCGACTTCCATCCCGCCAAGAATTGCGAGATCGATATGACCTCCGCGAATCATCGCAAACGATTCGGCACTGTCGAAGTACGACGCGCCTTTTTGTGCCGTGACGGTCTCTTTGCCGGCATTGATTTCGTCGGCATCAACTTCGTGCTCGAGCGGATAAGGTCCGATACCGAGCAGACCGTTTTCCGATTGCAGCATGACGTGCATGTCGTCCGGAATCGCATTGGCGATCAGTGTCGGAATCCCGATGCCGAGATTGACGTACATCCCGTCCTCGATTTCCTGCAGTGCACGGTTGATGATGATTTCTCTAGACGTTGCCATAATATCTCCCCCTTATGCTTCCCGGACTGTCCGGCGTTCGATGCGTTTCTCGTAGTCCGTCCCGACGATGATTCGCTGGACGTAAACCGCTGGTGTATGAATCTCGTTTGGATCAAGTTCTCCAACTTCAACTAGTTCTTCGACTTCGACAATCGTCACTTTACCGGCTGTCGCGACAAGCGGATTGAAGTTCCGTGATGTCTTCCGAAAGACGAGATTGCCGAGCTTATCCGCTTTCCAGGCTTTGACGAGCGCAAAATCACCGACGATTCCTTCTTCAAGCAAATACGTTTTTCCATCGAATTGTTTTTGTTCCTTGCCTTCCGCTATCGGTGTCCCGACACCGGTCGGCGTGTAAAAACCGGGAATGCCTGCCCCGCCGGCCCGAATCCGTTCCGCCAGTGTCCCCTGTGGTACGAGATCGACCTCAATCTCGCCGCTCAAGTACTGCTGCTCAAACATCTTGTTTTCACCGACGTAGGAAGAGACCATTTTTTTGATTTGGCGTGATTGCAATAAGATGCCGAGTCCAAAGTCATCGACACCACAGTTGTTGCTGACGACCGTCAAGTCCTTGACCCCTTTTTCCTGCAAGGCCGCAATCGATTTTTCCGGAATTCCGCACAGGCCGAACCCGCCGACGACGAGTGTCGCCCCGTCAAAAATATCTGCTGTCGCTTCCGTGAATGAATCATAGATTTTCCCCTGTTGCATCGTTCGTTTCCCCCTTTTTTAAAGCCAACCGTTTAATAAAGACCTGTCAGATTGTACAGTCCGATCATCAGGAAGACTGTGACCGTTTTCAGAATCGTAATCATGAAGATATCACGGTACGACTGACGGTGCGTCAAGCCGGTAACGGCAAGCAACGTGATGACAGCTCCGTTATGCGGTAACGTATCCATACCGCCGGACGCCATCGAGATGACACGGTGCATGACTTCCGGCGGGACACCGCCTGACGTGATCGCTTGTGTATATTTATCGGACATCGCACTTAATGCGATTCCCATTCCGCCTGACGCAGAACCGGTCACACCGGCAAGGGCCGTCGTCGTGACCGCACCATTGACGAGCGGATCGGTGAACGTCGTCGAAATCCCGTTTGATACCGTCTTGAATCCCGGTAAAGCGGCGATGACGCCGCCGAAGCCGTACTCGGCCCCTGTATTCATGACGGCAAGCAAGGCACCACCGATACTGAGGTTCAGTCCGGCCTGGAAGTTTGTCCGGACTTTTTTAAAGTCATACAGCATTGCCGAGATGATGCCGATGATCAAGGCCATTTGGACGGACCAGATAGCAAGGACGGCAGGCGTCTCTATTTTCCCGAATGCTTCGAGACCAATCGCTGCGAAATCAAAGCCTTCCGGATACCAGTTCGGAATCGCAAGCGTGAAGTATTTGTTCATGACGGCGACTAAAATCAATGGAACAAAGGCCAACACTTGGCGGTAGACCGGCTGTTGTGCCGTCTCAAGCGTCATTTCCGGCTCGTTTTTCAGTTCCATCTGCGGAGCACTGCTGGCTGCCGTCGCTTCAAATCCAGCATAGCCTTCTCCTGCTTGATGGGCTTTACGTTTACGTGATTCGAGATAGAACATCCCGACGGTCAAGATTATCAAGCCGCCGACCGATCCCATGATTGGCGCTGCGTAAATGTCTGTTTTAAAGAACGTCGTTGGAATGACGTTTTGGATTTGCGGTGTTCCCGGCAAGGCGTCCATCGTAAACGTAAACGCACCAAGGGCAATCGTTCCCGGAATCAGACGTTTTGGGATATTCGCTTCGCGGAACAGGTTTGCTGCGAACGGATAGACGGCAAAGACGACGACGAACAGGCTGACGCCGCTGTACGTCAAGATTGCTCCGAGCAGAACGATAGCGAGAATCGCCCGTTTCGCTCCGATCATCCGAATGATCGACTTCGCAATCGATTCGGCGATCCCTGACATCTCGACGACTTTCCCGAAAATCGCTCCAAGCAGGAAGACCGGGAAGTAGGCTTTGATGAAGCCGACCATTTTTTCCATAAATATGTTCGAGAAGAATGGTAAGACCCAATCTGGATTCGTCAACAAGACGGCGAACAAGGCACAGATGGGAGCAAACAAGATGACTGAAAAGCCACGGTAAGCGACGAACATTAATAAAGATAAGGCAAGAAGAATGATAATCAGTTCCATGGTGGATCTCCTTTAATTTTTTAGTAAGCGCTTTCAATTGCTTCTTCATCATTTAACAATTGAATCCACGAATGGTCAATCAAAAACCGCAAACCTATAAGTACAGCTTATAGGTTCTATAACTTCACATTATAGACACATTTTCTTTTTTGATGTCTTTTTCGGAAATCTTTTAGGTAGATGAAGGATTGTTTGACGTCAGTAGCGTATTCTAACGGTAGAACGATTTGTCACACGAAAGCAAGGTGCGTAAATTTGAAAACCATTCTTTATGATCTCCTCCATAACCTGACCCTATTGATGAGTGGCTTTTATCTCCTCGGAAAACTGTCACCTCATCCGATCACCGTCGATTCCAAACGTTCGATCCGTATTCTGTACGGAATCAGCCTGAGCGTCTTATCTTGGTTGCTGATGCAGCTGACGATTGAGCCGGTTCCAGGTGTCCTGGTTGATTTGCGGCACATTCCCGTCATCGTCGCCGCTTATTTTGCCGGTCCGTTGCCGACGATGATCGTGACGATCGTCATCATTCTTTACCGGTTCAGCGTTAATCTGAACAGTTCGGCTTATGTCGCGGCACTGTTCATCACTTTGATCGCTGTCGGGACGTCGCTGCTCGTCAAATGGCTTCCGATCTATTCCAAGCGGACCTTTACGATTGTCACGGTGTATGCGACTGTCCTGCACGGAATCGTCTTGACATACGTCTTAGCTGACTCGGGATTCATCATGGACATACTTAGCGTCGTCCTGCCTGCCTCCTTCATCAGCAGTTGGATCGCTCTTGTCATCATCCGTGACATCCGGTTGACGAAACAGTCGATGCGGACATGGCAACAAACAGCACAACGTGATTTTTTGACCGGCTTACATAATTTTCGTGCTTTCACGGATCATTTTGACGATTTAAAACAACAAACGATTTTACAACAGCATGAAGTGGCGTTGATTACGATCGATATCGATCACTTCAAGCATGTCAATGATACGTTCGGTCACGAAGCCGGTGACGAGGTGTTACGTCAATTCGCCTCCCGTTTACGGGACGGAGTGACGGACGCCGGTTTCATCTCCCGCAACGGCGGCGAGGAATTTTCCGTTCTCGTCGAACAGTTGACAGAGCCAAAAGTCTTGGCGCTGGCGGAACAGTTACGGGAACGGATTGCGACGACCCCGTTTCAGTTAACGAACGGTGCTCAGTTGCCGTTGACCGCTTCGTTCGGTGTCGCCCATTTTCCAAAATCGACATCAGAAATTCAACAACTGGTCACGGATGCGGACTTAACACTGTATCATTCCAAACAAAACGGGCGGAACCAGGTCACACTTTTTGCACGGGAACTCGAAGTAGCGGTTACCCGCACTGTCGATTAGGGATGGACGAATCCGGAGAAATCGGCTACGTTTGATGGTGAGGAAGGTGATTGATCATGAAATTAACAAAAGGACCTTACATTATCATCGGTCTGCTACTCGGACTGCTCTTCGGCTTCATCGGGGATAATTTTTACCTGTATGTCTCCGCCGGAATTTTAGTCGGAGCGATGCTCGAAGGGTATGTTGCCTGGCAACAACGAAAAGAACGAAACAAATCCAATCATTCTTAAGGAGGTACTACGATGGGCTTCAGTGAACTGTTTGTCTCGACACTTGCGTATATCGGAGTCGCAACACTTTTACTCGCAATCGGGGTGGTCCTGTTTGAAGTGACGACCAAATCAAAAGAGATGGAGCTGATTCGTCAGGGAAAAAAAGCCGCCGTCTACGCGTTCGGCGGACGGATCCTTGGTCTTGCAATCGTTCTCTACTCAAGTATCACGAACTCGGTCAGCATCCTCGACATGGTCTTATGGGGAGCTTTAGCAATCGTCTTCCAAATCGTCCTGTTTTATTTGGCAGACCTGATCATTCCGCGGATCAGCATGACGAAAGAAATCGATGCCAATAATGAAGCCGTCGGTTTATTATTGCTGTTTCTTTCAATTTCGATCGGTTTGATCATCGCCGGTTCCCTTACATACTAAAAAAAGCGCCAACAATCCGGTCGTGGATTGTCGGCGCTTTTCATTTCTCCAGATCTTCGAGTTCTTTTTGCGAACGGGGATAGCCGTTCGCCTGCCACTCCGCCCGGTAAATCGAATCGAGCTTCGTCAATCCAACTTCATCCGGATCTTTGTCGGCATCTGGACTTGAGTCCTGATCGAGATGCGTTAAATACTCTTTTAACGGATCTGTATTTTTTTGCTCTTTGTTTTTCAATAAAAGAAGACCGGCTCCCGCTAACACACTCGCTCCGAACACATAACGCTTTCGTAACCGCATCGGTTTCCCTTCTTTCTCCCAAAACACCAGTTAGACAAGTCCGCCCCCGTCCCGTAAGTCAGGATGTGCCAGCTGTCTGACTTGTCCTTGCTCAACGGTCAGGACGTGATCGGGTTGTCGTTCGAAATAACCGGTTTCGAGCACTCCTGTCAAACTTTTCAGTTCCTTGGCAAAGTGTTGGACGTCCTGGACCTGCTTGAGATCGACATCCAATATCAGATGTCCGCCGTCCGTCACAAACGGTTTTCCGCCCTGCTCCCGTAGCGTCACGTCGACATGCTTGTCCTGTAAAAAACGTTCGACATACGGTCTCGCAAACGCATCGATTTCAACTGGTAGCGGTCCGGTCAGATGATGAACGAATTTCGAAGCATCGGCCAAATAGAGAACTTCCCGGCTCATCAGCGCGACGACTTTTTCGCGGAACAGTGCACCACCGCCGCCTTTGAGCACCCGGAAATGTGGATCGATTTGATCAATCCCGTCGACGATCAGGTCAATGTGCGTCACTTCTTCGAGCGACAGAAGTGGGATGTTCAACCGGTTGGCTTGTTCGACCGTCTCGTTGGATGTTGCGACCCCTTGCACCTGTCCGCCTTCTTCGACCCATTTCCCTAAGACATCGATGAAACTCCGGGTCGTCGAACCCGTCCCAAGACCAAGAATCATCCCGTTCCTGACATGCTTGATGGCGGCTTTCGCCAGTATCGTTTTCTCCTGTTCATACATCCGCACCCCTCCTTCGTTAATACTCTATTCCCGATTGCTCAGGAGTTCAATCGACTGGTATAAGCGAATCCGTCTCCTTCAGGTACAAGACAATGCTGTCACGTAACGGGGTAAGGGACTGTTGCCAAAAAGCAACGGATTGCGGATCTCCTCCGAGATGACGTTCAATCAATTCTTCGATTGAAGCCTGTCCTGAATCCCGCAACAACGGTTCGAATTGACTGGTGAACGCCGCTTTGGATTGTTTGACGGACGCATACAACTGGTTACTCAACAAGTATCCGACGGTGTAGGGAATGTTGTAGAACGGTTTTCCCGTATCATAAAAATGACCGACATAAATCCATTTATAAGGAGTCGGTTCCGCCAATACATCTCCGTAAAAACGCGCATCTTCCTCCCACATCAGTTCATCCATTCGGTCGCTTGAGATCGGTCCCCGTTGCCGCTCGGCGTAAAAACGTTGTTCAAACCGGAACATGTTCGGAATCGTTCCGACGTATTTTAATCCTTCATTGATTTTAATTTCAAGCATCGCCAGTTTCTCCTCACGCTCCGACTGTTCGATGACGGCATCAAGGACCAGGTTTTCCATGAATGTCGATGCCGTCTCAGCGATACTTGTGCCTTTAATCTGATCAAGGAACGGCAACTCGTGTAACAGCGAATTATGATAAGCATGACCCAGTTCATGAGCAAGCGTGACGACATCGGGATACGCTTCCCGGTACGTCATGAAGATCCGGCTTTCTTTAGCGACCGGGAAAGATGCACAGAAACCGCCTTCTGCTTTACCCGATCGGTTTTCGGCATCAACCCATCCTGCTTCGAACACGGTTTTCGTAAAGGTCGCCAACCGCGGGTGAAGTCGGTCAAATTGATGCAGAATAATCGATTGTGCATTTGCATAGGAAACATGACCCTGTGAGGTAAAGGTATTCGCCTCTACATCGTGCCATGCCGGTTCAGTGACGTGGGCGAGACGAAACTTCCGTTCGTAATAGGACTGGAACAACGGACGATTTTGATCAATTGCCGCAAGCAACGCTTCAATCGTCGATTTTTTGATCCGGTTTTGTTCACACAGTTCGGTTAACGGGTCGTTCCATCCCCGTTTCGCATACACTTGCAACCGAAAACCGGCAATCCGGTTTAGAATCATCGCAAAGTCATCTCGTTCAGCAGCACATGTCTCAACGACAGCTGCCGCAGCTGTTTGCCGATCACTTCGTGTCGCTCCATGGAACGCTTGATGCAGGGCATGTCCAATCGTGACGTTTGTTTCATCAAGTGGAACCCGTAAGCCGGTCAAACGCTGTTCATATAACTGTTCCCATGCTGAAAATCCGTCAATTGCTAGTGCCTGAATTAATTTTTCCTGCTTTGCCGGAAGACGCCGTTCCATGATGGTGCGGCGTTCGGTCAGATAATAAGAAGACGTGTCAGATTGCAGTGTTGTCCATTCTTCTTCAGATAGTGTCCGTAACCGTTCTTCAAAAATCGTTTCAGTCGTCCCGAGACTTGCCTGCAGTCTATCGGTCTTCTCAAGTAGCCGGCTCACTTCTTGACGCGAAACATCTTCCGCGTACAGGCAATACACAAAATCACTCAGCTCTTCGATATGGCACCTGATTTGCTCAAGCTTCATCAATTGGGCCGAAATCGGTGTTTGACCGGTTCCGAACTGTTCGAATTCCTGCTGTAACGCCTTGAACGTCTGTTTCACGTCCTCAATCGAATACAGTTTTTCGAGTTGCCAGCGGGATTGCGTAATCGACATAATTCTTCCTCCTTTAGTCAAGTCATTTCGTTTTCTTCGGCTTTCCTTCCGATGAGACCTGCCAATCGACTACTTTGCTAACAAAAAAACATCCTTCCGCTGACGAAAGGATGTGTGGATTGACTCATTAAATGACGAAGAAATAGACACAAAGGAAATGCGCCAAGCTGCCTAACAGGACGAACACATGGAAAATCTCGTGGAAACCGAGGTGTTTGAACGAAAGAACACGCGGTTTTAAACCGTAGATAATGCCACCGATCGTATAAAAAATCCCGCCGAGGAATAATAAACCGATTCCGATTGGCGACAGGACCTCTGCGAGCGGTGTGATCGCAAAGACCATGATCCATCCCATCCCGATATACAGCGTTGTCGATAACCAGCGCGGACTGTTGAACCAGACGAGTTTAAAGGTGATGCCGAAGACAGCAATCAGCATGACGATACTGAACAATACCCAGCCGGTCGGTCCGTTCAGACTGATCAGACAAAACGGGGCGTAGGAACCGGCAATCAGCAGATAAATCATTGAGTGATCGAGACGTCTCCATGTCGCAATGGCCCGGTCACTCGCCAGTACCATATGATATGTCGCCGAGACCGCGTACAAGGCAATCATGCTGACACCAAAGATGATCGCCGCGACGATTGGTAGTCCGGCGCCCCGCTCCAGTGCTGCTTTGATGACCAGGGCCAGCAATCCGATAAAGGCGAAGACGGCTCCGCCAAGGTGGGTCAGACCATTGATGGGTTCTCTCATATACGTTTTCATAAATTCCCTCCGTTTTTATGTAGTTTTAAATACTACATAGCGTTATATGAACATTCTATCATACACTAGAGAAATAGGAAGCCATTCCGCATTATTTTTTTGGAGGTATTTTCATGACACAGTCAGATCAACCGAAACCATCACTCGACCGCCAGTTGGAATTAACGGATATCCCGAACATCGACCTCTACATGGATCAAGTCATCCAATTGTTTGAACGGACGTTTGAAGAGACGACACGGACGGAAGGCGAAACGATTTTAACAAAGACGATGATTAACAATTACGCCAAGAAAAAATTGTTTTTCCCGGTCACGAATAAAAAGTATACAAAAAATCACCTGATCTTGATTAGTCTGATTTATCAATTGAAAGGAACGTTCTCCATCAATGACATCAAAACGATTTTAACGGACTTGAATACCGGTGTTACGGAACAAACGATTGATTTAGAAGATTTTTATCAAACGTATCTCGATACGACGGCGGCCAATCAGACCTTTTTTGAGGAGCAGCACCCTCAGACGGATGATTTGGGTCATCTCGAACAGTTGCAACTGATTTTATCGCTCGCCCACATGAGTAACTTGTACCGCCGAGCGGCCGAGCGATTGATTGACCGATTAGAAAAGTAACCGTCTTTCTTTTGTGTGTCATGGTAAAATAGGGAAAAAAGGATGAGGTGCAGGAGATGGAACTCGGACAACGTTTTTTGGAACGCTTAGATGAAACTGGACACTATTTCGTCAATTACCAGGATGGCATTTTAATCGAACTCGCTTTTGATGCTGTCGTCGGGCGTCATTCGACACCTTTTCCTGAGTTGGAGAAGACGGCTCAGTTTTTGGAAAAGCATCTCCGCTCCCATCAGACGCAAGCCCTGTTGCTTGCTTCAAAAATTCAAGCGTATGACGCGGAACCGTCCGAACGGATCGCACCGATGATGTCGATTTATAGTTTTTTTGCGACACATCGACTTATCCATCCGCTCAATGCCTATTCGACCGCTTTGTTGATCAGCCGCTTACAGGCGACCGATAGCCAACTTGAACGGACCGTCTCGTTGTACCGGCTCTGTAAAACGTCTCACCGGTTCATCGTCTCGCCCCTGCTGATCTCGTTTCTGTTTTTAAACAGTCTCCGACGGGGCGAAGTATCAACAATCCACGACCAGATTGAATCGTTGTATGACATGTTGAAAAAGCGGTTCGGTCGGTCTCAGCAAACGTATGTCACGGCACTCTTATTTGCCTTATTACCGGACGAAGACCATCACCTTTATCTCGATCAACTCATCCAGTCCCGGAATGCCTACCGCAAACACGGGATCCCACTATCGTTTCATGCGCTGCTTGCGTTACTTGGTCAACCGGATGCTCACAAAGCAGCGCTCGAACAGTTATCGGACCGTTTGCGACAAAATCCACACTTTAAATACCGTAAGGATTTAGTTTTCCTGACGGCCGTCCGGCTGTATCTTGCCGATCATCCGACGTTACATCAATTGTTTGCTCCATACAATCCGGCTGACTGGACGAATTCGACCGATTTCCTTCCCGTTTTCTTGTTCCCGGTCGACTTGACGGATACGTCCCATGCGACAGACGGTGGAATGGCGGACGGCGGATTTGACGGCGGCGATGGCGGTGGTGGTGGTGGTGATTAACTTCGTCAATCCAATGCCTCCTTCCGTAAAGGTTTTTTCTTTTAAAAAAACAAAACAAGGGAGACGGATTTTAAAATCCGTCTCCCTTGTTTGTATAAAAAGCGGCGCATAACCCCGATTATTTTTGTTGATCGTCTGCGTCAGACGGTGTAACATCGCCGTCTTCATCTGCTTCATGGGACAAATCAGGTGCTTCGTCAGACGATGGTTCAGAATCCGGGCGTTCCGTAGTTTCTGAATCCGACGACTTTTCGTTTTGATTGTCAGACTTCGAAGCTGATTCTTTTGGATGCTCTGATTTTGAATCCGACTCTGTTTGTTCTGCCGTATCCGATTGATCGCGACCTGCGATATCGTCGTTTGTCATGCGATTCCCCGATGTAATCGGATCCGTTTCTTTTTCGTGTTGCTCTGACATGGTAACATCCCCTTTGAATCATGATGATTACAGTATTCCCTTACGAGAGACGGTTAAACATCCTGAGTATGCGTGGTCTTAGAAAAATCGGCAATCAAGTTCGTGATGGGTTGCGGATGATGCAGATAATGTCCTTGTACATAGAGTTGATCTCCCAAGGCAATGATTTGCCGGAATTGAGCGCTTGTTTCGACTTCTTGAATGACAAGCGCGATTCCAAGTGCCTGCGTCAACGAATAAACAGACTGCACCATCGACTGTTCGAGTTGATTTTGAACGAGACGCCGTGTAAAGATTGGATCTAATTTGACGGATTGCACCGGCAAACGGAGTAAGGAATTGAGGGAAGCATAATGACTCCCAAAATGATCGACACTCAGACGATAGCCCGCCCGGCGTAACAGTTCCAAACGCTCGATGACTTTTCGTTTTCCGATTTGCAGCACTTCTTCCCGAATTTCAAGCACGATCCGGTCTTGCTTAAACGTCGCGCACTTCGAAAATTGTAACAGATCGGCGAGCATCGTATCCGACTTGAACTGACTCGCTGAAAGATTAATGGAAATCGTCACGGGACGTCCTAACTCCGTCTCTAACCGGACACTGTCTGAAAGTGCCTGTGCAATCGTAAAATGTCCGATTTGACCAAACTTACCTGTTCGTTCCGCAATCGGGATGAAGTCGACCGGACTGACGAATCCGAGGACCGGATGATTCCAGCGGAGTAGCGCTTCGACAGCAACCGTCTCTCCAAGTTTTGCATTAAAGATCCGTTGGTAATACAATTCGAACTGGCCACGTTCCAACGCCTGCTCCAATTCTTGTTCCAACACCTGGTTAAACGGATGTTGTTCGACCTCTCGTTGTTGATCCACAAATAAGATACCTGCTTTACCATCCAGCTTGACTTGTTGCATTAAAGCTTCAGCCGCATAGACTTGTGTCTGCCGGTTCATATGGTCGCCTGTCAACAAACTGACTCCGGATGAGGCTGTCAGATGAATCGGCTCATCTGCGAGACCTGTGAGCGGCCGCTCGATCGCTTCAATGACGGCTTCCGCAAAGACCCGGCCCTGCTCTGAAAAATCGGCTTGTTCGAACGGAGCTAAAATGATGAATTCGTTTCCATCCATCCGTCCGACGACATGTTCCGGAATCGCTGCATACTTCAACCGTGAGGCGATTTCCTGAAGCACCTGGTTTCCGATCCGGTATCCATACTTTGCATTAATCGAATGAAAGTTATCGAGATTGAGTACCATCAAAAAGGTAGGATGACTGGATACACTCGAAATCAGACGATTCATGTATCGTTCGTTATAGACGTCGGTCAATGCATCCTTGATCACATAGGTCTCGACACTGATGGATTTACTGATGATATCGGCATAACTTTCAATCATCTCTAAATCCGTTTCACTGAACTCATACGGTTGATCGTCAAAAGCACACAACGTCCCGATTTTCTCATTGTTCGCATTTTTAATCGCGACACCTAAAAAGCTTCCGTTCCCAAGCGATTGAGTGACCGGATGGTGACTCGTCATCGGATTCGCTAATAATTCATTGATTTGAATTTTTCCGTCCGTCTCATCGATGACTAATTTACAAAGAACATGTTGAAAGATATGAGTTGTTCCTTCTTCAATCAGTTCTTTTCCCTGATTGATCGCCTTGACGATGAAATTACTGTTTAAATCATTTAATGCAAAAAACAGCGTGTTGACGCCGATTTTTTCACTCAATTGATTTAAGATATCTTCGACAAGCGGGTGTAGGGCTTCATATCGCATTTGCGAGTTATCCACGTGTTGTCTCTCCTTTCCTGCTTAGTCCTCTGCCGCTTCGACCGAAAATTGAAGCGTAAACGTACTGCCTTTTCCTTCTTCCGACTGTACGGCAATTGATCCGCCGTGGTCCATGACAATCATCCGGCAAATGGCCAGGCCAAGACCCGTCCCGCCAATTTTCCGCGTATCCGAGTTATCGGCCCGGTAAAATTTATCAAATACAAAAGGTAATGCTTTTTCAGGAATCCCGATCCCTTCATCCTCAATCGTTAAGACTATGTGGGGGCCCTTCACTCGACCGCGGACTTGAATCGTTCCTCCGTCAGGCGAATATTTGATGGCATTCATGATTAAGTTCGTGAAGAGCTGTTTCATTTTCTCTTCGCTGGCCGTCAATTGATAATCCCCCGCCTCAAACATTACCCGAATCCGGTGTTTGCTGCTCGCAAGCTCGAACATCGGGCGCATCTCATAGACCAGCTTTTTAAGGTCAAGCCGTTTTTTGACGATACCTTGTGAAATATCCTCACCTTTTTGGATTTCCAGAATATCATCAATCAACTCTGCCAGACGGACCGTCTCAGAATGAATCGTCTCAAGATATTTTTTTTGACGTGGCCCGTCAAGTGAACGGCGCATCAACAGTTCCGTAAAACCCATGATGGACGAAAGTGGTGTCCGGAGTTCATGGGAAACAATCGAGACGAATTCCGACTGCTTCAAATCCAACTCTTTTTCTTTCGTGACATCACGCAAGACGAGCATCATTCCCCACTCGACATTCGCAATCGCGATTCGTTCCGCATAGGCACTCAATAACAGATTCCCACGAAAAGCCGACAATTCAATCGTCTCTCCCGGAATCTCACCATTCATCAACTGACCGATATAGTCATGCAGCGCATCCGGCTGATCGACATGCTCGAATAAGGAAGTCGCCCGTTCATACGCATGGCGGAATCCTTGGGATTGGCTGACGAGTTTTGGCGGAAACATGTTCAACAACGCCTGATTGGCGTAAATCTGTTCCCCGCTGCTTTCGATATATAATACCGCTTCCCGGATCGAATCGAGTAATTGGTAGGTCTTGATTTTTTCATGCTCCATTTGATGGAACAATAGGTGACGTTCGAGCGTCATCCCGAGTTTTCGTGACAAATCCAGAATATCCCCGACCTGTTCCAAGTTGAACTGCTCGAACGGATGTTTGAGGTAGATGACACCAACGACACCTCCGTTACTTGGTGACTGGACAGGAATTGCGGATTCATAGATCCTCTCTGCCAAAGGGAGTTGAACCGATTTGCGCATGACAAAAGCGCGGCGCAACACAGAATACTGATCCAAATCCTTTTCGATCAATTCAATGTCTTCCACACCTTGCGTCACAAGGTGGCTCAATTGTTCCCGGCGATATAACAGAATCGCCCCCTCTTCAAGATCGACGAGCTGAAGTAATTTAACAAGCAACGTCTCACAGGCCGACTCGACGTTTTGAGTCGCCAATGCTTCCATGATTTCATTGCGGTGTTTCAATTTATGTTCAACTTCCGCCAAGTCCTGTGTCAGTTGACCAATCCGTTGACGGTCGGTCGTCTGCAACGTCTTGACAGGAAATGGACTGGTCTTCAGACGGTACGGTCTCGTCTTTTTTTCCGGACGATATCGAACAATTTTTTTCAATGGTCTTCCTCCTTCCGATTCGTGCATTCATGTCTAGAATTATAACACGAGATTTTAAATTTCCGTTGCGCATTTGACTTAAAAACGCGATGTTGTCCCGGTTAACAAACGTTTAAATGCCTGTTCGAACGCCACATCTTCCTGCCGCGTCCGTTTTTTCGGTCCCTTCGTCCGGCCACCCGCTCGTCGGATTTCTTGACCGACATGTCGTGTATGTAAAAGAAAATCGATATTTTCATTCGTAAAAATCCGGCCATTCTGATCGACGGCTCGTCCGTTGCGGGCAAGAGCCAGAGCTGCCAGACCGTAATCCTGGGTAACGACGATGTCACCCGGTGCCATCCGGTTGACGATGGCAAAGTCGACGGCGTCCGCACCTTGACCAATCGTGATGGTCGTCGCCCCTTCCCGATTGAACTGATGTGCCGTATCACAGACTAAAAACACCTCATACCCTCTGCTCAATCGAATCGTCAAATCGACGACCGGACAGCCGTCCGCATCGATCCATATCTTCATGTCACGTCACTCCTTCTTTTGTTCTCTTTCATTCAGTTTCCGTGACGACTGGAATCACTGTCAAGTCGATCACTCGAAGTTGACCGTAACTGCCGTAGAACCGACAATAGAAAGGAAAGGATGTGCCAAAGTGAAACCTGCAACATTTACCTCATTTTTATCCTTACTGAAGAAAAGCGAACCACCGGTCGGACTGCTGTCGGCAGCCGTGACGGTTTCAATCATCCAGGCCCTCGCTGCCTTGATGATTCCCTGGTTCTTGAAATCCTTGATCGACAACTTTTCCATCGATCAGGTGACACCGGGCTTGATTGCCCTCTTCATCACGGTCTTCATCGTCCAGATGATCAGCAATGCTTTTTCCATCTACTGGTTGCAAGTCGCCGGGCAACGAATCGTCGCCAACTTACGGACGATGTTATGGAAACACTTGCTAGCTTTACCCATTCCCTTCTATGACGAAACGAAGTCGGGTGAACTCGTCTCACGTCTCAATAACGATGCAACCACCTTACAACAGTTATTATCGGAGCAACTTGTTCGTCTCTTAACCTCAATCGTCTCGATTGTCGGCGCGATTACGATTTTATTTTTCCTCGACTGGCAAATGACGCTCGTCATGGTCATCGCCGTCCCGTTGACGTTATTGATCATCATTCCGCTTGTCCGGAAACTGCATCAGATTTCACGGGAAACGCAAAAAGAGCTCGCCGGATTATCGGGATTTTTTGCGGAAATGCTTGGTGAAGTACGCTTGGTCAAATCACAGGCGACAGAAACCTATGAAATGGACCGTGGAAAAACGCGGATTGAACATCTGTTTGGCTTCGGCGTGAAAGAAGGTAAGATTCAAGCCATTTTACTGCCGGTCTTCAACGTCGCCCTGACCTCGATGCTGATCGTCATCATCAGTTTCGGCGCTTACCGCGTCTCGACGAACCAGATTACGGCAGGTGAACTCGTTGCCTTTTCGTTATACCTGTTTCAAATCATGACACCGCTCGTGACGATGACCGAGTTCGTCTCAAAATTACAGAAAGCGCGCGGGGCAACGGAACGGATTTCTGAACTGCTCGAAGAACAACCGGAACAGGACGGTACCCGGCAGGTCGAGCGTCCGTTTGCAGCCGTTCATTTTAATCACTTGTCGTTCGGCTATGACGACACGACATTGTTGCACGACGTCACCTTCTCCTTGCCGCGTGGTCAAACGACGGCGATCGTCGGTCCGAGCGGCTCCGGTAAATCAACGTTGTTCGCCCTGCTCGAACGCTTTTATCTGCCGACGAATGGTCAAATCGAGCTCGGCCGTCATGCGATTGATCAGTTTGAGCTCGCGAGCTGGCGGAATGCCATCGGCTACGTTGCACAGGACTCGCCTGTCTTGTCCGGAACAATCCGCGACAACCTGTTATATGGCTTGACGCAACAGGTCACGGAACAACAAATCCGGGACGCTGCCGAAATGGCGAATGCCGATGAATTCATTTCTTCGTTTACGCTCGGATATGATACGGAAATCGGCGAACGGGGTGTCAAACTGTCAGGTGGTCAACGGCAACGGATTGCGATTGCCCGGGCCCTCCTGCGGGATCCGGAATTGTTATTGCTCGACGAAGCGACCTCGAGTCTCGATTCGGAATCGGAACGGGTCGTGCAGGAAGCGCTCGAACGGCTGATGGAGGGACGGACGACGTTTGTCATCGCCCATCGTCTCGCGACAGTCCGGCACGCGGATCAAATCGTCGTTCTCGAACAAGGGCGTGTTTCCGGAATCGGAACACATGACACCCTCGTCGAGACAAATGTTTTGTATAATAAACTCGTAACGCAACAATTCATCGGTCAAACCGAAACGACCAGGGGGAGTAACAGATGACAAAAACAATTGGTTTCATCGGACTGGGTGTCATGGGTCAAGGCATGGTCCGCAACTTATTAAAAGCCGGCTTTTCCGTCAAAGGCTATAACCGGACAAAAGAAAAAGGTTTGCCGCTTGAACAGGACGGCGCCGTGATCGTCGATACGATTCAGGAAGCCGTGACGGATGTTGATGTCATCATTTCAATCGTCGGTTATCCGCAAGACGTCGAACAGATTTACTTGGCAGACGACGGGATTTTAGCATCCGCTAATCCAGGGACAATCGTCATCGATATGACGACATCGAGTCCGGCGCTCGCCATCCGGATTGCCGAACAAGCGGCACAAAACGGTCTTTCTGCTCTTGATGCGCCGGTCACCGGCGGCGATCTCGGAGCAAAAAACGGCACACTTGCCATCCTCGCAGGTGGCGACGAAGACGCGTTTAACACCGTTCGGCCGTTGTTTGAAGCGATGGGGAAATCGATTGCCCGCTTCGGAGGTCCGGGACAAGGACAATCGGCTAAGCTTGCCAATCAGATTGCGATTGCCGGATCCATGATCGGGACAGCTGAAATGTTGCTGTTCGTCACGAAATCCGGCATTGATCCGACGCAGTTCGTCGAGACAATCAAAAGCGGTTCGGCCGGCAGCTGGTCACTCGAAAACCTGATTCCGCGTGTCATCGCCGAGAACTATTCACCTGGTTTCTTCGTCAAACATTTTATTAAAGATATGAACCTGGCGCTCGAACGGGCTGAAGAGATGGGGATTGCGACACCGGGACTGGCTCTCGTCAAAAACTTATATGAGGAGCTGGCAGCATCCGGTCATGCCGAATCCGGTACACAAGCCCTTTACTTGCTGTTAAAAGAAAAAACACCGTCGCGTTAAGGAACGGCACGACAAAACGAGTCTGATCTACCCGATGAAGGGTGGATCAGACTCGTTTTTTTACGCGGAACGTGTTGCTGTCTGTTGCTCTTTTTTTAATTGCTCATAGAAATGCGCCATCGTCGTATCAAAGTACGGTGTCAGCAGGACAACGCCGACGGTACTGAGTAACGCGAGAATCCCCCAAAGGATGAAACTGAGATACAGTTTCGCGAGACGCCATTTATGCCCTCGCATCATCCGTCGGCTTTCGCCAAGAACTTGGACAAACGACAAATCCGGTCGATCAACTAATAAAAACGGCACCAAACGGTACATCAGATAAAAGAAAATCGCTGGAAGGATTAAAAAAGATCCGATGTAAACGAGCAGCGTCACCAGTGTATAGGTTGCCATCGTCTTCAGGTAGAAACGGATTGAAGCAAACCCTTCAAATAACGTCCCGATACCGGCTGATTCCCCACGGACGAATCGTAAATAGGCAATCGTCCGTCCAAGCGTGACGGGTGACAGCACAATCGTCACGACGATGTTCAGGGCGACGAACCGTAACATACTGTCGAGATTATCCTGGTCAAACGACATCCGGCTGGCAGCCAGTGCAAAGATGACGAAATAGATGATTGAGATACTCAGCCCCGTCAGCCACTTCCCTTTTAATGTTGCAAGTGCAGCTTGTTTGTACTGTAAATTTGTCATGAGATACTCCTTTGTCTTTCAACTTTCCTGTTTTAGTGTACCGTAGTCTGCTTTGAAAAAATAGCAATCATCCCCTTGTAACGCTAAAGATGTGAAGATTTTTGGGCAACTGTGATAATTGGATTCCTTTCTCTTCTTAAAAGAGTGATGCAACTGAAACCACTTTTTCTTCAACATAAAAAAAGAGGAACAGATTCAAATCTGCCCTCATTCCTCATAATGTTGACTGTCGCGCCAACGAATGACTTTGATTAACGTGCCAGCAACTGTTTCAGCGCCGCGACTTTATCAGGATCGACTTGACCGTCTACAAGAACGGCGGATCCGACATGTAACTCGGTTGCATTGGTTGCTTTAAGTAATTCTTCCGCCCGTTCGACTGTGATACCAGAGCCCGGTAAGACAATCAAGTCGGGATTTTGCTCAATCAACTGGGCGATGACGCCTTGACCTTCAAGTGCCGTCGCATGTCCGCCTGACGTTAAGATCCGGTCGACCTCGGGAAAATCAGCCAATACTTCCGCTGCTTCCAGGATGTCCCGACTACTGTCGATTGCCCGGTGGAACGTCAGCGACAAATCGCCCTTATGTTTGATAATCCGTCCGAGGAATCCTTCATCGACACGGCCATCCGGCGTCAAAGATCCGACGACGATTCCCGCTGCTCCGAGTTCCCGGATCAAATCGATATCGGTAATGATCGTTTCCTGATCGGCTTTCGAATAGACAAATGATTTACTGTGCGGGCGCACGAGGACATGAACCGGAATCTCGACCGATGACAAGACTTGCCGGATCAACCCGTAGCTCGGTGTCAAGCCGCCTTCAGACAAGGCGGATACAAGTTCCAGCCGATTGGCTCCCGCCCGCTCGGCTGCTGTTGCTTCTTCAACTGTTGCTGCAATGATTTCTAACATGATACATCCCTCCCGCCCTAGTGTATCATGAGACGACCGTCCAATTCACCCGTTCGTTGAACAGTTTCATTTCCCATGACGGCGGATAGGTCGAGGGACTGAGGACGATTTTAGCGCGCCGGAATTCAGCGACTTTATACTTCCGGTTTCCTTCGAACTCGTCACACGCCAAAAAGGCATAGACGTCCTTCGTCCGTCCGATGATCGCTTTTTGAATCAGGGACGATTCGATGTCATCGCTGACGAATCCGCGCTCGATTTCGGCTCCGTCGAATGCCAAAAACGATGCATCAAAGGCATAGGCATCGAGCGCCTGTAACACTTCGACTCCGACCGTCTGTCCGAATGAATCGACGGTTCCACCGAGCAATCGGATTTCACCATGAAACGGTCCTGTTTCCCGACATTGCTCCAGATGACTGGCAATCGATAAGGAGTTCGTCACGATTGTCGCTCCCCCACTGAGATACGGTAGCAGATGTTCGACCGGTTCCCCTTTCCCTAAAAAGATGCAGGAGTAGTCACTGAGCCAGCCTTTGGCGTACCGGGCCAACCGCCGCGACAGCTGATCCGTCCGGCGCGAAATCGGCGACTCCTGTTTCCCGCCTTGATAAATCGCTCCCCCATACACCCGCTTCAGTTGCCGTTCCCGTTCGAGTTCCTCGAGATAGCGCCGGACCGTCTCACCGGAGACATCCAGACGATCAATCAAATCTTTCGTCATGACTTTCCCTTCTTCTTCAAGCCATTGCATGATTTGTGATTTTCGTTCCTCTCCTAATAACGACACATGACCTTCCCCCTTCACAGACAAGTACTACTTCTAGTGTAGCGAACGTCTGTAAAGGTCTTGTAAATCCGGTGTAAAAAAACGTGTAATTCCTATGAAATGTTGTTGAATTCGTTTATTTTTCAGTTTACCGTGAATACAGAACGAACTTCCGTATAAAAAAACCGAATGCTGTTGCCCTTCCATCACAGAAGAACAACAGCATTCGGTCGAAATCAATCGATTTCTTTTTTATCTTTCGCAAACATACCAATTTTCGATTCCGTCCCTTGACGGATTCGACTGATGTTTTCGCGGTGTTTAAAGATGACGAACAGTGCAAGAATCGTAAAGAACGTCGGGACGATCCAGTCCTGCTCGATGATGCCGATCGTAATCGAAACAATGATGCCGATGCTTGCCGCAACGATTGAGCTGAGTGAGACCATCCGGCTCAGTCGTAACGTCGTTAAAAACGAGACGAGCAAAAAGAGGAACAAAATCGGACTCGTCACGAGCAGCATCCCGCCGGACGTCGCGACCGCCTTTCCGCCTTTGAACTTGGCAAAGACCGGATAAATATGTCCGATGACGGCCGCTAGACCCGCAAACAGCGGATGCAGTTCGGAAGCGAGCAGGATCGGCACGAGACTGGCGACTGCACCTTTACCGAGATCACCAATCAAGACAATAATCCCTGCCTTTTTTCCTAAAACCCGGAACGTATTCGTCGTCCCGAGATTCCCGCTGCCGTGCTGCCGAATATCAATGCCATGTCCCCATTTTCCGACAAGCAACGCAAACGGAATCGAGCCGAGTAAATAGCCTAAAATTAAAATCCCGATGATTTCAATCATGGTCAACCTCCAACGTATTAGTGACCGACCTTCATATATTCTTCGAGAGTCTGTCCATTATTTTTAATTTGTGCGGCTGGACCGACACCAACATAACGGATGTGCCATGGCTCATACGTGTACCCAGTCCGTGACTGGAACCCACGGTCGTACCGGACGATAAATCCATACTTCGCTGCGTTGTTCGCAATCCATTTTCCTTCTTTTGTATCTCCAAGTTCTGCCGTCAATCCATTCCCGACACTCGGTGCCGAGATATCAAACACAAGTCCGGTCTGGTGCTCACTGTGACCAGGACGGGCAGAATATTGATCAGCTGCCGCTTTTCCGTCACGGGCGACGTAGTTGTTATAAAGGACCGTCTGACGTGAACCAGAACGGAATCCACTGACGGCATTTAGTGTCACGCCGTCGGCTTTCGCATCAGCAAACATTTTTTCCATCTGTTTCGCTGCCGGTGCCCGCATATAACTTTGTTCGAGGACACCTGAATATGAGAAGCTGACGTTCGGTACGACTAAGTCCGACGGTTTGTAATCAATCGGTAAGCTGTATTTTTTATTGACGACGACTAACTCGCCCAGTGACAGATCGGCTTTTGTATCCGATTTATCAACGTCCGGTGTCTCGGACTCAGGTTTCGACGGTTTGGCCGGTTCCGGATCCTGAACGGAATCGGTTTTCCCGTCATCTTTTTTGTCGGCCGATTTGTCTTCTGTCGAAGATTCGTCCGATGACTTCTCTTCCGTCGCCTTCTCTTCAGCTGCTTTATCCGCTGCCGCTTTCTCTTCGGCCGCTTTTTCATCCGCCGCTTTTTTATCGGCAGCCGTCTGTTCTTCTGCTTTTTTCTCAGCTTCTGCTTTAGCATCGGCTTCCTTTTTCGCTTCTGCTGCTTCTTTGGCTTCTTTTTCTTTTGCTACTTCGGCATCACTTTTTTCAGTATCTGAAGTGGTCTTTTCGTCTGCGCTTTTATTCGCCTGTTCGGTTTTTGAGTTGTCTTCCGCTTCCTGATCCCCAGGGTTACATCCTGCAAGGAGGAGCGCCAATGTACTGACTGCTACGATTTTTTTCATTTTTAATTCCCCGCTTCCTTGGTGCTATTCTATGTTACCTCTAATCGACTGATTAGAAAAGCCCTCACGCAAGAAATCCTGCTGAGGGCGGAGGCTTAATTTGAGACGAGTGCGGCATCCTCGGTACGCATTTGTTCGTAGATTGCGTGCCAGTTCGGAAAGACTTTCGGCAACCGGATTGGTCGGAAGTTTTCTTTTTTGACGACGACATGCGTCGTTTTGGCCGAGACCGCCAGTTGACCGTCGGCATTCTTGACTTCATAACCGTAAATCGTCCGCAGACCGTCATAATGATCGATCCAGACAGAGACATGCGCCACGTCACCGTACGTCAACGACCGTTTATAATCGAGATTCACGTTTGTGACCGGCGAGACATATCCGGCTTCTTCCATTTCCTTGTAATCGAGTCCAAGTGACTTGATCAGTTCCGTCCGTGCAATCTCAAGATAAACGAGATAATTCGAATGATAGACGATGCCCATCATATCGGTTTCGGCGTAACGAACTGGTATTTCAATCGTGTGCATGTAGCTTCCCCCTTAAAAATCCTCTTTTTCAAGATAGGACCATTCTGAACCGGTTAAGCTAAGTTTGTCAATTAATCGGACGGATTGCTTCGCAATGGCCCGTTCGACGATCGTAATCGCGGCACGCGCATTGCCGTTCGGAACCGTCTCAATCATTTGCTCGAGCGTCTGCTTCGCTTCATCCGTCAATTGATATCCGTACTGGGCGGCGTAATTGATGATGATCTCGATCAGTTCCTCCTTCGCATAGTTCGGGAAATGGAACTCCCGTTTAAAACGCGACTTCAGTCCGGGATTACTGGCGAGTAACGCCTGCATCGGCTGCTCGTAACCGGCAAGGACGACGACCAGATTATCGGCATGTTTCGTCATCTCATCGACGAGCGTATCGATCGCTTCCTTACCAAAGTCGTTGGCGCCGCCGTTCAGCGCATAGGCTTCATCGATGAACAAGACGCCGCCGAGCGCATCCCGGATGACGTCCCGCGTCTGTTGGGCGGTTTGCCCGACGTATCCGGATACGAGATCAGCCCGGCTGACGACTTTTAAGTGGCCCCGCTTCAAGTAACCGCATTGACGGAGAACATCGGCATAGAGAGCCGCGACCGTCGTCTTTCCGGTTCCGCTGTTCCCACTGAAGACGGCATGCAATTCGACCGGCAAGACTTTAAACCCTGCCTCCTGTCGACGCTTCTGCATCGACAACAAGGCTTGGATCTGTTTGATTTCCGCTTTCAGCGGCTGGAGCCCGACCAGTTGTTCGAGTCGTTCCTCGACCGTACTGTCGTCTGAGGCGACGAGTTCGAAATCACTTTGTTCGAGCAGCGCAAAATCTTCGTGACTGGCACTTTCCCCGAGACTGGCCCCTTTTTTAAAGATCGCATCAAGGACGATATTCCGGACCGCCCGCCCGTTTCCGAAACTGGCATCGACCCGTTCCCGTTCGAGCCGGGACAATAACGCCCGCTCCGCCTGTTCGGTCAAGACGTAATCATTGACGGTCGCAATCGAACGGCCAATTTCAAGCAGTTCCGTATCGGTATAGTCCGCGAGCAGATAATGATTCGATTCCGGAAAACGGCTTCGCAGACCGGGATTCGCTTTCAGGAAATCACGCATTTCTTCCGGATAACCGGCAAGAACGACGGCAAACCGACCGGCGTATTCTCCGCTCGTCATCGCCGCAACGAGCGTATCGATTGCTGCCTGTCCGTAATCATTGCCGCTTTGACCGGCCCGTTTTAAGGCATAAGCCTCGTCAATGAACAGGACACCGCCGACCGCTTCGCGGACTTTACTCATGACCTGTTCTTCCGTCTGACCGACAAACGCACCGACGAGCGACGACCGGTCCGTCTCGACGACTTCCGGGCGTTCGAGCAGACCGAGTTCATGATAGATTTTCGCCATCAACCGGGCAAGGGTCGTCTTACCGGTCCCGGGATTCCCCATGAAAATCATATGGAGTGACGGTTGATCACTCGAACGGTAACCGTCCGACGTCCGTTTTTGCTGATACTTTAGGAAACGGTACATCTGATGGACCCGCAACTTGATGTCATCGAGACCAATCATCGCATCGAGTTCTTCAAGTGCCGACCGTTCGACCTGTTTGATTTCTGCCGGAAGCAGCGCGACGACCCGGCGTAAATCCTGTAGCGCCGTCGCTTTCAGTTCTGTCATCTCCCGGAAGGCGTCACGCGAATAAAACCGTTCCTGTAAGCTGTCGAGAAACTCCGTCGCGATCTGTTCGAGTGTCGCGCTCGACAACAGCAATGCTTTGCCAGCCTCAAACAGTTCCGACCAGCGCGCGGCATCAATCCGGCGCAACCGTTCCGTCTGTTCAACGACCTGTTCCGTCTCGTGCAGGATTTGATTGGCTTGTTGAATCAATTCCTTTGTCGCTGACCGTTTCGCATTGGCATTGTCCGTCTCACGGATCGTCGGAAAGGTGTTGGCGACGAGCAATTGATAACTGCTTTGGAGTTGTTGTTCGATCAACAACTGTTCGAGTCGTTCCGGCAGACGATCGTGTTGACGGATTTCCTGCATCCAACTCTCGGCCAACGCATCAATCCGTCCCGTCATGATGTAACGGTGTTCGACGAGTAAGGCTAAAATCCGGACTAACGCTTCCGTTTCCTGTAATAGACGGCTGCTTTGGGCATAACGTAAGGCCAGGACTTCTTCGACCTTTGAGCCCTCTTCCCACGCCGCAATTTGTTTGAACATCTCCTCTTTTGAGAACGTCTCCATGTATTGATTCCTCCTGCTTCTCGAAAAAACCGACTTTGGTCGCCACGGTGTGACGCTCAAGTCGGTCTGTCCTCATTTAGCTTTTAACCAGTTTGGATCGAATGTATCCAGTGTCTCGATCTTTTTCATCTTGACGGAGTAGAACAGCTTTCCATTATTACGCGATTCGGCTCCGAGTACTTTCGACCGGTCGGACGCGACATAGTATGTCGCCTCTTCCGCATTGTCGTCCTTGTCAAAGAAGGATGGATACTGTTTGATCCATTCTTTCGGGACTGTACTCGACGGCTCTTTTTTGACATAGACGTCAGCTGCATTTCCGGCGATGTCGGCTTCACCTTCGACTTGACCAAAATCACCGTCTTCAATGAACTTGATGATCTGTTCGTTAAAGCCGCGTGACAGGAACGGACGCGGCGCACTGACACTCTTCGATGCTTTCGTCTCATTCAAGAGTTTACCGGCTGCATCGTACTCGCGGAACATCTTGCCGTCCCAAATCGCCATCGTTCCTTTGGATGGACCGTCGATGACTTCTGTCCGGAAGTGCCCTTTATCATCAAAAACGACTTCATACGTCCGTGTCTCGAGTGCATCTTCCGTCGTCGACAATTTCTTTTCGACATATTGGATCCGCGACATCGTATAAAACGGTTTGACCGGAGCTGCTTTATCTTCATTAGCGGTCTGTGTCTTATTCAAAAGGTAAAAATTATAGGCAAGGAGTATCGCCATTGCCACGATTGCGACTGCAATCCATGTACTCGTTCGTTTCGTCATGCCATGTACACCATCCTATATTTGTCTCGTTTCATGTTAATGGTATCGGTTTTAGGCTTAGAATACAAAGGGTTTGTCCAAGATTCACGCATTTCTGAAGAAATACGTCAGACTTTTGAACAATTGATTCCGTTTCGAATCGTTCTCAAGGATTTCTTCAAAAAACACAAAAGTGAACTGACCGTTGCCGGCAGTCCACCTTGATTTAGTCTGTTTTCGGTTCGAGTGAGACAATCATCGATTCATCGACGAGGTAATAGAGGTGCTTCGGCAACTCCCGTAAGTAGCCTTGCTCAAACAGCTTCGCACAATCGACCTGGAACGTTTTCGAATGCGGTTTGAGGGGCAACTTTCGTTCTTTCTCGAAATACCGGTCGACTGCGACCTGGACATGATCCATCTCATAGACCGTCAAATGGTCTTTCGCTTCCATGATGGTAAACGTTTCCCGTGACATATAGAAGACTTGCGTCGAGCGGGCACCAAGATATGGCGCAAGTTGCGTTAAATCAATCCGTTGTTCTTCATCGAGCAAAATCGTCCGGTTCGTTCCTTTCGGCAACGCCGATTCAAACGCATGTGTCGCCCGTTTGACTTCATCGAGCGTGACGTCGCGAACCGGCAGCTCGGGTTCTTCTTTTGCTTGAAACCATTTCTTGAATCGGTTCACGGTCTCGCCCCTTTCTGCATCAAAAAAGGTGGGGTTGCCCCCACCTCAAACGTTAATGTAAACGGTTTAGTTTTGCAAGCGTTCGCGGAGAACCATCGGTAAGATTCCGCCGTGACGGTAGTAATCGATATCGACTTCTGAATCAAAACGAGCAATCGCTTCAAACTTCGTGACTTTTCCGTCTGCAGCTGTCGCTGTGACTTCGACGATGTCACGCGGACGAACTGACTCGTCGATTGCGATACTGATTGCTTCTTCACCTGTTAAGCCAAGTGATTCAGCCGATGTGCCAGCTACGTATTGGAGCGGCAAGACACCCATCATGACGAGGTTAGAACGGTGAATCCGCTCGAAGCTCTCGGCGATGACGGCTTTGACACCAAGAAGGTTTGTACCTTTCGCTGCCCAGTCACGTGATGAACCCATTCCGTAGTCTTTACCAGCGAGGATGACAAGACCTGTGCCATCTTCTTTGTACTTCATCGCAGCGTCGTACATCGCCATTGTTTCGCCTGTTGGCCAGTACGTCGTGAAGCCGCCTTCTGTACCTGGAGCAACTTGGTTACGGATCCGGATGTTCGCGAATGTTCCGCGCATCATGATTTCGTGGTTACCACGACGTGAACCGTATGAGTTGAAGTCTTTTGGTGCGACACCTTTACTGACAAGGTATTGTCCGGCTGGTGTCGTTTTCGAGAATGAACCGGCTGGTGAGATGTGGTCTGTCGTGACAGAATCCGCAAACTTACCGAAGACACGGAGATCGTTTAATGCTTCGACATGACCGGCTTCTTTCGCCAAGTTTTCGAAGAACGGCGGATTTTGGATATATGTCGATTCTGCATCGAAGTCATACTGATCGCCTGTCGGCACGTCAAGATTGTTCCAACGTTCGTTTCCTGAGAAGACCGAATCGTACTCGGCACGGAAGCTTTCCGGTGTGACGACTGTGTTGATGATCGTTTGGATCTCGTCACGTGACGGCCAGATGTCCGCGAAGAAGACTTCTTGTCCATCTTTACCTGTTCCAAGTGACGCGTTCGTGATGTCGACGTCGACTGTACCGGCAATTGCATACGCGACGACGAGTGGTGGTGATGCCAAGTAGTTGGCTTTGACGAGCGGGTGAACCCGTCCTTCGAAGTTCCGGTTTCCTGAGAGGACAGACGAGACGAGCAGGTCTGATCCGAGGATCGCGTTTTCGACGGCAAGGTCAAGTGGACCCGAGTTTCCGATACATGTCGTACATCCGTAACCGACTGTGTTGAAGCCAAGTTGATCGAGGTACGGTTGAAGTCCTGATTTCTCAAGGTAATCCGTAACGACTTTTGATCCCGGTGCAAGTGATGTCTTGACGTATTTCGGAACCGTCAATCCAAGATCGATCGCTTTTTTCGCAACGAGTCCGGCACCGATCATGACGTATGGGTTCGATGTATTCGTACAGCTCGTGATCGCTGCGATCGCAAGGTCTCCCGTACGCATCTCTACCGCTTCGTCTTTGAATTGAACGACAGCTACTTTGCTTGCTTCTTCTTTTGCAAGACCAAAACCGGCGTTTCCTTGTGGTGCTGTCAACGCTTTTTGGAACGACGTGTGCACGTCCGTCAAATCAATCCGGTCTTGTGGACGTTTTGGTCCGGCAAGTGCAGGAACGATTGTCGACAGATCAAGTTCAACCGTCTTCGTGAACGTTGGATCTTCGTTTTGCGGCGTGTAGAACAAGCCGTTTGCTTTTGAGTAGTTCTCGACTTTTTCAATCAAGTCTTCGTCACGGCCTGTCAGACGGAGGTACGTCAACGTTTCCGTATCAACCGGGAAGAATCCGCATGTCGCACCGTATTCAGGCGCCATGTTGGCAATTGTTGCGCGGTCAGATAATGACATCAAGTGAAGTGATGGTCCGAAGAACTCAACGAATTTACCGACAACATTTTGTTGACGTAACATTTCCGTCACGCGAAGGGCGACGTCCGTTGCTGTTGTTCCAGGATGCATTTCACCTGTGATGCGGACACCGATAACTTCAGGAACCGGGAAGAATGAAGGTTGTCCGAGCATTCCTGCTTCTGCTTCGATTCCGCCGACACCCCAACCAAGGACACCGAGTCCGTTGATCATCGTTGTATGCGAATCTGTTCCGACGAGTGTATCCGGGTAGACATCAACCGAACCGTCTGCTGTTTCTTTTTCAAGAACGACAGATGCCAAGTACTCGAGGTTAACTTGGTGGACGATTCCTGTTGCAGGCGGTACAGCACGGTAGTTATCGAATGCTGTTGTGGCCCAGCGTAACAATTTGTAACGTTCTTCGTTACGTTCGAACTCAAGATCCATGTTTTCAGCGAGTGCACCGGCAAATCCGTAAGAATCGACTTGAACCGAGTGGTCAACGACGAGATCAACAGGAACTTCCGGGTTGATGACTGATGGATCTCCACCGAGGTCCTGCATCGCTTTACGGAGTGACGCGAGGTCGACGACAGTCGGAACGCCTGTGAAATCCTGTAAGATGACGCGTGACGGCTTGAACGGCACATCGATATCATTCGATACTTGGGCAGTTCCCCATTTCGCCAAGTTTTCGACATGCTCTTGTGTAATCGAACGACCGTCTTGTTGACGAAGGACGGATTCAAGCAGCACACGGATTGAATACGGAAGACGTTTGACCTCCGTCAGACCGAGTTCTTCCAATTTTTCAATGCTGTAATAGTTGTAATTTTTACCGTTTGCTTCAAACGAACGGCGTGCACCAAACACGTCTTGCGTTGGTTGCGTTTGCTTCATGCTGATTCCCCCTTTAAGTGTTGACGACATCAAGCCCCTGATACCGCTTACTTGTACAGCTCTATCATAGTATAATATGAGCCCCGTTACAATTTGAAAGAACAAAAGACCTTCAATAAGTTTTACTTATCACCTAATTGAGAAGCTATATCAATCATATGCTTATGACGACACGCGCTTTCTAGTTTTTAATGGTTCTGTTACGGGTACAGATAAGTTGTAGAACGACATCAGAACTTTCTGGAGGCGGAAATTATGGCACAATATAAAAACAATGAGGCAACGCACGTCGTCACGACGATTATTTTCAACGATCTGGAAAAAGCAAAAACCGGTTTTGAGATGATCAAGGACCTCGAAGCAATTAAAGAGATTGAAATGGAACAGATGGTGCTTGCTGAACGCAATGAGACGGACGGCTTCTCGTTCATCGATGCGATCGACTTCACGCAACAGGATCAATCGTTTAAAGGTTCCATGATTGGAATGGCAGTCGGCGTTGTCGGTGGACCGTTCGGCATGCTCGTCGGTTCCGTCGCCGGTTACCTGATCGGGGCGAACCGTGACGAAAAAAACGAACGCGATTCGTTTGATTTGTTTAACCGGACACTCAACCAAATCAATCCCGACCATTACGGCGTCATCATCATCAGTGAGGTCAACGAGGATTCGGAAGCGATCAACGCGATTGCGGCGGAACTCGGAGCGACCGTGCGCCGGACCGGTGAAACGTTTACGGATGAGACGGTTTAATTTTAAAATAGGGTTGTTTTGTCCCCGTTACTTCGGGGACTTTTTTGTTTTTACCCACTTTACTATGCGTGACAGATTACGACCGTTAAATAAACATTAACTCATATCGATACAACAACTCGTGCAACCAATCATCTGAAAGCTCCATCTTGTCCGCCGCCAGTGCTAAATCTTCAATTATGCTGTGCAGCGCTTCTCCAAACTGTTTTTTCAACAAAACTATCACCTCGTCAATGACCGGGCGAAATATTGATTGTATACACATTCTGCTTGTCTGATTAATAATATAACCCTCCTCATCAGTACCAAGTCGTGTTGGTAATTGCATGTCATCGCCACCTCCAAATTACTTCCATCCGTACATTTGAACATTACACATGGGATTCACAGGACACGCGTTTTACTTAAACACCATTGTTCCTGTATTCAAAAAAGCGGTTGCTCCTCTCTGTTTGATTTTTACGTATTTTTTAATATCAGATTATATTTTTTCTAAAATAGACAAGTTAGAAACCAAAATAACTGAAAAATTATGGGAAAAGAACTATGATAAAAAGGAATATTCATACATATAATAATTTTAAATGTTTGGATTCAAAAAAGAGAAAGGAAAATGAAAGCAATTCACCTAAAAATTACGTATGAAAAATGGAGGAAACAACTATGTCTTTAAAAAAAGTAATTACCTTGCTTGGAATGATGTTCACTGTTCTTCTTTTAGCAGCTTGCAACGATTCAGTCGAAAATAATATTATCGGAAGTTGGAAAGTGGTATCCGAAAATAAAACGCTCTCTTACATACAAATAAGTGAAAAGAGATATACCATTCGTTCAATCGACGAAGACCCGCAAACAGCTGACTATATCATAACTGAAACCGAGGATGATTCGTTTATCTTTGATGTGATCAATCCGGAAAGTGGATCAAACAAGTTTTTGTTTGAAGGTCACTTTGAAAATGATGATAAAATTTCGTTACTGAGAAACACAAACGGACGTGATACTAAAAGCGTATTGATTCGAGTGGACAGCATCTCCGAGGAAATGAAAAAACAAGCATTGAAAGAAGAAAAGGAGAAAAAGGTACAGCAAGAAAAAGAGGAGCAACTTGCCAAAGAGGAAGAAGCGGCACGACAAGAGGAAAATGAGTCTACACTTCAAGAAGAAGAACAAGAACAAGATCAAAATGATGAAAGTAACATGGAGTCGACGGAAAAAACAAAGTACTTGCAAAGAGCAGACGCTCTTGATGAAAAGATACTTGCTGAAGGAAAAAAGCTGTATGAACAAGATTTACCGACCGGTTTTTATGGACAGTATTACGAAAAGTGGGATAACCTGTTGAATGATATGTGGGCAGAAATCAAGACACAAAAATCTGCAGCTGAATTTGAGCTTCTAAGACAAGATCAAAGCAACTGGATTGATCAAAAAGAGAAGGGTTTTTCTGAAATTCCGGATGAACCGGCTTCTGAAAGAGCCCGGGGAATGGATTTTTTAACGTTTGAGACAAAAAACAGAGTCTATTTTTTAATTGAAAATCACTCAAAATGAGCATAAGAAATACGGTGAAATGAGGACTTCCTTTTTATGAGACTATTACCCCCTAAGCCCTTTTATTACGAAGGTGGCGAACGAGCTGTTCTGCTCTTGCATTCCTTCACCAGCAATCCAAACGACATGAAAAAGCTTGGCCGCTACCTGCAACAACATCAGTACTCCTGCTACGCTCCGACACTGAGTGGACACGGTATACCGGCAGAAGAACTTCTGAACTACGGACCAGCCGACTGGTGGCAAGATGTTCTCGACGGTTATCAGCTGTTGAAAGACAAAGGATTTAAACATATAGCGGTCGTCGGTCTCTCACTGGGTGGTGTTCTCGCTTTAAAAACAGCACAGGAGTTGAAAATAAATGGTGTAGTCACCCTGTCCGTACCGATGGATAAAGAAGCAGCCGTCCTAAAGGAACGAATCCTTTATTACGCCAAGCGCTATAAACAACTCGAAGGAAAAGAGGATCAGCAGATTGTCTCTGAAATGGCTGAACTGGATCACCTCCCTTTTGAATCGCTGACCGACTTCGAACAACTCATTAACCGGACGCGAGACCATTTAGCCTCGATAGTCTCTCCTGTTTGCGTAATATACGGGGAAATGGATGATCCCTCATACAAGACGAGTGCCGAAACGATTTTTGAAAGCGTAGCTTCGGATCAAAAAACGATTAAAGGATTTGCGAATTCGAAACATTTAATGACGTTAGGAAAAGATATGAACACAGTTAATCAAGACATTCTTGCGTTTTTAAACGAACTGAACTGGTGATGTATTCATCCCCTTTAAAGGCAGTCCGTACTCAGCGGGCTGTCTCTTTTCGTTCTGCTGTATAGATCTGTAATCAGAAACCAATCAAAACAATTGACGCCATAAAAAACAGATGGTATATTTATCTCGAATTAAAGATATATGAATTGAAGATAAAAAGAGGTGAACGAAATGGAACAGCCGAATCCGAACTTAAAAGCACTGACAGTCATGGTCCGCGCAGTCGATGCGCTTCATGAAGTCATCAAACAGGATGTTGCGAAGTCCGGACTAAATCCGACTGATTTTTCCGTACTCGAGTTGCTGTATCACAAAGGAAGACAACCGATTCAGCTGATTGGGAAAAAAGTATTGATTACGAGTGGCAGCATCACCTATGTCATCGATAAACTTGAAAAAAAGAACTACGTCGTCCGCAAAGCCTGTCCGGAAGATCGGCGTGTCACATTTGCGGAACTCACCACGGACGGTCAAAACTTGATGGATACGATTTTCCCGGAACATGAACAAGCTATTAATCAGGTTTTCCAAGGGATTGACCAGGCGGAAATTGAATTGTTCATTAAGACCGCTAAAAAAATAGGCTATCAGGCACAAAATCATTAAATTTTTTTAACGATATATCTCGAATTCGAGATAATAATGACTAAGGGAGCGATTTATATGAACGAATTAAAAGGAATCCACCACGTTACGGCCATTACGAGCAGTGCCGAGAAAAATTATGCATTCTTCACCAATGTCTTAGGCATGCGTTTAGTGAAAAAGACGGTAAATCAGGATGATATTCAGACGTATCATTTATTCTTCGCCGACGACAAAGGATCCGCCGGTACCGACATGACATTCTTTGATTTCCCGGGCATCCCGAAAGGAACGCATGGCACAAACGAAATCTACAAAACCGCTTTCCGCGTGCCGACGGATGAAGCGCTCGACTACTGGATCAAACGGTTTGACAAATACGACGTCAAACATCGCGGCATCAAAGAACAGTTTGGGAAGAAGACCCTCTCGTTCGTCGATTTCGATGACCAGCAGTACATGCTGATTTCGGATGAACACAACGAAGGCATTGCATCCGGCATTCCGTGGCAAAACGGTCCGGTTCCATTAGAATTTGCGATCACCGGCTTAGGTCCGATTCACATCCGGATTGCCGAATTTGACCGGTTAAAAGAAGTGTTGGAAAAAGCGATGCTGATGCGGGAAATCGATAAAGCCGGATCCCTGCATCTGTTTGAAATGGGCGAAGGCGGAAACGGCGCGCAAGTCATCGTCGAACATAACCTCCTTCTTCCAAGTGGACAGCAAGGATTTGGTACCGTTCATCATGTTGCTTTCCGAGTCGAAGATACGGCCGCTTTAAATGAATGGATCAGCCGCATGCAAAACTTACGGTTCAACACATCCGGCTATGTCGACCGTTTCTTCTTCGAATCCTTATATGCCCGTGTCGCTCAAGGTATCCTGTTCGAATGGGCAACAGATGGTCCCGGTTTCTTGGGTGACGAGCCGTATGAAACGGTCGGAGAGAAATTATCCTTGCCACCGTTCTTAGAATCACAACGTCAACAGATTGAGCAAATGGTCCGTCCGATTGATACCGTCCGCAGCACGCGGACGATTGAAAAAGAATACCTATAAAACGGAGGAATTCACTTGAGTCTATTCAGTAAATTATTTGGTTCAAAGGAAACACCACAACAAGAGGAGGAAACGAACATGACAAAGTTAAACATTGGAATCATTTTGGGATCAACACGTGAAGGTCGCTTAAGCCCACAAGTCGGAAATTGGGTGAAAGAGCTCGCGGACAAACGCGGAGATGCCAACTATACAATCATTGACATCGCCGATTATAAATTACCGTTGCTCGGTGAAAAAGACGGCGATGCATCCGGTGCAGCTGCCTGGTCTGAAGCGATTGCCGTTCAGGATGGATTTGTGTTCATCACACAGGAATACAACCACTCGATTTCCGCGTCCTTAAAAAATGCTCTCGATTACCTTCGTGTTGAGTGGAATAACAAAGCAGCCGGTATCGTCTCGTATGGTTCAGTCGGCGGTGCCCGGGCAGCAGAACATTTACGCGGGATTTTGGGCGAATTGTTGATTGCAGACGTCCGCGTCCACCCTGCCCTCTCGCTGTTCACTGACTTTGAGAATGGAGCTGTATTAAAAGCAGCACCCGTTCAGGCAGATTCCGTCAACCAAATGCTCGACCAGGTCATTCCTTGGGCCGGTGCTTTAAAAACGATCCGCTGATTATTCCATTTCCCTTAAAAAACGTTTGAAATAGAGATTAAAAATGAGAGAACTCCTTCATTCGGGAGTTCTCTCATTGGTTTTATTCGTTATCTTCCGTCCACGTATCAACATACGAAACGACGTACTCTTTTTTCGTTTGACTGTACTTTGTCTCGAAGTAATACAGGACATTCTCTTTCTGATTCAAAATGGAATACGAATACGTCTTGTACGCCTTTGGAAAAACAGGTTGTTGTTTACCGGATTGCTTCCCGACTTTTGAATAGTCGATATACGAGACTCTTTCATGTTTCCCGATTCCTGTTCCCGTCATCACCGCATCCAACTGTTTTTTCGTCATGCCTTTTTTAATCTTTTGATCGTTATAGACACGTTTGGAATTGACAGCGGATGAGTCAAACCAATGTTTTTCAACGAGCTTTAACTGCTTACTTTGCTCTTTCGACTTAAATACAAGCAACATGCGAACGGTTTGGAACGTCATTTCATCCGGATTGTCCGATTCATTCGGTACCTTTGAATCTGGGTAAAGATAAAATTCATACTTCAAATATTTTAGCTTCCCGCTTTTATCGTATGTATTGGAATCGTTCAATTCACCACTGCATAAAAGATTAACTTTCACCTCATCCTCCGAGCGGTCACACAGATGTTTTTTATAGTTCTTGCCATACATGACTTCCGCAACACTCGTCATCGAGGCATTCAATTTCAGCTTTTTAAAGATATCGTGCTGCGTTTCTTTTTTAGTTTTTGCCACGACTTCATTTGGTGGATAACTTGTCAATAACAGACATAACGATACAGATAACACAGTCAATACTTTAACTACGTTTCTCATGTTAAAAACCTCCTTTACTTTGCTATGCACACCTCTAGCTTATTGCTTCACGCTGATAAAAAAGTCCATGAACGTAACGAGTAACCCAACAAACGATACTGTCATTCCAATTTTAATACCCAACACGTCATTTAATCCTATCGAGCTAAAGCCGACCATCAGCGCAATTCCAAACAAAATAATGCTGATTCCCATCAAAATTAATTTCACGTTACTCCATTCCTCTCAAGCTGATTCATGATGCTTTCTGTTCAAAAGTACCAGTCAATTACGAGCTAAGTCATTGAATTGAACAATGTCACTGCCCTTTTTCGCGTAGTATTCAATCATTTCCGGCAGTTTCTTTTTGTCATAACTTGTGATGCCGTCCGTGATCACCGTCACGTCATAATCCAGTTTACGTAAATTAAAGCACGTCGATTTGACGCAAGCCGTCGCATCTCCGCCGGTCAGATAAAAGCCGGTGATGTCATGTTGCGCAATGAATGCTGCGAAATCTTCGCTTGTTAAGGCGTTCCCCTTATATTTTGTAAAAATGTGATCCGACACAATCTTTAAATCAGGTGCCAACTCGGCACCGCGTGTTCCGGTCTTAAACGTTCTGGTTCCAGCCGATAAATTCTCATGCCGGATATAGACCACATGCATGTTTTGTTCGACTGCCCAGTCAATCGACTGATTAATGGTCCCGATGACTTCTTTGTAGTTTTTTGTCATGTCATTTTGAATATCGATGACGACTAAAGCTTTTTTTGACATGTGAGTTCCTCCTGATGAATAAACGGATTTTTCGTTCTGATGAATGTTTCCGGTTCCAATCGAATAACGTACACTTGAGATAAGAAACAAATTAAAGGAGGCATGCCCCGTGAAAGAAAAATACTATTTTGACGTCTTTCCTGAACTGACGAGCGAACGGCTCCTGTTAAGGGAAATCCGGTTAAGCGAAGCAAACCAAATGATTGAGATTACGGCCTATGACGGGCAACAGGCAGAAAATAGTCGCGACGTCGTCCGGATTTTGAGTCAAATTGCTCTTGATTACCTCAACGGGGATGGCATCACGTGGGGACTGTATTTAAAGTCGACCGGCGAATTCATCGGCAATTGTTGTTTTTGCAGAGGCTACCAAAACAACATCGCCGAGATTGGTTATGTACTCAAAGCGGACTTTCGGGGTCACGGCTACATGACGGAAGCCGTCAAAACAGTTACCCGCTTTGGACTGCAGGACATGAAGGTCAGACAGGTCTGTGCCTATACCGCACCTGATAACCGTGCCTCACAGTCCGTTCTCTTAACAGCCGGGTTCACGACAGGGATTTGCGACCAAGACAGTCATCAGTTCATCTGCCAGTAATATTATTCGTACTTCGTCCCATCATTTCGCTTTAAAATTATAAAGCGGCTTGATGACTTTTAATAACTCGACCGTGTCCTCTGTGTTTCGGATGATTTCTTCCATCGGTTTGTAGACAAACGGTGACTCATCGCGCGTCGATTCGACGACCGAACTCGACCAGACCTCCTGCATCGTCTCCTCAAATTCCTTCAAGTCCACTGATTTGAAGGCTTTTGAGCGGGACATGATACGTCCTGCTCCGTGTGGCGCCGAATAGTTCCAGTCCGGATTGCCTTTTCCTTTGACAATCAGTGAACCGTCGCGCATGTTCATCGGAATGATGGCGACTTCACCGGCTTGCGCTGAAATCGCACCTTTCCGGAGAATCATCTGCTCGAGATCGATGTAGTTATGGATCGTATCGAACTGTTCCGTGACCGACCAGCCCATCGCTTCAACAATGACGTCGGTCATCGCTTGACGGTTCAGTGCCGCGTAACGTTGGGCGATTTTTAAGTCATGCAGGTAGTTGTCCATATCGGAACCGGACACGTACGCCAAATCTTTATTTGTTTCATTGAACTGACTCTTCAACTCGACCAAAGTCGATTGGATGTCTTGTTCACGTCCCTGTTCTTTCAGCGATGCGACGATTGTTTCTGTATCGACAGTGAATTGTGAGCTTTCCGCCAGCTTTTGATAATGCTCGGCAATCGTTTTCCCGAGGTTCCGGCTGCCGGAATGAATGACGAGATACAGATTGTTTTCCTCGTCCGTATTCAGCTCGATAAAGTGATTTCCTCCGCCTAACGTGCCGATCGATAACCGAGCACGTGTTTCGTTAAACGGTGCCAATACTTGATCAAATGGAATCTGTTCCGACAAGCGGTGCGGCTGATTACGGACCGACATGCCACTCGGCACCAGTTCCTGAATCGTCGCATCCAGTTTGTCATAGTCGATGCCGGCTGTGTCGTTTCGTGTAATCTGTGTACATAACATGCCGCAGCCAATGTCGACACCGACGAGATTTGGAACCACTTTATCGTGAATCCGCATCGTCGTGCCGATGACCGAGCCCTTGCCCGCATGACAATCGGGCATGATTCGAACATTGCCGTCGACAGCAATGTTTTCATTCAGCATCCCTGTCACCTGTTCAATCGTCATGTCATCGACATTGTGTGTAAAAATCTTCGCTTCGCCGTACTTTCCGCGAATCGTCTTCATTTCATCCTCCCCCTTACCTTCCTGTCTCTTGTTCAAGTATCCTATAAAATCCCTTTTTTAACAATTCGTTCTTACTCGTGGACAATCGAGACCCATTGTTGGGTCAGCGCCGACTGACCATCTTCCGTCAACCAGACAATAGCCGTCGTACTCGTCGCGTCCGGTAACCGTTCTTGAACCAGTCCTGTCATATCAAGCTCGCGAAGTGTACTTTCCGGCAACAGCGTCACCGCCTGCCCGCAACGAACAAGTCCAATCAAGGTCAAGACGTCGGAACAGGTTTCCTGCGAGACGACTCCGAACTGCTGGCTGAGCGTCTGAAAGACACCAAGTCCTTCCTGACTCGGAATGATAACGTCGGCATCCGGAAAATCAGGATGATGAATCTGATAAAACGGTTCTTCTTCCATCCACTCGATCGTGACACCTTGTGCCTCAATCGGCAGCCGAACGAGTGCCACGTCAATCGCATGATCCTTCAGACGGTCAATTAACACACCCGACTCGCCCTGATGAATTTGCAGCGTAATCCGGGGATGCCGTCGTTTCATCTCTTGAACCCAGCCGGTCAGTCGACCGGCAGACAACGTATTGACACCAATCCGTAAAATCCCAGCTCGTCCTTCCTTAATGTCACTGACTTCAATCCGGGTTTCCGCTTCGTAACGCAACAAGGAGACGGCGCGTTCATACAGCCGCTCGCCGCTGGCCGTGATCCGGATGCCACGTCCCGCCCGTTCAATTAGCCGCACGCCAAGCAACTCTTCCATCTTCCGAATCTGTTGCGTCAAAGCAGGCTGTGCCATCCGCAGTCGTTCCGCCGCCCGTGTGACGGATTGTTCTTCGACGACCGCGCAAAAATAACGATATTGGCGTAAATCCATCTTCATCATCTCTTTCATATGTTTTCAGTCATAAATATGTATGAATCATAACATCAATCATATGATATGATGCTGAAATCAGTGATTTTTAAAAGGAGACGATTTTTGTGAAACGTACGACATCCACGGTCCAGTGGATTATATTCTTATTAGCCAATACGATTGCCTTGCCCATCGTCGTCGCAAGCCTGTTTGATCTTTCAAGTGTTGAGACGGCCGCACTTGTCCAACGCTCCTTCTTTGTCGGCGGGATTGCCTGTTTTCTCCATGGTGTCTTCGGTCACCGCTTACCGATCGTGTCCGGTCCGGCCGGTTCATGGGTCAGTATTTTCGTCGTCATCGCCGCATTGCCGGTCGATTCAAAAACGGCCTTCACGATTGCGATGGCCGCTGTCGTCATTGCCGGCGTCGTCTTGGTTTTCCTCGGGTTGACGGGATGGACTCGCTTTTTATTACCGGTCTTCACGCCGCTCGTCAGCGGAACGTTTTTGCTTTTATTATGTATTCAACTGACCGGCGTCATGCTTGGTGCCGTTCTCGCCGTCGAAGCAACACGTCTTGCCGGCATTCTGACATTCCTGCTTGTCCTCGGACTCAGTCAATTTGGTCCGACCCGCCTCCGTCCGTTCGCCTTGATGATCGGCATTGTCGTCGGCTGGTTGGTCAGCCGTCCGTCGTTACCGGAAGCGTCCGGTGTCTTCGCCGTTCCGACCGCCTTACCGTTCGGGATGCCGCAATTTGACGGCAGCGCCTTCCTGGTTGCTATTCCGTTTGCGATTCTTTTGATCGTCAACTTGATTGCCGCGTTAAGCGCCGTCGAAGCGACGATTCAGAAAAAAGGGGCCTTGAATCAGGGGCTGACGGTCGAAGGAATCATTCACTTGATCGCCGCGACGTTCTCGACGCTCGTTCCGGTCCCATTGCCGATCACAAGTGGTTTCATCGCCCAGACGGGAAGTAAGGAACGCCGGCCGTTTTTGATTGCCTCACTTGTCATCGCCTTGGTCGGCTTTTTCCCGAGCATCATCGGCATCATCGCCACATTACCGCGCAGTGTCGCCAGTGCCGCTTTGCTTGCGACGTTACCGCATATGTTCCTGATTGCCTGGCAGTCCGCTGAAAGCAGCATGACGACGAGCCGCCGCAAACACGCCTTTGCGATTTGTGCCGTTATCGGGATCAGCATCCTCCTACAATCGACGGTTCTTGCGGAAATCTTACCGCTGACGTTACGTCCGTTCTTCAGTAACGGCTTGCTGATCGGCACGATGCTTGTCCTTGGGTTTGAAGTCATCGAACGGTTCCGTTCTCGACGTGAAGCTAAATCAGAACGGCTTGCCAGTTAATCTGTATCTCAAAGTAAAATCCCCACTTTCTCGCAAAATGCGACAGAGTGGGGATTTTGTGTTTGAAATCATATGAAAACAGTCCATTAAACTCGTCTTCTTCCCGTGACTCCTCCAGGAAAAAGCGCGTGCTTTTCGCGCTGTCAGAGACAAATGAGACCCGGCTCCTCGTCCGAAAGGAACAGAAGCCGCGGCTCGTGTCTCGCCTGAGGAAAGCACGGGAAAAGAAAACGAGTTTCACTTAACTTAACTTAACTTCACCGTACTTCACGCCACCATTTACGGGTCTGACTCGCAACCGTAACGCTTTCACCGATCATCGGCGTCACGACAGGCACGCCGTGTTTCGCTGCTTCCTTCAACACCCGTTCGACCGGTTCGAACCACGGGTGGAATGCCAGCGTAAACGCCGACCAGTGAACGGGAATCATCACGTCCCCCTTGACATCAAGATGCGCCGCGAGCGTCTGCTCCGGTAACATATGCGAACTCGACCAGCGGGTGTCGTATTGTCCGCATTCCATGATCGTTAAGTCAAACGGACCGTATTGTTCCCCGATTGCCTTGAAGTGTGGACCGTAACCACTGTCACCGCTGAAGAAGACTTTTTTCGAGCCTTCAATCACCCAGGACGCCCAAAGCGTCGAAAATTGATCAAGCCCGTTACGACCCGAGTAGTGCCGGGCCGGTGTCGCCGTCAAACGGAGACCGTTCGTCTCAATCGATTCATGCCAATCGAGTTCGGTAATCCGGTCCGGATCGACACCCCAGCCCTTCAGTCGGCTTGCGACACCAAGCGGAACAATGAATTGTCCGACCCGGTCTTTTAACGCCAGGACCGAATGATAATCCAAGTGGTCATAATGGTCATGTGAATAGATGACGAGATCAATCGGCGGTAAGGCATCAAGATCGACCTGTGCCGTCGTCTGGAACCGTCCGCCCCCGAATTTCGGGAACGGTGACGGAGCACGTCCGAGCATCGGATCAAAGAAGATTGTCTGATGATCCATTTCAAGCAGGAACGCCGAGTGACCGAACCAGGTCACGCGTGGTTCCGTTCCGTCCGTCCGTCGTTCAAACGGAACGACCGGCAACGGTTTGACCGGTTTTAACGACGGCAGCTCCCGTCCGTAATCTTTTAAGATACTTTTCATTGTGTCCCATTCCATTTTTAATTGGAACGGCAGTTCATTTTGAAACTTTCCGTTCGAAAACTGAGTCGAACGGGCATAACGCTGTTGATCTGCTTTTGATGGTCGGCGGCCGAATAACGGATAACGGGTCATGAAGACCGCTCCGAGAACGCTGAGACCGGCAAGTGTTGCGACTGTTTTTTTCATTTTTCTTCACCTCTTTAATACGTTCAGTATAGCATCGGTGATTTTTAAAGCGGTAATGAACAAACTTCACTTCTCAAAAAAGACGCAAAACTGAAAAGCTCAGCTTTGCGTCGGGTTCTATTAATCTAAATCGTCCGCTTTCCATTTCGAACGGTCGCTTTTATCATGATCGGATTTATGCTCCGACTCGTAATCGTTGACGCCAAGGTTTTCAACTTTGCCGTCATGCCGGTGTCCTTCGTCATGCAGATGGTCGCGTGAGTCATCGTGATCATGCGAATGGTCATGGTCGTCATGAAGGTCTTTTGCGAACAGCGCGATTCCGCCCCGCTCGACTTCCTGGTAATGGCGCTCCGCTTCTTCATCGGAATGCCCGACACGTTTTAACGTTTCCCGAAGCGGTGGCTCATGGCTGAACTTCGATTTGACTTGATCGATCCAGGACGCACCCGATGTCTCATCTGCTGCATCGTCCCGTCCCACTACCGAAAAATCAGAATCCTTATGTCCCCGCTCTTTCAATGCTTGCATTTTTTGATGTAAACTCGATTCATCATGAAAAATGCCGATAAATTTCTTTGCCATCGTCAACACCATTCCTCTCACAGAGATATGAATTCACAGACTTCAATTTTTACCCTTCTTTTTGCATCTCAAAACGAAAAAAAACGTATCTTCCTGTGAATTGGAAGATACGTTTCAGCAACTTAGTCGTTGAGCAATTGTGGTGAATCGACGAGTGCGATGACACCCTCGTTTTTCTGAACGAATCGTTCGTAGACGAAATCATTCGCAAACAGCAGAACCGGGTTTTCCCAACGGTCGTAGACGAGGACAGTCCGTGAATCCGTCAATTTCTTGACTTCACTGATTTCCGTCACCTTGACCCACTTCGCGACCTGGAAGTTCGCCGCATCTTTTAAGATGTCAACGCCGTATTCGCCTTTGAGACGGTGTTCGAAAACTTCAAACTGAAGTTGTCCGATTGCTCCGAGAATGACCTCGTTGTATTCCGTTTTATAGACTTGAATCGCTCCTTCTTGTGCGAGCTGTTCAATCCCTTTTTGGAACTGTTTTGATTTCAAGGCGTTTTTCGTAAAGACTTTCAGGAACAGTTCCGGTGCAAATGTCGGCAATGCTTCGTACTGTAGGCTCGGATCACCATTCGTGATCGTATCACCGATTTGGTAGTTACCGGAATCATACAATCCGATGACGTCGCCGGCAAACGCTTCGTTGACCGTTTCCCGTTCATCCGCCATAAATTGTGTCGATTGCGACAGCTTCATTTTTTTACCGGTCCGCGTCAGGACAACTTCCATACCACGGTCGAACTTGCCGGTACAAATCCGGACGAAGGCAATCCGGTCGCGGTGGTTCGGGTTCATGTTCGCTTGAATCTTAAAGACGAAACCGCTGAAGAAATCTTGCGCCGGCTCGATTTGTCCTTTGTTCGACTCACGTGGCGTCGGGGACGGGGACAAGTTGAGGTAATGCTCAAGCAACGGTGTGATTCCGAAGTCGACTAAGGCAGAACCGAAGAAGACCGGTGTCAATTCACCTTTTGCAATCAGTTCTTCATTGTATTCGTTTCCGGCTCCGTCGAGTAAATCGACTTCATCCACTAATGTATCGTACATTTCGTTGTTGATCGTCGACGCCAACTGGTCGTTTGCGAGTCCTTCTTCACCGAGATCAATCGTCAGACGATCGTTCTTGAAGCAGTGGAACTTCTCGTTGACACGGTCGTAGACACCTTCGAACTGTTGTCCGGATCCCGCCGGCCATGTGACGGCAACCGATGGAATGCCGAGGACTTCCTCAAGCTCTTCCATCAATTCGAGTGGATCACGCGCTTGACGGTCCATCTTGTTGATGAACGTAAAGATTGGAATCCCGCGCATCCGGCAGACTTGGAATAATTTTTTAGTTTGTGACTCGATCCCTTTTGCTGCATCGATGACCATGATCGCCGAGTCGACGGCTGTCAGGATTCGGTACGTATCTTCCCCGAAATCGGAGTGACCCGGTGTATCCATGATCGAGACGATTTTTTTGTCGTACTCGAACTGCATAACCGATGACGTAACGGAGATTCCCCGTTGTTTTTCGATCTCCATCCAGTCGGATTTTGCGAATTTCGAGTTTTTCCGCGCTTTGACGGATCCCGCTTCGCGGATTGCTCCACCGTGGAGTAAGAATTTTTCAGTTAATGTCGTTTTCCCGGCATCCGGGTGGGAAATAATTCCGAAGATCCGGCGTTTCTCGACTTCGGTTTGGAGTAATTTTGTCATGTAGGGTAATTCCTTTCACCTATATATTAAAAATCTTCTTAAAAAGTGGTTAACTCGCTCATTTTCGCAACTAGTCTATCATACCGAATTTTCGCAGTCTCGTCCATTTCACTTTGTTGACTTAATTTTCAGATTTTGTATTGACAACCCAGCCTGATGTTCTATACGATGACGAGGAAGTTACTATTACAAGAAGGAGGAGACGTACAATGTCACAATCATTTAATCAGCAACCATCGATTTACGTATTGGCTACAACTGTACGTCACCCAATCGTTTAATTTTTAATTAAGCAGGGTGTACGTATGCGTATACGTACATGCTGCCCTCTTATATTAGGACGGGTATGCCCATATTTGTGCGTATCCGTCTTTTTTATGATTTAAAAACGGAAATATAAGGGGTTTTGTTTATGTTTACTGCACTAAAACAGCTTGACCGTAACATCTGGATCCGGTTCGTCGGGGAAACGATTACCGGAGTCATGATGTTCATGATTGCACCATTTCTTGTTCTGTACTATTCCGAACAGCTTGATTCGTATTTTTTAGTCGGCCTCATCATGGCGACCGGTCCAATCACGTCCCTGTTCGGTTCGTTCCTCGGCGGCTATCTCGCCGACCTGTACGGACGTAAACCGTTGATGGTCATCTCGATTGTCGGGGATGTCATCGCGTTGATCGGCTTCTCGTTCGCTGATTCGTTTTGGCCGTTATTGTTGATGAACGCCTTACTCGGTCTGACGAATTCCTTGTTCCACCCGGCAGCAAGCGCCATGGTCGCTGATGTCACGCCGCCGGAGCGGCTTAACGAATCATTCGGACTGTTGCGAATGGGACATAACGTCGGGGCAGCGTTTGGTCCGTTGATCGGAAGTGCCGTCCTGTTCGTCGACCGGTCGCTGATCTTTTACGCTGCTGCCGCCGTCTTTTTCCTGTACGCCCTTGTTTTGTTACTGTTCATCCAAGAAACAAAGCCGGATCAGATTGAACACACGCAGGACGAGCCGAAACTGTCAGCCTTCACTGTCCTGCGTAAAGATCATGTTTTCGTGATTTTTATCGCCGCCGGTGTCTTCATCTCGATGGGCTTCGCTCTCGTCGAAAGCATGCTGCCGGTTTTCCTGAAGGAAGCGTTACCGGGACTGCCGAACGATAAAAATCCGTTCCCGTACCTGATGGGACTAAACGGTATCATGGTCGTTCTATTCCAGTTCCCGGTAGCAGCGCGCCTGTCCGGTAAAGCCTTCGGAAAGGTCATGTTGCTTGGCGCCAGCATCTTCGGACTCGGGATGATATTACTTGCGTTCATTCCGTCCTATCTGTTTTCGCTTGGAACCGGCTATATCGTGCTCGTGACAATTTTATTAGCAATTTACGCCCTCTATACACTCGGTGAGATGATTATGTCGCCGGTCCAGATGACGTTCATCGCTTTGATCGCCCCGGAACACTTGCGCGGAACGTATAACGGTGCCGCCAGTATCCAGTGGCTGATTGGTGGAGTAACGGCGCCGTTACTCGGTTCCTTGTTCCTCGACTCCGGAAACGGACAATACGCGCTTGCCGGTGTCGGTGTCGCCTGTTGTCTGTCAGGACTTGTTTATCTCGCGCTCGACCGCTCGATCCAACGCGCGAAACGGTTGTCTCAATCCGCATAACGGATATAGGATTAAAGTAGATTTTTTTACTCATTTAATATAGAAACCCCAAACCAGACATTCGTCAAAAGTATCCGGTTTGGGGTTTTCGTATGTATATGATTTAATTGGGAGTTCCATCCTTTATGATATTTGAGGAATAGGTAGGGTATATATAATTAAATAGTAGTATTTTGTTTACAAGTTTTCTATGGGAATATTCACTCTCCAATGCAGGAATTGAACTCCCTACCTGCGTTACGTTTAAAGGTAGGAGGTTTCTCACCTATCTATAAGAAGCATCCCTCTGATTTTTGTAACCGACTTCACTTCTCCGATTGGACAGTTCATCATGATCAGGATATTGACTTAGGAAGCGCGATGCTTCAGTTACGGGTGAAGGGAGAGACGATGCAGATGATTATCCATGAAAGAGCGCTATCCGTTCGCCAATGCATCTTCGATTACTATCAACGAGTCGGGATTCACTGCCTGGTTACGATTTTTACAGAGCAGCCGCTCCAGCTGTTATTAGACTTCGATTCCAATCGGGATGAATTGATTACACCACAACGACGAAGCTATTCTTGTCGCCACATCCGGGCCCATCTTGTCTCTGCCTTGATCACGTTCGATGACTCCTATACGCATGTCTATATGACAAAAGCCCCGTTCACTCCCCTGACACGTTATTGCCTCCTGATCGTTTGACAAATCATGTGGACTGTTCCTATATGAGAGAAAACTGATGATACATTCATATCATGCGATGGAACCCAGGACAGCTCATGTACATGTAAGAAATGGCTTCTGCTTCGAATGTTCCAAAAGACAGACTCGATTTTCGAACCCCATCAAGATGGCAACACACCATCCGCGACGAATGGACCAAATATGACGGGCAGAGGTTCTAACGTTCGTTGTACTTCTGCAATGAATCGACTGGATCCACTCACGAAAACGATGGGATCGTTTACTGAAATCAATCCTAAGAAACTCTCGATTTCTTCGTCCCATCCCTCATTCTGAATGCTATGAAAAATTAAGCCCTGTTTCGTGAGTAAATTAAGATCTGACAACATTTTCTTGGAAGACGGTTTCGTTGGCCGAACATGTAAAATCGTCGTTGTCCGTCCACTCATCAACGCATACTGCGCCTCATCGATGATGGCACCCAGATGATGCCCTTCCGCGACGAGCAAGACACCAAGTCGAGACCAGTCACCCTGTTGCTTATATTTGCAAAAATGGCGACACGTCTCGACTAACTGATGGTGCACAATCTGCCAGGCTTCAAGCACCGGGTCCGTCGGTGACAATCCAAGCTCCACTCTGACCGCATCGACAATCTCGGTACTAATGATGTCTGGATATGTCAGGATAAATGATTTTGTTTGATTGATTTCATTTAATAAGACCATTTTAAACAGTTCACTGGATTCATGTTGATGCGTGACATGCTTTAAAAGTTGAGCCAGTCGGAGAATCCGGAGCTCAAAGCTTTGGGATGGAAGCTCGAGATTTCCTATTTCCTGTAGTTCTGCGCTATACTTATATTGCAACTGTTTATAAAAACGGCTGGCAATCCGTAAGCCGTTTTGATCCACTTGCGGTCCGATCGATTGTAACAGGTGTAATGCCTGATCAAAATGCATGACATGACCTACCTTTCCTCGTATATTATGACCGACCTTTTCTTTAAATTCAATCTCTAAAATGCATCTTTAGATACGCACATTTAAACTTGTACTTCCTATTAAACTTCTCTAACATGTGTAGTTAAGTAGGTGATGAAAATGCGCATGACACGTTATACGGATTATGCAATCAGATCCCTGTTATTTGCCGGGGCACACTCTGATCGATTGGTCCGAATCCAGGAAGTAGCGGACTGTTACGACATTTCAAAAAATCATCTGATGAAAGTCGTCTATCGTTTAGGACAAAATGGATTAATTCATTCTGTTCGTGGTCGAGGTGGCGGATTCCGTTTGGCAAGCCCGCCGGATGAAATTTATATCGGTGACATAGTGCAATTGTTTGAACCAACAACCCATTTTCTAGACCCACTCGAAGGGATGTCTGAACTTCCTTCTTTAGACCCTGCACGCGAAGCTTTTGATGACGCGATTGCTGCGTTTCATCAAGTCTTGAACAGTTACACGATAAATGATTTACTTCATCCACCGAGTTCCACACATCGACAAATCCTTGAAATGATTCCGAGCCGCGACTAATCGTGGGCGGAATCATTTTTTTGTTCAACGACATCCGGGACGCCTTCTGAATCCGTGCGTGGTATACTTATATAAGAAAGGAGGGGTACAGATGAACCCTCACGAAGAACTCAACAGTTTATATCTCCGCTTAAAAGAGGCAGATCCGTCACTCGAACGTGGTGAATCACTTTGGACCATCTTTGAAGATACGACCGATGCGACACTCCGTCCCCTTGCCTTGTGGACATTTTCTCAAAACCAATTTGATTTGGGTCACTTCCGCTCTTTTTTAGTTTCCTTTTCCCTTTTGATGGATTGGGTCCGAAAAGATGAATTGACTTTAACGCCTAAACAGGAACTTGATCTGTACTGGAATTATAAATCCTATTTAATTTATGCAGCCGAACAGGAAGATATGCCCGTCGCCTTGTTAGAAGAAGATTTTGACCGGTTCGTTGATTTTTGTGACGCCCACGGTTTTGCCCGGACAAGGGACTACATCGGCTTTATGATTTACAGCAAACTCGGTGACGAAGAACAGGCCGATCACTATCTCTCGGAATGGGTCGACGCCCCGCCGGATGAATTAAGTGACTGCCCGTCTTGCGAAGGCTTCAGCCGGATGATTTATGCCATCGAACGCGGTTACGAAGACCGGGCCCTGTTGCTGTACGCCGCAATCCGCCATGAACGCGGTTGTTCGCGTATGCCCGATCAAGCCCACCCGTTCATCCTTCCATTATTCATCAGCCGGAAAAAAGACCGGTTTGATTGGACGGAACAATTGATTCAAGAGGTTAAACGGGTCAAACCGCTCTTCACGGGCGGCGATGAACCATATCATCTGTATGCCGCGATGTATTACGACGCCAACTATGTCTGGTCGATGGAAGAGAAAAAACAGCTCATTCCGTTATTGACGGATCGTGGCTACCTGCAGTTCTTACTGGCCCACTATGCAGCGTCCTACCGGGCGGCCCGTCATACCGAAGTTGCCTATCTGGGAGTCCTCCGCTCAAACATTTATGAAGTCGCCCAAGAACTGGATCGACGGATTGACGGACACTTTTATTTGAACTTCGTCGAACGGGAACTCAAACGGGTGACGGAATTCATCGTTTAATTTTTTGGAGAGGACGTGTCAGAATGTTAGATCACGTACAGTTAGCTGCCCCAAGAAACTCCGAAGAACAAGCTCGGGCTTTTTATGCCGGGCTTTTACATATGAAGGAAGTGGAAAAACCGGCTGGTGTCAAAGCAAGTGGCGGTGTCTGGTTTGAATCGAATGCTGCCGCCCTCCACCTCGGTATCGAAGAGTCGTTTCACCCTGCAACAAAAGCGCATCCGGGTCTGACCTTTTCCCGCCTGGACGACTTGGCGAACCGGTTACAAGATGCCGGATATCCCGTTCAATTTGATGACCGGCTGGCACCACGACGACGCTTCTTCACAGCGGATCCGTTCGGCAATCGGATTGAATGTATTGAACAGCAAATACCCGTCATCGTCCCGAAACGTCTTGCGAACGGTTCGCACATTCGTTTGCTTGCACCGGCCTCGAGTCTTGCGACGGTTGATTCAAAAATCCTGGATCAGGCGATTACGGTTTTGGAATCGTTCGGCTTACGCGTCTCGATCAGTCAGCATGCCCGGGCAGTAAACCCGTTTGGTTCGAGCGATCCCGCATGCCGCCTGGACGATCTCCATACCGCTTTCGCAGATCCATCGATCGATGCGATTTTATGTGTCCGCGGTGGATTTAGTTCCAACGAGTTGCTTGACGGACTGGACTACGATTTAATCCGGAATAATCCAAAGATTCTTTGCGGTTTTTCTGACATCACGGCACTCAGTCAGGCACTCCTGACAAAAAGTGGGCTCGTCACCTATTCCGGACCGATGTTGCGCGCACTCGCCTCTCGTGATGCCTATACGTTACAGTCGTTCGAGAAGGTTTTATTCGAAAGCGGGACGACTCAGATTCTGCCGAGTGTCAATTGGCATGATCAGCATGAAGGAAAAGACGTGACGCTTCCAAATCCGGGACCCGTCATCCTGTCTTCCGGCGTTGCGACAGGACGCCTGCTCGGGGGAAATCTCTGTACGTTGAACCTTCTGCAGGGCACATCGTACTTTCCGGACTTACGTGACAGTGTCCTGTTTCTGGAAGATGATTACGAAGTCCATCCGGCGACATTCGCGCGTGACTTTGCCTCGTTAATGGCACAGCCTGGAGCGGAACAAATTCGCGGGATCGTCTTTGGTCGTTTTCAGCTCGCAACACAGATGACGGATGAACATCTTCGTTATCTGGTCGGCTTGTACCCTGCTCTTTCCTCGATTCCGGTCATCTCCGGAGTAGACTTCGGTCATACGATGCCGCTGTTCACCTTCCCGATTGGCGGGACGGTCTCGATTGAGGACGGCACGATTTCTATCGAACATTAAAAAGGGAGGAGTCGCGGCGATCCGCGTCTCCTCCTTCTTTAATAGTCGAGCAATCTCGAAGCATCAATTTGACGCTCCGACCCATCCGCAAACATCTCGAGTGTCGCAAGGATTTTGTGATCCGTCAAGTCGTATCGTAACAACGTAAAGTCCTCCAGCGTCGAAATCGTCTTAAACGTTTTTCCGACCGTGAACGCACGCTTCCGGCTCGTATGCTGAACAGGAATCGTCACAAATACGACAGTGATGTCCGTTCCGTTCGTATCGTAATAAAACTCGACGACACGACCGTCCGCTGTCTCCGGCAAGAGACCTTTTTGAGGTCGTCCGGACTCATCCAATTGTACATAAGGTTGTAACATCGTTCCGCCTCACTTTCTCCGTCATTTATCATAGCATGACAAAAAAAATTATGCTAATGTATAAGTGATGTTGAAAGGGGGATGAGTCACGGATGGCATGGTTCATGAATGGAATTTTGCTCTGGGGCTTTATCATGATCACATTGATGGCGATTGGCGGTTTCTTCATGTTCCGGAAGTTCCTAAAGAAACTTCCGAAAGAAGACGGCAAATCGATGATGGACTGGGAAGATGAATACATCGATCAGACCCGCCATTTATGGACGGATGAGACACTTGATTTATTAAATGCACTGGTTATGCCTGTTCCGGCTGCTTTTCGGGATGTGGCACGTCGGAAGATCGCGGGACGGATCGGACAGTTCGCACTGGAAGAACGGGCATCTGTGATGACGTCCGAGCTTGTCGTCAAAGGCTATATTTCCGCGACACCGAAACGGGATCATAAATTTTTGAAAAAAGCCTTACGCGAACACGCCATCGACTGGCGCGATTACGAACTTTATTTCCAAAACTAAAAGGAAGGACTCTCATATGAGAATCCTTCCTTTTAGTTTTGCGGTAAATGTTCGACCGGAACGATTCCCGACTTGACCTGCTTGTACTTCAGATACATCGCAATCCGCCAAGGCACAATCATTCCAAACGCCACGAGATAAAAAATCCCACCCGTCTCAAAGATATCGATTTGACCGCCAATGACAAACTTCGCGACTGTCCGGACAATCAGAATCCCGAACAGGACGATGAAAAAGGCTTTTGAACGTTGCAAATAAATTTGCCCTTCTGCCTCGTAAAAATTGGACGTCTTGATCAAAAAAATACTGAAGATTGCACCGACCAATAATGCTTCTGCCACTTCCGTCCATGTCAGACGGGATGCCGGATATAAAAACTGCAGCATCCCGGTCGACATGGCGAATGGCGGGATTAAGATTTTTTTAGCGTTCGTCGGTTTAGCCGAAGCTTTGACACGAATGAAGCTGATCAGCAACCCCATGACGAGCGCAACCCCTGTTGATACCCAAATCATCCCATCACTTCCTTGTTAAAATCCGGTGAATCCTACGATATCACTCATCCATGCAGCAAATGCACTGAGTCCGTCAAAATACAGAACGATTCCGAACAACATCATCAATGCTCCACCGAATTTCGTCATCTTTAAACTGTACTGAACGAATAATCTCGAACGACCGACGAAAAAGGCCATTAATAAAAACGGAATTGAGAACCCAAGCACATAAAACAGCATATACAACATACCTTGACTTGGATTCGTCGCTGCAAGTCCGATGACGCCTGCCAAAATCGGGCCCGTACAGGGTGTCCATCCGGCAGCAAAACCAATTCCGACAAGGATGGTACCGATGTACCCGCCCTTTCGTTCACCTAAATTGAGTTTTTTCTCACGCATCAAGAATGTCGGTTGCCATAATCCAAGCAACACCACACCAAATACGAAAATAACGAGCGCACCGACCATCCGTAATGTGTCACGGTAGGTAATGAAGACGTCTGCTAGTAAGGAAGTCGATAAGCCAAGAACAGCAAACACCATCGCAAATCCAACTAAAAACGCTACTGTATGCAACAGCGACCGTTTTTCCCTGACCCCTTTTTCTTTCAAGTCCGTTACAGAAACACCGGTAATATAGGAGAGGAACACCGGATATAACGGAAGCGTACAAGGTGAGACAAAAGACAATAACCCTGCACCAAACGCTAACCAAAGCGAGAGCTCCATTTCAGCAGCTCCTTTCTAATAAGAAGAAGTTCCTTCTCTATTTTGCCAAACTAATTGATATTTAGCACCTATTATCTTCCGAAAAATTAAAAAGATTCGTGACAACTGAAATTACAAAAAAATTACATTTCCTCAAAACAGATGAAATGTCGTTGCGCTGGCAGAAACCACTTGCTAGAATATGGATATGACATCAATGTAAGGGAGGATTCTATGACAAGCCAACATCTATTGACTTTAGCGATCGAAGCAAAACGAAGTGAATTGTATCATCAGGCAGATCGGTCTAGTTTCACCTCCCCGCATGTTTTGAAGCTGAGTCATGAACTGGATTTATTACTCCTTGAATACACTCGCTTCGTCCAAAAATATACCTATCCGTCTTCAAATGAATCTGTTTTAGGATAATTGGATGAAATCTACAGACCATATATACGAATGAGAAAAAGCCGTCGACGGATCAATCCGTTGACGGCTTTTTCGTGTTTCTTCTATATAATGCGTTCAATTCATCTTTTTTAATCGAGCTTTACATTCGATTCATTGAAAAAATACTTTACTTCCGTCCAGTTACTCTCTTTTCAGTCTTTCTTTGAGCCTTAAGTTCGGGGAATAGTTAGAATATTTCTTCTATACCATGCCTAAAGTCCTACTTTTTCTTTATTTTACCAAGCATTATGACCTAGACGTGACAAAACATGCATTTTTGCAATCTGTTTGTCATACTAGCCCGCTTTGTAACTTGAATGACTCTGACCTGTAAACGCACAACCCTGAATTGCCGTGTAAAGTAGGAACAGTAAACACAGCATATGTCAGGAGGACATCAATAATGAAAAAAGCAGTTTTCGCTGCAGGTCTTGCAGCAACGGCTCTATCAGTAGGATTCGCCCAAGAGACAGAGGCTGCCTCAGAGACGGTAACAGTAAATACAGCGGTATTAAATGTACGCACAGCACCTACAACGGCATCAGCGGATGTGGGTAACGTATATAAAGGTCAAAAATTAAATGTCGAAGGACGTTCTGGTGCATGGATTCAAACAAACATCAATGGCCAAAAACGTTATGTACACGGTGCTTACACTTCAGCCGGTTCTTCGTTCGACTTTAAAAAAGCTACAGTCACTACGGCAGTATTAAACGTTCGTTCGCAACCTACTACAAACTCTAAAGACGTTGGCAACTTGTATAAAGGCCAGTCCGTTAACGTAGAAAGCAAAGTCGGTGCTTGGATCAAAACAACAATCGACGGAAAAACTCGTTACGTACACAGCGCTTATACAACTTTAGCAGGTTCAACAGCAAAAGCTCCAGCTGTTAAAGCTCCAGCAGCTAAACCATCAGCACCTGTTGCTAAAGCAGCTCCAAAAGCAGCAGCTCAACCAGCTGTAGCAACAAAACAAACAACAGCAGCAAAATCAGGTACGAAAGTAACAATGAACGTTACAGCGTACACAACTGACCCATCAAACAATGGTAGCCGCCTTTACAACGGTCGTGCATTGACTGCTAGCGGTTATGATGTAACAAATACGATCACGTACAATGGTATGCGTATCGTTGCAGCATCAGCTCAATACCCAATTGGTACACGCATGCACATCTCAGGTATCGGTGAAGCCATCGTACTTGACCGTGGCGGTGCTATCCAAGGTAACAAGCTTGATCTTCTCGTTGGTTCACAACAAGAAGCACTCAACTGGGGACGTCAAAACGTCACTGTTACTGTCTACTAATTTCAAACACAAACAACCTGCCGGGCGAGATCGCCTGGCAGGCTTTTTTGTGTCTTACGAGACCGATGAAACGTGACCGGATTGCAGTTCATACATCTTTTTATATAATCCGTTCTTTTCAATCAGTGTCTGATGGTTCCCTTGTTCGACGACTTCCCCTTGATGGAGGACTAAAATCAAATCCGCATCCTGGATAGTCGACAACCGGTGGGCAATCGCAATCGTCGTTCGTCCCTGCCGCATCCGTTTTAAGGCGACCTGCACTTTTTCTTCCGTTTCCGTATCAATCGAACTTGTCGCTTCGTCGAGAATCAAGACTTTCGGATCCCGCGCCATTGTCCGGGCAAACGAGACCAACTGACGTTCTCCGGCAGAGAATGTCGCTCCCCGCTCAGCGACCGGACTGTCATATTGTTCATCCAACTGATTGATGAAAGCATCTGCTTGGACAAAACGGGCTGCTTCCTCGACTTTTTTGAATGGAATCGAGGGATCAAATAACCGGATGTTATCCGCGACACTGCCTGTAAACAGAAACGAATCCTGTAACACGAGACCGACATGACGCCGCAGTTCCTCTTCCGGCAATTGTTCGAGCGGTTGCCCGTCAATCAAGATCCGGCCCGATTGATACGAATAAAACCGCATCAAAATATTGATGATCGAACTCTTTCCGCTACCGGTCTGACCGACCAAGGCAACTGTCTGTCCTTTTTTCACTTCGAACGAAATCCCTTTTAAGATTTCCTTCTCACCGTCGTAACTGAACCGGACATTATCAAAGACGATGTGTCCTTCTGTAATATCAGCGTCACCCGCAATTGTCTTCGCAGGTTCCGGCTCATCCGTATCGAGTACTTTAAAGACGCGGTCTGCCGAGACGACGGCTTGTTGGAATTCAGATAAGCGTTGCATGATTTGCTGGACCGGTTGGAAAATCCGCTCCATATAACTGATAAAGGCATAGACAACCCCGACTTGCACCGTTTGCGAAAATGACAGGACACCAAAGTACGTGATCAAGGACGCAATCGTCAGCGCCAACATCAACTCGATGATTGGCCGAAGCAACCAGCTGTCGAGTTTCAGGTTCTTGTAACGACCGTTCTGATGGGCGATGTTTGTCTCTTCGAATTCCGCCATCAACCGTTTTTCCTGCCGAAACTGCTGAATGATCGCCATTCCATTGATCGATTCATTCAGCTGTCCGTTAATCTTCGACAACAAATCCCGAACTTCGGCATAATATTTCGTTGAATAACGGCGATAAATCCAGATGATGAAATAAAACAGCGGTAACAGGACTAACGCAATCGTCGCGAGGCGTGGTTCCAGCAAGTAAAGGAAAAGATACGTTCCAATCAGTTGCACCCCACTTTGGACGAACGTCGACAAGACACCGATGTATAGTTCTTTAATGGCTTCCGTATCGTTTGTGATCCGCGAAACAAGTACGCCAGCCGGTGTCCGGTCAAAGTAACCGAGCCGTAAGTGCATGACGTGACGAAATACATCGATGCGAAGCCGTTGAATGACTTTTAAGGCAATCTTTTGAAATTCAAACGCCTGTAGATAATCAACGACGATACCGGTCGTATGCAAAAGTAAGTACACACCGAACAATAACGCAACTTCCTGCGCCGGATAGTTGCCGACCGCGACATAATCATCGATAAAGATTTTGACGAGATAAGGACCTCCGAGCTTTGCTCCGGTCGTCACGAGCAGCAGTAAAAAGGCGACTAAAACTTGTTTTTTAAACGGTTTGACGAATCCAAGCAATCGTCGCAAGACCGCTTTTTCATTAATATCATGATTCAAGCATTCCACCTCCCTGTTCGACGAGTGATTCGAGTTGCTGACGGTCGTAGGTTTCTTTATACCAACCGTCACGCGCCAGTAATTCCTCGTGTGTTCCCCGTTCAATGATCCGTCCCGCATCGAGGACGATGATCTCATCGGTATGCGAAACCGCCGACAGACGGTGCGCGACAATAATTTGTGACTGTTCGTTATCCGCCGTCCGGAAGTGTTCGATGATCGCTTCCTCCGTCTTGGCGTCAACAGCCGACAAGGCATCATCAAGTACAAGAATCGGACAATCCGCGAGTAACGCCCGGGCAATCGAAATCCGTTGTTTCTGACCGCCGGATAACGTGACGCCCCGTTCCCCGACCATCGTTGCATAACCTTCTGTAAAACCGAGAATATCCTCATGAACTGCAGCGACCCGTGCGGCTTCCATGATTTCCTCCATCGACGCATCTGGTTTTGCAAATGCGATATTGTCGGCAATCGAAGCAGAGAACAGGAAGTGATCCTGTGGAACGATCGCGACTTGCTTCCGGACCGTTTCCCGTGTCAATTGTTTGACGTCTTGCCCACCAATCGCAATCGAGCCGTATTTGACATCGTATTCGCGTGATAACAGACGAACGAACGTCGATTTTCCGGAACCGGTCCGACCGACGATTCCAAGCGTCCGACCGGGTGTCAATGTTACGCGGATGTTCTCAAGCACTGGTTGTGTATCATATACAAACCGATCGACCGCGACTTGTAAATCCGCGGACGAAACCGTCGTCGCCGCTTCTTTCGCATCCTTGATTTCCGGTTCAATCGCAAGCATTCGTTCAATCCGGTCGTACGATGCCCGTCCCCGTTCGACGATATTAAACAACCAGCCGAACGCAAGCATCGGCCACGTCAATAATCCTAAGTATGTAGTGAAGGATACGATATCCCCGATCCGAATTTCTCCTTGTTGTAATAAATATGCCCCATATCCGACCGCGATGATGTAAGACAAGCCGACCAAACCGAAAATCGTCGGATCAAATAAGGCATCGATTTTCGCAACGCGGCGGTTTTTTTGAACGACGTCGTCTGATAGAGAAGTAAACGTTCCGACATCCGACTCGACTTCTCCTGTTGCTTTCAAGACACGAACTCCGCTGACGCTTTCAGCGACCTTGTCGTTCAAATCTGAAAAGGCTTCCTGTGCATCGTGGAATCTTGAGTGCAGCATCTTCCCATACCGTGACGTCAAATAAACCATCAGTGGCATCGGTAATAAGGAAACGAGCGTCAGTTTCCAACTGATGGTCGTAATCATCGTGATGATAACGAAACTGCCCATCGTCACGGAATCGACGAGTGTCAAAATACCGGCTCCTGCCGTCATCGAAACGGCCTGCACATCATTCGTCGCATGCGCCATCAAATCCCCGCTGCGGTACTTCTTGTAAAAGGACTGATCCAAGTCTGAAAAATGACCATACAACTGACTTCGCAGCAACCGTCCGAGCCGGATCGACGCTCCAAAGATATAAAACCGCCAAAAATAACGAATCACATAGGTCGATACCCCGATCAAGACCAGTGTGCCGACCAATTTCCATAAATCATTTTTCGTCAAGCTGCCTTCGCTCAGTCCGTTGACCGTCGAACCGATTACTTTCGGCGGAATCAGTTCCAGTCCGGCAACAAAAATCAACGCTATGATTCCTAAACTGTACGCTTTCCATTCGAGTCGAAAAAACCAACTCAGTTTCCTGAAGACTCCCATACAAGTCCCCCCCTTTTAAATCGATTGAGTATTTCTAATAGTCTCACATTTTAGATTAGCCATCTTCCTAAAAAATAGCAAACAAAAGGAGACCAATCTGGTCTCCTTTTACAAGTCGTTATTTTTTCGGTGATTTCATTGAACCACTCATTGAACGCATCACTTGGTTGACTTTCTTTTGTGATGGCTTTTGACCCATTTGCATCATCAATGTCTTAATCATATCTTCGTTGATTGGCGGGTTTTGCTCCAAATAGTTCATCATGTATCGGCGAGCGATATAGAAACCAAGGGCGACACCAGCTACCAAGCAAAGAAGGGCAATTAAAATCCAAATCCATGTAGCCAAGTTGCTTCCTCCTCTAACTTCAAACGTCGCTTTTTACTATACTATAATTTAAAGCCTTTGCATAGATAATGCAAAAAAAAGGTGCGCGCGTTTGCGCACCTTTCTTCATTAACCGAGTTGCTTGACTGTGTTCAAGACATTTTCAACAGACATGCCGTACTCTTTTAAGAGAAGATCTCCCGGAGCAGAAGCACCGAAGCGATCGATTCCGATGACTTGACCTTCTGTTCCTACATATTTATACCAACCGAGTGAAGCACCGGCTTCAATCGCAAGACGCTTCGTGATGCGTTTTGGCAAGACTGATTCTTTGTATTCTGCTGATTGCGCTTCGAATAATTCCCATGACGGAAGTGAGACGACTGCTACCGTTTCGCCAAGTTCTTTCTGTGCTTCGACGAGCAAGTGCACTTCAGAACCTGTTCCCATTAAGATCGTATCCGCTGTTTCGATGTTACCCGCGATGACGTATCCGCCTTTTTCAGCGCCTTCGACCGTCGTACCTTCGAGTTCAGGTAATCCTTGACGTGTCATGACGAGAAGTGTCGGTTTGTTTTTCGATTGAACCGCTGTTTTCCATGCGGCAATCGTTTCTTTTCCATCTGCCGGACGGTAAACTGTCAAGTTCGGCATCGCACGGAAACTCATCAAGTGTTCAACCGGCTCGTGCGTTGGACCATCTTCACCAACAGCAATCGAGTCATGTGTCAAGACAAAGATCGACTGGATCCCCATCAATGCTGCTAAACGAACCGCTGGACGGAGGTAATCCGAGAAGACGAAGAATGTCGCGCCGTAAGGAATGACACCACCGTGTAACGCCATACCGTTGACAGCAGCTGCCATCGCGAACTCACGAACACCAAACCAGATGTTACGGCCGCTTGGATCGATGTCGAAGTCAGCTTCGCCTTTGAGCATCGTGTTGTTTGATCCTGCTAAGTCAGCTGATCCACCGAAGATCGACGGGATGTTTTTCGCAAGAGCGTTTAAGACTTCACCACTTGTCTGACGTGTTGCTTTTTTCGATGTCAGATCGTAAGTCGGAAGGTCTGCTTCCCAGTTGCTTGGCAATTCGTTATTGATTGCTTGAACAAGTTCAGCATGCAATTCTGGATGTGCTGCTTTGTATTGTTCCATTTTCTCAGTCCATGCTGCTTCCGTGTCAGCGCCACGTTTTTCGATGCGCTCTTCGAACAAGTCTTTAACTTCTTCCGGCACATAGAATTCTTCGTGATCCCAAACGTAGCTTGCTTTCGTCAACTTGATTTCCGCATCTCCGAGTGGTGCACCGTGTGAAGCCGATTTCCCTGATTTGTTTGGTGAACCAAATCCGATGACTGTTTTCACTTCAATCAATGTCGGTTTTGTCGTTTCAGCTTTTGCTGCTTCGATTGCTTTTGAAATCGAATCAAGATCCGTTCCGTCTTCGACACGGATAACTTGCCAGTTGTACGCTTCAAAACGCTGTTGAACGTTTTCCGAGAACGATTTATCGAGATCGCCATCAAGCGAGATGTCGTTTGAATCATACAGAACCACGAGTTTACCAAGACCTAAATGTCCTGCTAGTGAAGCCGCTTCTGCTGAAACACCTTCCATTAAGTCGCCGTCTCCGCAAATGCCGTATGTGAAGTGATCGACGACGTTTAAGTCGTCACGGTTGTATTTCGCTTCGAGGTGACGTTCTGCCATCGCCATCCCGACAGCCATCGCGATGCCTTGTCCGAGTGGACCAGTCGTCGCATCGACACCTGCTGTGTGACGGTATTCCGGGTGACCCGGTGTTTTTGAGTTCCATTGACGGAATGACTTCAAGTCATCCATCGCGAGATCATAACCTGATAAATGGAGGAGTGAGTAGAGAAGCATTGAACCGTGTCCTGCTGAAAGTACAAAACGGTCACGGTTGAACCATTCTGGATTTTTAGGGTTGTGGTTCATATGATCCGCCCATAATGTAAATGCCATCGGTGCTGCACCCATCGGCATTCCCGGGTGACCCGAGTTCGCTTTTTGTACTGCATCAATTGATAAGGTACGAATCGTATTTACTGCTAATAATTCTACTGTTGTCATGTTCGTCAAAACAATCATCCTCTCTCTTTTTCACAAATTCCTTCTCATTTTAGCATACCCAGAAATGTGATACAACTTTTCTAAATAGTATGTCACATTAAAATGAATGCGCTCTCTATTGCCGTTTTCTTGGCACTTTCGTGATACACATTACGAACTTTTTCTCAAAAAAAGCTACCCCACTCATCCCATTGAGTGACATAGCTTTTCCGATTATTGTTTGTTCCGTTCTTCTTCTTGTGCCTGCTTTAGTTTTTCCGGTGTTACGTCGGTTCCTTCTTCATCGACGATTTTAATGCCCATCATCTGATTTTTGAACGAACCGCGGAATGCTTCGAGATAAGCCGTCCGTAATTCTTTTTGTTCCGCTGTTTCCGCATCGGTCAGCGGCTCGATTTTTGATTTATTGGCTAATTCATTAATCCGGTCTAATTGTTCTTGTGATAACATAGTATCCCTCTTTCTGTTGACTCAAAGTTGAGCATTCAATAGTAACCTTACTGTAAAAGACACAAAAAAAAAAAGCAAGTTTGATGCGCAGCTAAGGCATCAAACCTGCTTCCCTATTCGTACGTACTGACAACTTCTTTATATTCCAGATAACGCCGGTTGACGGTCGCTTTCGAAATGTCATGTCCCATCCCTCTTAATGTCACCGCAATGTCCGCAAATGTCAGTCCTAACTCACGTAACCGCACGATTTCTTCAATCGGGACTTCCTTCCGGCTCCGACCGGCATTTTCACCTTGGCGGTTCAGGTTTTGTTCGGGACGAAAACCATTTTCGACAGCCCGTCGCATACCGCGGGCAATCTTTGCATTATGCAGTTTCCGTTGATACTCTTCGACGAGCGATACGATTTCAAGCACCATCGCTTCGGCATCTGCCAATTTATACTCGCCATCCGATTCCATCGTCATCAGTTGAACCTGATGTTTTTGGAATGTATGTAAAATGGCGATTTTGGCATTCCCGCGCCCGATCCGTGTATCATCCGTCACAAGAACGGCGTCCACGGCTTGACGTGTGACGTAATCGAGAACGGACAACATACCTTCCCGGTCAACGTCGTAACCACTTTCTTTTTCCGTGATGATCTCCACGACTTCAAATCCTTTTGTTGCAGCGAGTCCCGACAGTTCTGACCTTTGCCGCTCAAGCGAGCTGTCCTGTGCTTCTTTTTCCGTCGAGACGCGACAGTAGATTACTACTTTCATCGTACTTCACACCCCTGTTCGTTCATTGACAACTTTTACAGTTTGTCATTGTTGCGCGATTGGTACAACGATTTTGTTTTTCGAAATGACATGTGTCGTCTTTAATTCATTATTCTCAATCAACCATTCGACATATTCTTGGTCCGTCATTGAACCGTCGTTGTAGACTTCGGCGACTTGTTCGACTGTCGCATTTTGATCGACCGTAACAGAAGCCGTCAAGAGTTGATCGACCTTTTCGTCCGGTCGAGGCGTTAAGAGAAAAAGAATGAAAGCAAGGCTGAGCGTATAAAAAACAATGGAAAAGGCATGGGTACGAATCGTATGCATCATGATAAATCCCTCCAATTAAAAATGATTTAGAATAGATGTTCTCGGAACAATTGTTCGCATAACTCATCTTAAACCAAGAACCAGTGTTCGGTCAACACAAAATGTCGAACAATTGTTTGTACGCTCATTTGTTCTATGTTATAGTGATTTTAGAAACATGTATTCCTATAACCTTCAAAAACCAATCCGGAAAGAGGTGGCAATTCATATGCGGAAAATGTCGAAACGACAACAAGAAATCCTTGACTACATCGTTGCTCAAGTGAAACTGAAAGGGTATCCGCCTTCAGTTCGTGAAATCGGTGAAGCTGTTGGTCTTGCTTCAAGCTCAACGGTACACGGTCATTTGGATCGTCTAGAAAAACGCGGACTGATTCGCCGTGACCCAACTAAGCCACGTGCGATTGAGATATTGCTTGATAAACCTGATGAAGATCACGAAGCCATCGTGCATATTCCCGTCATCGGGAAAGTAACGGCTGGTCTTCCAATCACGGCCATCGAAAACATTGAGGAACACTTCCCACTTCCTGCACATTACGTCGGGAACGAAAATGTCTTCATGTTGACGATTGATGGTGAGTCCATGATCAACGCAGGTATTCTAGACGGTGACCGGGTCATCGTTCGTCAGCAAAACACAGCAGAGAATGGTGAAATCGTCGTTGCTATGACCGAAGATAGCGAAGCGACAGTCAAACGGTTCTTCTTAGAAGATCAACAAGTACGTCTCCAACCAGAAAATGACTCGATGGACCCGATGTATTTCGATAACGTCTCGATTCTTGGCAAGGTCATCGGCGTATATCGGACGATCCACTAAGCGAGGGACCAGCTCAGCTGGTCTTTTTTTATGCCTTCTGGAAATGTACATGATACAGTCAATACCGTTGCTTTAACCGGCTACGTTGCGTATTCGGTCGCAACGCAGCAGACGGATTGGCTTCCAACTGCTGTCGGCATCGCTGTCGGCACCCTTTGGCTTTCACCCGACCTCGATTTGAAGTCTGAACCTTACTATCGCCACGGACCGCTACGTGTCCTTTGGATGCCGTATGTCAAAATCATGCCCCACCGTTCCATCTGGTCGCATGGCTTGATCATCGGTGACCTCATTCGCCTGCTGTACAGCGCGGCTTTCGTGATTCCACTTTTATTTTTAGCGCTGTACCTGAAAATCATCGAGTCGAGTACGGTCGATTCCTGGTTTGCAGCCATGCCTGCTTTTATCACCGGCATCATGGTTGCCAGTACGATCCATATCGTTCTTGATCATTCCAGCAGTTTCTTTCGAACTAAAAAAAAGCGAAAAAAACGCCGCTGAAAACCCTTCGTTCATCACAAAAATGAACAAAGGGTTTTTGTTATCCATTTTTCATTTTTTTAAACATAAATTAAGGAAAATTTAATTTGAAGATTTGAATTATTTGTATTGAAAACGTTATCAATTAGATGTAGGTTTAAATGGAAAGGCCAATATTTGCTTTAATCCAAAGGGAGGGTTTTTGCATGAGTAACTTTATTAGTGAGCTGATTGGAACAATGATTCTGATTTTGCTCGGGGATGGGGTCGTTGCAGGGGTTGTCTTGAAAAAGACGAAATCTGAGAACAGCGGCTGGATCGTCATCACATTTGCTTGGGGTCTCGCCGTCATGACTGCAGTTTATATTGCAGCCGCCAGTGGTGCCCACCTTAATCCAGCGGTCACATTGTCGCTAGCGTTAAACTCTGATTTACCATGGGCAGATGTACCTGTCTACATCGCCGCTCAATTAATCGGAGCCTTTATCGGTGCGGTACTCGTTTGGCTTCATTACATGAAACATTTTGAAGCGACAGATGACCAAGCTGCAAAATTAGGTGTCTTTGCAACAGGACCAGCTATCCGCCATACCGGTTCAAACCTTGTTTCTGAAATCATCGGGACATTCGTCTTGGTCTTCGGAATCCTAGCATTTGGTGCCAACTCATTCGCTGACGGTCTAAACCCGTTAATCGTTGGTCTTCTTGTTGTCGTCATCGGTCTCTCGCTTGGTGGTACAACAGGATATGCCATCAATCCGGCCCGTGACCTTGGACCGCGGATTGCCCATGCCATTTTACCAATCCCGGGAAAAGGTTCGTCAGATTGGGGTTATTCTTGGATCCCAGTCGTCGGTCCATTCATCGGTGGTGCGATTGCCGTTTTCCTTCATCAAATGCTGTTTTAATTGACGAAAAGACTTCAACTTACACTTCAAGGGGGACTTTACAATGGAAAACAAGTATATCTTAGCACTCGATCAAGGAACGACAAGTTCACGTGCCATTATCTTTGATCATGACGGTCAAATCGTGAACTCGGCACAACGGGAATTCAAACAATACTTCCCGCAACCAGGCTGGGTCGAGCATGATGCCAATGAAATTTGGGGATCGATCCTCGCTGTCATGGCAGATGCTCTCGGAACGGCTGATATCAAACCGAGCCAAATCGCAAGTATCGGAATTACGAACCAGCGTGAGACGACGGTCGTCTGGAACAAAGAAACAGGTAAACCGGTCTATCACGCGCTTGTCTGGCAATCGCGTCAAACATCTGGTATCTGTGATGAGCTGAATGCACAAGGTCTGAATCAAACATTCCGCGATAAAACAGGTCTCCTGATTGACGCCTACTTCTCAGGTACAAAAGTGAAGTGGATTTTAGATAACGTGGAAGGTGCACGTGAACAAGCCGAAAACGGTGAACTTCTATTCGGAACCATCGACACATGGCTCGTCTGGAAGTTGTCTGGCGGCAAAACGCATATCACAGATTATACAAACGCTTCCCGGACATTGATGTACAACATTTACGAACAAAAATGGGATGATGAGTTGCTTGAAATCCTGACAGTTCCAAAATCCATGTTACCGGAAGTCCGTCAATCGAGTGAAGTCTATGACAACACTGTTCCGTATCACTTCTTTGGCTTCGAAGTACCAATCGCCGGAATCGCAGGTGACCAACAAGCGGCCCTCTTCGGTCAAACGTGTTTCGAACCAGGTGAAGGAAAGAACACATACGGTACAGGTTGCTTCATGCTGATGAATACTGGTGAAAAAGCTGTTTCATCTAACCACGGTCTGTTGACGACAATCGCCTGGGGTGTCGACGGAAAAGTCGAATATGCGCTTGAAGGATCAATCTTTGTGGCCGGTTCTGCGATTCAGTGGTTACGCGACGGTTTACGGATGTTGAAAAATGCGAAAGACTCAGAAGGCTATGCCTTAAAAGTCGATTCGACAGAAGGCGTTTACGTCGTTCCTGCATTCGTCGGACTCGGTGCTCCTTACTGGGATAGCGACGTTCGTGGAGCAATCTTCGGTTTAACACGCGGAACGGACAAAGAACATTTCGTTCGCGCGACTCTCGAATCACTTGCTTATCAAACACGTGATGTCTTGACTGCAATGGAAAAAGATTCAGGAATCGAACTGAAAACGTTGCGCGTTGATGGTGGTGCGGTTTCAAACGATTTCTTGATGCAGTTCCAGTCAGACATCCTGGGCGTACCAGTCGATCGTCCAGAAATCAATGAAACAACTGCCCTCGGTGCTGCTTACCTTGCCGGTCTCGCAGTCGGTTACTGGAAAGATAAAGCAGAAATCAAAAAGCAATGGAAACTCAACCGTCAGTTCAAACCAGAGATGAAAGAAGACGATCGCGAACAGCGTTATGCTGGATGGCAAAAAGCGGTTGAAGCGACAATGGCATTTAAACCGAACAAAAAAGAAGTCAACGCCTGATTTCTTGACTGGTGTTCCCTCGCGGAATACCAGTTTTTTTGTTTTCACTAAAAAACAGGCCCGCTTCCTGTACGGAAACGAACCTGTTAGTCAGACTATGTGCCTTACGAAAATTCTGCCTTGACGCCGGATACAATATCATCCAGCGATTTTGATTGACCACTTAAGACTGCCGCTAAAAAAGCGCCCTCTACCAGTGGTGCTTCGACGAACTGAACATTCCGGTCCCCACTGTATAGTTCTAAGGCCAGTTCCGCATTCATCGTCGCCGATCCGATGTCGGTCAAAATCAAACCGTCATCCGTCAATTCATTCATCGTCTCTTCAATTCGAGATGCGTCGGTACCGATACTACCATCTGCAAGACCAGCTGCGAGTAACACCGGTGTATCTGGAGCCATCTCAGCCAATAGTTCTTTCAGTCCGGCTGCCAACTTCTCACTGTGGGATACTAAAATCAAATTAATCATGACATTTCCTCCGTAATGGCTCGAAGTAAAAGTGAACTCGATAAGGCACCTGGATCCTGAACATCTTTCGTCGCATCCCCGAAGTAAGAGGCCCGTCCTTTTGTCGCCACCCGTTCTTTTGTATCCACCAATGCTTGATCCAGTGCTTGATTCAAATCACTCTCTTGTTCGAGCGCTTCGTAAAACGGTGTCCAAATATCCACCATCGTTTTTTGTCCAAACTCTGACTTCCCGCGCATTTTGATGCCATCCGTCGCTTCTTTAAAAGCCGCTGCCAGTTCTGCACCCTCGACTTCTGTTTTTCCTTTAAACGCTCCGGCAAATTTAACGAACGCCGTACCGTAAAGCGGACCGGACGCCCCCCCAACGGTTTTAATCAACGTCATTCCGACTTGTTTTGATAAGACACCAAGATCTTCATATTCCTCTTGTGCTTCGAGTTCTTTTTGAACGGCTTGGAAGCCACGTGACATATTGATGCCGTGGTCCCCGTCACCAATTTCCCGGTCAAGATCCGTCAATTCATCTTTATGTTGTTCCAGCTCGGCAGCTGCTTTAAGCAATGCTTCACGGAATGCTGCAGTTGATAACTTCATCTGTGTGCACCTCTTTTAGTTAGAATCCGATCGCGTTCGTTTTTGCATCCAGGTAGCCGACCAGCTCATCGTCCACCGGAAGCAAGGTGATCGAGAAACCATGCATTTCAAGCGATGTCATATAATTGCCGACGAATGGTCGGACGATGTCATACCCTTTTGCCTGCAGTTGCTCCGCAACATACTTGTACGTGATGTACAATTCCGATTCAGGCGTTCCACCCATTCCGTTGACCATGACAGCTACTTTTTTATCAGTCACTTCCGCCGTCAGTCGATCGAGTAATTCCGTCACGATTGCTTCGACGGAGGCAATCGGTTTACGTTCCAGTCCTTTTTCACCATGAATCCCGATCCCGATTTCCATCTCATCCTCGTGGAGATCAAAGCCAGGTTTGCCGCTTTCCGGCATATAACATGGGGATAATGCCATTCCGATTGACCGGACACCAGCAATGACTTTTTCAGCGACTGCTTTGACTTCCGCTAATGATTTTCCTTCCGCTGCCGCAGCTCCGGCAATCTTGTGGACAAAAATCGTCCCGGCGACGCCTCGGCGGTCCTCTTCTTTTTTGATGGCAATATCATCCCGGACGATGACCGTCTCGACTTCAATGTCTTCCAGTTCCGCCAGTTCTTTCGCCATATCGAAGTTCATGACGTCACCGGAATAATTTTTGACGACGAGCAGAACTCCTTTCCCACCGTCTGCTGCCTTAATTCCCTCAAGCACCATATCTGGCGTCGGAGAAGTGAAGACTTCGCCGCAAACGGCTGCTGCCAGCATCCCGTCCCCGATAAATCCGGCATGGGCCGGTTCGTGACCACTTCCGCCACCGGATACAAGTGCTACTTTTCCGTTAAGCGGTTCTTTTCGTTTGATGACATTGACTCCGTCGACTTTTGCATAAAGATCGGGATGTGCTAAAACGAGACCATCGACCATATCCGAGACAAACCGATTCGCATCTTGCATTAATTTATCCATCTTGAACGCTCCTTCGTCTAACGAATTTTTGCCGTACCACTTACTCTTTACCACCAATCGGGGCGACTTATGTCAAGGAAACATATGAAAATATTGACCACTTCGTTTCCAATCGGTTTTCGGAATGCTATGCTGATAACACACTAGATTGAGAGGAGTCCTGCCATATGACCAGCTCGTTTCAAGCAGGTGTCAAAGCCTGTCTTCCGACTGTCCTCGGTTATCTCGGTATCGGATTTTCCGCCGGTATCGTCGGACGCGCCGCCGGACTCAGTCCGCTTGAAATCGGATTGATGTCTATCCTGATTTATGCCGGAGCAGCCCAGTTCATCATTACCAGCCTCCTGCTGTTAAACAGTCCATTCTCTGCCATCATCTTAACGACGTTCATCGTCAACTCCCGTCATTTATTGATGAGCATGACGCTCGCACCGCGTGTTACAAGCCGGCATCTCCTCGACCGGTTCGGGATCGGTGCTCTCTTGACGGATGAATCGTTTGCTGTCGCCATGAATACTTCCTTAAAACAACAGATCGATGCTAAATTCATGCACGGGTTGAATCTGACCGCCTACTTCAGTTGGATTGCTTCGACCGTCCTCGGTGCACTCGTCGGCAGTTGGTTTCCGGATCCGGAACGGTTCGGACTGGACTTTGCTTTGACGGCGATGTTTATCGGCTTGTTGTACTTGCAGCTTGAAAGTGAACGGTCACGTGTTGCCTTGAACGGAATTTTACTGGTACTCGTTTTCTTGTTGTTGTACATATCGATGCGCTACCTCTCACCGGAACTCGCTGTTTTGTTTGCGACGATGGTAGCTGCCAGCATAGGAGTAGTGATCTCACGATGGAAATCCGCTTAGAGCTTTTAATCCTGTTCGCCGCCTGTGGTCTTGTCACATTGATTCCACGGATTTTGCCGTTTTTGCTGATGCATGGATTGACGTTACCCCGTCTGTTGACCGAGTGGTTGTCGTTCATCCCGATTTGCCTGCTCAGTGCTTTGTTTTTTCAGAACCTGCTGCTTGCTCAAAGCGATGATTATCCCACGCTGTCTTCTCTCCACCTCGCAGCATCGGTACCGACAATCCTTGTCGCACTGACCAGCAAAAGTCTTTCCTTCACGGTCATCACCGGCGTCCTGTCGATGGCGCTGATCCGCTTTTTCCTGTAGGAGTAAACGCGAACGATACTTTTTAAACAAGACGAGGGCAGTGGATGAAACCCCACTGCCCTCATCTTTCTATAATTGAACATTCGTATCGATTTCCTTATTAAGCCGATACATCTGCATAATCTGGTGTCTGCTCAAACTCCTTTTTCGCAAATGGACAAAGCGGCAACAGCTTGATGTTTTCTTCACGTGCCCACTCGACAATCGCTTTGACCAGTTGTTCACCGATCTGTTGGTTCCGATGATTCGGATGGACATACGTATGATCAATGATCCACTTACCGCCTTTCGTATCACTGTACGTGATTTCCCCAACCACTTGATTGTCTTGATACGCTTCAATCTTTTGATCCGCTCGTTTAAATTCCATCAGGCTTCCCTCCGTTCATAAGATAAAGCACCGCTCGGACAACCATCGACGACCCGCATGACGTCTTCGACCGGCGCCCCGTCTGCTTCAATCCACGGACGTTTTTTGACATCAAAGACGGTCGGTAAACTCTTCACACAATGACCGGAATGCACGCAGACATCGGCATCAAAATAAACCGTGATGTCTTTTCCTTCATATGCCTTTTTCATTTGAAACGCCTCCTTACAAAGTAGATTAAGAGTGTCGTCTTGCTGTTTTATATCATATATACATACCCCTTTTTTAAGATGATTTGTACTTTCCTATACTTAAAATCTAAAGCTTTATTCAGTCATACGAGTTGCTCTTGTTTTAAAGAAGATAAATCAACTTCTAACCGCTGTTTGTAAATCCGCCCCTTAGGTAGTTGATCTTTTGGTGCATAAAATAATAAGCGAAATTCATTATTTAGAAACTGGACTATGAAGATATCATCAAATTGATCTAAAGTTCTTATATTCAATGAAATGAAACCAGATTTTTGAGCCGTTGTTTTTACACTAATCCTTCTTCCATTACTAATTACATCAAAACCGTGTTGGTTGGTCACATGAGCTAATTTCCCTTTCGTATGTATAGCACAAAAAAACTCTCCCAATCGACCTATTAAATGACGCAACTCTGTGGCTTTACAACCAAGAACGTTCATTTCAAATTTCAAAATATCCATATACTCTTCAAATAGTTGGGTTATGTAATTACCTTTAAGAAATTCCTGATTTTCTAATAATTCATTTATAGACAGTTGCTTTTTTCCGTCTGTCCATATCCCTACTACTTGATCATCGGGAGAATTTCGTGTTCGCGCATAAATTAATCCGTTATAATCAGCATTTTCGCCAATATATTTATACATTCCATAATTTAGATAAACAAATAAATGCTTATTAAAAGAAATTCCACGGTTTGAACGATTGTAACAATAGTCTGAAAGTATCACACTATCTTTATTTGTTCCATATTTGCGAAACAAGGCTTCTTTCATTTCACTCGGAGTTACAACTTCTTCTTTTTTATGTTTTAACATCTCTTTAAGCTGTTCATAAATAGAAATACGCTTAGTCATTGCAATCCCTCCCTAAAAAAATAAGGCTAAGAAAAGCAATACAAAAGCGTATTGACTATTCTTAGCCTGTTTTTCATTCATTTTTCATCATTTAGATTAGAACAAGACCATATACTGATCGCGTTCCCATTCCGTGACTTGCGTACGGAACATATCCCATTCGATTTCTTTCAACTCAACGAAGTGCTCTGCGATATGTTCGCCAAGTGCGTGCATGACGACATCATCCGCTTTTAAGACTTCGAGGGCATGGCTGAGCGTTGACGGAAGATCGTCAATGCCGTTTGCCACACGTTCCGGTTTGTCCATCACGTAGATGTTACGGTCGATTGGAGCCGGTGCTGTCAAGTTGTTCTTGATTCCGTCAAGACCTGAAGCGAGCAATGTCGCAAGTGCCAAGTACGGGTTGGCTGCCGGGTCGACTGAACGGACTTCAATCCGTGTCGAGAGACCACGTGCTGCCGGTACACGGACGAGTGGTGAACGGTTACGAGCTGACCATGCCACGTAGCAAGGTGCTTCATAACCTGGAACAAGTCGTTTGTACGAGTTGACTGTCGGGTTACAGACTGCTGTGAAGGCACGTGCGTGCTTCAAGATACCAGCCGTGAACGCACGAGCATCGTCAGACAGTTGCATGTTGCTGTTTCCTTCATCGAAGAAGACATTTTCGTTGCCTTTAAAGAGGGACATGTTAGCATGCATTCCTGAACCGTTAACACCGTAAAGTGGTTTTGGCATGAATGTCGCGTGCAAGTTATGTTTCGCTGCAATTGTCTTAACAACGAGTTTGAACGTCTGGATGTTATCCGCTGTCGTGATCGCATCCGCATATTTGAAGTCGATTTCGTGTTGTCCTGGTGCGACTTCATGGTGAGATGCTTCGATTTCAAAGCCCATGTTTTCAAGCTCGATGACGATTTCCTTACGGCAGTTTTCACCGAGATCGACTGGTGCTAAGTCGAAGTAACCACCTTGGTCATTGAGTTCAAGTGTCGGACGACCGTTTGCATCCTTCTTGAACAAGAAGAATTCAGGCTCAGGACCTACGTTGAACGAAGTGAACCCAAGCTCTTCCATTTCTTTAAGTACCCGTTTGAGTTGACCACGCGGATCTCCGGCAAACGGTGTGCCATCTGGATTGTAGATGTCACAGATGAGACGTGCGACTTTACCCGTTCCGTCTTCTGTCCATGGGAAGACCACCCATGTGTTGAGGTCTGGGAAGAGATACATATCTGATTCTTCAATCCGGACGAATCCTTCGATTGATGAACCATCGAACATCATTTTGTTATCAAGTGCTTTTTCCAATTGGCTGACTGGAATTTCAACGTTCTTGATTGTACCGAGGATATCTGTGAACTGTAAACGAATAAAACGTACATCCTCAGCTTTAGCGATTTTCATAATGTCTTCTCGTGTAATGTTGCGACGTGTCATGTGACAAATCCCCTCTCCGGCTCTTTTTTATATGGTAACAGGTGCTTACTTGAAAAATCGTCCGAGCTCACCTTGAATGAGTGACGTTTTTCCATGCCGCCCTGCTTCCTGCAATTCATTTTTCAGGAGTTTATACAATTCGCCATCAGATAATTCCGGACGGGTCGTAACGACCTTCTCCGCAACTCGTTCCCGTTTGACAAGATCATTGTCAAAAATCATTTTGATCCCTGCGATATTCAGTCCCTGGTCTAGATATTCCTTGATCGTCAACAAGCGATCGACATCGTTGAACGAATAGAGGCGACGTTTCGTCTCTGTCCGCTCCGGCTTGATCAATCCTTGTTCTTCGTAATATCGGATTTGTCGGGCAGATAACGCGGTCAACTCTTGAACGACTCCGATGGGGAATAGTGGCTTGGACTGTCGTGATAAGTCTGCCATTTCGTTCCTCCTTTTTCCTTACCTCATGAGAATAAACCTCTGTGAGGCAAGTTGTCAAGAGATGTAAGGAAAGTTAACACGACTTTCTTACAAGTCAGACGTCCTGCGTAACAGAGGTCTTTTCACATCAAGCTATTTTTTTAAACCTGTTGCGGCTGAATCAATTGTTGATCCATCAGTTGATTGACGGCCGAGACAATCGCAATTTTGACGTGACTGTAAGTCAGTCCGCCTTGGACATATGCCGTATATGGCGCCCGAATCGGACCGTCTGCCGATAATTCGATCGATGACCCTTGAATGAACGTTCCGGCAGCCATGATGACATCGTCCGCATAACCCGGCATATAGTCCGGAATCGGCAATGCTTGCGCATTGACTGGAGACGCCGCTTGGATTGCCTGACAAAAGGCAATCATCGGTTCCGGGGCATGGAAAGACACCGACTGGATTAAATCCGTCCGTTCCGCTGCATAATGCGGTGCCGTATCAAATCCGAACTGTTCCATCATGCTCGATGTGAACATCGCCCCCATCAGCGCCTGGCTGACCGTATGCGGAGCCATGAAGAACCCTTGATACATGTCCTGCAGCGAATACAGTGACGGACCGGCCTCGGCCCCGATTCCCGGTGTCGTCATCCGGAACGACGCGCGTTCAATCAAATCACGGCGTCCGACGAGATAGCCGCCCGTCTTCGCGAGACCGCCACCCGGATTTTTGATCAGTGAACCCGCCATCAAATCGGCACCGACATGGGTCGGTTCGATCGGTTCGACAAATTCACCGTAACAGTTGTCGACGAAAACAATCACGTGCGGATATTGCGCCTTGATTGCTTCAATTGCTTGACCGATTTCCGCGACCGGTAAACTCCGGCGCGTCGCATACCCTTTGGAACGCTGAATCCCGACGACCTTCGTCTTGTCCGTGATCCGGTCGAGAACCGCCTCAAGATCAATCGTCTCTGCCTGTTTCATCTCGACGACGTCATACGTGACACCGAGTTCTTTTAACGAGCCGCGGCCGTCACCGCGGATGCCGACGATTTCTTCTAACGTATCGTACGGTTTACCGGTGATATACAGCAGTTCATCCCCCGGCAGCAACAAACCGAACAAGGCGATGCCGATTGCGTGAGTCCCGCTGATGATTTGTGCCCGGCACAGTCCGGCTTCCGCTCCGAAGACCGATGCATAAATCCGTTCAAGGTTATCGCGTCCTTCGTCGTTGTAGCCGTAACCGGTCGACGGCATGAAGTGAAAATCACTCACTTTATGTTCCCGGAAGGCATTCAGGACACGGAACTGGTTCTGTTCCGCGACTTGTTGTGCCTTGCGAATGCCTGGTGCGATTTTTTCTTCCGCCCGCTCGACGAACGGACGAATTGTTTCATAATGCGTTAACTCTGTAAACATGCTTACACCTCGTATTGTTTCAATGTCGAGTACAGACGTGTATCTTTGCGCAAATAGCCTTTTAAGGTCACGGATCCGTCCTCTTCATATTGTTCTGTTAAATTCATCATGACTTCTTTTGCCGGATTGTAATGGGCAAACGCGTTGACCGGAATCCGGATTTCGAGATATTCGAGAATCTCACTGATCGCTTTTTCGATTTCAACGGTCAGGCGTTCGATATCCGCCGGATCGAGTGCCGAAATCAACAGTTTCCCACCTGTGAACAAGTCCGTCAGTTGATCTTTTTTATTGAAGACTTCGAGTTGCGGGATATCCCCGGCTCCAAGTTCATCGAGTACATCATTTGTTGTCTGCATCTGATTGAGATAATGTTCGCTTGACGCATCGATGACATGAATGATCAAGTCCGCCTCAAGCACTTCTTCGAGTGTCGAGCGGAACGCGGCAATCAGTTTCGTCGGCAAATCCTGAATGAATCCGACGGTATCGGTCAAGAGAATCTGCCCGCCTTCCGGCAAGTCGAACTGACGTGTCAACGGATCGAGTGTCGCGAACAATTCATTTTTCTCGTATGTGTCGGCATTGGTCAACCGGTTGAAGATCGTTGACTTCCCGGCATTCGTATAACCGACGAGCGCGATTTGGAACGTCTGGTTTTCTTTCCGGCGTTCGCGGTAGCGGGCACGGTGGGCAACCGATGTTTCGAGCTGTTTCTTGATTTCGTCGACACGACGACGGATGTGCCGGCGGTCGGTCTCAAGTTTTGATTCTCCGGGACCACGTGTCCCGATTCCACCGCCGAGCCGAGACAACTGCGTCCCTTGTCCGCTCAAGCGCGGCAGCAGGTAACTCATCTGGGCGAGTTCGACTTGGAGCTTCCCTTCCCGCGACTGGGCACGGCCGGCGAAGATATCGAGAATCAACTGGGTCCGGTCAATCAATTTGATTGATTCCGGATCTTCGAGGGCAATCCGGATGTTTTTCATCTGTCCCGGTGTGACTTCGGCATTAAAAATAATCAAATCCGGTTCAAGTTCCTGTGCCAACGCAACAAGTTCCTCGACCTTCCCTTTTCCAATAAACGTGCGGCGGTCGATCGATTGACGCTTTTGATCGAGTCGTCCTACCACGACGGCGTGCGCAGTCGTAACGAGTGCTTCGAGCTCCGCGACCGATTCTTCATAAATATGATCCGGCACACCGGGGAGCTGACAACCGACGACGATGACGCGTTCTGACATATAATCATTCCTTTCAAAATAACAAACCTTCTGCGTTCCTAATCATACCACATGGACCTGTCGTCTGAACATTTTTGGACAGGAAACATCCGTTCGGTTTATGATAGAGAAAAGCATCTTATACAGGAGGTCTGTTATGGCACGCGAACGGCTTGACTATACCTTGCCGGAATTCATCGAACGGTATCTGTTTTTCCTCAGCGCGAGCGGCAGGCAGGACTCGACGATCCGGCGTTACCGCTATGATCTGATTGAAATCCACCGTTATATGACGGAAGTCGATCAGCCCCTCGAAACGATCGACGACTTCAAGGCGATTCCGCTCGAGACGTGGAAAACGTTCATCAATGACTATCTGATTGAAGAAAAGTTGTATCAACAGGCAACGGTCGCCAGGATTGTCACCGTCCTCAATCAGCTGAACTACCAGATTCGTCAGACAAAATCGAAGCTGATCGAATATGCCCAGCCAACACATGAGCTGACACCGCACCATGTCGCGTCACTAGCCGAATACGAGCAACTGATCCGGACGAACCGTTCCGACCGGGGATTGACGGACCATCAACTCGTCGCACGGCCGTATTTGATTGACCGGAACGAACTGATTTTACGGCTCTTTTACCGTTACGGTCTTCGCGTCCATCACATCATCGGTCTGAAGATGCAGGACTTGAATTTTGCACAGCGGGAGATGACCGTTCATGACCGGCTTGGTAATGCCTACCTGTTGAATCTCGAACGTGACGATCAGGATTTAATGCTCACCTATTTAAAGACGATTCCGGAACCGGTCCGTCCCCGGTACCACTCAACCGATCCGTTTTTCGTCGCCTTTGACTTCTCGCGGATGACGTTCCGCTGGGTCTACAGTAAAAATGCCCCGAAACAATTGTCGATCGTCATGATTACGAAGATGATGCGCCAGTTAAACGAACGGTCCGATAACAAACGGATTATCACGCCGTCGATGTTGCGGAACAGTTTCATTCTCGGAACGTATCTCGAAGAGTTAACGAAAGAGGAACGGTTGACGAAGACTTGTCTCTATAAAGAAGTTTCGCTCCGGCGTTATGCGGAAGCGGTCGACAGGCTGAAGGATTTGTTGTAACAAAAAAAAAGGAACAACGCCGTAGCATTGTCCCATCGAGTAGGCGGCCCCCCGGCCGTCTTTTTTTAACGTGTGATTTCTTCCGTTTCCGCCTCTTGTTCATACAACGTCACATTCCGTGCCGGTGCGAATGTCGAGATGGCATGCTTGTAAATCAATTGTTGTTTGCCTTCTGATTCCAAAATGACGGTGAAATTATCAAACGACTTGATCAATCCCCGTAACTGATACCCGCTGATTAAAAATACTGTTGTCGGAACTGAATCTTTACGCAATTGATTTAAGAAATAGTCTTGAATGTTGTACGTTGCCTTCATAAGCCCCCGTGCCCCCTCTATTTTTATCTGTTTTTTTACTTCAGGCTACTCCGATTTAACCGCTTTCAGAAACCCTACTGTTCTATCATAGATAATTTTGAAGTTTTCTTCAAATGAAAGCCTTCCCATTTCAATCCAATTTCCGTCAAATTGATGGCGAAACCAGGTCAATTGCCGTTTTGCGAAGCGGCGGGTGTTGCGCTTTAACGCGTCGACAGCCGGCTCAATCGGCGCGCCATCCAACACCGGCATGATTTCCTTGTAGCCGATCGCCTGCATCGCTTTCGTTTCCTTATAACCGGCTGCGACTAACTGCTCGACTTCCGTCAGCAGTCCTTGATCGAGCATCAGATCGACACGCTGGTCGATCCGGGCATACAATTGGTCCCGGTCCTCCATATGTAAGACGAACAACAGACTGTCGTACAAACTTGGTTCACTGCCCGAGACTTGCGTTTGTCCGCTCATCGCGACTTCAATCGCCCGGACGACCCGTTGGACATTGTTTGGATGAATCGCATTCGCCCGGGTTGCATCAAGCTGCCGCAAACGATCATGGAGGGCTTGTGCGCCCTCATCTTTGGCAAACTGTTCCAACTCCTGCCGTAATGCCTTATCTTCCGCCTGGACGGTAAATTGATAATCATACAAAATCGCCCGGATATAAAGCCCTGTCCCGCCGACGATAATCGGTAACTTACCTTTCGCCGCAATTTCATCGATTGCCGTACGGGCTAACGTCTGGAAACGGGCAACACTCATCTCGTCATCCGGATCAACTAAATCAAGCAGATGATGCGGAATCCCTTCCATTTCTTCGTGCGTCACCTTCGCTGATCCGATGTCCATCTGTTTATAGACTTGAACGGAGTCACCCGAAATGATTTCGCCGTTTAATTTTTTTGCTAATTCAATCCCTGTCTTCGTTTTTCCGACGGCGGTCGGCCCAACGATGACAATGACGGGCTGTTTACTCATGACATCACCATTCCTAGCTTATACGTGTTTGTAGTCAGTGTATCATATCTGCCTCCAGCTCAGACACGACAAAAAAACCGCCGCCTTTATGAAAGGAGACGGTTCAATGAGTTCTGTTAGACACGGCGGATAAAGTCGTCATAGACCGCGCTAAATACACACCACCCACAAATGACTAAGCCTGTCAGCATAATTCCCCAATCAGCCATGTTTGGCACCTCCTCTGTCGTCTTTACATACCTTTTGACAAATCCAGGCGTTCGTAAACCCTTTCAAGCAGGTTTGACACCAATTACTGGAATCGCTATGATAAAAGTACGATTGTTGCGTAGCGCAGAAGCTGACCTGCATCGGCTTCTTTTAAGAGGGATTCCCCTCTTGATTCCACGCAGATGCCCGACATCTGCAAAAAGTCCCTTTTCCATTACGGAGAAGGGACTTTTTTTTCGTTTAGACTGAAATCAGTACATATCTTTTTGCGTGAAGTTCCAGAACGCCACAATCAATGCGCCAATTGTCCAACAGAGTAAGACAGCGAGCGAAAACGGTAACGTCATCCCTTCAATCGGCGGTGCTTGTCCATCCAGGTAGTTGATTAAGCCAAAGTTCACGTTGACGAGATATTTCGAACTCGTCCAACTTGAACCAAGTGTCGTCAACAATGTGCCGGAAATCAGGACGGCCATCATGATTCCGATACCGGTTGCCGTGTTTTTGACGAGCACGGATACCATCAAGGCAATCGTCGCGACGACCGCAGTGACGATCCAGGCGAGACCAATCGCCATCAACAGATATTCCCACATCGGAATCGTATGCACGAATTCCGTCGAGAACGTTCCGCTCGGTGAGGCTTGGAATCCGGTCAGTATCGGCGCGGTCCACCCGTCATATCCAAGGACGATTCCGGAAATCGCATAACAGACGGCGGCGGTCAGGGCCATCAGCATCGACGTATACAACAACGTTGTCAGCCATTTCGCCATCAAAATTTTCCGACGGCGGACGGGACGGGACAGTAAGGTCTTGATTGTTCCGTCATTTTGTTCCCCGCTGACGATATCCGCCATGATGACGATGATGAAGAGCGGGAGAATCAGCGTCAATCCTTGAGAGAAGAATATCCGGATGAAGGTTGGTGCCCCCGGATAATTCGGATTGATGTCATTATCGAGATAGTATTGATTTTGTTTTAAGTCAAACTCTAGAAACTGACGAAACTCGTCTTGAATGCTGCTTGAGGCCAAACGGTTTTGCGTATCGACGATATCTTGTTGCAATTCGACACGCCAGTCGAGTGTACCTTGCTTCTTGATTTGCTCTTGAATGTCCCGATACTGGGCATACGTAAACATCGAGACGAGGACAACTAAGATGATGGCGACGACGGCAAACCGTTTTTTCGAGGCAATCTTCATGACTTCGTTTCGGATCAGTCCGAGCATGTTCGGATTACGCAATATGATCTCCTCCTGTCAATGTGATGAAGAGATCTTCGAGCGTCTGGACTTTCCGTTCGATCGTCCACACTTCGACGCCCGCTTCAAACAATTGTTTGTTGAGCGTTGGTGTCTTGCTGGCGTCCATTAACGTATGGACGGTATTCGCGTCGACGATTTCCGAGACTTGGACGTCAGGAGACGCCGACAGGATTTCGTTCGCCTTGAAGGCATCATCGACACGCCAGTCAACACCCGGTGCAAGTGACTCGACCAGTTCCTTGACCGTTCCGACCTGGACGATTTTCCCGTAACTCATGATGGCGACACGATCCGCCAGCATCTCGATTTCCGCCAGGATATGACTTGAGACAAGGACTGATAAGCCCGTTTCATCAACCAGCTTCCGGATGAATTGGCGTAAATCACGAATCCCCATTGGATCGAGTCCGTTCGTCGGTTCATCAAGAATCAAGACATCCGGACGGCCAAGCAAGGCTTGGGCAATCCCGAGACGCTGACGCATACCGAGCGAATACGTCCGGACTTGATCGTCGACCCGTGCTGTCAAATCGACCAAATCGATGACTTCCTGAATCCGGGCTTCATCGACGTTTGGTAACATCCGTGAAAAGACTTGCAGATTTTCGCGCCCCGTTAAATATTTATAGAGCTCCGGGTTTTCAACAATCGAACCGATTCGTTGCATCGCTTGCACAAATTGTTTGCGCACATCAAAGTCGCAGACGGTGATTTTACCGGATGTCGGTTTGATTAAACCAACAAGCATCCGGATCGTCGTCGTCTTTCCGGCACCGTTGGGTCCGAGGAATCCGAATACTTCACCGGGAAAGATTTCAAATGAAATATTATCGATGATTGTTTTCTTTCCAATGACTTTTGTGACTGATTCTAATTTTACAGTTGGTTTCACGTCTCTCACCTCTTACTATCCATTCTAGCGGAATAATGAATGATTTACCTTATTGGAACACTTCAAAACCGCACATTTCGAAAAGTTTTGCTACAATCATAGTAATAGCAAAAGGAGGAACGGTTCATGAAACGATATCTTTGGCCACTTTTTTTAATAGTTTCTCTTATTTTAACGGCAGTCTTCGGGTACGGTTTTGCCAGTGCCTATAACGATGTCGTCAATCCCCCGAAACGGGCTGTCTTGACGCCGACAAAGGAAGACCCGGTTAAAAAGGGCGGTACCTATGTCGCACTTGGTGACTCCCTGACACGTGGTGTCGGTGCCTCAAACGGAAACAGTTATGCCGCCATCGTCGGTCGCGATCTTGTCAAAAATGACCGCGTCGAACGTTTCCAAAATCTTGCCGTCAGCGGTGCCCGGACGGAAGATCTCTTAAAACAATTGAAACAAAAAGAAGTCCGTCGTACGTTGTCCCAAGCAAAAGTCATCTCGGTGACGATTGGCGGTAACGATTTGTTTAATCGTGGTGAAGGGGTCGCAAACTTTGATGCCAAAAAGACAGGTGCTACAATTACAACGGCTCAAACCAACCTTGCCAAAACGTTCCGCATCTTGCGGGAAGAAAACCCGGATGCCGTCATCTTCTATGTCGGACTCTATAATCCGTTCCGCGCCAGTGAAAACGGCAAAGCGTTTGACGCAATCGTCCAGGACTGGAACGCTAAATCCCGGACACTTGGTCTGAAATACGATATCGAAATCATCGATACGTTCAACCTCGTCCGTGATGTCAAACGTGATCTTTCAAGCGATCAGTTCCACCCGAACGACTCGACATACGAAGATATTGCTAAAGCAGCCATTCTCGCAGTCGAAAAACGTTTTTAATCGAATAACAAAAAGGGTTATCCGAAAGCAGTTGTTCCGCTTCCGGATAACCCTTTTATTCTGTCCGTGCTCCATCCCGTGCGTCTCTATTTCAAGCGTTTAGCAAAGGCAATCAAGACCCACTGTAACGGCAAACGACCCCATAATCCCCAAGCCGGTAATGTTTTCCCGTTAACCGGTTTCGGATTGACCGCCATGTTGATATTCGCCGGTAAGACGGCATATAAAAACGCCGGTAACGTCTTGCGAACACAATCAACGCCCCGTCCGGACAGCAACATCAAACCGTACAGGATTTCGATGACACCTGTAACTTGGACGAAAAAACGTTTGAACGGGATGAAAGCGGGCATAATCTTAACAAATCCCTTTTCATTCCGGAAATGACCGATTCCGGCAAACAATAAACCGGCACCGTACAGAACACGTAGTACATACTTCATCTGAATCTCTCCCTTTGTGACTAAGTTTGTTACTAAGTACGAAACACATTCAGTGTACCGAACTGACCGGCTCTACTCAACTGTTTGAGATTGTTGTCGAATTATGGGGAATGATGAGGCATTTTGGAAAAACCACCGTAATTTCATTCCGTTCGATTAAATCTGATACATTAATATTAGAAAAAAACACCACATGAAGGGATGGATTTCGATGGCAGGAAAAACAAGACAACTCTTACCGGGACTTACCGGAGGCATCATCGGTGCTGTACTTACCGCGACGGTCGCCTTTCCGATTTTGATGGATCAAGAACAGCAAGTCGCCGATACGCCACTCTCAAACGGGATGCCAAAACAAATTTCGACGACGACAAGCGATCCGGTGACGAATGCCGTCGCAACGGCACAAAAATCTGTCGTCACGGTCACGAACTATCAATCAGGTAATTCGATGAGTCAGGAAGAAGCAGCAGCGGGTTCCGGCTCAGGTGTCATCTATAAAAAAGCAGACGGCAAAGCCTACATCATCACGAATCACCACGTCGTCGACGGTGCCTCTAAACTCGAAGTCACGTTAAACAATGGAAAAACACTCAGTGCCAAATTATTAGGCAGTGACGAAACGTATGATTTAGCAGTGTTGGAAGTCAATGCCAGTGATGTCCCGTCCGTCATCACACTTGGAAAATCGGCTGATTTGAAAGCCGGTCAAACCGTCCTTGCGATCGGGAATCCGCTCGGTGAGTTCCAAAACTCCGTCACCCGCGGAATCGTCAGCTCAAACGACCGGACCGTTCCAGTCGATACGAACAAGGATGGACAGGATGACTTCAATACAACGGTCATCCAGACCGATGCCGCCATCAATCCGGGGAACTCCGGTGGTGCCTTGATTAATGAACAAGGACAACTGGTCGGAATCAACTCGATGAAGATTGCCGAGACCGGGGTCGAAGGAGTCGGCTTCAGCATCCCGATTGATGATGCCTTACCGATTTTAAAACAGCTCGAAACAAACGGTAAAGTCAAACACCCGACGCTCGGTGTCTCATTGCAGGATGTCTCGGCCTTCCCTGCCGGCTATCTGCTCGATCAAGTCAAACTGCCGGAATCACAAAAAACAGGTGTCGTCGTCATGTCCGTCGAGCCGAACAGCCCTGCTGCCTCCGCTAAATTAAAAACTGGTGATGTCATCACGAAAATCAACAATGAAGAAATCAAGAGTTTTGTCGATATCAAGACGGCGCTTATTAAATCCGATGGAAATGTCACCTTGACCATCATCCGTGACGGTAAAGAACTGAACGTCTCGACAAAAACAACGACAACGGACCAACTGTAAACAACTGACAAGATACGTTTCAACCCCCTCCCATATCGGGTATTGTTTTATAACAATATCGATTGGGAGGCTTTTTTTATGTATGATTTGATTGGCGTAGGTATCGGACCGATGAATCTAGGGTTAAGTGCTCTGGCTCATCCGACACCTTTACGAACATTATTTTTTGATGAAAGCGAACAATTTTCCTGGCACCCCGGGATGATGATTAAAGATTCGATGATGCAGACAAGCTTCATTTCCGATCTCGTCACATTGGCCGATCCGACCAGTCCTTTTACGTATCTGAACTATTTACGATCCATCAACCGTTTGCATACGTTTTATTTTTATGAAAAATTACTTATTTCTCGACAAGAGTATAATTCCTACTTGAAATGGGTCTCGACTCAACTCGAAGATTTACATTTTTCTACCCGTGTCATCGATATTCAGGATACAGGTGACAGTTATGAAGTATTGGTCGAAGAAGTCGCGACCGGTAAACGGACGACTTACGAAACACGAAATGTCGTGCTTGGGACCGGTTCAAAACCTTCGATTCCGGAAAGCTTTGACAAAGGAGTCATCCACAACACCCAATACGTCATGGAAAAAGAAGCCATCCTGCAACAGGATAAAGTCAGTATCGTTGGTTCCGGTCAAAGTGCGGCCGAAATCTTCCTCGATTTGCTGACCAGTGACCGGAAAGAGACATTTGAACTCGAATGGATCTCCCGTTCGACGATTTTTGAAACACTTGAAACCGGCAAACTGGGTGAAGAAATCTTTTCTCCGAGTTACGTCCGTTATTTTAACAGTCTGCCGTTAGCCGTCAGACAAGAAGCAGTCACAAAATTCACCCGGTCACAAAACGGGATTAGTCCGGAAACATTGCAAGCGATCTATGAACATTTATATGATTTATCAAATGAAGAACAAAATCGTGTAAAAATCCGTGCCAATCTGGAAGTCGATGAGATTTCGTACGAGAACGACTTTACCATCACGATGCGGCATACGGAACTGAATGACCAACGGACTTCAAAAACCGGCGCCGTAGTCGCTGCGACCGGCTTCGTTCCATCTCTCCCCCGCTTCATCAATCGACTTGAGATCGAGTTTGAAGGTGAACAGCAGGCATGGAAGGTCGATGCCAACTACCGGATCAGCCGAACCGTTTCAACAAATCATCATTTGTATGCGACAACGAACCTCGAACTGTCGCACGGTCCGGCAGCTGATAACCTGGGCATGTCTGTTTCACGCAATCAACTCATCTTAAATGATGTCGCTGGCAAAGAATTGTATCCGGTGGAACAACATGCAACCTTCACGACGTTTGACTAATCATCGGACATATCAATAGATCCTCGGCGAATTCGCCGAGGATCTATTTTGATTATTTCTCACGGTTTTTTCGTCAGCTCGAGCGTCGCTAAAATCAGTAAGGCCGACTGCAGACGACTTTGACCGTTTTTCGCGAGCAACAGGTGAAACGCAATCAACCAATTGACCTCATCCGAAAAGCGGTTCCGGGACCGCTCCCGGTCGACGACACGCGTCACATAAATCATATCGACCCTCTCGGTTGTCTCGAGTAAAGCCAGTAATGGGAAAAGCCGGTCCCAAATCCGAAGTTCCCGTTCTTCGAGCATTTCACACCAGGCTTGGATCCGTTTCTTTTGACCGTCGAATGAAGTGGAGGCAGCTAGAATCTGTGCCGTCATCAAACGTTCGCTCGAAGGGCCCATCCATCGTTCAAGCCATCGTTCTGCTTGTTCGACCGTTTCGATGAAGGCTACCGGAAGACTTTCCGTCTCCATCAGCGTCGACGTCACAACGTATTGTTTAGCGAGATTGAGGACAGGATGCGTCTGCCGAAGTTGTTCCAGGATTGGAAATGCATCGATTCCTTGTTCGCGGTTCAAGACTTCGCCGAGCGCAAAGAACGGCCGGACAGCCTTTTCTTTAATAAAGCGTCGTTTGATATGTCGTTCCGCCTCAATGACCCGTTCGAGCAGCCGCTCCGGTTCCGAACTGTTGAGTTGGATATGCGAAATCAAGAGCGGTGTATACCGGCTGCGCAGAGCTGAAAACCGGGTCGTCTTCTGTTTGACGATCTGCATCATCCGATCATATGCCGCTTTGTCAAAAACCGTATTGTGAATCGTATATGACAAGGCAAAAAAGCGGTGGAAATCATGTGAAGATTCTCCGTGTAACGTCGAATAGGTTTCATTATAGTTTTCACAAAACAAACCGTACATGTCCCCGTCCTCCCTTCTCTTATATGTTCCCGCTTCCTGTAAAATCATTCCGCCTTTATCCCGTAGATAAAAAAGATAAAAAAACGGAAGCCATGCTCATCTTGAGGATGAGTTGACTTCCGTTTATCAGACGCGTTGGCGGTCAAGGAGTCGTGCGAAGTATCCTCCGTTTTCGACCAGTTCTTCGTGTGTCCCGTCTTCAACGATTCCGTCTTTCGTCACGACCAGAATCCGGTCCGCTTGACGAATCGTCGCCAGACGGTGTGCGATGATCAGCGTCGTCCGGTTTTTCGATAATTCAGCAAGCGATTCCTGAATGATGGCTTCCGTTTCGGTATCAAGAGCCGACGTCGCCTCATCCAGAATCAGGATCGGCGGATTTTTCAAGAACATCCGCGCAATCGCCAACCGTTGTTTTTGTCCACCGGACAGCTTCAATCCCCGCTCCCCGATCTCGGTGTCATATCCGTCCGGTAAATCAGCAATCATCTGTCCAAGGTGTGCCCGTTCTGCCGCCTCGACGATGTCAGTCCGACTTGCCGTCAAATTCCCGTAGGCGATATTATCAGCAATCGTACCAGAAAACAGGAAGACATCCTGTTGAACGATGCCGATTTGTTGCCGCAACGACGATTTCGTCATCTGCCGGATATCGATCCCGTCAATCGTAATCGCACCGTCCGTCACATCATAAAACCTCGGAATCAATGAACAAATCGTCGTTTTCCCGGCACCGGATGTCCCGACGAAGGCAATCGTCTGACCCGGTTCGATCGACAGACTGATGTCTTTTAAAATCAAACGCTCCGCTTCATAACCGAAGCTGACGTCATCAAACCGGATAGCACCCGTTAGCGTCGATACTTGAATGGCATCCGGAGCATCCTTCAGTTCTTCATCATGATCAATCATTTCCAGGAACCGTTTAAAACCGGCCATTCCTTTTGGATAAAGTTCGAGCAACGCTGTAATCTTATCAATCGGTTTCAATAAGATGTTCATATAGAGAATAAAACCGACGAGTTCGCCATAACTGAGTTTTTTTGTATAGCTTAGATAAGCTCCGACGACGAGGACAGCGAGCGTCATCAGACGTGTCGTCAGATAAATCCCGGACAAACTCGTACTCATGACTTTGTAGGCATTGATCTTCGACTGCCGGAACGTTCGATTGTCTTTTTCGAACCGCGCCACCTCATGGGCTTCATTCGTAAAGGATTGGACGACACGGATTCCGGACACACTGTCCTCGACACGCGAATTGACTTCGGCAATATTGCCGTACATCCGGTCCCATGACCGGTTCATCCGGACATTGGCATAGCTGATCAACCAGATCAGGAAGGGAACGGCAATAATCGTAACCAGTGCAAGCGGCACATTGATCGTCATCATGATCGAGAAGGCACCGAGTAATGTCATGACGGCAATGAAGGCATCTTCCGGACCATGGTGAGCGAGTTCGCCGATGTCAAACAAATCATTCGTGATCCGGCTCATGATATGTCCCGTTTTAGTGTTGTCAAAAAAACGGAATGATTGCTTTTGGACGTGACCAAACAATTGACGCCGCATATCCGTCTCGATGTTGATCCCGAGCTTATGCCCAAAGTAGTTGACGACGAACTGCATCAGCGTGCTGATGACATATAAGCCCAGTAATCCGACACTAACTAAAATAATCCAGTTCAACTCCCCTTCTGGTAGCAACGAATCGATGAACCATTTGACAGCAAGCGGAAAGGCCAGCTCAAGCAGTCCAACGAACAAGGCGGATGAAAAATCAAGCCAAAACAACCGTTTATGCGGTATGTAATACTGATAAAACCGTTTTAACATGCGAGTCCTCCTCTCAAATTATCTTTAGTGTACAGGATTACTGAAAATAATTCTCGTTTACAAATCCTGCTTCTTTTTTTGAAAATAGTTCGAATTTCTTTCTCAAAAAATATATTTTAAAAACAGGTAAATCCCCGAACTCTTATGACAAAATGGTAACAACGATTCGATTCATGATCGAACTAGATTCATCATTCGGAAGGGAGCCACACTACGTGAAAAAGACTTTTCTCACTTTGACGACACTTGCGCTGATCAGCTCAGCTACCGGCGTCGAAGCCGCATCAACGACACTCATCTTGACAGACAACGTCAACATCCGGACTGCTGCCACTACTTCCGCTCCAGTCATTACCACCCTAAAAAAAGGAACAACCGTCAACGCAATCAAGAAGACCGGATCCTGGTACGAGATTCGTCATCAATCCAAAAAAGCTTTCATCACTGCCGCTTACGTCAAAACGGTTCCAGCAAAAGCACCGACAACTACGACCTACATAACGAACACCTCGTCCGTCAATGTGCGTGAGAAAGCAACGACTGCTTCCAAATCGCTTGGTAAACTGGCGAAGAACGTCAGTCTTTCCGTTAAAAAGAAAACCGGTGAATGGTACGAAATCAATTACAAAAACAAATCTGCTTATGTCCATACGACACTGGTCACTGCTAAAACATCGACCGTGACGACAGGGTCAAAACCGCCGGTCACGACACCGGTCACACCACCTGTTTCAACGGCTGTCAAAGCTGTCGATTCGTCAAAACAATATGAAGTCAACGCAAAAGAAGGGTTGAATGCCCGTCTGTCAGCGTCAACGACAGGTAAGATTTACAAGACGTTACCGCACAAAACCGTCTTAAAAGTAACGGGATCGCTTGATAAATGGTATCAAATCCAGCTCGATGGAAAAGACCTCTATGTCGCTTCGAGTTATGTCTCAGCGACGGCTAAGGATACACCACCGCCGCCTCCTTCGACACCGGGTGTTTCGGTCACACCGGTCGACCAGTCGAAAACGTATAAAGTCGATGCGCCGACCGGCTTAAATGTCCGGACCGCTCCATCGACGGCATCGACCATCTTTACACAACTCGCACACGGATCCACTGTTCAGGTTTCTGGTGAAACAACAGGAACGTCTGCTGGTTGGTACCAGATTAAAATCGGGACCGCTTATTACTACGTTGCGAAGAGCTACATTACGACCGGCTCTGTCTCTACTCCGGTAACACCACCGGTCACGCCGCCAACGACGACGATTCCGGCATCAGGTATCATGGAAAAAGCCATCGCCATCGGTCAACAATATCTCGGCACGCCGTACGTTTGGGGTTCAAGCAGCCCTGTCAACGGTGGATTCGATTGCTCCGGCTTCATCAACTATGCGCTGAATACGGCCGGTTACAAAGTGGCACGGACGAATGTTAACGGCTATTGGAACAATGACGGCTACCTCGGTCAAAAGTTATCGAAATTACGTCAACCGGTCCGCGGCGACATTATTTTCTTCGAAAATACGTATGCAGCCGGTCCGACGCACATTGGCATCATGTTGAACAACGATCAGTTCATTCATGCCAACACACCGTCACTCGGGATCAGTCGCCTGTCTGAGCGTTACTGGACACAAAAATTACTTGGTTTTAAATCACTTTAATCCAACAGGACCAACTGGGTGATATCCCGATTGGTCCTGTTTTTTTACGTTAATTCCGCTAAGGTATGCTCAATTTTTTGTTTGAAATGACCAGGTGATAATTGTTTTGTCAATTCTTCTACTTCTGCTTGACGGTCTAATCCAACTCCGGCCCGCATCGCAAACGCGAGCGCATATAACATCATCGCGTGATCATACTCACCACCGGCCCGCCATAAGTGCGCATTCCTCCAAATTTTCGAAACGGCGCTCTGCAGATCAAATGTGAGTTCCTCTTTTGAATCATTCCACAAACAAAGATAGACTTCGAAATATCCGATGTAATGAAGACAGGCTTCAATCTCGACTTCGATCAGCCGTTCACGTGCCTCACGAATTCCGGCGTAATCCTCACGGTGGACGGCGATTGATCCTTTCGTCAAGTCGACAAGGATTTGATCAAGTGCCGTTGCTTCCGTGAACAAAAAGAAATGCCGTAATTTTTCGAGTTCAAATTCTGCTGCTTCATAGTCCTCTTCCAAACTTAAAAATAGGGCAAGCAGCCGGTGGTAGTTACTGACATCACTGTAGACACCCTTCTCCCGCATATAGCGGATCCCTTCCCGTAAGAAAACGATCGACTGACTCCAATTATCGTTAATCACACTGACACGAATCGCCTGTAACATTTGATAGTCAAGAAACGTTTCATGCGCAAGCGGGACATCTTGAAAAATCATCATCCCGTCAATCTTTCGGTACGCTTCTTCGTAGCGGCGCAGGAAAAATAAAAAATACACTTTTGAAATCTGTACTTTAATCTGTTCATCCCGCAATCCGAGCTGTTTAAATACGTCTTCTGCCAGATCGAAGTAATACAAGCCTTTTTCCGTATCGGAAAAACGTAAAGTACTTCCATACTCGTAATATATTTGTCCTTGCCAGTAAGAATTGATGGCGGGCTCCAAATACGGTGCGAGCATCACCGCAATCTGTTCCTCTGCATAATAACCGCTTGCAGCCGAATTGATTTTTTCAATCACTTGCTTCATTTCAACGGCACGCGGATCAATCAATAACTCGTCGATGGAGACATTCAGACGTTTGGCAATCGATTGTAACGCCGGTAAGGACGGTGTCGCCTTTTCGTTCTCGATCATACTGAGCATCGACTTCGTCATGATGCCGTCTGCGACATCAGACTGCGTCATTTTTTTTGCTTTCCGTACACTTTTAATGCGTTGTCCAAGCATCGGTGGCACCTCACATATCAAATAAGTTCAATTAAATTTAACTTTTGTATTTACAATCCTCCCCTGTTCCTCTAGTATAAAGGAAAGTTCAATTTAATTGAACAAAAAGGAGGGATTATGATGTCGAAAAATTTACAACGGTTGCTGTTCGGTAAGTTTTGTTCATTATTTGCCGCCAGTCTGTTTACATTTGTTGCCGGTCTGACCGTGTTACGGGAAACGTCGTCCGGGCTTCAGTTCGCACTTGTTTTACTCGCCGGGACACTGCCGCGGATTCTGTTATCCCCCGTTGCCGGTGTTCTGTCTGATCGCTGGAACCGGAAAAAAATCATCGTCACGACTGAGGCATCGAGTGCCTTCATACTCACCGTATTTGCAAGTTACGCGACCTTTTTTCCTGTCCATACGATTCATTACATGATTGTCAGCGCCCTTTTGACTGCTCTGTCGACATTTCTTTCCGTCACCTTGATGAGTTCATTGACGCGCCTGATCGATGATGCGGAATTACAGCGTGGTAATTCCCTCATTTCAAGTATCAGTTCCCTTTCCTCAATTGTTGCTCCGATGCTTGCCGGTTTCCTGTTAGCCTTTGCACCGATTCATCTCTTCACCCTCTTACCATTAAGCTTGTTTTCCCTCGCCGCGCTTTGGAACATGCGGCTGACGTTCCGGGTCATCCCTTCTGTCAGTGAAGAAAGTTCGCCTTCACTCTGGGCAGACTTTCAATCAGGCTACCGTTATTTGTTCAAACAACGTGTCCTGACGACGCTCATCTTGATGGCACTTGTTTTGAATTTCTTTTTCATCGCCTTAGAAGTCATTTATCCGATTATTTTACTCGATCATCTCAAGTTTACAGCTTTTCAGTTCGGAACGATTGAAGCGGCTTTAGGTGTGGGGCTCTTACTTAGTTCACTGATGCTTGCTCTACCTCGCTTTACAATCAAGCGTCCATTAATGACATTGTTTCAGTCAATTGCTTTAGTCGGTATGCTGTTTCTTTCACCCCTGTTGCCGTTACTCGACATCGTTCCATCGAACTGGATATTTGGTTATTTTCTTATCTTCTCCTTCACGGTAGGGTTCATCATTCTCCGGGCAAACATTCCGATTCAACTGCTCGTGCAGCGTCAAACAGACCCTGTGTACTTAGGGCGTGTCATGGGTGTCATGGAATCACTCGCGATGGGAATCATTCCGCTCGGTATGTTGTTATTCGGCTTCTTAAGTGATCATGTCTCGCTCACCCTAATACTCGGAATCAGTTCATTTGGCTTACTCGTGACGGTCGGTATCGGATTCTTCCATTTGCGGCACGATATCAAAATGGAACGCTTACCGGAAAACCAGCTTGAAACAGAAAAAACGTCCACCCCAGCGAGCTGAGATGAACGTTTTGATAGACTTAAACCGTTGCTTTGACTGCATCCATGATCAGACGGAGTGATTGTTGTTTCGCGTCCTTGTCGGCAATCATCGAAGCAATCATCACTTCATCTGTTCCGTACGAATCTGCGAGATTTTGCAACTGACGTGCGACGTCCTCGGGATTTCCGACAATCATCCGTTTCCGGTTTTCGGCAATCCGGAACTGGTCTTGGAACGAGTACTGGTAAGCGGCTGCTTCCTCCGGAGTCGGTGTGCCTGTTGACGAGACACCTTTCTCAAGCAGGAGCAAAGACAAATCAAGACTCGAAGCCAAACGTTCCGCTTCTTCCGTCGTTTCGGCACACGTTACGAAAATTGAGACAAGTGTTTGCGGTGTCGCGTTGAACGACGTCGCCATGAAGTTATGACGGTAGTAATCCATCACTTCCTGCCCGCCTTGTCCGTTGATGAAGTGGGCAAAGGCGAATCCGAATCCGCGTTGCGCGGCATTCAAGGCACTGCCGCCGCTTGATCCGAGCAACCAGGCTTCTGGTGTCGTATCGACTTCCGGTGTTGCGACGAGTCCTGCAAACCGGTGATCAGCCGGTGCCCCGTCTTTTAAATAATCGACGAGATCATCGAGTTGTGCGCCGTAGTCGGCTCCACCGAACCGCGGTGACGACCCTTCCTGGAGTGCGCGGGTTGCGAGCGGCATGCCGCCCGGTGCCCGACCGAGTCCCAAATCAATCCGGTTCGGTGCAAGACCTTCGAGGACACGGAAGTTCTCGGCGACTTTATACGGGCTGTAATGCGGTAGCATGACGCCACCTGAACCGAGACGGATCTGTTTCGTAACGGCAGCCATGTAGGCGATCAGAACTTCCGGGCTTGATCCGGCAAGTGTTTTCGCAAAGTGATGTTCCGATACCCATAACCGCGTATAACCGAGTTCATCGGCAATCTTCGCAAGTTCAACCGTTTCATGTAAAGCTTCTGATGGCGTCTGTCCTTTTGAGACCGGCGACTGGTCTAAAATACTTAATTTCATCTATAATCTCTCCCTATGATGTTGACTTCATGCCTAAACTGTACGCCTGTCGGATAATCGAATGCAATAAAACTGCCTGTTTACCGGATGGCGACGTTTTCAATTTGAAATTCAGGGAACATTCTTAAAGTAGCCGCAACAAAAACTTAAAGGATGAGGTGTTTTTCATGTCAACGAATCATACATCAAACCAAGAAGCTGTCGAAACGGTCAAAAAATTAATCGATAAAATCGAAACGGCGATGCTGACGACCGTCTCTGATGAAGGTCTTGTCTCACGTCCAATGCAAACTCAGGATATCGAGTTCGATGGCGATCTCTGGTTCCTTACATCAAAAGAAACAGGCAAATATAACGAAATTCTTAAAAATCCGAACGTCAACGTCGCGTATGTCGACAAATCATATGTCTCAATTCGCGGGAAAGCGGAATTCGTCGAAGACGTGGCCCGTAAAAAAGAACTGTGGAGCCCACGTTATGAAGCGTACCTCGGTACGACATACGAAGATCCAAAAGTCGTCTTGATTAAGGTCAACACGGAAGGCGCTGAATATTGGGAAACTGGAAATACAACAAAATCCGTCAAACAACTGTTGAAAAAAGCAGTCGGCAACGATGACTCAAACGAAATCAACAAAAAAGTAGATTTAACGTAAGTCTCTTTTAGACCAAATCGTCTTTCGACGATTTGGTCTTTTTTTGTTCGAATTGGTTTTAACGGGACCATCTGGTGTAACATACTACTATTAGTAATCAAGTTTGTTAGCTAAAGGAGACGCATTATGGGAGAATTCATTACATTATTAAAACGCGGTAACCGTTCCGCCTTGACCGCTGGCATCGTTAACTCGATCATTGCCGTCATCAAAGCAGTTGCTTATGTCTTAACGGGAAACGTCGCGATGTTCGCCGAGATGATGCACACGTTCGGCGATGCTGCCAACCAATTTTTCGTCTTCATCGGATCCGCCCTCAGTAAGAAGGCACCAACAAAACGGTTCCCGAACGGATTTGGTCGTCTTGTCAACCTCGTATTGCTCGGTGCGATTTTATTCGTCGGCATCATGGCCTATGAAACGATTCATGAAGGGATTGCCCACATCATTCAACCAACCGAATCAACCGGTTTTTGGATCACCTTGTCCGTCTTATTCGTCGGTGTTGTCCTAGAAAGTGGTGTCTTTTATAAAGCGATGCAGGAAATCGCACATGATGCCCGCATCACGACAAAAGGTCCGAAACTGATTCTCGACAGCTTCCGTGCCTTAAAGCAGGCAAAACCGGCGACACGCCTTGTCTTCCTCGAGGATTTAGTCGCAACGGCCGGCGGTCTCGTCGCGATGATCGCCGTCATCATTTCGCATCTGACACCGTTCCATCAGGCGGAAGGGATTGCGTCGATTATCATCGGACTGATGATGTTTTATGTCGTCGGCAATGTCTTTTTACAAAATGCAGCCGGAGCCCTCGGTGAAGCCGATGAGACGATGGCAGCACGGCTCGGCGGTCTCATCATGAAAGATGCCGACGTTCGCGACATCAGCAAGCTCGAAGTCATCAAGGAAGGCGATCATTTCCATGTCGAAGTCGAGATTGAAGTTGATCCAGCGTTGACGATTGCGCAAGCGGATGACATTAAAGACCGCCTCGAACTGAAAATCCGTCTGCAACAAGGAATTATTGATGTCACGATCGGGTTTGATGAAGATGACAAGGTTCAGCAATACATCGTCTCGACCAACGAAACGCCTTGATTCCGTTCACACAAGAAGTCATTGATGTCATTCGTTCGATTCCGGCAGGACGCGTCATGACGTACGGTCAAGTCGCACGGCTTGCCGGAAACCCGCGGGCCGCACGACAAGTGGCTCGGATTCTTCACAGCCTCAGCCGGACGGAACACTTGCCCTGGCACCGCGTGTTAAATGCTAAAGGTGAGATTTCACTCGACGGTGACGAACAGCAATTGGCACTCGAGGCGGAAGGTGTCGTCTTTGAGCGTCCCGGGAAACTGTCGTTATCCCGTTATCAGGTCTAACAAAAAGGAAGTAAACCGCATGTGCGGCTTACTTCCTTTTTTTCAGGCTTTTTCTTTCATTTGACGTAAGACTTCTGCCTCCAGCTGCGGTTCCGGCGGCAACCAGCCTTCCGGTTTCATGACCTTTTGGTCGGATTCCCGGAAAATCGGTTGACCGTCCGGACCCAGTTTCGCCATGTTTGCCTGTTGGACGATTTCAAACAATGGACCGGGTTCAAGTCCCGCTTCAACGAAACTGCCCATGATGAAGTACAGAGCATCCGTTAAGGCATCGCCTTGACCAACCAACCGTTCAACTTCCGTCGTCGGATAGGTTTCTTTCAATGATTTTTGAACCGCCTGATCCAGTCCTGTCTTAAACGTCTCGATTGCTGCCAAAAAATCGGTTTCGTCCCGCGACGACTGATGCAGAAACTCAACGACTGCTTCTTCCGCTGTCCAGGTTGCCCGTTTAACTCCGCGTTCGAGTGGAATTGCTGTTGGTTGGTCCGCCCCCGGGTGGCGGAACGTCTGATGGAACTGTTTGACGTCCTGATAATAGTTCGGTTGTTTCATATCGATCACTCCCCTGTTCCGTTTCACTTTCACACGGTTTCCATTTTAACAGGTTTCAGGAGATTTCTCGATGCTTGGATTACCGCACATGGTCAAGCAGGCGCACGCCGCGACTGATCAACTCTTCCCGTTCGACCGACGTCTGCTTCAGACGGTCAAGATCGGCAATCAACCGAGGCTGATCGACTTCATCTGCCAATTCAAGTAATTCAAGACGCAACAACCAGGCATCCGGTAATTGAGTCAACGTCCGGTCAATCAGTTGTGGCAACAGTTGACGGTCGGCCCGTCCTTCACGCATTTCCCGAACCGCTTCAAAGATCGGATCAGCCGCTGTCAACGGACGTTCGATCCGTTCGAACTCAACCGTCTCCGGAATCGGTTTTAACGCTTCGACTTCTGTTCCCGGGAAGGCGGATGTGATGTCTCCGACTACCAGTTCCATCCGGTCCATTGCCGTCGTTTGACCGTCGTTCGTTAATTGAGCGTCTTCCAAGACGACGAGTGCCCGATGTCCGTTGACGTTTTGAATCGCTGAAATCTGTCCTGTGACGTGAACTGCACCTTCTGTCCAGTCCAGCTCTTCCCCGACTTTGACCTGGAGCAAGACTTCGTTCAACTCCGGTCCGTGAAGGAGTGTAAAGCCTTCCGGATGATCGGCCAGCCCTTGACCTGTCATGACTTCACCTTTCGCAGCAAGCGCCGTCGGACCGGTCAGCTTGACGAGGTGCAGAGATTCATGGATTTCCTGTGTTGCCGGTACACCGACGAGCGAGATGCCACTGTCAAAGACAAGCGTCGAAAGGTTGCCTGACTCGACGGCTTTCGTTAATCCGTGGATGCCGCCGCGGACGTATGACATCGTCTGCGCGAACTCTTCCAGGGCTTCCCGAAGCTGTTCGAATGATTCGCAGACAAACAGTTCTTTTTGCATGCTCGTGACGTCATGTTTCGTCGCCAGTGCTTTCGCAAGTGAAAACGGATGTTTTGTGACAGCGTCCGTCAAACAGTGCCGGCTTTCGCCGACCGATGACAGAAGACCGGCTCCGTAGATTTGTGGATTGTTGATATCGCCAATCAGACCAAACTCAACCGTCCACCAAAACAGACGTGAAATTTCATTTGCTTCGGAAATACCAGTCACATGGGTCCGGGTTTCAGCAAGTGCGACTTCCGCCTGCTCGATGTCTGCCGGTGTCGAGAACGGACTTTCTTTGACGATCGTTAGTTTCTTCAGTGCCTTGAAGACATCATGCTCGGCTTTATGGTTAAAGGCATGTGCCCCGATTTCACCAAACCGGCGAACGAATTCCGCGTACGTCGGATTCATCAAGATCGGCGCGTGACCTGCCGCCTCGTGCAAGATATCCGGTGCCGGTGTGTAGAGGATGTTATCGACTTTTCGGATATCGGTTGCGATCGGCAACAGACCGTGACCTTGGAAGTCAAAGAACGCAACGCCGGGAATCAAGCCGTCAACGGCAACCGTTCCCCATCCGCCGCGGCTTAAGTTCGCCGTCATATCGCGGACATCCGGAATCCGTTCCGGACTGATGCCGGATGCAGCCAACCCTTCAAGGTATGCCGGATGTGCCGTATCTTGTAAGGTATTTAAATTCAGTCGCATGACGTAACGCCAGACCGCATGATCCGTCGGCGTGTAATCATCGTAGTGCTGCGGTGCGACGTGTGGTTGTAAGTGACTTGGAATGATTGGTGTAGACATATGAATTTCCCCCTTGAAAGTAGATGAACAACAAAAAGTCCCTGCCGAACAAAGATGTTCGACAGGGACGACAAAAGGCCGCGGTACCACCCTGATAATCTACGTAGACATAGATCGCTTCATTACGGGATAACGGTTTTCTCCGCTTGCATGGCAAGAGACTCGGAAACTGTAATTCGATTCAATCTGTGTACACGTTCGCAGCGCCACGTGCTCTCTGAAACAGGGAGATTGTTTCTACTTCGGTTTCGTCTTCGTCCAACTTCTTTTGTTCTGTTATGCTGTTATGCTGTTAGCAACTAAAGTGCTGTTAAGAAGGACTATACGCTTACTTCTGACTTTCGTCAATCGCTTTTTTTCGTTTAAAGCGGTTAAATGTTTTATCACGGACTGATTTTTGTTCAATCGACAGCGACGTTACATGGCGGCGAAGCGCCCCGTTCAGCCGTTTTTCAAACAATTCCAGTTCCTGAATCCACTCGTTCATCGCGACGACGATCGGCAGGATTTCCATGATGATTTCTTCTTCCAGTTCATCCCGGTCAAGGAACGAGTGTTTGACGAAGGCAATGTTTTCTTTGACGAGATCTTCCATCGCGAGCGGTTCTTCCGTCAGTAACAGATCATACGTCAGCAAGACCTTTTCCTGACGCTGGGCAATGTGCATCAGATGATAGAACAGCTCACTCCGCAAATCATCAGCAATCGAATTCAGTGCCTTTTCCCGCTCCCGGAAACGTTCTGCAGTCGCGACACCCCGTTCTAAACACGACTGCATATGTTGCAGAATAATCAGGTTACGCAGTAACGAGACATGCCGTTGCCGGGATCCGCGAATTTCTTCCCGGTGCAGATTAAACAACGTCTTCGTTTCGAGCATCGAACGGCTCATTTTGTCGATGGCTGACCGGTAAGGTGTGACTTTCCCTTCAAAGGCAATTGCCCGGGTCACGACGAGCAGCTTCTCGAACAGTTTCGATGCTTTCTGATAATAGACGTTCCCGTAACGCGGCGGGAAAATCAGCGCATTGACGCCGAGGGCACAACCAATCCCGAGCATGACGAGTAAGTAACGGATCAGGACGATTTGCCACAATGGATCCGTCGCCCCTTCGACACTTTCCAGGATGACGATAATCATCAACACGACATGGGGAATCGTCCGGCCGAAACCAAATGCCAGCAAAATCGAGATGGCGGCCATGATGACGATTCCGATTGCCAGTGGATTAGCCGGGTTGTCACCTAGAATCCATAACGAGACAAGCGTCAGGAAGGCTCCGATCAGGTTAGCTTCTGCTTCCTCGAGGAATTGTTTCCATGTCTGATACACGGACGGTAATAACGTTGTAGCTGCTGAAATCGCAGGTAGGATTGGGCTTAGATTAAACAGGTTACTGATAATCAGCGCCAAAATGACCGCAAGTCCGGTCTTGATGGTACGTGGTCCGATTTGTAAAGACTGACCGCCCATATACAAACCTCCTTTTATAGTGGGGATACGCCCCCTATTCTTGCTCTAATACCCGAAAAACGCAATTAAAAAATCACTCCAAGACTTCTTGGAGTGATTTTATCGAATCTTTTATGCTTACGAAGCTTTTGTTCCTGTACCAGAAGTCATTTCTTTTTTCGCGACTTCTTGATCGACGAGCGGTTTTTTCAAGATCGAGAGGATCGCGGCTCCGACGAGTGATCCGATTAAAATCGCACCTGCGTAGCTGAGTACTGCCATTAATGTGCCTGATGGTCCGTCAAGTAATGGGAAGACGAACACACCGCCGTGTGGTGCCGGAAGCAACACACCGAAGACGATTGTCAACGCACCGGCGATTGCTGAACCGATGACGCTTGACGGGATGACACGAAGTGGATCTGCTGCTGCAAATGGAATCGCACCTTCTGTGACGAATGACGCGCCCATTGCGTAAGCGGCGATACCGGCTTCGCGTTCTTGTGGTGTAAATTTCTTACGTGCGAACAACGTAGACGAGAATGCTACGAGAAGCGGTGGAACCATACCACCAGCCATGACGGCTGCCATGACTTCCGTGTTTCCTGCTGTTAAAGCAGCTGTTCCGAAGACGTAAGCTGTTTTGTTGATTGGACCACCCATATCGATTGCCATCATCGCTGCGACGAGCATACCGAGCAGGATGGCGTTACCGCCACTGAGACCGTTAAGTGAATCTGTTAACCATGTCATGAAAGCAGCGATTGGTTCGTTGATGACAAGCAACATGATCATACCTGTGATGAATGAACCGAACAGCGGGTAAAGCAAGACCGGCTTGATACCTTCAAGAGCTTTCGGAAGACCTTGCAAGACTTTGACGAGTAAGAGAACAACGTAACCGGCAAGGAAACCGGCGATCAGTCCACCGAGGAATCCGGCATTTCCTTGACTTGCGAGGAAACCGGCAATCAAACCTGGTGCGAGACCTGGTTTATCGGCGATCGACATCGCGATGAATCCGGCAAGAATCGGAATCAAGAGACCAAAGGCTGCTTTACCAATCGACATCAATTGAGCGGCAAATTCGTTGTATGAAGGATCTTCAGGATTCGCTGAGTTAATGCCCCAGAAAAAGCTAATTGCGATTAAGAGTCCACCGGCAACGACGAGTGGTAACATCGCGGAAACCCCGCTCATCAAGTGTTTATAGAAACCACCACGTGCTGGTTTTGAGCTGTCGCTTGATCCACTACCTTTATAAACCGGTGCATCCTGTTTGACGGCACGGTCAATCAATTCTTTTGGTTTACGGATTCCTTGAGCGACCGGAACTTCAACAACGTGTTTCCCGTTGAAGCGGTCCATTTCGACAGCTTTATCCGCAGCGACGATGATCGCTGTCGCTTCTTGAATGTCTTGACTTGTCAGACCGTTTTTGACGCCGGTCGAACCGTTTGTCTCAACTTTGATCCGTACACCCATTTCTTCCGCTTTTTGACGGAGTGCATCTGCCGCCATATACGTGTGGGCGATGCCGGTCGGACAAGCTGTGACGGCAAGAATGTATGGGGCGTCCTGTGCGACGTTTGAAGACGAGACATCGACTGGACCTTCTTCTTCCCGTTCTTTCGCTTCGATGGCAGCAATCACTTCATCTTCCGAACGGGCCGAGAGAATCGTATCGCGGAACTTCATGTCCATCAGATACACCGACAGTTTGGATAACGTTTCAAGGTGGGCGTTATCGGCATTTTCGCCGGCTGCAATCATGAAGAACAAACGGCTTGGTTGTCCATCGAGTGCTTCGTAATCGATGCCTGTCGAACGTCCGAAGGCGATAGCCGGTGATTTGACGGCTGCCGTCTTCGCGTGCGGAATCGCAATTCCTTCGCCGAGTCCAGTCGTACTTTGCGCTTCCCGCGCCAAGATGGCTTCGCGGTAAGCCGAGCGGTCATTTAATTTTCCGGCACGATCGAGTACATCCACCAATTCATCGATGACGGCTGCTTTGTTCGACGAACGTAAATCGAGTTGGATCGTATCACGTGTTAACAGGTCTGTAATTTTCATGAGTTTGTCACTCCTTTTAGGATTGAATGAGTTCAACGACTTGGACATCGGTCAATAAACGGTCAATATCTTCTTTTGTACATAAACCAAACGAGTAAGCGGAAGCACTGCCTGTCGTGACCGCGTAACGGAATGCTTCTTCCGGCGGTCGCCCGAGGGCGTAACTGGCGACGAATCCTGCGACAAGTGAATCTCCGGCACCGACTGAGTTGATCAGTTTACCGGCTGGTGTGTTCGCCGTGAAGGCACCCTGCTTATTGACGAGTAAGGCTCCGTCCCCTGCGAAGGAGATGATGACATTTTCCGCGCCGCGCTCAACGAGTTGTTGGGCGTACGGGACAGCTATTTCTTTTGAAGTGATGTCGACATCAAAGATTTCGCCCAGTTCGTGGTGGTTCGGCTTAATCATGAACGGACCGAGCGGCAACACTTCAAGCATTGCTTCTTTCGTCGTATCGACGGCGAACTTAACGCCCCGTTTCGTCAGGACTTGCGCAATCTTCCGGTACAAATCTTGTGGCAGACTGCTTGGAATGCTGCCGGCGAAGACGACGATGTCACCTGTCTGCATCGTTTCGAACGCTGCCAGTAGTGCCTGTAACTCTTCATCCTTGATTTTAGGACCTGCTGCGTTGAGTTCTGATTCCTGATCGGCACGGATCTTAACGTTGATCCGCGTTTCGTCGGCAATCGGTGTGAAGGCTGTCAAGACGCCTTGCTTTTCCAGTTCGTCACGAATAAATTGCCCCGTACTGCCACCTAAAAATCCAAGAGCTTCCGTCTCGACGTCGTAATTTCTTAAGACTAACGAGACATTGATTCCTTTCCCGCCTGCTACTTTTTCCGCTTGTTCCACACGATTGACTTGTCCGGCCTCAAATACGGGCAACGTGACGTAATAGTCGATCGATGGGTTGAGTGTTAGTGTATAAATCATTTCGCGTTCACCACCTCTGTATATTGACTGTATTTCGCTTCTTGTTCGCTTGATGTCATCGTAATGATCGTTGCCGCACGTAGTGACGCGACCCGGCTAAAACTGATTTCATCTAATTTCGTCTCATCAACTAACACATAAGACTTTTTCGCTAACTCAATCGCGGTCTTCTTAACGAGTGCCTCTTCCGGATCTGGTGTCGTAAAACCTTGATTCGGATGAACACCGTTCATCCCAAGGAAAGCGACATCAAAATGGTAAATCAACATTCCTTCACGTGCATTATACCCAACGAGTGCCTGGGTCGAATGCTTGAGTTGCCCTCCGACGACGAACGTCGGGATACGGTGATAGAGTAACGTATTCGCTAGAGGAAGACTGTTCGTCACGACTGTAATCGCCTTTTGTTCGAGGTAAGGAACGATGGCTAGTGTCGTCGTTCCTGCATCGAGATACACATACATCCCGTCTTCGATCAAATCGGCCGCAGCTTTCGCGATCCGGTCCTTCTCTTCGACGAAACGGTCACTTTTCTCGAAATAACTCGGTTCATCAATCTGCATATGGTTGGCTGTCGCCCCGCCGTGAACCCGCCGTAAATGACCGGCTGATTCAAGTTGTGATAAGTCCCGGCGAATCGTTGATTCACTGGCTCCCGTCTGATCCACAATGGTTTGCATTTTGACGACTTCTTCCCGAGCGAGCAGCTCGAGAATCAGTTGATGGCGTTTTTTCGTTAACATGAGTTTCCCTCCACATCCTTAATATAAAGCGTTTACATTAAAAAATCAATCAAAATCATTCATTTTTTTATGTTTTTCGTTAAAAAACCTTCAAAATACGACTTTATTCGACAATAACATCCTGTTATACATCTATTATACATCAAAATCAGTCATATCATGACCGTTTCCACAAAAAAACCGCTCATTCTCTGAGCGGTTTTAAACAATACAGTCATCTGATATTGAATTTTATGCTTTAACGTGATTTTGCAGATGACCGATTCCTTCAATCGAAACATCCACGACATCTCCGTCCTGAAGATATGTCGGCGGCTTCATACCGTGCCCGACGCCGGCCGGTGTGCCTGTTGCGATGATATCCCCTGCTTCAAGTGTCATTCCGTGGGAGACTTCCGTTAAAATCGTCACGACATCCCGTAACATCAGCTTCGTCGAACCCGATTGCCGCAGTTGACCATTGACGCGGGTCTCAACCAGTACATCTGCCGGATCAAAGCTGTCTTCCGTTACGATGACTGGACCGAACGGACAAAAACCATCAAGTGATTTACCGCGGAAGAACTGGACATGCTCTTTTTGCAAGTCACGTGCCGTCACATCATTGACGATACTGTAACCGAAGACGTGATCCAGCGCATTTTCCGGCGTCAAGTCACGACCGGATGTCCCGATGATGATTGCAAGCTCGCCTTCATAATCAAGTTGCTCGGTTAAATCCGCATGCCGCTCGATTGCTTCAAACGGACCGACGATTGAACTCGGCGCTTTCGTGAACAAAACGAACTTTCCAGCCCCTGCCGTATCCATCTCCTTGATGTGATCGGCATAGTTCTTCCCGACACAGATCACATTACGCGGCGGTATGTAGGGTGCCAGTAACCGGATGTCGTCGTTCAGCCGTGGTGCGACATCCAAATCAAGATCCATCTCGAATCCCCGTGCGATGACTTCAAGCAACGAATCCGTATAAACCTGCGCCGTCACGTCATACCGGTAACCTGCTTCCTCGACCCCAATCCGTGACTCTCCTTCTTGCTCAAACCGAAACCATTTCATGACTATTCCCCCTTTTTTCCAGTATACCGAAAAGTCTCTCCGGCCGTCTGCTTTCGCAAAAAAGAACCGTCCGAAATATATCTCGGACGGTTCTTCTTCAAGCGATGCGACGGGCTAACCGGTCGACAAGTGCCTGTGATTCTTCATTTAAGGAAACCAAGTCGACTGACACACCTGCTGCCTGATATTTCAAGACGACGGTTTCAATCGCTTCCGTCGCCGAATCATCAAACAGATGCGCTTGTGTGAAATCAAGCGTAATCCGTTCGAAGTCGCTATCTGCCGGCAAATCGAATTGTTCGACGAACGCTGTCGTCGACGCAAAGAAGATTGGACCGTTGATCCGGTAGACGACGTTTGTCCCTTCGACCTGACGTTTGACAGCAATTCGCGAAATTTTCGACGCGAACAGAATCGCGGCGAGTAAAATCCCGACCAGTACGCCCATCGACAAATCATGCGTCAAGACCGTCACAAGAACCGTGGCCAACATGACAGCGGAATCACTTTTCGGAGAATCTTTCAGCATTTTGAATGATCCCCAGTCAAATGTCGCATACGAAACAAAGAACATGACACCGACGAGTGCCCCCATCGGAATCGTCATCAGTAAATCGTTCATCGTCACCATCAACAGCATCAGAAAAGCTCCTGCCGTAAATGTCGACAGTCGACCGCGTCCACCTGATGTAACATTGATGACCGATTGACCAATCATCGCACAGCCCGGCATTCCGCCAAAGAATCCAGCCACGATATTGGCGATTCCTTGTCCGCGGGATTCGGTTGCTTTATCCGACGTCGTACCGGTCATCTCATCGACAATCCGTGCCGTCAACAACGATTCAATCAATCCGACAAATGCGAGTGATAAAGCATACGGGAAAATGATTTGCAGCGTCTCAAGCGAAAACGGAACGTTTGGCAAGAAGAAACTTGGAAGTGAAGCTGAAATTTGTCCCATGTCGCCGATGATCCGTGTATCCAGCGAAAAGGCAACCGTTAAGACCGTCATGATCGTAATCGCGACGAGTGGTGCCGGAATCACTTTCGTAAACCGCGGGAAAATCAGGATAATGGCAAGAGATGCCACGACCATCGCATACATGATCCAGTTCTGCCCTTCAAACTGCGGCAATTGTGCCGAAAAAATCAAAATTGCCAAGGCATTGACGAATCCGACCATGACGGCTCGTGGAATAAAACGTAATAATTTTGCGACACCGGCGACGCCCAAAATAATCTGGAAAATCCCGGCGAGAATACCCGCTGCCAGTAAGTAATCCACACCATGATCTTTGACGAGCTGTACGACAACGAGCGCCATCGCCCCGGTTGCGGCTGAAATCATCCCCGGACGGCCGCCAGCAATCGAGATGACGATGGCAATGATGACGGACGCATATAAGCCGACCATCGGGTTGACTCCGGCAATCAAGGAAAACGCGATTGCTTCCGGAACCAGTGCCAAGGCAACAACGATTCCGGATAACAGGTCCGCTTTCGGTTGCAGGACCCATTCTTTTCTCCATTGTGAAAACATCTAATTCCTCATTTCTTTATGTTCGAACATTTTTTTAAAATAGGACGTTTCACCTGAAACGACAAGCCTTTATTGTAACAGTGTCCGGATTCGGACGATTTCATCGACCATGTCCTGATAACGGACCATGATTTCCTGACCGGTGAAGATCGGATCCTCCTGCAACGTCTCGAGTGCCCGCTTCAGCAGATGGATTTTCGGTTTTTTCCGTTCCAGTAATTCTTCATAGATGAAATCGAGCACTTCATCGTGAGCTTCCTTTGATTCCTCCGAAATGGCGGACAGTGTGATCAGCCGTTTCATATGAGCATTCGTCTTCTCGAATAAATCTTTCCGGATGACGACCTCATCTTGCGGACGGTCGAGCCAGACCGACAAGAAGCGCGGCGGAATCAATTGTTCTTCCGTCCGGCTGACATCTTCGACGAGATGCGTCAACCGGTTGAAGACATAACGGACGACCCGCTCCGGTTGCGTGTTCCGTTCCGATTGCCGGAAGAAGTACATCGCATATTGCAACATTCCCGTATAAATGACGGCTAAATCGAGCAGATACGGTGTTTTCGCTTCTCCGAATAAATCGCGCAATCGATTATATGTCCATTCGATCTCGAGCAGCCGGTTATTTTCCATGAACGCTTTTAATTCTTTTTCATTAGAAGCAATCGCTTCTTCAAACAACGTATACAGTTTGTACTTCTGCATTAGTTCGAGGTAGCAGTTCCCCTGCTGAATGAATGTCTCGTAATCCGAGACGTCGCGTCCGACCAGGATTTCTTTTCGGGCGTTACGCATCTTTTCGAAGACCGTGTTGAACACATCAATGAACAGTTCGTTTTTCGACGAAAAATAATTATAGAACGTTCCTTTGGAGACGACACTTTGGTCTAAAATGTCCTGGATCGAGGTTGACTGATATCCTTTTTCAACGAATAGTTGGTAGGCAGCATCAAGGAGCTGTTTCTTTTTCGGGTTCATAACATTATCCTTTTCTTTAAATGATCTGTTTTTCAAAAACCACTCATTTACTTTAGTGTATAAAGCAAATAATTTGTAATGTTTTGCTTCAGACGGTAAGATAGCTAAGTCGTAGAATCAGTGTATAACAAAATAGACTTACTGTACAAAAGGAGCATAACGAAATGCAATCAACGAAGCAATCATCTCGTCTTTATTTAATCTTAGCGGTCTTGATGGCCGGCGCCTTCGTCGCCGTCCTGAACTCGACGCTGTTAAATATCGCTTTACCATCCATCATGAAATCATTCAACATTGAAGCCAGTACGGCGCAATGGCTGACAACCGGCTACATGCTGGTCAACGGAATCATGATTCCGACGTCGGCTTTTCTCGTTCAAAAATTTTCGACTCGCCAGTTGTTCTTGACGGCGATGGGCTTATTCTCAATCGGTACCATCGTCGCCGGTCAAGCCGATCTGTTTCCGGTCCTGCTCGGCTCGCGGATGTTACAGGCGTCCGGTTCTGCCATCATGATGCCGCTGTTAATGAACGTATTGTTAAACGGCTTCCCAATCGAAAAACGCGGACAAGCCATGGGGATTTTCGGTCTTGTCATCACGTTCGCACCCGCAATCGGTCCGACATTATCCGGTTGGGTGCTGGAACATTACGAATGGCGGATGCTGTTCCATATCGTCACACCGATTTCCCTGCTTGTCCTCGTCATCGGATTCTTCTTATTAAAGAAAGAAGTCGTCACGAGTACACTGCGTCTCGAAAAACTTTCACTTGTCTTATCGAGCTTTGGGTTCGGTGGATTACTGTACGGTTTCAGTTCAGCCGGTTCGGCCGGTTGGGGATCGTGGACAGTGATCGGCGCCCTTGCCATTGGTGTCATCAGTCTCGCCTCGTTCATTATACGCCAATTCCGGCTCGATGAACCGATGCTTGAGTTCCGAATCTTTAAATATCCGATGTTCGCTTTATCGCAAGCCATTTCAATGGTTTTAAACATGTCGATGTTCTCGGCGATGATCCTGATGCCGATTTACGTCCAGACGATTCGCGGTATCTCACCGTTCCACTCCGGACTGTTGATGTTGCCGGGTGCACTCGTCATGGCCTTCATGTCACCAATCACCGGTCGTCTGTTTGACCGGTTCGGTGCCCGGGTTCTTGCGATAATTGGTCTGTCCTTGACGGTTCTGACGACCTTCTTCTTCAGCCGTCTGACAGCGGATACGGCGTATTCGTTCCTCGTCATCATGTACACGTTACGATTCCTCGGGATTTCAATGGTCATGATGCCGGTCATGACAAACGGGTTGAACCATATCCCGCAACACTTGACACCGCACGGGACAGCGCTCAATAACACGTTGTCGCAAGTCTCCGGTGCAATTGGTTCAGGACTGCTCGTCACCGTCATGACAACACGGACCGCCGGGTATGCAAAAGAATTGGCTGCAAGCGCTACGCCAACGACCAATCCGCAAACGATCATCACGCAATCGATGGTCGAAGGCATCAACGATACGTTCTTCATCGCTACTTTGCTCGCATTACTCGCTCTAGGTTTATCCTTCTTCATTAAAAAACGGAAAGTCGATCAAGACGTCGTTCACATCGAAGAAGCACGTGAAAAAAAATACGCATAATCATCAAACAGGTCGTTTCCTCTCTCATTGTCATGAGAAGAAACGACCTGTTTTTTCATCCGAAAAAGCTTTGAAGCTGTTTCTTATTTAAGATCCGTTGATTGGTACTGCCACGAATCGATAAGGAGTAATCGTGAAGTGTCTTGATATACCGTCCGTCGATCAAACCATCAACTCTCGAGAGAATCCGTCGGGCCAGAGCGTCATCAAGCAACTGTTCGAGCCGGTAACCGGTAAACAGATAGATATCATACCCGGTCAATGCATTGATCAGCTCGTATAACGCCTCTTGTTGCAAAAACGGTTCTCCGCCGGAAATCGTCACCCGGTGCGAACCAATCTGTCGAATCTGTTCAACGACATGCTGCAAGCTGTAGTCCTCTCCGCCTTCAACCGCCCAGGAATCCGGATTATGACATCCGGCACAGTGGTGAGGACAACCGGCAAAAAAAATGACCGTTCGCAGACCCGGACCGTCGACGACGGAATCAGCGAGAATGTGAAGTAGTCGCATGCTGCACCCGATCCCGTTCTTCTGCCCGTTTCGCAGGATTCCACCGGTCCATCGTTCCGACCAGGTATCCGGTGATTCGGCGAATCCGCTCGATCTCTTCTCCACCACACACCGGACAGGAGTATTCAATCGTCTGTTCCGTCCGGCACGTCAGACACCGGTCAATCGGATGATTGATTGAACCGTACCCGATACCGGCTTCTGCCATCAAGCGGACGATATCTTCGATCGCTTCCGGGTTTTCCGCGAGTGCTCCGTCCGTCTCGACATAGGTGATGTGTCCGCCGTTGCATAACGCATGAAACGGTGCTTCCAAACGGATTTTTTCGCGGATGGTCACACTCGTATCGACCGGCAGATGAAACGAGTTCGTATAATACGATTTATCGGTCACACGTTCGATTACACCGAATTGCTCTACATCCGCGGCCGTGAATTTTCCGGATAATCCTTCTGCCGGTGTCGCGAGTAAAGAAAAATTCAACCCGGTTTTTTTCCCGTACTGATCGACGACCGTCCGCATCAATCGAATCAAGGCTTGTCCAATCCGGTGGGCGAGTTCCGATTCCCCGTGATGTTGTCCCGTCAGGATGATCAACGCTTCCGCCAAACCAATGAACCCGACGGATAACGTTCCTTGCCGCAAGACGGGTTCGACCCGGTCTGATCCAGACAGCGTATGTCCGTCCCGCCAAATATGCCGATATAAAAAGGTAAACTCGTCCGCTGTCCGATTCGCCTGGTAATGGTACCGTTCAAGCAATTGTTCGCAAATCACTGCCGTATAGGTGGAGACGGCTTCAAACATCCGGTCCAGACTCTGCGTCATCATGGCCAGGCGAACGAGATTCAGACTCGTAAACGACAGATTCCCCCGCCCGACGACGGACGCTCGACCTTGCCGGTTCTCAAGGACACGTGTCCGGCAGCCCATGTACGCCACTTCTTCGTCCGGTTCACCATCCGGTGATTGGTTGAACGGGGCATCGAGAAAGGCAAAGTTCGGAAACAGACGTTTCCCGGTCACTTCGGTCGCCAGTTGAAACAAATCATAGTTCGGATCCTCCGAATGAAAATTGACCCCTGTCTTAACCTTAAAAATCTGAATCGGAAAAATCGGTGTCTCCCCTTTTCCGAGTCCTGCCCGTGTTGCTTCGAGAAGTGCGCGAATCAACAATCTGCCGAACGTTGAGGTATCCGTCCCGTAATTGATGGAGATGAACGGGACTTGCCCGCCACCACGTGAATGCATCGAATTCGTGTTATGAATAAACGCTTCACAGGCTTGATAGGTCATTTCATACGTTTCTGACATCGCATAGGCCCGCTTGCGTCGGTTGGACCATTTCGGGACCAATTCCCGGATTTTCTTCAGTTGCCGCTGAAAGGTTTTTTCGACAAACGGAGCGAGATCGTAATCAAACATCGGATAGGACTGCCCGCCGTGCTGCATGTTTTGATTCGCCTGCATGATGATGGCAGCAAGTGCCAACGCCGAGCGGATATCCTGTGCCGGACGAATCGATCCGTGAGTCATCGTAAATCCTTCCGTTAACAGCCGGCTAAGCGGCAGTTGGACACAGGTCGTCGTTCCGGTCACATAATAGTCGGCATCGTGGATATAGATGATATTTTCAGCAAGCGCCTGTTTCGCTTCGGTCGACAACAACATGTCCTGCATCATCTGTTTTGCTGCGGCACCCGCAAGACGGTTTAGCTTCCCGAGTGGTGATTTCCCATCGACATTGGCATTTTCCTGCATCTCATCCGTTGACGGATGTTGAACGATTTGTTCGTATAACGTCTGTACGTCCATCTTCATCTCTCCCTAAAGTCGTGTGGTTTCTATCTGTATCCCCACTATAGCGAGAGCTTTCCGAGACCGGCAATCCCTGCATATCTGAAACGATTTGCAAGCAAAACCGTCACTTCGTCACGAAATGTTTTCAGAAAATCGGACGAAATTCGGTCTATCCAACGTTTCCTCTCGCCTCTCTCGATATGAGAAACCTCACTTCCAACGAAAAAAGACAGGGCAGGAAAAGCGGATGATTCTTTCCGCACTCCCTGTCCTGTCCGATTTGAATTAATCCATTTCAATCAATGTATCGGAGACACTTGGTAACAATACCTTAAATACGGTGCCTTCTCCTAAAATTGATTCAACATCAATATTTCCATCATGTGCCCGAACGATTTCTTTACAAATTGAGAGGCCTAAACCCGTTCCACCGATTTTCCGGCTGTCGGAATTATCGACCCGGTAAAATTTACTGAACAGGTGTGGCATCGCACTGCTTGGAATCCCCAAGCCGAAATCCCGGACACTCAATTCAATCTGATTGTGGTGATGGGTCAAGGAAATGACGATATCGCCACCATCCGGTGAATATTTGATCGCATTGTTCAGTAAGTTTCCAATCAACTGTTTCATGCTGTTTTTATCCGCATTAATCAAGAATTCATGTTGCTCATCCACATCGAGTTGCAAGCGATGTTGTTCCGTCGCCGCTTGATAAAAACGTGTCTGTTCCCTCAAGACATCGATCAGATCAAACACTTCTTTATCATACGACTGTTTGCCGGACTCCATTCGTTGAACGTTCAAGAAATCGCTGACCAAATCCGTCAGCCGTTTTGATTCATCATGAATCGTCTGCAGATAGCGTTTATTCCGTTCGGGATCAAGCTTTCGTTTAAGCATCAGTTCGGTAAACCCATAAATCGACGAGAGCGGTGTCCGCAGTTCGTGTGAGACGGTGGAAACGAGCTCCGACTTCATCCGGTCGATTTCGGTCTCCGCCGTGACATCGCGGAAAACGAGAATCGTTCCTTTCGCCTGTTCGCCCTGGGTGATCTCTTCCGCATAAACCTGAATGAAATATTCTCCTTGATCAATCGATAAAGAGAACATCCCTTCCGGAATCTGACCGGACAAGACTTCTTCGAAATACGCTTCGAACGCCTCTTTTTGGTCAACCTGTTCAAACATCGTCTCAGGCCGTACTTCGAGGAAGGTCATCGAATCATTGTCTTCTTCAATTTGCAAAGATTCGAAGATATCAAACAAGGCTTGGTTTCCGAGAATTGCTTTTTCATCATGTTTGATATATAAAATCGCTTCCCGGACTGAATTGAGGAGTTGGGCGGTTTCCTTTCGTTCATACTCCATCTGCTCGTATAACGACATCCGCATCAGAGAAATGGCAATCTGTTTCGAGAACGATTCCAGTTCATTTAATTCCTTTTTATTAAACGCTTGATCGAATCGTGCCAAGTAGAGACATGCAATCAACTCTTCTTTTGCCGGATCCATGATGGGAATGACCCCTTCATAGATGTAGTACGGAAAGCCGATCAACGTATCGTTGGCCACTTTTTTCGACGAGTTCGCCATCTCTTTTGAAATCATCACCCGTTTGAGCAGCAACGATTCTGTTTTCAGACTTTCCTGTTGTTCCTCCGTCATCTCTTTTGGGACGACCGAAGAAATTTCATTGTTTTTAATGAGCAACAAGGCGCCAAACTCTGTTTTCGTCAAACGCACGATTGTACTGATGACCGAGGAGTAGTCAAACAAGCTTTCCTTTGAGGCCAACGTCTCAATCAATTCGTTTCGGTCTTGCAGATGCAGTTCGTTCGAACGTGTCACTTCCAGTGCCCGTTCTAGTTCGTTTTGTTTTTCTTTCAGCGTTTCTTGATTTTGTTCCATCAGTTGATTTTTACGGGATAATTCCGTATGTTGTGAAGAAATTGAACGCGCCATTTGATAGAAGGATCGTGTTAACTGACCCACTTCGTTTTCAATCGGAATGTCGTGTTCGAGCGAAATCGATTTTCCTTCCGCCAAACGCTGACTTTTGATATTCAATTCGTGTAACTGCATTGTCGACCGATGAACAAGCGGCCGGACAATGAACAATAAACATAAAAGAAAAATCAATAAGTTCAAAAACCAAAACCATTGTGTTTGCTGAAGCTGATCGAGAACCTGTTCTTTTGTCTGACCTGCTGCATTGTCGACATACAGATAACTGACAACAGACGTCACCACACCCAGTGCGAAGACACTGTAAAAAATCGCCATCAACTGTCTCCCTAATTTTTCGGTCATCCATTGTTTCATATTCATAAAAGCCTCCTACTAAAACTAAAAAAAATAAAGATCTGATGCGAGACTTGCATGCCGCATCACACCTTTATTTCCCTCAATCGTTTGGTTTCAATCCTTCTATTCCCAGCACTTAGTCAGGCGGCATCAGCTGAATGTCACACAATAGACCAATCACATCAACGATTTGCTGTTTTGACAAATCATCCGTATCGACATGGTTGGAGAAAACAGGATGTGCCAAGGCACGTAAACGTTCATCCGCCTGTCGTCCTCCCCATGATTGTGCGCGTTCGAAACGGCTTCTCAGACGACGCCGGATGGTTGCTGGACTTGCCATCAGCGCCACGTGTTGCACCTGATGCCCATTGCTTCTTAAGGCGCCGATGATTTCGTCAAAATAATCCGGATTTGTCAGCGTCATTGGTACGATGATGACCGCAGACGGCTGGTCCAATTGTTCGAGTAATACCAGATTCAACTGACGCCACAGCGGCTCATCTTGAAAATCATCTGCCAGCGTTTCGCGTGGAAGTTGCTGACGTAACAGCTGACCGGTCAATTCAGGATCAAACAGATATGATCGATTCGTTGCTGTAATCCTTGGGCAGCCATCGTTTTACCGACACCAAACGTCCCATTAATCCAAATAATCATTGTTCGGATGTACCACCTTTTTTTCCTTGGAAGTATTTTCCTTCAATATACCATTTGAATAATCCACGGTGCAAGGACACTGGCCAGGACAGCCGTCAACACCATCGTCAGCAGACCAACCGCCCCTTCACGCTGATCGAGACTCATCGATTTCGTCGCCCCCATGACATGGGCGATCGAGGCCAAACCGACGCCGCGACTGACGAAATGCCGAATCTTCAGACCGGTCATCAGTCGTGGACCGACGATTGAACCAACAAGCCCTGTCACAAGAACAAATGTCGCCGTCAAGGCGAGTGTTCCGCCGGACCGTTCCGAAATCGCCAAGGCGACAGGTAGCGTGACCGACTTCGGCAACAAGGCCAGATTCGTCGTCCGTTCAAGATGCAAGAGCAGTCCGAGCATTAAATCCGATGTTAATGCAATCAGCGTTCCGATACCGACACCAAGCAAAATCTCCGGAATAAAACGACGGACGTGATGACGGACATGGTAAAGCGGAATCGCGAATGCCGTAATCGCCGGTCCCAACATCTTTGATAAATACTGTCCGCCTGACATATAAACGGTGTGTGATGTCCCGCTCAGCACTAAGATGACAATGACGGCAGACGTCACTGTCAAAATCGGCAACATCCAGATAAACGGGTATTTCTGATACAACCAAAAGGCTCCGGCAAATAGCAGAACCGTCAGCATGAACCAAAGCAATGCTTCACTCATGTATGGTCCCCTCCTCTTTCCGGCGTGCCAGACGGTCGACGATGTACGCCGATCCGGTCAAGGTCAGCAAACTGCTGATGACAAGAATCACAAGCACTTGCAGACCCGATTGACGCATAAAATCGGTATAGTCCATGATGCCGGATAACGCCGGTACAAAAAACAGCGGCATGACCAACAATAGGAGCTTTCCCCCACGCTCCACATGGTCGATTTGAAGCAGACGGCTTTTTAATGCCAGATACAATAAAATCAATCCAATGATGTTTCCCGGTAACGGCAAATGCAAAGTCAGACTGATCCAGTCGCCAATCATGGCAAAACAAGAGATTAGAACGATTTGCAGGATAACGGTCACACCCAGTAAAGTTTTTGAACGCATAATGATTTCCCCTTATTTAACGTATTCGGGATTCATTATCCGCCTCACTTTGTGAACAATCAATGAAATGAGCTAGATTTGTCGAAGTAACCGTTCTCACAGGCAGAGAACCGTTTTTCTGTCACAATACAGACTGAAAACAGACCAATCTGTGTGAAAACAGATTGGTCCTTCTTTACATGACGCGCTTAAAGAGTTTTTCCAGCTCATAGGTCGTCCATTCGATGATGACCGGTCGACCGTGTGGGCATGTGAACGGCATGTCGGTTTTCGCAAGATCGGCAATCAATTGACGCATCATCTCGTGATTAAGAGGATGATTCGCTTTGATTGATTTTTTACATGCCATCATGATGGCGGCGTCCTCGCGGTAACTTTCGAGATCCACCTTCCGTTTCATCAAGGCTTCATCCATCAATTCCTGAATCGTCTCCTCTTGGCGATGGGACGGGAACCACGTCGGAACTTCACGGACGATGAAACTTTGTGGACCAAACGATTCCAATTCGATCCCGACATCACGCAATAACGGCAGGACTTCATCCATCCGTCGCATATCATCGCTTGCGATCTCAAACGTGTACGGCAACAACAGCTGCTGCCGTTGTTCGAGCGGGCGGCCGAACATGACTTTATACGTTTCATATTTAATCCGTTCCTGGGCGGCGTGTTGATCAATCAGATACATGCCGTCCGCTCCGGCACAAACGATATACGAAGAATGAAGCTGTCCGATGACATCGAGATGCGGAAACTTCGGACCGGTTGCGATCGGCTCGTCTACTTGTTCCGGTTGCAGGTGTGCTTGCGGCTCAATTGATGGCTCCCGGTTTGGTGTCACGGTCCGGTCATCACCCGTCTCCGTTCGTTTCGGGATCGGGTAGTTCCAGACCGACCGTGATGACAACTCTTCAACCGGTTCCGCAACGTAAGAAAACTCTAACTTCTCCTGTGCACTCGGATCTCTTTTTGGTTTCGGCGGGGTGACTTTCGGGATCAACGTCTGGCGGCTGAGCGTCAACCGGATCGTTTCTTGAATCAGTTGACCCAGTTCTACTTCTTTTGACAGGCGGACTTCCCGTTTCGCCGGATGGACGTTGACATCTATCAACAAGGGATCCATCGTCACTTCAATCACAGCAATCGGAAAACGACCAATCGGCAATAGTGTATGGTATCCATTTAAAACCGCTTGCGTCAGCGCGAAGTTTTTGACCGAACGTCCGTTTAGAATCAGCGTGATGTAATTTTTCGAAGCGCGTGTCACTTCCGGTTTGACGAGATGACATGTCAGCTGATAATCGGCCGTCGCTCCGGTCGCGACGAGTGTTCCTTGAATCGTCTGATGTCCGTAAACGCTGGCCAGTGCCTGCCGGACGTCTCCGGATCCGTTCGTCTGAATCAAAACTTTTCCTTCATGGACAGCGTACAGTTTGACGTCCGGATGGGCAAAAGCGACCCGGTTCAGGATATCCGTTATGGCTGCCAGTTCCGTATGCGTCGTCTTGAGGTACTTCAGTCGAGCCGGTGTATTAAAAAATAATTGCTCGACCGTCAGTTCCGTTCCGCGGTTCATCGCAATCGCCGAACGCTCCGTCAATGTCCCGTAATCAAGTGTCAGCTGAACCCCTTCCTGGTCTTCCCGCTTCGTTTTCAGCGTCACTTTACTGACGGACGCAATCGAGGCCAATGCCTCTCCCCGGAAACCAAGTGTCTTGATCCGGAACAAATCGTGTTCATCCTTGATTTTGCTTGTCGCATGGCGGACGAAGGCAAGTTCTGCATCTTCCGGATAAAAACCGTGACCGTTGTCACGGATCGTCATTCGTTTCATACCCGCTTCTTCCAGTTCAACATCGATTTGCGTCGCACCCGCATCGAGTGCATTTTCGACCAGTTCTTTAACGACAGAGGCGGGGCGTTCAACGACCTCACCTGCCGCAATCCGGTTCGCTAATGAATCCGATAGTTCCCGAATGATTCCCATGTGTTACGCCTCCTTACTTTCTTGCTTCTGCCTGCAGACGGTACAACGTGTTTAATGCTTCAAGCGGTGTCATGTTAATCAGATCAAGCGTCTGAATCGTTTCCCGCACCGGATCTGGCTCGGCAAAGAGACTCAGCTGATCGACGGGTTCCGCCTGAACGACTGCAGGCGGCGGAGACACAATCGCCCGCTCCTCAGTTTGTTCGAACTCCGATAACAAGACTTCCGCCCGGTCAATCAAGGAATCCGGCAGATCCGCTAACCGTGCCACATGAATCCCGTAAGATTGATCGGCTTTTCCGTCACGGACTTCATGCAGAAAGACGACTCGTCCATCCTGCTCGACCGCCCGGACATGGACGTTCGCGAGCCGCGGCATCGACTCCTCAAGAATGGTCAGTTCATGATAGTGCGTCGAGAACAATGTTTTGGCTCCGACATGCTCGGCGATGTGTTCGACGATAGCTTGCGCGAGGGCCATTCCGTCATATGTCGATGTACCGCGACCGATTTCATCGAGGAGAATCAATGATTGGTCGGTTGCCCGGGTCAAGGCCTCTTGTGTCTCGACCATCTCGACCATGAAGGTGGATTGTCCACTGACCAAGTCGTCGGCGGCTCCGATCCGCGTAAAGATTTGATCAAAGACCGGTAACTCTGCCCGGCTTGCCGGTACAAACGATCCAATCTGATGCAGCAAGGCAATCAGGGCAAATTGACGCATGTACGTCGATTTACCGGACATGTTTGGTCCCGTGATCAACAGCATTTCCCGATCCTCGTGTAAGGCGATGCCGTTCGCGACATATTCTCCGCGCGGCAGGACCGTCTCGATGACCGGGTGACGTCCGTTTTCGATAATCACGTTCCGTCCTGTAATCGTTAGCGGTCGGACATAGTCATGACGTTCTGCGATTTCCGCCAAGGCGACGAGGACATCCAGTTCCGCAATCCGCCGACTGACCCGTTGCAGGCTTTCAATCTGTGTTTTGACTTGATCCCGGACTTGGCAGAACAGTTCGTATTCGAGGGTAATGCTTTTTTCTTCCGCCCCGAGAATCAACGCTTCCTTCTCTTTTAGTTCCGGCGTGACATACCGCTCGGCGTTCGCAAGCGTCTGTTTGCGTTCATATCGTCCTTCCGGCAACAGTTTGGCGTTGGCCCGCGAGACTTCGATATAGTACCCGAATACCCGGTTATAACCAATTTTCAGCGTCTTGATACCGGTCGCCTGACGTTCACTCGCTTCAAGTGTTGCCAGCCATGTCTTTCCGTCTTTTGATGCCATTAGTAGTTCATCCAGTGCCGGGTCGAAGCCCGGTTGGATCATCCCGCCTTCTTTCGTCGAGATTGGCGGGGCCTCGACAAACGCACGGTCCAGCAAGTTAGTCAGTTCCTCATGTGGATCGAGCCCGAGTGCCAGTTGTCCCAAGCGGTCGCTCAACAGTTCCTCAAGCGCGGCTTGAATACGCGGAATCAAGCGGAGCGTCGATTTCAATTGGACGAGATCACGGGCAGAAGCTGTCCCATATCCGACTTTCGCGACCAATCGTTCCAAATCGTATACTTCCCGCAGCGTATCTTTCAACTGTTGCCGCTCAAAATAATGCGCCAACAATTCTTCGACGGCGTCGAGCCGTTCTGTAATCGTCCGTTCCGACAGCAATGGTTTTTCGAGCCAGCGTTTCAGCATCCGTCCGCCCATCGCTGTTCCGGTCACATCTAACAGACCGAGCAATGACCCTTTTTTATCGCCGGTCCGAGCAGAACGGACCAGTTCCAGATTCTTGACGGTATTCGGCTCCAGTTGCATAAAATCAGCCGCTTCATAGACCAGCGCCGGTTGTAAATGCGCAAGCGACCGTTTTTGCGTATCGTGCATATACGCGTACAAGACAGCAAAGGCATCTGCTTGTGCCGCATCAATCGCCCGGTCACCGTGCGGATGACTTTCCCGGCGTGTACTTTCCGTCATCGGAATCTGCAGATGGCTGAGTGCCGCTTCGTGTTCTCGCGTCGTGATGATGATTTCGCGCGGCAGGATGATGCTTAACTCCTTCGCGACCGCATCAAGCGTCGCAACACTCGTCAAGGCACTTTCTCCGGTCGAGACATCGCCGCGGGCGATACCGAATCGTCCATCCTGTTCGACGACTGCAACGAGATACCGGTTTTCTTTTTCCGTCAACGACGACATCAAGGTCCCCGGCGTGATGACTTGGACGACTTCACGTTTGACGAGTCCTTTCGTCAACTTCGGATCTTCGACCTGATCGCACAAAGCGACTTTATAACCCCGTTCGATCAATTGTTCGATGTAGCCGTTTGCCGCATGGTGCGGCACACCGCACATCGGGATCGGGTGTTCGGCATTCTTGCCGTTTTTGGCCGTCAATGTCAATTCCAGTTCATGTGCCACTTGTTTGGCATCCTCAAAAAATAACTCATAAAAATCACCGAGACGATAAAATAAAAAGGCATCGGGATAATCAGCCTTAATGGAAAAATATTGTTTCATCATCGGCGTATTGTGGACTGCTTCCATGATTTTCACCTCATTCGCGTAAAAAGCCGACGGGAATCCGTCGGCTTTTCCAATTCAGTTCATTGATTAATAGCCGCAACCGCCGCTTTTATTTTCTGCTTCCATACCGCTGCCTGTTTTCCCCGCCAAGACATCGCCATCTGTCGCTTCGATGATTTGATCCGTGATTCCGTTTGAGATCGTCACCGTCACATATTGAAGAAGTCCGTTTACTTCTTCCTGGGATTCTTGGAATTGTTGCACGACCGGCATCTCGTCGAGTTCTGCGAATAATTTATCCAGTTTTGCTTCGACACGTGCCAATGCTTCCGTTTTACCGTAATGCTGGCAGTTGACTGCTTCTTTTTGCAGGAACTTGATTTGTTTCATCATCTTTTGAACTTTTTCGTTCCCGTTGATGTTCGCTTCAGCAGCTTTGAATCGTTCTACTTCTGATGTCTCAGAAATCATTTTCGCGATTTCATTGGCCTTTTCGATGATTTGTTCATCTGTGTACATAAACATTCGTCCCCTCTATCGGAAGCGGTGATCCCGCTACGCTTATCGTATCTACGAACGATGACTCGTTCTTAACGCATTCATTATACCGTTCTCTTCAAGGGGTGACAAGAATAGTTCCTTATTCAATCGATCGCCACAACAAATAGGCGGCATGACTGCGGTACGGCGCAAATTCTTCCGCTAACAGGACCGCTTCTTCGACACTTGGACGACTCCACGCAACCGTTCGAACGCCCGTAAAATGCCAATGTCGGACGCTGGAAACAAATCTTCCCGTCCATAGCCAAACATCAAAACGTTTTGCACTGTCCAGGGACCGACCCCTTTTAGGGCAATCAATGTCTCGGCGATCGTTGCGTCAGACGCTTCCGTCAACTCGTCAAAATCAATCTCGGTCCGCGCTGCACCAAGGAGATACTCGACTTTTCGTCCGGATAGTTGAAGTGCTCGAAGCTGATCCGGTTCGATTTTCCGTAACTGGTCTGCCGTCGGCGGGAAAATCACCCCGTCCTGTTCCGTTCCGAACGTCCGGCAGAACCGTTCCATCAGGACTTGCGCAAATGCCAGATTAATTTGTTGATGAATGATTGACCGGATCAGTGCAGTAAACGGACTGATATCGAGCACAAGCCGCTCCGCTCCGAACGTCGCCACGACTTCCGAAAGCGACGTCTTTGATAGGTGCTGACTTGGATTCATCGTATCCAGACGAAACCGACGGCACAATTGCTGCACCATCGGTTCCCGTGGACCTTTCCCGGACAAAAGAAGTGTCCGAGGCCCGGATGCTTCAATCTGACCGACGAACTTTCCTTCCGGCAACAAAAGCGGGACAAACAATCGACCGTCCTGTTCGACTTGTAAACGGTCACCGCGAAGTCGCTTCCGGATACCGGCAAAGTCATACTCCTCTTCTAAAATCACTTGTTCCTGCCACATACCATCGCTCCCTCAGCCAATGAATAGTTTGATTCCACCCAGAATCAGACCAATGAAAAAACCGCAAATCGCGCCGTTGACGCGAATCCATTGCAAATCGTTCCCGACCTTGTCCTCAATCATATGAATTAACGTTTCCGTATCAAAACGATTTAAGTTTTCCCGGACCAAGCCACCGATTTTTTGATGGTTTTGATCAACGAACCGAACAAGCTGGTCTTTCATCCAACGGTCACTTTCTTCTTTGAACGTCGGATGTTGATCCCACTCGTTCAGCGCTTGGTTCATCAATGGTAAAGCACGGCTTTCCCAGAAGGAGTCGGATCCTAAATACGTTTTCAGCTCCTCGATTCCTGCCGTGTAGGCCCGGTTCAAGACCGGTTGCAGATCAAAGCGATCCACTTCCGCTGCTTTCCATTGGTCAATTTTGGCAAGCCGCTCTTCATCTTGAATCAATTGCGCTAAATTTCGGCGGACGTGATCGAGAATCGCCAGACGGTTCGGATGATGCACTTTTTTCATATCTTCAATCACACTCAGCAGAACCGATTGAATGACAAGACTCAACCGTTCTTCCGAATAAACCTTTTGTACCGTCTTCGCCGTAACGCGTAAAAAGGTATTTTTTTCTTGATCAATCATCGCGTGATACGCCAGGCGTCCAATCTGATCACGAATCACGGGGTCTTCGAGCAACCGTTGCCCGTAACCGAGTAATTGATCGATTGCGAGTTCATCAAGGCGCCGTTCCTCGTTTAATCCCATCAATCGTTCTGCCAATCTTTTTGATGGATAAGCTTTGACCGTATCGGAAATCCGCTCATCGACGACTTTCAGAATCGCCTCTTTCGGCAGTTTGTGCAAAATACCGGTCAACAGTTCCGTGACCGTCGAACGAAACGCCGGTAACAGGACAATCGAACGCAATAATTTGATGAAACGGTCGGCTAGCGTCATATGCCGCAACTTTTCGACGATACTCTCTTTATTGAGCAAATCTTTTTCGAGCATCTGGACGATTGACTCGATGACCCGCTCCCGGTTTTTCGGCAAAAGGTTTGTATGGGGAATTTTCAGTCCGAGCGGATGGCGGAATAACGCTGTGATGGCAAACCAGTCCGCAATCCCGCCGACAAGGCCTGCTTCAAAACCGCTTTGCAGCCAAAACACCCAATCGTTTTCTTTAAACGGCAACGAGGCAATAAAGCCGACTGCCATAAAAATCAGGGACACGGTCGCGAGACGACGGGTCGATGATTTTGGTTTTATTTGTTGTTGCAAGATGGTTCCTCCTTCTCGCTGCATTTTTTGTCATACTTCGTATACGTTATGAAACGCATCCAAGTTTCGACATGAAAGAGTCCCAGCCTCATCCGGACTGGGACTCATTATGTAGTTAAAACGTAAACTCACCGAAATTTTCGCCGTCCCATGTTGCTGTGGCCGTCGATACAAAATAGACGAGTCCGTTTCCAAATGTATTTTCCATCAATGAAACGATTTGATGGCCGGCTGTCTGTTCGACGAACGCCAAGCGGACTTCCTCTTTTCCTTGATAAATCCGTTCATATACGCTTAATCCCCGGGCATTGATGAAGGTGCGGGCGTTTGTAAAAATCAACGGACCGACTTCCGGACGACGTTCTTGAATGAAATGTTGACACTTGTCCTCAAACTGATTCAATCTCGTTCACTCCTTCTCTCTCTTTTTCGCTCATGATTAACTACTTCCCGTCTCGCCTCAATCATAATCCTGTTCTCCAAAAAAAGCGACCATCCGGCCGCTTCTTTCATGATTTACCAAATTCTTTTCTAAATCTTCACACCAAATTCCCGGGCCACATGAATGGCGGAAGTCGTCGCCCCAATCGTTCCGGCACCCGGAAACACAGTATCCCCGATGATATAGAGTCCCGGGACACCCGTCCGAAACGAGGCAGCGCGAAACAGACTGGTTGACGGCAATTGCGGATATCCACCGACACCGCCATCCGGACGTGATGTATAGCGGACCCAGGCACCCGGTCCACCGGGATGGCGCTCGATGACTTGATTTCTAAAACCGGGAAATTCACACTCTAAAATCGTTTCGAATTTTTCCTGCATGGTTTCGACTTGCCGGTCATAACGCTCCCGGTCGTCACGTGCGAACTGACCAATCGGAATATGACAGGACATCGTCAACGTCCGACACCCGGCCGGTGCCCGATCGATGTCTCCTGTCCGAGATAAAGAGATGAACGCATGACCCGACGGTAAAATCGGATTGTGAATTTGCCGAAATGCGTGGTCATCTTGAATGATTGTCTCAGGAATCGCCGCATAATACGTAAACGTCGCCCACTGCGTTAAGTCAGCTTGCCGCTTATACGTCCGGCGTAATACCGGCCGCAAGGAGGGTCCGACCAGTTGTTGCATCGCTTCAATCGGCACGGCACCGATGACGGCATCTGCAAGTAAGAGTCGTCCCCGCCGGTCTTCCAGTAAAAAACCATCCGCCGTTTGACGCACAGAGGTGATTTTACGACCGAGCAACACCGTCGCGCCGTCCGTTTCAGCAGCAGCCTTTAAACGTTCGGCGATCCGATAGAGTCCACCCGGAACATAATACGCCCCGTCATGATAAATCGATAACGCAACAGCTCCAAGCAACGCCGAAGCTTCTTTTCCCGTCTGCATACTGTCGAGTAAAATCCCGTCGATCAGTTGTGCAAAAATTGTCCCGTCCAACTGATGTTTCCGGAGAATGTCACCAATCGTCCGCGTCAGATAAGGTAGTAATGGCAAACTTGCTTTTGTTTCTTGGACGATCATCCGCGCATCGTGCAACGTCTTAAGCGGTAATGCCGGTAATGCCTGCATCAACGGTCGGACGTGCCGCTGAATTCGATCCAGTTCATCAAAAAAGTGTTGAATCGAGTCTGCCTGATCGCGGAACTGATTCTTCAGATGTGCGATGAAACGGTCACGGTCACGATAATAGAGGATGTCATGCCCTGCCAGCTTGATTGCCATGACGGTTTCGAGCAACTCGACAGGCTGGTCGATTTGCAGATGCTGCAACACCCGGTCATGAATACCGCCGGACTCAAAACCCATTCCGAGTGTCGCTCCGACCGGATAGGTGAAGTCTTTTCGGGTAAACTTACCCGCTGACCCGCCCCATTCACGGCTTCCTTCGCACAAAGTCACGTCATGCCCGTTTCGAGCGAGTAACGCTGCAGCGGTGACTCCCGCTATTCCGCCTCCGATGATGACAATCCGTTTCATGACGGTTCCTCCTCTGTTTCTGTGACTAGATTTTCTTTAAACAAAAAATTGCGGACTTCTTTGAAAACCGGTTCCCGGCGATGGATCGTAAAATGATCATATTTATAAGATTTCGTTTTGATGTTTTCCGTATACGCATTAAGCGCAAACGAGCTTTTGAGCGGAATCAAATTGAAGTCTCCGCCTTTCGCCCCAAAAGAATAGACCAGCACATCCCGTGGCCATGTGTCCAAGCGATCCTTCAGATTTTTCATCGCCGCTGAATTTTCAGCCAAATCCTGAATCGCCGGACTGTTTGTATTCGTCCCGAACGGAGCAAGTGTCAATCCAAGCGTCGCATAATCCGAACCGCTGATCGGTGCATCGAGCGTCACCACTTTCCGGACATGGTACGGAATATCTTCTTTCAGCGTATAGGCGACGACATCGACCCCGCCCATACTGTGGCCGACCAGTTGGATGTCCGTAAAAGTCGCCTGTTGCTTTTGGTCATACTGTTCAATTGCTGCACTGAGCCATTTTTGTTGATTAGCAAGACTGGCTTCATCGTCTTCAAAGACGATTCGGACAAGCGGATACCCGGTAGTAGATGGTTTGACGTCACACGCCACTTTCCCGTTACGCGAGACATCACACCGTCCGCCGTCATCTGCCAGCTTCTTTTTCGTGAAATCATCAATCATCGGCAGGAATGTCCGCTCTGTCCCGAACAATCCATGGACCATGAACGTCGGTGTGATTTCCCCGACCTGTTGCGTGACAATCTGCTTTGTCGGCGGCGGGGCACTCGACGTCTCGTCAGCAAAGAACCACCAGGCACTGCCGCCGACTAGCAGACAGACGAGTACTGAGATGCCAATTGTCTGAAGTTGTCGGCGCCGTAATTTCCGGACATGATGGACAATCCAGAATACGAGCAGACAAACACCAATCAACAGGACGATCCCGGTTACGATCCAGCCGGTCGGATTCGGAACATAGGCAATCAGCTGTAACTGGTTGTCCTTTGTGCCGTACAGTTTCCACGAAACATTGTTATGGTTCGCCCAGTCGATTTTTTCCCCGTTCTGCAGACCAATCACTTTCGGTCCATGAAGATTGATTTCGATATCCGCCTGCCGAAGATAACGATCAGCTAATTTTTTAACTTGTCCAGTCGGCTGATAGCCTTTGATGTTCAACCGGTCAATACTCAAATCAATGTTCGTATCCAATCGATACGTATTAAACCAAAATCCTTTTTCCTGTTTGACTTCATACGTCGTATCCGGTGGGATGAGAATACCGCCGATCCCTGTTTTCCATTCATCTTTAATCGTTGCCAAGTCTTCAAATTTAGCAAATTTCTTTTTCATCCGGATACCTTCATAATCATCCTGCGTCCTGAACGTCTCTGCCGCGTACCCGTTCTTCTCAGCCTGTTTGACATACGTATTCCAGTCCGGATTCAAATTAAGTAGTCGCGCTACAGGATGCTCTTTTGCAGCATATGTCGTTTTTAAGGTGACACTTTTATCGGTATGGACCGTCGCATCATATTGAATACGGATACATCCCCCAAGTACCATTGCCATCAAGGCAAACGACAGGACAATAAGTTTTTTTCGTTTGCTGATCAAATCGTCACACGCCCTTTCTCTCTCCTATCGTCTCATTTTCTTTTCCCTAAGTCGGAAGTCCTCATGCTTCAAAATAAGAATGTCCAAAAAAATGTAACAGACTTTAACCTGTCACACTCTATTTATTTAGATACTTGGAAACCATTCCAATCTCTTTTCGCTACTTTTTCAGAAGAATAGTAGCTGATTCCATTTTTAATCTTTTAAAATCCATTATTTTCGCCATTATAACAATTCTTATAGCGGTTATCAGCAATTGAGTGCCTGTCCTTCAGCATATGATTTTTGAAAAATGTGTAATGATTTTTATTTCCGTATAGTTTATAGAAATAAAAAATCGGAAAGTCCGGCATACCAAATTTGTCATTGCATCTCCATTTTTTGTTTGTTATCATTCAACTTGAATATGACAATGATAATCATTATCAATTAATTCGTGAGAGATACAAACACCTACATATTCACGAACGGATTGAGTTGATGCATTGTCCACATCAAAAGGAGATGAATCAAAATGGGGACACTCAAAACATCGATGGTGATCAGCTCTCTCGCCTTCCTACTCGCCGCGTGCGGTACTGCAAACGAAACGACTACGACGGACAGCAAGAAATCTGCCGCTGAAACGGTCGAAATCACTGATGCACACGGTACAGTCAAGGTACCTGTAAAACCGAAGAAAGTCGTGGCACTCGATAACCGGACATTCGAGACACTCGCTGCCTGGGACGTTGAACTCGTTGCTGCTCCGGTCGGACTGTTACCGGCGGAATCACCTTACGCCAAGGACAAGGACATCGTCGACGTCGGGATGCACTTCGAGCCGAACCTCGAAGCGATTGCCGGGGTTGATCCCGATGTCGTCATCGTCGGTCAACGCTTTGCGGACTATTACGATGACATTAAAAAGTTGGTCCCGGAAGCAGCTGTCATCGATCTCGACATCGCGTTACCTGAAGATTCCGGAACGCCGGGTGAACTGTTAATTAAAGGTCTCGAAGATACGACACAGACACTGGGTCAAATTTTTGCCAAGGAACAAGAAGCAGACCGACTCGTCACGACCTTCGAACAATCGATTCAGGACGTGAAAAAATCCTATAACGGAAAAGACAGCGTCATGTCGGTCATCGTTTCAGGTGGAGACATCGGTTTCTCTGCTCCGATGAGCGGTCGTGTCTTTGGACCGATGTATGACATCTTCGGCTGGAAACCCGCACTTGAAGTCAAGCAAAAATCAGGCAACGATCAAGGAGACGAGGTTTCGGTCGAAGCGATCGCACAAAGCAATCCGGACCGTTTGCTTGTCTTAGATCGTGACGCCCCGCTCGGAAACGCAAAAGATGCTGTTCCCGCAGAAGACGTCATCGATCGTGCACCGGCGCTCCAAAAGACGACAGCCGTCAAAGAAGACCGGATTGTGTATACACCAAAGGATATGTACTTGAACGAGTCGATTCAGACCTATTCGGAATTTTTCCAAAGCGTTTCGAAAGCGTTCGTGAAGTAAATGGAACAGACTAAGCCGCAACAAGTGAATGGAAGTGTTGAGCCGAATGCTCGACCTTCCTTTTCTGTCGTTTGGACGCCGCCGTTCATCATCGCTCTCCTGATCATCGGTCTGCTTGCCGTTACTTCCCTGTTGACCGGAGTCTATGAACTCAGCAACACGGCGAATGACTTTTCTATGTTTTGGATTACACGTGTTCCGCGAACAATCGCCCTGATGCTGACAGGTGCAGCGATGGCGATGGCGGGACTCGTCATGCAGCTGATTACACAGAACCGGCTCGTCGAACCGACGACGACCGGTACGATTGAATGGGCGGGACTTGGACTATTGACCGTTTATCTGCTTGTCCCGGCACCGACACTGATGATGCGGATGACCGGTGCGATCGTATTCGCTTTTATCGGCACGATGGTGTTCTTTTGGTTCCTGCGTTCGGTCCAGCTCCGTTCTTCGCTGATCGTACCGATCATCGGACTGATGCTCGGCGCTGTCATCTCGGCCATTTCCACTTTCTTAGGTTTATACTTCCGGGCGAGTCAGGCACTGGAAGGATGGTTCGTCGGATCGTTTTCATCCGTCCAGATCGGTCGCTATGAATACTTATGGATTATTGTCGGGGTCACGTTTTGTATCTTTTTTCTCGCCAATCGCTTAACGTTGGTCGGTCTCGGTGAAGATATCGCGACCAGTCTCGGTATTCATTACAACCGTCTCATGATGCTTGCGACAGGCCTGATCGCTCTATCCGTCGGAATCGTCGCGACGGTCATCGGAAATTTACCGTTTCTCGGTCTGATCGTTCCGAACCTTGTCTCGATGATGCGCGGTGATGACTTGCGCAGTAACTTGCCATGGGTCTGCGTCATCGGGATGGGGACGGTTCTCATCAGTGATTTGGTTTCGCGGACGTTGATCCGCCCCTTTGAACTGCCGGTCTCACTGATCCTTGGAACAGTCGGTGCAGCAGTCTTCATTCTCATCCTATTGCGGCAACGAAAAAGAGGAGGTATCCGATGAGTACAGTCATGCACCGAAAACCAAAACCCTACCGAAGTGAACGAATAACCGCTCATACAAGTGACCGGAATGCTTCTGCCTTCCCGTCCAAACGACATGCACGCCGCTACTGGATCTTGTTGTCCCTGTTTCTGTTCGGTGGACTGCTCTGTTCCCTTGGTCTCCTTCTCTACAACAATCCGGTACCCGTTCAGTCACCTTCCTTTTGGCCGGTCGTCGAACGCCGGATCACAGCCGTCGCGACGATGGCGATTGCCGCACTCTGCCAAAGTCTCGCCACCGTCGCCTTTCATTCGGTCACGAATAACCGGATCATCACGCCGTCCCTGCTTGGATTCGATGCGCTGTACTCAACGATTCAAACGTCGATGATCTTTTTCTTTGGTGCAGGGGCTCTGATCGGTTTTTCCGGAACGGGAGCCTTTTTGACACAAGTCGGTCTCATGCTCGTGATGAGTCTGTTGCTCTACGGATGGCTGTTATCCGGAAAATATGCCGATTTACAACTCCTGTTGCTCGTCGGGATCATCCTTGGCACCGGACTGAATTCTCTTGCAAGCTTCATGAGACGGATGCTTGACCCGTCTGAATTCGATATTCTGCAGGCCCGATTGTTCGGTTCAGTCACGAATGCCGATTCTGCCTATTTTCCAATCGTGATTCCGGTCGTCCTGATCGTCAGTGTCTTGTTGTTCCTGTCGGCGAACCGTCTGAATGTCATCGCCCTCGGAAAGGACGTCGCGACCTCGTTCGGCGTCAATCACCGCCGAAGCGTCATCTATATCCTCATCCTTATTTCCCTGCTCATGGCGATGTCGACGGCACTGATCGGACCACTGACGTTTTTCGGTTTTCTCGTTGCCACACTCAGTTATCAGGTCGCTTCCACGTATGACCATAAGTACGTCTTGCCGATGGCCTTTTCGATTGGTTTTCTCGTTCTGACGAGTGCTTATTTCTTTATGTATCATATTTTCAATGCACCGAGCGTCGTCTCCGTCATCATCGAACTGTTTGGCGGTTTGATTTTCTTAACGGTGTTATTACGAAAGAGGTCCTTATGATTAAATTAACGCAAGTCAAAAAAACGTATACGGATCATGTCCAGATCGGTCCGCTTGAGTTAGAGATTCCGAAAGCGGGTCTGACCGCACTGATCGGACCGAACGGCGCCGGTAAATCGACGACACTGATGATGATCGGTCGTCTGTTGCAACTTGATGAAGGACAGATTCAAGTCGCAGGACTCGATGTCTCAAGCACGAAGTCAAAGGATTTAGCAAAAATCATGACGATTCTTCGTCAGGAAAATCATTTCGTGACCCGGCTGACGGTTCGCCAACTGGTCGGATTTGGCCGGTTCCCCTACTCGCAAGGGCGCATGACACTGGAAGATGAGAAAATCACGTCAAAATACATCGACTTTCTTGACCTGACACCACTTGAGAACCGTTACCTCGATGAACTGTCAGGCGGACAACGTCAACGGGCTTATGTCGCGATGGTCTTGTGTCAGGAGACGGACTACGTGTTGCTTGATGAACCGCTCAACAATCTCGATATCGCCCGGTCCGTCCAGATGATGGGATATCTGCGTCATGTCGCGGATGAGCTTGGAAGAACGATCATAACCGTCTTACACGACATCAATTTTGCGGCGAAATATGCCGACCATATTTGTGCGATGAAACATGGACAGATTGCTGCATTCGGTACGGTACAGGAAATCATGGTCGCAAACACGCTCTCCGATATTTTTGAGACCGATCTCGAGATTATTGACGGACCATACGGACCGATTGCCGTTTATTGAAATCAAGCATGAGGAACACCAAAAAGGGACGGCGCATCGTAGTGATGTGCCGTCCCTTCTATGTTTTCGTACCTTTTAAATCAATTCCAGCTCTTGACCGACTTGTTTAAACGCTTCGAGCGCTTGCTCCAAGTCTTCCCGTGTATGTTCGGCTGTGACGATTGTCCGGACACGTGCTTTACCTTTGGCAACAGTCGGGAAGGCAATCCCTTGTGCAAAGACACCGTGTTGACGCAGGCGGTCTGACAGCTGATGGCATAATGCTTCGTCGCCGACGATGACCGGTGTGATCGGCGTCGTCGACGTGCCGATATTAAAGCCGAGTTCCCGTAATCCGTGTTTGAAGAATTCCGTGTTTTCCCAGAGACGGTCAAACAGTTCTGTTTCTTCTTCCATGACACGAAGCGCTTCCCGGTTCGCTTCAACGACTGCCGGCGGATGGGACGTCGAGAATAAGAACGGACGGCCTTTATGAATCAGATAGTCTTTGACGTGTTGTTCACACGCGACGTACCCGCCGAGAACACCGATCGCTTTTGAGAGTGTCCCGACTTGCAACGCGACCCGTCCGTCGAGACCGAAGTGATTAACGGTTCCGCGGCCACTTTTTCCGAGAACACCGGATGCATGGGCATCATCGACCATGACGAGGGCATCATATTTTTCAGCCAGTTCAACGATTTCTGGGAGTGGCGCGATATTACCGTCCATCGAGAAGACACCGTCCGTAACGACGAGACGTGTCCGCGCGTCTTGTGTTTCCTGCAGAGCCGCTTCCAAGTCCGCAAGATCGACGTGATTGTAAATCCGGCGTTTCGCTTTTGTCAGACGAATCCCGTCGATGATTGATGCATGGTTCAAGGCGTCAGAAATGACGACGTCTTCCGGTCCAAGCAAGGCTGACAACACACCGAGGTTTGTCGCGAATCCTGATTGGAAGACAAGTGCCGCTTCCGTATGCTTAAAGGTCGCCAGTTCCCGTTCGAATGCTTGGTGCATTTCGAGTGTTCCGGCAATCGTCCGGACCGATCCTGTTCCGGCACCGAATTCAAGAGCAGCGTCCGCTGCCCGCTTCGCGAGACGCGGGTGCGCCGCGAGTCCGAGATAGTTGTTCGACGACAGTTGAATCAATTCTTTCCCGTCGACCGTCACCCGGTTGTGCTGGGCACTTTCGAGTGCGACGAGTTCTCGGAACGTCCCCGCTTGTTTCATCTCTTCTAATTCTGTCCGTAAATGCTCAAAACCCATTAATTCGTCCCCCTTGGTTGTAGTACGACCTTTCCACATTTCCCTTGTCGCATCAATTCGAATCCTTCTTCAAACCGTTCGAGTGGTAACGTATGCGTGATCAACGGTTTAACATCGACTTTTCCGCTCGATAGGAAGGCCGATACCTGACTCCATGTCTCATACATTTTCCGGCCTGTGATCCCTTGCACGCGGACACCTTTAAAGACGACATGATTCGTCAAGTCGATTTCGACCGGTTTGACCGGCAGACTCAAGATGTTAACGTCTCCTCCTGCTGTCACCATCTCGAATGCTTGACCAATTGCGACCGGATGACCGCTCATTTCGCAGACGACATCAATGCCGTCCCCGTCCGTCATCATCCGGACCCGCTCGAGGACATCTTCATGACGCGAATCGATGACGACATCCGCGCCCATCGTCTTCGCAAGCTCTAAACGGTACGGGTTGACATCAATTGCGATGACTTCCGCAGCTCCTGCCGCTTTCGCGACGGATACGGCCATCAGACCGATCGGACCACAGCCGACGACTGCCACCGTTTTCGCACTGACATCACTTGCAAGGACCGTATGGACGGCATTACCCATCGGTTCTTGAATCGATGCGATAGCGGCCGGCATGTCCTCCGGATTGACCCAGAGATTTTCTTCCGGCATGACGACGTACTCGGCAAAACAACCTTGTGTGTCGACACCGATGATTTTTGTGTTTTTACAAATGTGATACTGCCCCCGCAGACACTGTTTGCATTGATGACAGACGATATGTGTTTCCGCCGAAACACGGTCGCCGAGTTTCAGACGCTTCGTCCCTTCACCCAGTTCCACGACTTCGCCTGAAAACTCATGTCCGAAGACGTACGGCGGATTAACGCGTGACGCCGCCCAGGCATCCCATTCGTAAATATGGACATCCGTCCCGCAAATTGAAGTCGCCTCGACACGGATCAAGACTTCACCGCGTTTTGGTGACGGAACCGCCACTTCTTTCAAGACAGCGCCAAATCCCCGTTCCTCCTTGACGAGTGCCCGCATCGTTTTTACTTTTGTCGTATCTTCTACAGCTGTCACTAGTTTTGTCATCATTCCCCGACTCCTTCGTGGTCCTTGCCTCTTTCTCTAATCGGTCCAGACCAAGTATTGAGCATCCCCAACTAACCAAACAATCATTCACTTCTAGTTTACATGAATTCAGCCGCAAGTTTACCAAATGTTTCTTCATTCATATCGAGATTTGCAAAAGTCAGCCCCTGATCGGCATACCCGTCGATTTGTGACTGATAATCCGGACGCGAATCGTCTTGATAAATCAAGCCCATGACGAGACCGTTATGTTCGTGGACGACCCGTTTTGCAAGGTCCAGATTCGTCGCATCATAGTCATCGAGATCATCCAGTTTCGTCAGATTCTGTTTAAACCAGTCGTACGTGTTGACTTTATTGAACGTCACACACGGACTGAAGACATTGATGAAGGCAAATCCTTTATGTTGCGTCGCCTGTTCAATCAGACTCGTCAATCCTTTTAAGTCATTCGAAAAACTTTGGGCAACGAATGTCGCGCCTGCCGTCAAAGCGAGTTCGACTGGTGAGACACTCTTTTCGATCGATCCTTTGGGCGTCGACTTCGTCTTAAAGCCGAGCGCCGACGTCGGTGACGTCTGTCCCTTTGTCAAACCATAGATTTGATTGTCCATGACGATGTACGTCATATCGACATTTCGTTTGAAGGCATGAATCGTATGTCCCATCCCGATGGCGAATCCGTCTCCGTCACCACCGGACGCGATGACCGTCAATTCACGGTTCGCCATCTTGACGCCTTGGGCAATCGGTAACGACCGGCCGTGAACGCCGTGGAACCCGTACGTATTGATATAACCGGAAATCCTTCCCGAACAGCCGATGCCGGAAATCAAAGCCAGCTCCTCCGGCTCCAGTCCGACATTTGCGACTGCCCGTTGGATGGCTGCTTGAATCGAAAAGTCGCCGCAGCCGGGACACCAGTTCGGTTTGACATCGTTTCTGAAATCTTTAAAGGTTGCCATGGAAAACCCCTCCTGCAACGACTTGTTCCACCACTTCCGCCGGATAGAACGGATCGCCGTTGAATTTTAAAATATGTTCAATTTTTTCTGCAAAACCGCAATTCATCTGAATCAGTTTCGCGAGTTGTCCCGTCGCATTGTACTCCACGACGACGACCTGTTTTGCCCGTTCGAGATGCGGACGGACGAGTTCACTCGGAAACGGATGCATCTGCCGGATATGGAGATGGTCGACGTGAATGCCTTGTTCTTCAAGACGCGGCATTACTTCTTCAATCGTTCCGCGCGTCGAGTTAAAACCGACAAACAGAATATCTGGTGCTGCATGCTGTTCTGTGACAAGGACCGCATCCTTCATCCGGAACTGACTTAACTTCCGGAGGCGTTTCGTCATTTGATCGACCCGGTTCTTCGTCGCTTCCGACGGACGGCCTTCTTCGTTATGTTCGACTCCCGTCACGTGATGGATGCCATGTTTTGTGCCTGGGACGACACGCGGACTGATCCCGTCTTCCGTCACTTCATACCGTTTGAAGTACGCTTTCCCTTCAAGTTCCGGCAGTTCATCCAGCATCAATTTCCCGCGACGGATTTCAACCCGATTGACATCGAGCGGTTCGACAGACTGTTTCCCGAGCGATAACATCAAATCCGTCAAAAGAATGACCGGACATTGGTATTCTTCCGCGATGTTAAACGCTTCGGCTGCATCGTAAAACGCTTCCTCGACCGTCGACGGCGCGAGGACGACTTTCGGAATTTCACCGTGTGTGCTGTAAATCATCGCCATCAAGTCGGACTGTTCCTGTTTCGTCGGCAGTCCGGTCGAAGGCCCCCCCCGCTGTGTATCAATGATGACAAGCGGCGTTTCCGTCATTCCGGACAAACCGATCGCTTCTGCCATCAGCGACAGACCGGGTCCGGCTGATGCCGTCAAAGCACGCACGCCGGCGTAGTTGGCACCGATTGCCATCGTGACTGCGGCCAGCTCATCTTCCGTCTGAACGACGGTTCCACCGAACTGCGGTAATTTTTTAATTAAGTACTCCATGATTTCCGACGATGGCGTGATTGGGTAGGCAGCCATCAGACGGGCCCCCCCGGCAACCGCACCAAGCGCAATCGCATCGTTGCCGATCATGAACATCCGTTGCTGTCCGTCTGCCGGATCGAGGACGAAACGTTCCGCTGTTCCAGCCATCGCTTCGAATGCCGCTGCCCCTTCGCGAATCGCCGATAAGTTTTTCTCGACCATTTCCGGTCCTTTGCGGCCAAAAATCTGTTCCACGACCGCCTGGAAACGTTCCGGTGCAATCCCGAGAATCGCACTCGATGCCCCGATTGCAACCATATTCTTCATCAACGACGTTCCGAGTCCTGAGGCAATTTCCGTAAAAGGAATCGGATACAGGACAGCACGTGTCTGGTCCGGGTTGGTCGGATTGAACTTCGCGTCGGCGATGATGATCGCGCCTTGACGCAACTCATGGAAATTGACGTCGATTGTCTCCTGGTCAAAGGCGACCAGAATATCGAGATCGTCGGCAACGGTCCGGACTTCGTGTGTCGCGACCCGGATTTTGTTGTTCGTATGTCCACCTTTGATGCGTGAAGAAAAATGACGGTATCCATATAAGTAATAACCAAGGCGGTTCAAGGCAATGGCAAAGATCTCACCCGTCGACTCGATCCCTTCCCCCTGCTGACCGCCTACTTTCCATGACAATTGATTGTACATCGACGTTCGCTCCTTTTATCCCCTGAAATGATTGAAGCTGTCTGCTTCACTATCCTCCCCCATGATACCGATTTCCCGATACTTGTACAATGCTCCTCTGGCGAATCAGTTGATTTTTTCCGGCTGTCCGCCATAAAAAAAGACCATCTACTCCAACGAGTAAATGGTCTAGTTTAACGTAGGACCTATGTCCAATGATGCATCATCGTGGTTCAATGATTAGTTTGATTGCCGTCCGTTCCTCGCCATCAATCATGATGTCGGTAAATGCCGGAATACAGATCAAATCCATGCCTGCCGGTGCAACAAATCCTCTTGCGATTGCCACCGCTTTGACGGATTGATTGAGTGCACCTGCTCCGATTGCCTGAATTTCGACAGAACCTTTCTCTCGAAGTACACCTGCGAGCGCTCCGGCGACCGCATTCGGATTCGATTTAGCTGATACTTTCAGGACGTCCATGCATGTACCTCCCAATCAAAAATCAAAGCTCAATCAAAGAAAATCGATTGATCCGTCAAGTGGATGCGTTCAATCTTCGTTGCTTTTTTTGATACATCATCAATATGAATCAAGACTCCATTTAATTGTTCCCGTCCTTCTGCAACTTCAAACCGGGTTGGGAGCTGTGTTTTAAATTTTCGTAAGACATCTTCTTTTCGCATCCCGAGGACACCGTCGAGCGGTCCTGTCATGCCGACATCCGTGATGTAAGCCGTTCCGCCTTCAAGAATCCGTTCGTCAGCTGTCTGGACGTGAGTATGTGTCCCGACAACCGCTTGGACACGACCCGCCAAGTGATAGCCCATCGCAATTTTTTCACTTGTTGCTTCCGCGTGGACATCAACGAAAATCGCATCGACCTCGCCTTCGACTTCAGCAATCAGCTCATCCACAGTCCGGAAAGGATCGCCGAGCGGTGGCAAGAAAACGGTTCCCTGGACGTTGATGACCGCGATTTTCTTGTTGCCGACTTTTAAGACCATCATCCCGCGGCCGGGTGTCCCTTCCGGATAATTCGCCGGACGGACAATCCGGTCCGCGTCATCAATCCAGTCAAAGATATCGCGATTGTCAAACGTATGGTTACCCATCGTGACACCGTGGAACCCAAGTTCTAGTAACTGATGATAAATCGATTTCGTGATTCCACGGCCATGCGCTGCATTTTCTCCATTGACGAGCATGACCGTCGGATTGTATTTGGATTTAATACGTGCCGTGAACTGCTGTAAGATATGACGGCCGGGTGCCCCGACGACATCTCCGATAAATAAGATTTTCATGAAACATACCTCCAAGTAATTAAAAAAAGTGGCGGTCGCCCGCCACTTTGCTTATTTTGCGTATTCGACCGCTCGTGTTTCCCGAATGACCGTGACTTTGATATGACCCGGATAATCGAGTTCTTCTTCGATTTTTTTCCGGATATCGCTTGCCATCTTATGGGCAAGGACATCGTCGACGACATCAGGACGAACGATGATCCGTACTTCACGACCAGCTTGAATCGCAAAGGACTTCTCTACCCCGTCAAACGATTCTGAGATTTCTTCCAGACGTTCAAGACGTCGGATGTAACTCTCGAGTGTTTCTTGACGTGCACCTGGACGGGCGGCAGATAAGGCATCTGCGGCTGCGACCAGAACGGAAATGACAGATGTCGCTTCCGTATCCCCGTGGTGGGAAGCAATCGCATTGATGACGGTTGGATGTTCTTTGTACTTCGTACCAAGTTCCACACCGATTTCAACGTGACTTCCTTCCACTTCGTGGTCAATCGCTTTCCCGATATCGTGCAGGAGACCGGCCCGTTTCGCAAGTGTTACATCTTCTCCGAGCTCAGCTGCCATCATACCGGCAAGATGCGCGACTTCGAGTGAATGGAACAATACGTTTTGACCGTAACTCGTCCGATACTTCAAGCGACCGAGAATTTTGACGAGATCTGGGTGAATCCCGTGAATGCCGACATCATATGTCGCTTCTTCACCGATTTCACGAATCCGTTCATCGACTTCCCGACGTGACTTGTCGACCATCTCTTCAATCCGTGCCGGGTGAATCCGACCGTCTTGAACGAGTTTTTCAAGTGCCATTTTTGCCACTTCCCGGCGAATCGGATCAAACCCGGATAAGATAACCGCTTCTGGTGTGTCATCGATGATTAAATCGATACCTGTCAACGTTTCAAGCGTCCGAATGTTTCGACCTTCACGACCGATGATACGGCCTTTCATTTCGTCATTCGGCAAGTTGACGACAGAAACCGTCGTCTCTGCGATATGTTCCGCGGCGAACCGTTGAATCGCAAGTGAAAGAATGTTGCGTGCTTTTTTGTCTGCTTCTTCTTTTGCTTTTTGTTCGATTTCTTTTTGAAGAATCGCTGCGTCATGCATAGCAGCTTGTTTCGTCTCATCCATGATGATAGCTCTAGCCTCGTCTTGCGAAAGATTCGCAACACGGACGAGCTCTTGGCGTCCCTGTTCATACAGGTCCTCTACTTTGCGTTCTAACTCTTCAGCTTGATGCTTCCGTTTCGCGATCTCTGCATCCCGCGTATTGATTTGTTCTTCCTTACGGTCGATGGAATCAACACGGCGATCGAGTGTCTCTTCTTTTTGGAGCAATCGTCCTTCTTGTTTCGTTAACTCTTGACGACGTTCACGAAGCTCTTTTTCGACTTCTGTCCGAAGTTTAAAAGCTTCATCTTTCGCTTCGAGCAATGCTTCTTTTTTCGTTGCTTCCGCTGATACTTGTGCACGTTCCACGATTTTCGTCGCTTCTGTTTCCGCGCCTTGAATCTTCGCTTCTGCAATCGATTTCCGCAAGAAGTAGCCTACGATGAATGCGATCAGTATTGCGAGGAGAAGTATGACAATCCAAGTTGTTGTACCCATGGGTTCACCTCCCCTTTACAAGGTGTTTCTTAGTTCATTTCGGTTATTCATCGAAGCTGTCTAAAAAACGTACATCTATATTGTAAGGATAGCACTCGTTCATTGTCAACGAACGGGCGGGAAAGAATTCCTATGTTTTCCTCTTTTCAACAAAAAAAGAGCAGAATCTGAATCGATTCCACTCTCTCTCGGCTTATTCTGCAAACAAATCTTCGTCTTGACCTTCTTCAAAATCAACTGGATCTTTGCGGTCAACGAGACCGTGATGCTCACGAATCAACCGTTCGACCTCATCCGCAACATCCGGATGTTCAATCATGTATTGTTTCGCATTTTCACGTCCTTGACCAAGACGCTCGGAATTGTATGAATACCAAGCTCCACTTTTTTGGACGATATCGAGATCTGTTCCAAGATCAATCAATTCACCAAATTTCGAGATTCCTTGTCCATACATGATATCGACTTCCGCTTGTTTGAACGGCGGAGCGATTTTATTTTTAACGACTTTCAGTTTCGTCCGGTTTCCGACGATATCTGTACCGTTTTTCAATGCTTCTGCACGACGGACTTCAAGACGGACTGATGAATAGAATTTCAAGGCACGTCCACCTGGAGTTGTTTCCGGGTTACCGAACATGACACCAATTTTTTCACGAATCTGGTTGATGAAGATGACGATTGTTTTTGATTTGTTTGTCGCACCAGACAATTTACGTAACGCCTGACTCATCAAACGGGCTTGCAGACCCATATGCGAGTCACCCATTTCGCCTTCAATCTCGGCTTTCGGGACAAGTGCCGCTACTGAGTCGACAACGAGGATATCGACAGCTCCTGAACGGACTAAAGCTTCAGCGATTTCAAGTGCCTGCTCTCCTGTATCCGGTTGTGATAACAGTAACTCATCGATGTTGACACCCAGTTTGCTAGCATAAGCCGGATCAAGTGCGTGCTCAGCATCAATGAATGCCGCCTGTCCGCCTTGTTTTTGAACTTCAGCAATCGCATGAAGCGAAACTGTCGTTTTACCAGAAGATTCCGGACCATAGACTTCGATTACCCGTCCACGTGGATATCCACCTGCACCGAGCGCTATATCTAATGTGATTGATCCAGAAGAGATTACGGATACTCTCTGATCTGGGCTTTCACCTAGTTTCATGATTGAACCTTTACCAAATTGTTTCTCAATCTGGCGTAATGCCATCTCAAGTGCTGCTTTACGATCACTCACGTAGCAGGCCTCCTTTTATTTATCTTACTGAGATTATTGTACTTCTTTTGAGACCGAATAACAAGCATTTTACGAACATTTATTCGTATAGTTGAAAGAAATCATCTTTTGCCCATTTCGTCTGTCGGGCTGATATTTTGGAGGAGCATGAAGTAAGCATCCTTGACGGAACGTAATCTAATCATACCACGGTCGAAGGCCGGATACGTCAATTCAAGCACTTGTGTACCGCTTGTTTGTGCCAGCGCACAATAGACTGTTCCGACGGTTCGTCCACTGTTACTTGTCGGTCCGGCTTCACCGGTCAGGGCGATGGCAAGATCCGTCTGATAGAGTTTGCGTGCCCCTTCCGCCATCGCAACGGCAACGTCCCGGCTGACTGCCGTCTGTTCATCAAGCAATGTCTGCGGCACCCCGAGGACGTTCACTTTCGCGTTATCCGCATACACGACGGCGCTGCCCCGGAAGACGTCACTTGCTCCTTGAATGTCGGTCAAGCCGCTCGCAAAAGCACCACCAGTTAACGACTCCGCTGCTGACAAGGTCAAGCCGGCTTCCCGGCACCGATTCAGAACGACTTCAGGTAAACTCGTTTCTCCGTAGCCGTAAAAATGGCTTCCGACTTCGGCAAGCACTTGCTGCTCAAGCGCATCGAGCATGTCGAGGGCGACTTGTTCATCAAGCGCCTTCGCAGTCAGACGGAGGCGGACTTCCGCCAATTCGGCGTACGGGGCGACGGAAGGATTGCGGGCTGTCCGGATGAGCTCTGCCAATCGGTCGTTTAATGCCGACTCTCCGATGCCGAAGAAACGTAATGTTCTGGATTTAATCGTTTCCTTGCCTAACAAGTGGTCGAAATGGTCTGCAATGATCCGCTTCATTTCCCGTGGAACACCCGGCAACAGAATATACTGATGATCTGCTGTATGAACGGACATCCCTGGTGCAAGCCCCGCTTGATTCGTTAGCACATCGGCTTGATCGATGACAAGGGCCTGTTTTTTTTCGTTCTCCGTCATCGTGCGTCCCCGCGTTTTTAAAAATGCCTCAATCCGGTCGTAGGCCGGTTGATCCACATGAAGCGTCCGTCCGAGCAGTTCCGCCACGACCTCTTTCGTCAAGTCATCTTCCGTCGGTCCAAGCCCCCCGGTAATGACAATCAATTCCGCCCGTTCCTGGGCCCGTGTGACGACTTCGACCATCCGGTCCCGGTTATCTCCGACGACCGTATGGTAATGCACGTCAATGCCGCATGTCGCAAGCCACTCCGATAAATACTGGGCATTCGTATTCGCAATTTCCCCTAACAACAATTCACTTCCGACAGCAATGATTTCTGCTTTCATTTTACATCCCCGCTTTCTTGACTATACGAAAAGACTGTTCGGGTTGACGAACAGTCTTGTTTGATCCAACTTACATGGATTTCGTAATTAATTTGATATTTTTCGAGAAATACTCGACTCCTGAATAAATTGTTAAAATCAACGCCAACCACATCGTGATTTCCGCAAAAGGAATGTTGAGTAAGGCAAATCCGATATCATGCAGTAAAAAGGCAATGATTGATGTCAACTGGACCCAGGTCTTCGCTTTTCCGGAATTTCCGGCTGCCAGGACGATTCCTTCATCTGAAGCGACGAGACGGAGTCCTGTTACAGCGAATTCACGGCATAAGATGATGACGACGACCCAAGCGGCGACGAATTCAAGTTCGACTAAATAGACGAGTGCCGCAGCGACAAGCATCTTGTCGGCAAGTGGATCCATGAATTTACCGAAGTTCGTGACCAGTTTATTTTTCCGGGCAATATACCCGTCGAGCCAATCGGTGATGGCGGCGACGGAAAAGATCATCGCGGCGACGAAGTGGGAAACCGGTAGTTCCGCTCCTAAGACATCCCACTGTCCCCAGTCTGGATTGATGGCTAAGACGGCAACGAACACGGGAATTAGTAACACGCGTAAGACCGTTAATTGATTGGGCAAGTTCATTCTCGTATCCCTCCTTTTCGGGTTATGTATGCCAGCAAAACGGCTGACATGAAGAAGACACGCCTTATGGCGTGGCTACTTTCTTCAAGTAAATATTTTGAACGAGGAGGGAGCGGTTAAGCTTAAGCTCCTGATTATTGACGAGAATCCGGTCGATTCCTTTGATGGAACCGATTCGAATCCGAATCACGTCCGTTTTGGCATTTTTGACGACGATTGGATTTGGATCTGACGCATTGATATGGTCAGGCGCGAGTGCTTGTCCTTCTAAAGAAGTATCCCGTACACCAACAAATGGTGACGGTGACGCATCTTTTTTAATCTGAATGGATACACTCATTGTACCATCTGCCGGTACTTCATAGGTGATGTCTTGACCGGCTGTCGTTTTGACTGCCAACGGTTTCTTCGTTTCTTTTTTAACAGGTTCTTCTTTTTTCGCCGGTTCTTCTTTCGGCTTTTCCGCTACCGGTGCATCGGCTTCCTCACTTGGTGCGTCACCTTCGTCAATCGTGACCTCACTTTGTTTCGGCGTCGCCGTTTTCGTTCCGTCACCGTCCTGGAACGCCTGGAATCCGTAATACAAGGCAACACCGATTGCAAAAATCAAAGCAATGATGATGATATTCGGAATCCAACGTTTGGCGACACTTTTCTTCGGTGCCGTTGACTTGGAATAAGTGGCCCGGCGAGACAGCTCAACGACAGGTTGTGCTTCCGGTTCCGGCAGGTCACGTTTGTAGGTTGCAAACACTTCGTCGACATCAAGACCAAGTGCTTCTGCATACGTCTTGATAAAGGCACGTGCATAAAAGGCACCCGGCAATTGTTTATAGTCGCCTTCTTCAATCGCAACAATGTAACGTTTTTGAATTTTTGTCGTACTTTGAATTTGTTCAAGAGAGATTCCTAACGTCTCCCGTTGTTCCTTTAAGTAGGTTCCGAGCTCAGTCATCGGTAACACACCTTCCATTTTCAATACTTATTCGAAATTGAACCAATCGTTCCCGCCATGGGCACGAGGTGGTTCGGTGACAATGATTTCTTCTGTCGAGTTGCGTAATTCAATGATGTAATCAAAATCATCCCACGTGTATTCGCTCGATTTAACAAAAGCATCTGGGTGTTCGACGATTTTTGTAGCCGGTAGCCGCATGACTTCACGTAAAATCTGCCAATGCCGCTCGTCGAAATGACGCTGTGAGACAAGCGCATCGATGATATAAACATAGTCGCCTGTCCGTTCATCGTCGAACAATGAAGTCCGGACGGTCTGTTTGATTAACGTCGATGAAAGAAATAACCATTTTTTATTGGCACTGACACTCGCCGCCACGATTGATTCGGTTTTCCCGACACGCGGCATACCACGAACACCAATCAACAGGTGTCCGTCCTGTTTGCAGAGTTCCGCCATGAAATCGACGAGAATCCCCAAATCTTCCCGGACAAAACGGAACGTCTTGATTTCGCCGCTACTGTGGTCGATGTAACGACCATGGCGAATCGCAATCCGGTCCCGGAGTTTCGGTTTACGAAGCTTAATCACATCGATGGTCGTCATCGTCTTTAAGATGGCTGCAAGTCGCGGGATTTGATCCGGTTGCTTGGTTTGAAGCAACATGCCCCGACGCTGGTGATCGACACCGTTAATCGTGACAATCGAAATATGTAGCATCCCCATGAGTGACGCGATGTCCCCTAATATCCCAGGACGATTGACGTTCAGTTCGTACTCCAGATACCACTGTTCGAATTCACTCACGCGCCCAGCCTCCTCTTCAAATCGATTATCCATCCCTCATGTTAAATGATTTTTTGAAAAATGAAAAGCATTCCCCTAAGCAAATTTCACCGGACTACATCCATCCGCCGTCAATTTTAAGAACGGCACCGTTCATGTAAGCCGAATCTTCTCCCATTAAATACGTTATGGCGGATGCGACTTCCTCGACCCGTCCAAAACGACCGGCCGGAATTTCGGCAAGTGCCAAGTCCCGGTCTTCTGCTGAAAAGACGGCATTCATCGGTGTCTCAATCCAGCCCGGTGTAACGGCATTCACCCGTCCGTTCATCGCACCAAGCTCTTTACTGTACGACTTGACGAACCCAAGTTGTGCCGCCTTGCAGGTCGAATAGACGACTTCACCGGCCGCACCAAATTCTCCTAATACACTGCTGACGACAACAATCGAAAGCGATGTTGAAAAAGCTTTTTGACTAGTCAAGGTCTGGGCAATCCGGATCAAGGATTCGACATGCAACGTCATCATCGACTCGATCGAGGAACGGGACTGATCGACGAGCAGACCACTGAAACTCGTCCCGGCAATGTGAACGAATCCTTCGACAGACGGTAACCCGTCACAAAATGTCATCAAGTTCTCCCGGTCAGACAGATCGCCTGTGACGATTTCCGTCGTCACAGGCAACTGTTGGACCATCTGTTCGAGCTCATGTTGTTTTTGGTGGGTGTGGAGGACCAATTCATGCCCTTCCGCTGCCAATCGTAAGACTGTTGCCCGCCCAATTGCTCCGCTTGCTCCCGTAATTAAAATCCGCATCGGTCAAGCGTACGGTTTAACGATTGAAATCGCACGATTTTCAAGCGCGAACAATTCATCGAACCGGGCTTCGATTTCTTCTTTTGTAATCGATGCAATCAAGGTCGGTAACGTGAATAGATTCGTTCCGGCAAGTGCATGACGTGAGAATTGATTAGCAATGAATTCGGGTGAGTTCAACGACCGTAAGAACTTTCCTTGCATCATATTACGTTTCCGGACGACTTCCGTCTCTTCGAACTCGGGACGAACAGATAATAATTTTTCATATGCTGTGATGAAGCGGTCCGGATCTTCCGTCTCCATCCCGAATGTCGCAAATGCAAATTCTTCTTCACTCGAATAATCAAAGCTGAACGTATCATCGATCAGGCCGTCTTCATACAGCTCGAGATACGTCGAAGACGTTTGGTCAAATAACAGGTGTAACAACAGTTCGCTTGTCAGTTCCCGACGCAATTGTTCCTGTCCACCGAGTGAACTGTCTTTATAACCGATCAAGACTTTTGGTGACTTGACGTCCAGTTCCAGTTCAAATCGTTTACGGAAGACATTTTTCGGCTCGATACCGTAATCACGTTCGATTGCCGGACGATCCGTGTAATCTTTTTTCGCCTGATTCGCTTTGATCAAGGCAAGCGTCTCGGCGGGATCAATATTACCGACGACGAACAGGACCATATTGGACGGATGATAGAACGTCCGGTAACACGTATAGAGATCGTCCGCTGTAATTTGATCAATTGATTCCGGCGTACCGGCGATGTCGATCCGGACCGGATGTTTCGCATACATCGATTCGATCAGACCAAAAAATAAACGCCATCCCGGATTATCTTGATACATCTGGATTTCCTGTGTGATGATGCCTTTTTCTTTTTCGACACTCTCTTCCGTGAAGTACGGATCCTGGACGAAGTCAATCAACGTTTCAAGATTTTGTTCAATCAACGATGTCGCAGAGAACAGATACGCGGTACGCGAGAACGATGTGAAGGCATTCGCCGATGCACCGAGTCGCCCGAACTCTTGGAAGACATCCCCTTGTTCCGACTCAAACATCTTGTGCTCAAGAAAATGCGCGATGCCATCCGGGACATTGACCCACTGTCCATCTTTTTTAAAGCGGTTATCAATCGATCCGTAACGCGTCGTAAACGTCGCATACGTCTTTTCGTAACCTTTTTTCTGAAGTAAATACACAGCAAGTCCGTTATCGAGCTGCTCAAAAAATACTGTTTCGTCTGTATCGTGATACGTCAACTGTTCCATTATTCTTCACCTCGCAATAGATAAACTGCCTCAAGCTCGATCGTTGCTGCTAAACGGACGACATCCTCACGTGTTGCCGTCTCGATGAGATGAATCTCATCTTCAAGCGTCAGTCCCCGCATCTTCGATCCATTCAACCAGCCGATCAATTGTCCCGGCTGATCCAGAATTTGCCGACGGGCATTGATTAACATCGCCTTCGTCTGCGTCAGTTCCTCATCCGTGAACTGCCCCGCTTTGAGATCCTTCAGTTGTTCGCCGATAATCGTCTCGGCTCGCTCCGCCTGTTTTGTCTCGACGCCGGCATAGACGTAAAGTGCACTGTTCAAAGCTGCATAACGGGATGCTGCGTAATACGCGAGACTTTCTTTTTCACGGACATTCATGAACAGCTTCGAATGCGGGAATCCGCCGAATAGCCCGTTAACAATTTGCATCCGAATTGAATCAACGGACGTCGGATCGACACTGACACGATATCCCAAATGCAATTTACCTTGTTTGATTGGTTGCGTCTCTGATGAACGTTTGACACCCATCACTTGTTTTTGAGCCGGAATATAATGACTTGCCTTTTCCTCGTGGGAAGGTAAGAACGATAACGCATCTTCCATCTCATCTTGCGTGACATGACCGACGACAAATACATCAATCCGGTCCTGTTCGACCATCGAACGATATGTATCGCGTAAGGAAGCCGGTGTGATTTGTTCCAGTGCCTCAAGTGTACCGAGTGAAGATAACGAAACCGCTTCTCCCGGTGCCATCAGCTCGAGCAAACGCTGTTGGGCAAAACGCATCTTATCATCGTATAACGAGCTGATCCGGAGAGCATGCAAGCGTTTTTCTTGTTTGACGAACTGTTCCCGGAATCCACCCTCTGTCAAGTCTGGATAAAATATCATCTGTTCGAGTAGATCAAGTGCCTCCTGAAGCAACGTCTCATGTCGGACAAGGTCGCCGCGAACAACATCGAGTTGGAATGAGATAACATGTTCTTCGCCGAATTTCGAGGCATCGGCATATAGACCCGCATCGTATAGTGTCTCAAGAGGTTCCCGTAAAGCTTTCATCGACGGATAGGCGGCTGTCGACTTCTCCATGATATATGGCAACAAGGCACGGCTCGTCAGCGTCTTCTCTTCGAGTGGTGCTGAAAACGTCACGAGGACCGTCGTCGTCTTGAATTTATCGGTCGGAACGAGATGAAATGTCGTTCCTTTTTTGTTCCACGTTTGAAATGACTGACTCATGCTTCTCCATCCTTTCGTTTAAACACATGGGCACTGCGTAAATATTCGATGTCCGCTTTTTCATTGACCGCGTTTTCGTAACGGGCCGCTGTAAAGAAGAAATCGCTTAGACGGTTGATGAACGGTAATAAATGGTGGGCCTGTTCGACATCCACCATCGCCCGTTCGACACGCCGGCAGACAGTCCGCGCAACATGCAGGCAAGCTGCTGCTTCCGTGCCTCCAGGTAAGATGAACTTATCGAGCGGCGGCGACAGTTCCGTTAGACTGTCAATCCAACTTTCGAGATCTTCTGTAGCAGTCGTGCTCAGACGGGATGCTTTCGGTTCGACATACATTAAGTCACTCCCGCAATCGAACAAGACGTGCTGGATAACTGTCAATTGTTCTTTGACTTCGATTGATGTCGCTTTTGTCCGGGCCAGTCCGACAAAACTGTTCAGTTCGTCCAGTTCGCCCATTAGTGTAATCCGGACATCATTTTTTTTGACACGTCCACCGACGAGTGATGTATCTCCCTCATCACCTGATTTAGTATAGATTTTCAAACGACTCACTCCTATAGCGAAAGGAAGCGAATCATAAAGTTCGCTTCCTTTGTTTTTTTGGTAATTGAATTCGGAAAATGGATCCTTTACCCAGCTCACTTTCGACCTGGACTTCCCCATCGTGCGACCGGACAACGTTTGCAACAATCGCAAGACCGATTCCAGTTCCTGTCTTGCCACGTGTCCGGGCTTTGTCCGCCTTGTAAAAACGGTCAAAGACGAACGGAACATCTTCTTCCGGAATACCGTCCCCTGAATCAATTACAGATAAAGATATAGTTTCCCTATCTTCCGTGATTTCAATCTTAATTTGGCCATCTTCCGTATACCGCAACGCATTTCCAAGCAGGTTCGTCATCACTTGATCCATTTGATCCGGATCGGCTTCAAACTGAGCGTCAGGACCGGTCACTTCAAATGAGACCCGCTTTTCAAGCCCCATCTGTTTGAACTTCTTGATCATCCGGTTGGCGAACGGAACCGCATCGATCGATTCAATCCGTTTTTCCTGATACCCGGCTTCCATCCGTGCCAAATCAAGCAAATCATTGACGAGGCGGGACAACCGTTGTGACTCATCGTAAATGATGGACGCAAACTCTTTTGTCGCCTCATCACTTTCCGTCATACCGTCGACAATCGCTTCTGAATAACCTTGCAACATGACGAGCGGCGTCCGCAATTCATGACTGACGTTTGCGACGAAGTCGGCACGCATTTTCTCGAGTTGCTGGGCTTCCGTCATATCACGCAGGACGGCAACTGCTCCGATTTGCTCTTCCTGCTCAAGCAACGGGCTGACGATGATGATATAAAAGCGGCCATCCCGTTCAAAGGACACCGTCATTTCTTTTTCTTTGCGCATAACCGTCTGGAACAATTCGATCAACTCATCCGGAACCGGTCCCCCCGCCAAAAATGCCTCGGCCGGCGGATTAGTTGCCAGTAACTCACCTGATTCCGAGAAGGTCAAGACTCCGTCCGCCATACACCTTAGGATGGACGATAACAAATGACGTTCCTTATCAAGATCCGTGACATACTGATTGAGTTGACTGCTCATTTCATTAAACGCAAGCGCCAAATCACCAATTTCGTCACGCGAACGCTGGGTCAGACTCTGATCAAACTTTCCTTCACCGGCCTCGACGACTGCTTGACGAATCGTGCGGAGCGGTGCCGTAATCCGGGTCGACAGGAAGAAGGCAAAGACGGTCGTTCCGATGATTGCCAGCAACACACAGAGCTGAATGATTTGTCGTGCCCCTTCATTCGCCTGTTCGATGTTCGTCAACTGTTCGATCAGATACATCGTCCCGCTGCCGCTTTCCGTGATGAACGGAGCACGGTAAGCAAGTGCCGCTTTTCCATTAAACGTCTCATAGTTCCCGATGGCCGTCTCCCCTTCTTCACCGTCAACGGCTTTCCAGTTCTGACGTTCGAGTTCTTTGATGATCCGCTTTGCTTTTGTTTCCGAGATATTCGTTTCGACCGTATTGTCCTTCGTCGTCGCAATCAAGGTCGCCCCGTAAATATCGGTAATCTCGATAGCGGTCGCCGATCCTTCTTCCAGTCCGCTGTGGGCCTGAAAGACCGTTTCGACCTGCTGACCGAGTTTTGCCAGATGGCCCCGCTCCTGTTCGATATGGAATGAATTAAAAAATTCGAGTAATAAAATCGTCAAGGCAATCAAGACGACGGAAACGAGTAATAAAATCGTCCCCCACAATTTAATGACGACGCTCTGTAACCATTTCATCGTCAGGCGGGATTATTCTCGAACTTGTACCCGACACCCCAAACCGTCGTGATCATTTGGGCTGCACTTGGTGACAGACGGTTCAGTTTTTCACGCAGTCGTTTGACATGTGTATCGACGGTCCGTAAGTCTCCGAAAAACTCATAGTTCCAGACTTCTTTCAGTAATTGTTCCCGCGAAAAGACTTTATCCGTCTGTTTCGCCAGGAAATACAGCAATTCATATTCTTTTGGTGTCAAGTTGACTTCCTGCGATTCGACTGTCACCCGGTGGGCATCATTATCAATCGTCAAATGCGGGAAGACGATGACGTCTTTTGTTTTCGCATCCGTATGCAGGAATTTTGTTGCACTGGCCCGGCGTAAAATCGCTTTGACGCGGAGTACGACTTCACGGGGACTGAACGGTTTGACGATATAATCATCCGCGCCCATCTCAAAACCGTGAACCCGGTTCGTCTCTTCGCCTTTTGCCGTCAGCATGACGATCGGTGTTGCTTTCGTTTTACGCAGTTCTTCACAGACCTGCATGCCATCAAGCTTCGGCATCATCAAATCAAGTAGAATCACATCATATTCCGTTTCAAGTGCCATCTCGAGAGCCGTTTCTCCATTGTCGGCTTCTTCAATCGTAAAGTTCTCACGTTCGAGATACATTTTTAATAAACGTCGAATCCGTTCCTCGTCATCAACGACTAAAATACGCGCTTCTTCTGACATCAGTTGATTCCTCCCATGAACTAATCTGTCTCACTCTATCCTACTACTCTCCTAGTATACTATGAAACAAAAGAAATAGCGTCTCTGACCGCGGAAATCAATCGTCTCGCCCAAAAAAGGATGGACGACGGAAGTTCTCTTCCGTCGTCCATCCTTGAATGATGATTCTACTAGTTGATTTCGTTACTTATGCGTATGAGTGAAGACCGGCAACGACCAAGTTAACGAAGACGAGGTTGAACATGATGACGGCAAATCCACCGACACATAACCACGCTGATTTTTTACCGATCCAGCCGCGCTGAATCCGCATGTGCAGGTAGAAGACATAGAACAGCATGGTAATCAAGGCCCATACTTCTTTCGGATCCCAACCCCAATAACGGCTCCAAGCCATCTGTGCCCAAATCATTGCAAAAATCAATCCACCGAGAATGAAGACCGGCAAACCGATTGCGATCGCACGGTAGCTGATTTCATCTGCTGTCTCAAGATCAATCTTACGGGCGATTGGTTTGAGGCTCTCTGCCAAACGTTTCCGTAAAATGACGAAACGAAGCAGGATGTATAAGACGAAACCGCCAATCAGTGACCACAAGACTGTATTGACTTTATTGGCATTGAGGAAATTCGGCAATTCGATGACAGCGCCAGAACCGGAAATGATTTTTCCGTTTTCAGGACCTGTTAAGACCGGCATCGTATAGTCATGTTGCATCGTCGCACCGTTTTTCGCGACATATTCGATCGTCGAATTCGTTCCGAGTGCGTTAAACAATAATCCGACAATGATATAACCGACGACACACACGAGTGAGAACATGACGACTTCAAGCCATGTCCGTGTTTTCGATTCTTTGTTGAAATCTGTCGCATGGATCAAGTACAGCAATCCGGTCGCGAAGCTGACCGCAAGAATTCCTTCTCCGAGTGCTGCCGTCGTGACGTGAATTTTCAACCAGACACTTTGAAGTGCCGGAATCAACGGTTGAACTTCATCTGGGAACATCGACGCGTAAGCGATGACAAGCAACGCGACCGGCATCGCAATTAATCCCAGGACGTTATTACGGTAAATACCATAGACGATCAGGAAGCCAAGCACCATCATCATCCCGAAGAATGTCGTGTACTCATATAAGTTCGAGACCGGTACGTGTCCGGCTCCTGCCCAACGTGTAAAGAAGTAACCAAGCTGCGTTGCAAATCCAAGGATTGCGAGTGAGAAAGCAATCTTACCGGAACGGGTCGGTCCCTTTTTCCCACTGGTCGCAACTGCAAAGAATCCGGTACTGATCAGATATAAGATAAAAGACGTAAGCAGTAAATTACCGCTTAAACTAAGCAGATTCATTTCGATTCCCCCTCTTCCCGCAACTTCTGCCGGTCTTCCAGTTGCGGAAGTCCCACTTCAGTCAAGGCGAGATTGACTTCTTTTTGAAGTCCAAGTGCGTTTTTATTCGTAAATCCGGCAATGTTAATCTGCCCGTTTGTTTCTTTTAACCAGAGTCTGCGGTGTGGCCAGTACATGCCGAGCAACAGCCCGACCATGAAAATCATACCGCCTGCAAATAAGAACGGAAGCGTCAAATCTTTTTTAATCCGGACACCAGAGATGTTCGACAGTTCCGTACCGGCGAAGCCCATCTTATATTGGTTTTCATCGCCGCCGACATTGAGCTTAATCCCGATCAGACTCCGTTCACCTTTTGGATGTTCCGGTGATTTGATTGTAAAGACAAACGCCGGATTAACCGGCCGTGACGAATTCGTCGTTGGTTTTCCGTCTTTGACGACGAAGTCCGGCAAGAAATCTTTCAGTTCAACATCATAACCGTTCTTTAATTTGTAGGTTTCTTGCGGATTGCGCAAGTCGACTTTAATCGTATCGATGACTTTACCCGTCTTCTGATTCTCGATGTTGAATGACATCGTCTTGAATTCCGGATCCGCTGCATATTGTTCCTGGAAGACTTGATAATTTCCGAATTCAAACGGTTGGTTTACGGCGGTTTCACCGGTTTTAACTTTTTCAAGTTTCGGTTTGAAATCATCCATCATTCCGGTTTTTTTATACAACGTCATCTGCGTATCATAGTTTTTCGGAACACTTCCGCCGGCCCGTTTCAAAGCTTCTCTGAATTTCTCAGGCTCTTTTGCCGGGTCATAAAACTCGATGTTAAACGAGTTGTTCTCGAGATAATACTGATTATCCGTCGCTTCGACCGGCAACGTTTCGCCTTCACGAATCCAAAGCAACTCGTCTTCGTGCATGCCGGGAACGATTCGCAACATCGCTCCACCAAAGAACAGGACAAGCCCGATATGGTTGATATACGGACCCCAGCGGCCAAAACGTTGTTTCTCAGCGAGCAAGGAACCGTCTTGTCGGCGGACCTTGTAGCCTTTTTTCTTCAGCAACGGTTCGATGGCATCAATCTGTTTAACCGTCCCAGCCGCTTCAGCGCCAAATCGCTGACCGCCCATGAAACGGTCGGACTGGATGACCGGTTGTTTCTTCAACGCACGATACAGCGGGAAGAAACGGTCGATCGATACGATAATGATCGATAACAGTAGTAACGTAATCAGTCCAATGTACCACCAGGATTCAAACAAGTTATGGAAGCCGAGGGCATAATAAATTTCACCGGCCGTGCCATATTCTTTACCGTAAAATTCTTCCGGCGGAACCGCTTGCGGAATGTACATTTCCTGCGGGAAGATGGTTCCGACTCCGCTCGCGATGATGATTAACCCGATCAACCATAAGCCGACTTTAACGGATGAAAAGAACGTCCAGGTCCGGTCGATCCACGATTGATTTTTTCGTTTTGAACGAAGCTCGGCTTCCTCATAACGCATATCCAGTTGCTTATATTCCTGCTGCATCATAAATTCCCCCTCGATGCGTTACTCGTTTGCTTTTTTGATCATTTCTTCTAACTTCGCTTGGTCAATTTCACCTTCATACTTTTCAACAACCTTACCTTCTTTGTTGATGATGAAGGTCACCGGCAGGTTATAGATGCCGTATGCTTTCTCGACGGCACTGTTCGTATCCATCAAGACCGGATAGTCGGTTCCTCCGATTTCCTTGATGAAGCTTGATACTCGGACCGGTGTCTCACCGACGTTGACTGCTGCAAAATTAACACCTTCTTTTTGCATCATGTCGTAATTATCGTTGATCAACGGCATTTCTTTTTTACATGGCTCACAGAATGTACCCCAAAAATTGAGTAAGAGTCCTTTGCCTTTGTACTCGTCCATCGTATGTTGTTTTTCTCCATACAAATCGACAAGTGCAAATCCTGGCGCGTCATCTCCGGCAAGGACACGACCGTCCTTATCACGTGTCGCCTGATCAACAAACTGCATGATAACGACCGCACCGGCGAATAATACCATCGTCATGATCATTAACCGCCAAAATGAACGTTTTTTCTTCTTTTGCTTCGCGGCTGCTAGCCGCTCATCCGGGTTCTGATTCGTTTTTTTCATGTTGCACCGCCTCCACCCATATTGTACTTGAAATCGCTTAATTGTTGACAGAATGTGAAATACGTTAATCGTTTTGTCACAAACAAAGAAAACTCAACCCGCAGGCTGAGCTTCTCGCTTTACAAATTAACGTTTTTTTGTGTTCTTACGTCTTTTCGTAGGGGGAGCAACCGGATCCGCCAGCTCACGCAATTGATTGACTTCTTTTTTCGAAAGTTCACGCCAGTCGCCTGATGTTAATCCAGCAAGCGTCAGGAAACCAAACTGTTCCCGTTTCAACTTGATGACTTCTGCGCCGAGTGTTTCGACCATTTGACGGACTTGACGGTTATGGCCTTCATAGATGACCATTTCTAAAATCGCGGTATTCTTTTTCTTATCGACATCGCGCATCTCGACACGTGCTTTACCAGTCTTGAATCCGTCCGGCAAGACGACACCTTTTTCGAGACCTTTGACATGATAGTAGTCCGGCACGCCTTTGATTTTGACGATGTAACGTTTCGGTACTTTGTATTTCGGATGGAGCAAGAGATTCGAAAACTCGCCGTCGTTCGTCAACAGCAATAATCCGCTTGTGTTGTAGTCGAGACGACCAACCGGGAACACGCGGTGACCCGGAGGAACAAGATCGACGACCGTTTTACGGCCTTTATCATCTTCTACCGTCGAGACGACACCTGTTGGTTTATAAAGCATGTAGTAGACGTGTTCTTCACGTTCCAGTTTGACACCGTCGACTTCGACTTCCGCACGTCCGCCGACTTTCGTCCCGAGTTCCGTGATGACTTTCCCGTTGACTTTGACGCGACCTTCTGTGATCAATTCTTCTGCCTTGCGTCGTGATGCGACACCGGCTTGGGCAATAATTTTTTGTAGACGTTCCATTAATTTATTCTCTCCTCTAGTGACGGTTCATTCCGGAAAAACAAATCCCCGTCCGCTTCAAGTGTTTCTTCAAACTCAAGCGGCGGCAATTCTTCGATACTGTTCAGTCCGAAGTGATCCAAAAAATGATCCGTCGTTTTATACAATTTGGCACGCCCGACGCCTTTGGCGCGTCCGGCTTCATCAATCAATCCTTTTGCACTTAACGTGTGGATGACACGTTCCGTCTTTACACCACGGATGACTTCAATGTCCGCGCGGGTAACCGGCTGTTTGTAGGCGATGATGACGAGTGTCTCCATCGCAGCGCGTGACAGGCTGTCCTCTGCAAGAGACCCGGCATACGCCTGCACATACGGTGACATTTCTTTACGGGTGACCATCTTGAAGACACCGCCGGATTCGACGATTTGCAACACCCGTTCGTCCGCTTCAAATATTGTCTGAAGGGCATGTAACTGTTCCCGAGCCGCTGCCTCACTGATTTCAAGGACTTGACTCAGACCACGCGGATCGATTCCATCGTCTCCGACGACGAATAACAAACTTTCAATGATTCGCTCATACGCCAATCTGATTCTCCTCCTTCACTAAGGCACGCAACAAGATGTCGTCGTTCATTTGCTCACAGGCGACGACCCGTTGTTTGACCAGTTCGAGTACGGCCAAAAAGCTGACGACCAATTCTTCAACGGTCGGTTGTTCCGTAAAGAAACCAAAAAATGTCGTTCCTTCATTGGCAAAAACATATTCCGAAACATGAACCATCTGCTGTTCAAGTGTCCGTTCTTCCCGTTTGACGGTTTTCGAACGACGTACTTTCCAGGCGACGCGTTGGCGCATTTTTTCATAAGCACGCAACAAATCACTAAAAGACAGGTTTCCACTATAATCTTGATTGTCCGCATCCAGATACGTCATCAAGTCTTCCGGCTGTTTTGAAAACAGTTCGAGCCGCGCTTCTTCCTTTTCCTTTAAGACAAGTGCAGCTTCTTTGTATGCTTTATATTCAATCAGTTGCTGAATCAACCCTTCACGTGTCGGATCCTCTTCAAAATCCGGAACTTCTTCGAAATCCGTCTGTTCGACAGGTAACAGTTGTTTACTTTTTAATTGCAGGAGCGTCGCTGCCATGACAAGGTATTCACTCGCAACATCCAGTTCGAGATGTTGCATGGCCCGAATATAGGACACATACTGATCCGTGACGATCGATACGGAAATGTCATACAGGTCAATCTCTAGTTTACCAATCAAATGCAACAACAAATCCAACGGGCCTTCAAACGCATCCATCTTTACACTGTATGATTCCATGATTCTCCCTGCCCATCAACGTTTTTTGCGCCTTAGTATACCACACATCACCTGATTTCGACTATGCTATATTAAAAGGAAAGGAGATCAATCCATGCATCCAATCGAACAATTTGCCTTTGAATTCAATGTCCAACACGACTATTTTGAATGCCACGAAGTGCTCGAAGAACTGTGGCAGGCCGGGCAACGACAAGATGAATCCCTCGTCGCCTTGATTCAGCTTGCCGTCGCCCGCTATCATCACCGCCGCGGCAATGTAGCCGGGGCGATGCGGACCTACCCGAAAGCGTTCCAAAAACTTGAACGCCATGCCGGGTCACTTTCCAGTCAAGGAATTGACGTCTCCCGACTGCTTGCCTTACAACCATTGTTCATGCAGCCCGACTACCAGCATATTCCGTTGCCACTCGCTGACGATTTGGAACAACGGATCAGCAGTCTGCCAATCGAACAGTTGCAGGACCTATCGTTCTTGCGGCATAAACATGTCCTCCGGGATCGACAGGACGTCATCACGGCACGACAGATGGCACTTGCAGCACGTCAAAAAAAATGAAAAACCGGTCCGTAGCTACATGGACCGGTTTTTATTGATTTTTCCATTTCTCAACAAGTCGACTCGTTTCGTCCGTTGCACCCGTGATTTCTGTCCGCAACATCTTTTCTGCTGCATCGAGTAACATATACGACATCCGTTCCCCGCGGAACGATGGCGACAAGGCGATATGTTTCAATTCAGCGTGGCCATCCACTAATTGAAATCCGATGATGCCGATAAAATCTTCATCCTGTTTATAGAGATACAACTGCTGATTCTCATCTTGTTCATAGGTTTGAACCGTTTCAAGCAAATACTTCGGATCCTTCACTTCGCACGAAAAAGCGATTAACCCCATCGCGGTCCGTTCATTCAACTTTTTATATTTTACTAGCATCTGATTCTACACCTTCCTAGTTTCAACAACTCTCAGGAACATGATCAACTGAGACTTGTTTATTCTACACCTTCTCGACCTGAAATGCTTCACTTTTCGTCAAATCGACTAAAAAGATGGGCGGGTCGTCTTATTTAAAACGAGGCCTCCCTGTCCGTTGACAGAGAGGCGAACTCGTACAATAAGATGAGGAAGATTAGTTTGCTCCTTCAAGGACCTTGATGAATTCGCGCATATAATCCGGCAAATCGGGCGGGCGACGGCTCGAGATGATGTGTCCGTCGACTACAACCGCTTCATCGTGCCAAATTGCTCCGGCGTTCGTCATGTCATCCTTGATTCCAGGTGTACTCGTGACGTTGATTCCTTTTAACACACCGGCTGAAATCAGGACCCATCCGGCGTGACAAATCTGACCGATCGGTTGTTTCACCTGATCAAAGTGACGGACCATCGCGAGGACGGAATCGAATCGCCGTAATAAATCCGGTGACCAGCCGCCCGGTACTAAAATCGCATCATAATCTGCCGGATTAATCTCGTCAAACGTTTTGTCTGACACAATCGGAACACCGTATTTTCCGATATATTTTTCATCAGCCTTTTCACCGACGATGTCAACAGTCGCTCCTTCTTCGCGTAACCGGTGAACCGGGTACCACAGCTCTAAATCCTCAAAGTCGTTACTGACAAGTTGAATAATCTTTTTTCCTGCTAACCGCATCATAAATCGCTCCTTCATTTTTCAGTTCTTGTTGTCACTTCCCGTATTGAGCGAAAAAAAAACTTCCCTTCTTTGATCAAAGAAGGGAAGAAATCACTTACGCTTCGACGCGAATTTCTTTAATGCCAGCGCCTTGTTTCATTTTTGTCGCATGTTCAAGACCTGATGTCACTTGTCCGAAGACTGTGTGAACGCCGTCGAGGTGTGGTTGCGGCTCGTGAACGACGAAGAATTGGCTTGAACCTGTGTTACGGCCTGCATGCGCCATTGAAAGCGAACCGGCTTTATGTTTGTGCGGGTATGATGTTGACGTTTCGCACGGAATCGTCTTACCTGATCCGCCTGTACCGTTTCCGATCGGGCAACCGCCTTGTGAGACGAAACCAGGGATGACACGGTGGAAGTTCAATCCATCGTAGAAGTTCGAGTTCGCAAGGTTCTCGAAGTTTTCTGTTGTGATCGGTGCATCGTCGTTAAACAATTCAAACTCAATTTTATTTCCGTCTTCTAATAAGATATATCCAGTTTTTTGCATCGTATACCAACCTTTCGTGCTTTTCAGCTGTGGTGTTCGCCACGGCATTCGTGGCTCCGTTACCTAGTGTATCAAATCTTCACAAAAAACGCAGGTTTTTTACTCATTCCACTGCCGATTCGAGAATTTCGAGCTGAACGGTTTCACCGGCAATGACCGATATCCGAATGCCGTTTGGTAACGGGAAGACCGGGTCGGTATGTCCGAAGTCTGCTCCGAGAACGATCGGGAAGTCATAACCGCGGGTCGCCCGCAACAGAATGTCCTTCAGCGGGAAGTCCGGATCAAACTCGACTTTACTGTGAAAACGTCCGACGACGATCCCGGAAATCTTATCATACGCTCCGAGATGACGGAGTTGCGTAAAGTACCGGTCAATCGTCTCCGGCGTTTCACTTTCGTCGTCTTCAAGCATCAGGACCGCACCGTCAAGCGACGGCATGTATGGTGTCCCGGCAAGCAACAGCAATGTCCCAAGGTTACCGGCAACGATTGGTCCCGTCCCCTCGCCTGTACGGGCGACGACGTACCCCTCATTGACGACGTGCGTCCGTCTCCGGTCATCATTGATGTCCCAGCGCAGGCCTTCATCCGTCCATTCATCCGATGCTTCGATTTGACCGATCGGTTCCGTCTGCATCAACATTTTTTCAAACCATTTTTTTGTATAGTCATCGAGACCATGCAGTTGACCAAATTGCGGTAAAATAGCAGGCCCGACGAATGTCGTTAATCCGGTCTTCGTCTGGATGCCGGACAGCAGTGCCGTAATGTCGCTGTATCCCATGAAGATTTTCGGATTATTCCGGATCAAGTCGTAATCGAGTTCATCGAGCAACTGATGCGAGTTAAAGCCGCCGATCGTCGCAATGATCGCTTTGACATCCGGGTTTTGAAACGCCATATGTAAATCTTGAAGCCGTTCCCCGATTGTTCCTGCCGTATGACTGTGAACCGCTGTCGCATTCGGCATGACGAGGACCTTAAAACCCATCCGTTCCAGTGTTTCAATCCCCCGTTGCAGACGACGCGGTACATAAGCTGCGACCGCAGAAGCCGGCGAAAGAATCGCAATCGTATCGCCGACGTTTAATTGAGCTGGTTTCATTTGTGTTCCCCCCTCACGTTCTTCATTTCACTATAACAAAAAACAACCGACTGGGAAAGAAACCCAGACGGTTGTAAGAAAAAACCTTATTGAATGACCGCGTGAACGAGCGGACGTGCTTCCGGCTTCGTGTCACTGATGTGATACGCGTGATCCATTTTTTCGATGGCTTGATCAAGCGTTTCTTTGTTCGAACGGAGTGTCGCGATGACATCACCGACTTCGACTTTGTCGCCGACTTTTTTGAACAATGTGACGCTTGCTGCATGATCGATGACATCCGTTTTCGTTGCACGGCCTGCTCCGAGAATCATCGCTGCAACACCAACTTCATCGGCAATGATTTCTGAGACGTATCCGGCTTTCGACGCGACGAAATCTTTTTCGAATTTCGTTTCGAGTGCTTTTGACATATCGTCGACGAGTGACGCATCGCCGCCTTGTGCTGCGATGAATTTCTTGAAGACGTCAAGTGCTGCTCCGTTTGCGAGACGCGACTCGAGATCCGCATACGCTTCGTCGAACGTCGGATAGAACTCACCGAGGACTGCCATGTGTGATGCAATCGTCAAGGCGATGACTTTCAAATCGCGTACATCTTTCCCTTGCAGGACTTCAATTGCTTCTTTGACTTCATTCGCATTTCCGATTTCGTTTCCGAGCGGCTGATCCATGTCCGTGATGACGGCAATCGTCTTCCGGTTAACACTTTTACCGATTGATACCATTTCTGTCGCAAGTGCTTTCGCGTCTTCAAATGATTTCATGAACGCGCCTGAACCTGTTTTAACGTCGAGGACGATACTGTCAGCACCGGCTGCGATTTTTTTCGACATGATCGAGCTTGCGATCAACGGAATCGAGTTGACCGTCGCTGTCACATCACGCAATGCGTAGAGTTTTTTGTCAGCAGGTGTCAGGTTCCCTGTTTGACCGATGATAGCCATCTTGATGTCGTTGACTTGTGTCACGAACGCTTCTTCCGATAACTCCACATCAAATCCTGGGAAAGCTTCGAGTTTGTCGATTGTTCCGCCTGTATGGCCAAGACCACGTCCGCTCATCTTCGCGACAGGAATCCCGATTGATGCGACGAGTGGTGCCACGATCAGACTGATTTTATCACCGACACCGCCTGTTGAGTGTTTGTCGACCTTTTTACCGTGGATACGTGACAAGTCGATGACATCACCAGACTCGACCATCGCCATCGTCAAATCCGCGATTTCGCGATCTGACATACCTTGATAGAAAATTGCCATCGACATCGCTGACATCTGATAATCCGGAATGTCACCGTTCGTGAAGCCTTCTACCATCGCTTTAATATCAGCAGTTTGTAATTCGCCGCCGTCTCGTTTTGTTGCAATCAAATCTACCATACGCATAATAAGTTCCTCCTCAAGGGGTCGTTCGTATTTTTATCGAGCTTAGATTCTTACATTTTTTTGATTGAACCGCGGACAAGTGACAGGAAGTGGGCACGGACACGTTCTGTCGTCTCCATGACTTCTTCGTGATGAAGCGGTTGATCGAGAATTCCGGCTGCCATGTTCGAAACACACGAAATTCCAAGTACGCGCATGTTCGAGTGGCGGGCCACGATGACTTCCGGCACCGTCGACATTCCGACGACATCTCCGCCGAGCAACCGGGCGAGTTGCACTTCTGCCGGTGTTTCGTATGTTGGACCCGTGTTCCCGAAGTAGACACCTTGACGGACTGTAATACCGAGCTCATCGGCAGTCTCTTGCGCAAGACGCAACAATTCCGCATCATACGGTTTTGACATGTCCGGAAAACGTGGTCCCATCTCATCAACGTTTTTACCAATCAACGGGTTTGTTCCGAAGAAGTTGATGTGATCCGTGATCAACATCAAGTCACCCGGTTCAAATGCTTCGTTACAAGCGCCGGCTGCATTCGTGACGATCAGTGTTTCGACACCGATTGCTTTCATGACACGGACCGGGAATGTAACCATTTCCATCGAGTAGCCTTCATAAAAGTGGAAACGTCCTTGCATCGCAACGACTTGTTTGCCTTCAAGGGTACCGAAGACGAGTTGTCCGGCATGACCTTCTACTGTCGAGACCGGGAAGTTCGGAATATCACTGTATGGAATCGCAATCGGATTTTCGATATCGTCTGCGAGGACACCAAGTCCTGAACCAAGAATCAAACCGATTTCTGGTTTTGCCTGCATTTTACTCTCTAAATACGCACGTGTTTCATTCCAATTGACTGTCATCTGAATCGCTCCCTTAAAATTAAAGTTCTGACAAGAAACTCTTACCGTGTGCCGGTAGCTTCACATTGAAGTTTTCCGCAACCGTTGCTCCAAGGTCGGCAAACGTCGAACGGATACCTAAATCTTTGGCAACACCGTTTTTCGAATAGACCAACAGCGGAACATACTCACGGGTATGATCTGTTCCCGGATGGACCGGATCATTTCCGTGGTCTGCCGTAATGATCAACAAATCATCTTCTTGCAGACGGTCAAAGACTTCCGGCAGACGGGCATCAAATTCTTCTAATGCCTGACCGTATCCTTGTGGGTCGCGACGATGACCGAACAATGCATCAAAATCGACGAGGTTCAAGAAGCAAAGTCCCGTAAAGTCACGGTCGAGTTGTTTGACGAGTTGATCCATGCCGTCCATGTTTGATTTTGTCCGAATGGCGTCCGTGACTCCCTCACCATCGAAGATATCAGCAATTTTACCGAGCGAGATGACATCGAGACCCGCTGTTTCGAGTTCGTTCATGACAGTCCGGTCAAACGGTTTCAGCGCATAGTCGTGGCGATTTGAAGTCCGGACCCATGCTCCTTGCTCACCGAGGAACGGACGGGCGATGATCCGGCCGAGCATGTATGGATCGTCGCGCGTGATATCACGGGCATACTCGCAGATACGATAGAGTTCTTCAAGCGGAACGACTTCTTCGTGTGCTGCGATTTGAAGCACGGAGTCTGCTGATGTATAGACAATCAAAGCACCTGTCTCGACATGTTCCTGTCCGAGTTCATCGAGAATTTCTGTCCCTGATGCCGGTTTGTTCCCGATGATTTTCCGTCCAGAAAATGTTTCCAGGCGACCGATTAAATCTTCCGGGAATTTCTCAAAGACGCGGAACGGCGTGTCAATCCGCAGGCCCATGATTTCCCAGTGACCGGTCATCGTATCTTTACCGGCTGAGACTTCTTCCATTTTTCCGAAAGAAGCAATAGGCGCAGCATCCGCTGACACACCTTGAACCGGTTCGATATGCGACAGACCGAGCTTAGCAAGATGCGGCATATTCAGACCATCACGTTGTTCTGCGATATGTCCCAGCGTATGCGCACCAAGATCACCGAATTGTTCTGCATCCGGCGCTTCTCCGATTCCTACAGAATCCATGACCACTAAAAATACACGTTTGAATGGTTGAGCCATATTAAAATTCCTCCTATATATTTATTGCTTATTACTAAAGATAAATCCCGTTTGAATTTTCCCGTAAATAGACTAGACAAAACACTCTATTTGTCTGAAGTCAGACCTTTTGATGGTAAAACCATCACGCGCGTGGATGATGGTTCTTATAGACATCATGCAGTCTGGCTTTGTTGACATGTGTGTACATTTGCGTCGTCGATAAATCGGCATGCCCTAACATTTCCTGAACGACACGTAAGTCTGCTCCGTTCTCGAGAAGATGGGTCGCAAACGAATGACGCAAGACGTGGGGAGTGATGTCTTTTTCAATTCCCGCTTCTTTCGCCCGGCGCTTGATCATCTTCCAAAAACCCTGCCGCGATAAACGATCGCCGCGGCTGTTGAGGAACACATAGTCCGTTTGTCGTCCACCGAGACTGTTACGGGCCAGTTCAAGATAAATCGAGACGCTGTCAATCGCCGTCTGACTGATCGGGATGATGCGGGTTTTGTTGCCTTTTCCAAGACAGGACAAGTAACCAAGTTCGAGTTGTAAATCGCCCAGTGTCAGTTGTAACAGTTCGCTGACACGCATACCGGTTCCGTAGAGCAATTCAAGCATTGCTGCATCCCGCCGTACGAGTGGATCATTTCCGACGACCGAGTCAAGCAAACGGACGATATCGGTTTGACTCCAAACAACCGGCAGTTTTTTATCCGGCTTCGGCAAGTCAAGATGACGTGACGGATCATGACGGACGATTTGACGTTCTACTAAAAACTGATGGAACGATCGAATCGAGCTCGTCGACCGCCGAACCGTCGCTCGTGATTTTTGTGCCTGTAACAAGGATTCAATATGAAGGACGATATGGTGGCGTGTGACTTCTTCCGCGGACGAAATCCCTTGCTGTTCAAGCGTCGTCAAATACTGGTTTAAATCATTTCGATAAGCAGCTGCCGTGTTAACTGACATCTGCCGCTCAATCACTAAATAGTCGATAAATGTCTCCAGTTGTTGCCTCACTGAACTCATCCTCTGTCATTAAGAAATCGCTTACTTTCCCATCATATCAAAGGTGTAAACCGTTGTGAAGAGGTCTGACCTATATTTTTCAAAAAGAAAAACCGTCCTCTTTTTGATGAGGACAGTCAGACGGTTTGTGTTTGCGATTGTTCCAGTGCCTCACGTGCATGCCGCTCTTGGCACACCCGGCACACACCATGAAACGTCAAACGGTGATCTTTGATCTTAAATTGGAAACGCGTGACGATTTCTTTTTCGACTTCTTCTAACATATCATCTAGGATTTCCTCGACGGATCCGCATTCGATACAGACGAGATGATGATGCGAGTGACTCGCACCTTCTTGCCGTAAATCAAACCGGGATACGCCGTCTCCGAAATTGACTTTATCAACGACTTCAAGTTCCGTTAATAATTCAAGCGTCCGGTAGACCGTCGCAAGTCCAATGTCTGAGTTTTTTTCTTTGACCAATAAAAAGACATTTTCCGCACTTAAGTGGTCCGACTCATGCTCCAGTAAGATCCGTACGGTCGCTTCACGTTGGGGAGTCAGCTTATATCCTTTACCGCTCAGCTGTTTTTTAATGCGTTCAACACGACTTTCCATCATAGCGCCCCCTTTGGTCGAAACTGATGGTTTTATCATAGCCGATAATCCGTCCTTTTTCAAATTAAAATGATTATCAACTGAAAATCATTCGCTTTAGAATGATTTTAATGTACGAATGTGCCAATGCTGAATCGCCATGATCGTTTTTGCATCGACAATTGTCCCGTTCGCAATAAGTTCCAGTGCCCGTTCAAGCGTCAACGTCTGGTTCTCCAAGAACTCATCCGCATCCAGCTGGCGTTGTCCTGCAGTCAAACCCGTTGCTTCATAAATATGTACACGTTCACTGCAAAAACCGGGTGCGCCGTAAAAATCAAACACATGTGTCAGCTTATCTGCGGCGTATCCGGTCTCTTCTTTTAGTTCACGTCCTGCGCATTCTTCCGGATTTTCCCCTTTTTCCAACTTGCCTGCTGGGATTTCAATCGATAATTGTTCAAACGCTTTCCGGTATTGCTCGACGACTAACAGATCTCCTTTTTCATCAAACGCAATGATGGCGACTGCACCGTTATGATAAACCAATTCACGGACAGAGGTATTACCGTTCGGAAGACTGACGACATGTTTCTCGACGTTAAAGACTTTTCCTTCATAAATAACTTCCCGTTCTAATGTTTTTTCTTCCATCATAGACACCTCTTCTAATCGAATTTCTTCTCTTTCATAGTATGCCTGTTTTTTGATTCTTGATGCAAGCCTGTTTCCTTTTCCGCCGGAATGCCCATTCCGTACAAATCCACTCAGGAACATCCTCGATCAAATATGGTAAACTCATACACAGTAGCACTAGTCGAAAGAAATGAGGGATTGAATATGACACTAGGTTTAGGTACGATGACGATTTTAAAACGGGGGCAAGAGGAAGCAACCGAGATTCTTCGGACAGCGCTCGACGAAGGCATCATCCACTTCGATACGGCGGATGTTTACGCGAACGGTGCAGTCGAATCATTGATCGGACAGACTTTTTCACCGGAGGATCGCAGCCGGCTGTTTCTGGCGTCAAAAGGCGGTAACCGGATGAATGATACGGGAACCGGTTGGACGTGGGACCCGAGTTACGACTATCTGAAAAAAGCGTGTTTTGAGAGTCTGAACCGTCTCGAAACACCGTATCTCGATCTCTATTATGTCCATGGCGGAACGATGGACGATGATCTTGATGCCTCGATTCGTGCCATGAAAGACTTGCAGGAAGAAGGACGGATCAAAGAATACGGACTCTCGTCACTCCGTCCGAACGTCATTGACTACTGGCTCGAGAACAGTGATTTCTCATATTTGATGACTCCATATTCTTTACTCGACCGTCGGATCGAAGAGTTATTACCGCGACTGCAAGAGCGCAACATTAAACTCGTTGCCCGTGGACCGCTCGCAAAAGGTCTCCTGACGACGGAAAGTATGTCTCGTCTTCAGTCGGTCGACCGGTTCGAACAGTACGATAAGGAACAACTGGAACACCTTTTATCAATGTTACAAGACTACCCGCTCCCGGCTATGGCACTTCAAGCCATTGACCAACAAGCTGATATCGTTCTGCCGGGCGCGTCAAGCGTGTCGCAACTGCAATCGAATCTGCAAGCGATGCGGGAACCGTTGACTGCTGAACAGATTGCGCATGTCTTGTCACTTCTTCCTGTCCACACGTATACAGAATATCGGTGAGGTTTGAATTTTTCACCATCAGGGAAACTTCTTCTTTGTAACGTTATTACAGAGGAGGAGTTTTTATTATGTCTAAAATTTTAATCGTATCTACAAGTGCTGACGAAATGAACGGTCATAAAACGGGTTTATGGTTCGAGGAGTTTGCTGCTCCATTCAACCTGTTCAAAGAAGCCGGTCATGATGTCACAGTCGTTTCAGTTAAAGGCGGCGACGTACCGATTGATAAAGCATCGATGGTGAAAGAAATCCTGCCTAAATTCCAGGAAGCACGCCGTGCCCTGCACGATACGACGCCACTTGCCGATGTAGATCCTGCTTCGTTTGACGCTGTCTATTTCCCAGGCGGTCACGGTGCAGTCGTCGACTTCCCGAATAACCCGCTCGTTGCCGGTGCCATCGAAGCAATGGTCAGAAAAGACGGTATCGTCGCATCAGTCTGCCACGGTCCTGCTGCCTTTGCCCACGTCACGATTGATGGAAAACCATTCGTATCAGGTCGTCAAATCAACGGCTTCACGGATGAAGAAGAAAAATCAACAGGACTCGAAGACAAAGTTCCGTTCCTGCTTGAAACGACATTACGCGGTGAAGGGGCAACCTTCCTGACTTCCGATGCCGGAAAAGAATTTGCCGTCATCGACGGTAATGTCATCACAGGTCAAAACCCTGCATCAAGTGAAGCTGTCGCTAAACTCGTCATTGCTAAACTTGCAACTGTCTAAGCAACTCTTTCTACACGAAAGCCCCGCTCCGATGCGTACATCGGAACGGGGCTTTTCATGTGATTCAGCCGAAGAAAAATCGAATTTAAGGTAAAACCCGTTCATAGGCTGCGATTTCATGACTCAGTTCTTCTAACTTCTGTTTTTGGGTTTCATATTGTGGTGTCAGCTCGAGATGTTCCTGCTCCAGACTCGTTTGTTCCGCCGGAGTGAACGTACGGGGAACAACCCGTCCCCGCCGGTACCACCGTTTTGGGATAATTGTCGGTTCCGGACCCGATCTTAAGAGATGATCATATGCCGACCGGACTTCTTCGAACTGATCTTTGACAGATGGATGCTCCTGACGCAATTGTTCGAGGCGTGTCGCGACGAACGGTTGCGACTTCAGCACCAGCTGCTGTTTGATTGACTGCTTCAGAATCTGTTTGACTTGTGACCGTTGTACATCTGATTCTGCTTCGTCCGCTACAATCTCAAGATTAAGCTCTCCCGCTTCATCTAAAATCTGCTCCATCTCTTCGAACGATAACCAGACCATCTGTTGCGTGACGAACCGGTCAATCAATCCGGACTCTTCATAATAATCGCCAATTTCTCCGCCTAATTTTAATTCGGCGACGGCATAATGCACTTCATGTTCAATCATCTCATCCGTTACTTCATCCAACCACTCTTCATAATCTGTAAATACACTCACGTTCTGTACTCCTCCTCTAATCCCAATACAATTCATTTACTGTACCACAACGTCTGGCCCGAATGCGCTTTTGACGACGTAAAAAGACCAATCCTCTTTTCTGACAAGTGGATTGATCAAGTGAGTTTGTTGCTCAGACATTCGTCTGACTTTTTTTTATTTCTTCCATCGCCCAGTCGCACCAGTCAAGATAATTCAGCATCATCCGTAAGCCGTATTCACTCGTCAAGGTTTCGCCAAGCGTTGCCCCGTTCTCTAAATGATCTTTTCGCCAGACCTTCATCATATCGACGGCAAACTGATGATGCCGCTTCGATTCTTCCAAATACAGAATCGCTTCATCCGGCGGTAACAGATGCAATAACGATACCCGCATCAAATTTTCATCTTTCATCTTCGGCTTGAATTCACTTGGTGCACGCAACCAGGCGACAAGTGCCGTTTGACCCGCTTCCGTAATCGAATAGACTTTTTTATCCGGTAAGTCTTCTTGGACGATATAAACACTCGTCACAAGCTGATCGTCTTCCATCTTCAACAATTCACGGTAAATTTGTGTATGATGCGCCGTCCAAAAATGTGTCATCTGCTTTTTGAACGTCGTACTTAAATCATATCCGGTCGCTTCTCCTTGAGTTAGCAGTCCGAGCAATGCAAATCGTAACGCCACTGGCTGCACCTTCTTTCATCAAATGTATATATTGTTAATTATCTCAAACAAATGCCCATTATGCTACTTTCTGCCTAGCTTTATCATAAAAAAGACGAAAGGACTGCCGCAGAAAATAGCGTGACAGTCCTTTCGTTACATTTGTTGTACCCGATATGCCTGAATTCCTTCGTTCACACGCCTCCAGTATGCAAGCGGATGCGGTACGAATTGATCCCGTCGGATAACTTCTTGATCAATCGTCTTAAACGTCTCTGCCGTCTCGTCTGCCAATCGGGCAAACTCAGTAATCGGTAAGGCAATCAATCGACTGACCTCTTCTGCTTGCAACCTATACTGTTCCAGCGGCACCGCTGAATCCGTCAGGTACAGATGGACACGTTCACGATCCTTTAAGTCCGCTAGTATCAATTCTCCCAGGAAGACACCTAGCGGAACTAACTGATTGAACTGCCGGACGAGACCGATCTCTTCTTCGAGTTCGCGGATCCCGTCCGCCGGTGTCTCACCTGCGAGCAAATGTCCGGCTGCCGTAATATCAAACAACTCCGGAAAATCTTTTTTCTGTTTCGCCCGTTGTTGCAACAAAACGTGTCCTTTGTCGAGATCGATGACAAAACAATGAAACGTTTCATGCCATAATCCGTCCCGGTGTACCGTCTTCCGGGTTGCCGGATACAACGGCTGACCGGATGAATCGACGACCATCAAGTGTTCCGATTCACTCATCGCAACACCTTCGAAGCTTGATAAAAACGTTCGCCGACGGTGTACAACTCAGCAATCAAAAAGATGACGGCAATCCAAATGATGGCGCTTGGGAACAGTAACATCGCGGTCAGAAAAAGAAATCCTTCCGTCCGTTCGACAAGACCAGGTTGATACTGAAATGATTTGAATCCATAATTATCGCTGACCGCTCCAATCGCAAGAAACATCGTCATACCAATGACAAATGAAGCGACGAGTAATAAAATAACGACTTGCGTCTCCGGAAACCGCAGGGCAATACCAATCAAAACGGATAATTCCACGATTCGATCGAGGACCAGATCAAGAATCGTCCCGATCGGCGTTGTTTTTTCCCGTCGCGCCATTGTTCCATCGACGACATCAAGCGCTCCGGACAGCCATAATAATAAAATTGCGATTCCCATCATATCGTTATAGACAAAGAAACCGGTCGAGGCACCAATGATGCCGGAAATGATTGTCACTTGGTTGGCTGAAAGACCCATCTTCTTCAATAATGTCGCCATTTGCTCAAAAAGGGGCTGGACGACTTTTCTGGCGCGCGTATCTAACATGCTACCCCTCCTTTCTCACAAGATAAGCTGTCACCTTTTCGCTGAACGTCTCTGTCGTTTGAACGACAAGCCGCTCTCCCGTTTGGCGCTCCACTTCATAAAATCGAACACCGTATTGCGTCAGCTCTTTCGTAATCGTAACACGTTCCTGTAATCCATTCGTCGGTCTTAAGACCAACTTCACTTCGGATAACGGATACCACTCACCGTCCAGGCGCACTCCGTCGCCAAAGAACGGACTTTTTTCCGCTAACTCAATCGGATGTCCCTGATCAATGATTTGTCCCCGCTCCATAACGTAGACATAATCCGCCATTGCCATCGCTTCCTCACGGTCATGCGTGACAAGCAACGTCGTCACACCTTGCGCAACCGTCAAGCGTCGAATCAGCGTCCGAAGTTCACGGCGGCGCGGTAAATCAAGGCTCGAGAACGGTTCATCCAGCAGCAGGAAATTCGGACTGCTTGCCAAAGCGCGTGCGAGACTGGCCCGTTGCTGTTCTCCGCCGGATAATTCATGGACAAAGGCATCCGCCCGTCCTGTTAATCCGACTTTAGTTAACCACTCTTGTACGTCCTGTTGATGACCTGTCGTCATACCAATCCGGATGTTTTGTCCGACCGTCAAATGAGGAAACAGTAACGGACGTTGGAACAACATCGTTACTCCACGTTGATTCGGAGCGACGTGCGTCATGTCGACTTCACCGAAACGAATGATGCCGTCTGATACTTTCTCAAGACCGGCAATCAACCGTAACAGTGTCGTTTTCCCACTTCCACTCGGACCAACGAGCGCAACACATTGACCAGACGCAATGCGTAAATCAATTGCCTGCAGGACCTGTTTCTGGCCAAATCGTTTATTGACGTGCTGAATCGTAACGTCCATCTAACAGCCTCCGAACTACTTGCACCCATCCTTCTAATAAAATGAGTTGCACAAAATAAATCAATAAAGGTAAAACCAATAACCAAATCGTCGCTTCTTTAGCGGCGACCAAGGAATTTCCGGAATAGAGCGGAAACGCTTCAAGCGCAATCATTTGAACGACTCCGCCCCCGATTAAGATAACGAGCGCATACTGACTCAAAGCGATGACCGTTACGAGTAACGTGACCGATTGGATGGCAGAACGCATCATCGGTCCTGTCAAAAAAAGAAAACGTTTGAAGCGGCTTGGTTCAATCAACACCATTTGCTCCATCATCTGTTCACCCAGTGCTTGAAACGCATTCGTATAAATCCGAATTGTATATGGTAACGTCGGAAGCAGTAAAACCAGCAACACACCAATAAATTGATCGGCTAGCCCTAACCGGATCCATGTCAGATAGAGACCAAACGACAATAATAACACCGGTAAGAACAGTGGCAAACTGATCAACAGTTCCATATACCGGATGGGTCGCCCCGTCCGAAATGCAATCGCCTTTCCTGTAATATAGCCGATCAAATGATTGAGCAGTGTTAATACGCCAATCATCGAAACCGTTGTCGTCAAGGTGTCGAACAAACGGGGATTCCAGGTCCAGGTGGACGGAATCAGTCCGAGCAATGGAGCCAGGACCAGCAAAGCTACTATTACTGTTATTGCCCGTCTTCTCATTCTACCCGCCCCTTACTGATCCGCTCCGTTAACGGGCGAATCATGCGTGTAAAGATCAATAACAACAAAAATAAGATTCCAGTCAAGAGAACACTGATGGCAAAAGCTTCCGGTTGGCGGGATAAATCGCCTTGTGTATACAAATCAAACGTATAGACGCCAATCAGCTTCGGATACGTCACACCGAGCAACGCCGGGACTTCATATGCAAATAAAGTAAAAGCAAAAACAATAAAGGCTGCCTCGAGAACAGGAAACAGCAAAAATACTCCTTTTCCATGCCAAAACCGTTTCATGCGCGATAAACCGAGCATCAATCCCAATTCTTCGTACCGGTGATCGAGGCGCCGGTAGACCGGCAACAAATAAAAAAAGACAAACGGAATTTCTTTGTAGAGATACGTCAAGATGATGCTGAATTGATTCCCTTCATGCGGACCGACGACCGGAAAATCGCTCAAATAAAGAATGGCCAAATAGGCTGCACCGAGGTGTGGCAAAAATAACGGAACAGCCAAGAATTGTGTCGTCCATCCTGTTTGCTTGGCGAAAAATCCGGCCAACCACGCTCCGACCAAAACAGACAGCACCGTACTGCTGACTGCTACATACAAGCTGATGCCGATACTTTCCAAAAATACCGGATCCACGAACAACCGGCTGTAATCTCCCCAGGTCGTCATCGAAAGACTGACGAAAAGACCGTAGCCGACCATACCGGTAATCAGCAAAGTGGCAGGCCAGGCATTACCGCGCCACACGTTCCGGCCAGTCTTTCCGAATCACATCAAAGAAGGCCGGATCCAGTTCAGCACGGACTTTGCCCTCAAATGCCGCTGGTTTCGGTGTGGATTCCGCCGCCGGAACGTCTTCAAACGCCTGTTTTTCCGTCGAACTTAACGTCGTCAAATCTAAACTTGTTCCGTCCCCCCAGTACGTGCCGTCAAATTTCTTGAGTTGGGCATCCGGCGACAATAACGTGTTGACTGTGACTAGTGCTCCATTGGGATTTGGTGCATTAAACGGAATCGACAGGAAATGGGTCGAGGCAATTGAACCCTCGGTCAAGACTAGCGGACGTGTCTCTTTCGGGAATGTCCCTGATTTCACTTCCTGTTCCGCCCGACGTTCATTGAAGCCCATCGTGAACGCAACGCTTCCTTTTGCATACAACTGGTCAAGCTGTGCTAACGTCTTCGGATACGTTTTGCCTTCTTTCCATAAATAAGGTTTCAATTCATTTAAATAGGCCCACGTTTTCTTAAAGTCCGCTTTCGGATCTTTTAACGTTTCTTTCGACTCGACCCCATACATGACGTGGCGGACAAAGGCATTTCCCGTAAAGTCCGTCACTTCCGGATACGTGAATTTACCCGGATTTTGTTTGACCCAGCTTTTAAGTTGCTGTAAGTCTTTCGGTGGTTTCGCGACACTGGCTTGATCATAATGGAACGTATATTGAACTTTTCCCCACGCCGCTTCCAGGTGATCAGTCGGTGTCCCGCTATCCGATCCTTGTGCTTGTGGATCCACGTATTTCATGTTCGGCAACACTTTCGTGATTTCACCGTATAATAAGCCGTCCTTTTTCGCATTCCGGAAGTTGTCCCCGTTGATCCAGACGACATCAATGACGCCTGTTTTTTTCCCGGCTTTTTTTTCCGCCCGAAGTTTTTGAATCAAATCAGCTGTTTCAATCGGAACACGCTTTAATGTAATCTTATGCTCTTTTTTCAGCTTCGGTGCTACATATTCATCGATGTAGGCATTGATCCCCTCGTCGCCGCCCCACATATACATCCGGACGGTCGTCTCGTTTGCATCTTTTTCAATCGATGTATAAGAAGAACCTAATACTTTTTCCTGAACCGGTGCTGCCGGAGACGCACATCCGGCAAGAAACAATCCTGTTGCTGCGATTCCAATCATTTGCTTCATCATGTGTAAAAAACCCCTTTATTTTTTATCAAAACCTGACTTACCGAGCCATTCAATGATCCGCGGAAACAGTCCGTAGGCTTTTGCAGAACCTTCCATCCAAAACGGCGCATTGACCTCGCGTTTTTCTCGGATGATGGCTCGAGTAACCGTTCGTGCCAATTTTTCTTTCGACAACACGATGCTCGCGACATTTTTTTCGTATTTCCGGCTGAGATCCGCCCGAATAAAAAATTCCGTCGCAATCGGTCCAGGATTGACGGTCATGACATGAAGCCCCTTCGGCTTCAGTTCAAGACGCAAAGCATTGGAAAACTGATATAAGGCTGCTTTTGTCATACAATAAATCGTCGACTTAGGTGTAGGTAATTTCCCCGCCTGACTCGCCACGTTGACAATCATGCCTTGAGGACGAAACAGCGGGAGACAGGCTTTCGTCAATCGAATCGGGGCCAGGACGTTGACCCGGTTCATCGATTCGATGGTTTCAACCGTCGTCTCCTCTAAAAAACTGAACTCCCCGAAACCGGCGTTATTAATTAATACATCAATCATGCCATACCGCTCGGCGATTTGATCAGCCAGACGCTCCGGTGAATGTTCTAAATCATAGACAACGTATTCCGCTTGCAGTGTCTTTGCGACCTGTTGCAACCGATCTTCCCGCCGGGCGACTAAGATCAAGTTTGCTCCATGCCGATTCAGCTCGTATGCGAGGGCTTCCCCGAGACCGCTGGAGGCACCGGTCAAGACAACCGTTTTATTCATGAGATTCATGTCCACTGCCCTTTCTCGTATACCGTAAAATCCCGTCTTGTTTTTCGACAACAATCTGTCCACTGGCCACAAGGTAGTCGAGGCGTGCTTTCATCTCACTCATGACGAGCGGGAACGATTTCTTCAAACGGTTTCCGTATGTCACTTGCGCGAGTTCAAACAACGTTTTTGTTCCCTCGATATGTTTCAACAACTGTTCGCCCCGCGCTTTACGTTGCAACAGACGTTCTTCAATCAAGGACGGGACATCGCGAATCGGCTCGCCGTGTCCGGTATAGGCAATCTCAATCCGTTCGCCTTGCAGTTTACGGAGGGAACGCATGTAAGCGAGGACCGGTCGTTTCATGTCCGATTCATCTCCGGGTTGCGGTTGCTCGAGCAACGGATTGGGTTCGACGCGCGCCAACAGGTGATCTGCTGCAAACAGGACTCCTGACTGACTGAGGATACCGATTTGATCGCTGGCATGACCCGGTAATTCGAGTACACGGTAGTCGCCTGACGCCGTAATGGCATCCCCTTCTTGCAGGGTATGATCCAGCTGTCCCTTTCCGAGCCATTTCAAAGCGGATAAATAACTCGGTAACAGCGCACGTATTTCGTCCGGTACACCAAATGACAACGCCAACCGTTGCAGGAAGTCATCCCCGTTGCTCAAAAAGGCTTGATCTTGTTCTAAGTATGGTCTCAGACGGGCATGTCCATGAATCGGAATCCCCTGTTCAGAAAAACGATAGGCGAGTCCGGCATGATCTGCATGATGGTGCGTCACGATTACTTTATCGAGCATCGAAACCGTCACTCCGATTTTCCCGAGACCCTCTTGCATCTCTTGCCAGGCTTGATCCGTATCCGGACCACAATCGATTAAAATGGTTTCCGTTCCGGTCCGTAACAGATAACAATTGATATCTCCGACAGGAAACGGTGTCGGAATGGGTAAAGTAAAGATTTCATCTTCTCGTCGCATCGATAAACCCCTCTTCTCTCTGGATGGTTTCCTTCATTATAGAGAGAAAGAAGCGACAGCGGCAAACTTTGTCGCCCTCAAATCACTAAACCTCTAAAAAGAATACGGCGGACGACAGCATTTGGATGCAAAAAAGCGACCTTTCCGCAGATTGAAAGGTCGCTTTGATCAAACTATCTTATTTTAAGTTAAGAACTGTTAATTTATCGCGTGTCATGGAAGCAAGACTTCGTCCGACACCTTGTACACCAAGACCCGATGATTTTACACCGATGAATGGGAAGTGATCGGGACCACGTTCCGTCCGACCATTAATTTGGACAGAACCTGTTTCAAGCGCATCTGCAACACTGAACGCTGCGTCGATGTTTTCCGTGAAGACACTTGCTTGAAGACCGTATTCCGATTCATTCGCATACGCGATCATTTCCTCGACCGAGTTGACACGAATGACAGGTAAGACCGGTCCGAACGGTTCTTCCCATGCAATCCGCATATCACGTGTGACATGGTCAAACAATGTTGGTTCGATCAAGTTTGCCGTCCGGTTTCCACCTGTGACGAGTGTTGCGCCTTTTTCGTTCGCATCCGTAATCAGACCTTCGACGAAATCAGCTGACTTCGCATCGATCAACGGTACGACAACACTTTCGTCTTCCGGTGAACCGACTGTCAATTTCGCGATTCGAGCAGACAATTCTGCGACGAGGGCATCTGCCTGAGGTTCAAGAACAAATACACGTTTAATTGCTGTGCAACGTTGTCCGGAATACGAAAACGCACCGCTGATGATGTGATCTGCCGCTAGCGAGAGATCCGCATCCTCAAGAACGAGGGCCGGGTCTTTCCCGCCAAGTTCGAGAACGAGTGGAATCATCGACGATTGACGCGAGAGATGTTGTCCCGTCGCTGTACCACCTGTGAACGTAATCATGTTGATGCCGGGGTGAGCTGTCAAATAATCACCGATGACCGATCCGCGACCGGTTACGAGATTGACGAGTCCTGCCGGCAGACCAGCTGCGACAAGTGCTTCAACCATCAATGTACCGCTGATCGAACCTTGTGTTGCCGGTTTGAAGACAACTGCGTTTCCGGTCATCAAGGCAGGTGCCAGTTTCGCCGCTGCGAGGTTGACCGGATAGTTAAACGGTGAAATCGCAAGTACGACACCAAGCGGTGCTTTTTTGATGATGGCGATTTTTTTCGCACTTCCGCCCGGGAACGAGTCCCCTTGCATCATCTGACCGTCAAAACGGAGGCCTTCTTCTGCTGTATAACGGATGATTTCTGCCGTCCGTTTCACTTCTTTGATTCCGTCAGCAAGTCCTTTACCAACTTCACGCATAATGACTTCGCCGATTTCGTCCGCACGCTTTTCAAGTTCCGTTGCCCACGCATGAAGCAATTCGGCCCGTTTATTGGCAGGGACTTTCGCCCATTCTGCCTGCGCTGTTTTAGCAGACGCAATTGCCCGGTCTACTTCTGATTTTGTCATCGCTTGGACACGACCGACTGTATCTTCTTTATAAGGGGAAGAAATTTCAATGGTTTCATTGGATTCACTTTCCTGCCATTGTCCATCTAATAAGTATGTGTATGTTGTTGCTGTAGTCATTCCACTCGACCTCCATTTATTTTTTCTCTCTCACTTCAGTGTGTGGCTGCATAGCTTATTGTAATCAATTGGTCAGACAAATGCCAAACATTTTGCTTAACATAAAATGAAAGCGATTTCAATAACTTTTTTATTCTTTTTGTTGTGGAAGAGTTGCTTCTTTCTGCCGATAACTAGTCAGAAGTGCAGTGCAGGATGGAAAGGGGATCAATTACGTGTACAATCAACACGATATTTTATTAGAAGCTGGAACAAATGAGTTGGAAATCGTTATTTTTCATTGCGGACCGTATACGTTCGGCATCAATGTCATGAAAGTCCGGGAAATCATCGTTCCACTACCGATGACACCACTACCTGGGACACCGGACGCTGTCAAAGGATTGATCGAACTTCGGGGTGAAGTCATGACGGTCATCGATTTACCGACCGTCATCGGCGTGGCTCATGAAGAAACAACAGACGATCGCTTGATCATCTGTGAATTCAATGGCGAGAAGAGTGTCCTCCGCGTCGATTCCGTAACGGAAATCCGCCGTATTTCGTGGGAACAGATCGATACACCAAATGAACTCGCACGGGGGATCGAAGGTTTGACGAACGGTGTTGTCAAGACCGGAGACAAGATGATCATCTTGCTCGATTATGAAAAAATCGCGCTTGAACTTTCGCGTAAAGACATCTTCGCCCGGGAAGAAGGTCGTCGCGTCTCGCCACGGAACCGGTCGAATAAAACCATTTGGATTGCAGAAGACTCGGAAATGTTACGGACACTTATCATCGAAACACTCGAAGAAGCTGGTTACGATAGTTTGAAATGGTTCATCAACGGAAAAGATGCCTTTGATGCCTTTGAAGCGGGAAGCGATTGTGATCTGTTGATCACGGACATCGAGATGCCCAAAATGGACGGTCTTCACTTGACGAAACGCCTGCGTGAAGATGATCGTTATACCGATTTGCCAATCGTCGTCTTCTCCTCATTGATCTCTAACGATCTTCGACATAAAGGAGAATCCGTTGGTGTCAACGCTCAAATCACGAAACCGGAAATCGGTCGATTGATCGAAACGGTCGATACATACGTGCTTTGAATCGTTATTGTCGTACACAAATATCCGTCCCCTGATTTTCAGGAGACGGATATTTTTAATATAGGCATGATTGCGACAGAAGTCGTGTCAACGGTATCTAATCTTTCACCTCAGACAGAATCCGTATTTTTACCAAGAAACACATCTAACCAAATTTTTCTGAAACCGACCATACATTCTTCAATCCGAGTCAAGACTTCCGGGGCATTCGTGACCGAACCCGTTTCCGCCTCACGCTCTAGAAGTTCAAAATCATCTGCTAAGTCATCCGCCGCTACGGAATAGGAGGCACCTTTAAGTAAGTGAGCTAATTTCTCAGTCTGTACCGCATCTTCTGCTTCGACCGCATCCTTGAGTTCCGGAAACTTCCGATCAAACTGAGCAATGTACGTCTCACCAATTTTCTGTAAAAATACGTCATCGCCACCGGCAATCAGACGTAGTTCTTCTAACTTCTTTTCATTAAAAAAAGGCATCTTTTCCCCTCCTCTTTTTCTATATTATCATTAAACGTTTTAAAAAAAAATCTGAGAATCATTTACACGGTCTATAGAGTATTCCTATAATGAAAAAGTGAAGAGCAGGAGGGATAGACAATGTTGACGATTTATCGAAGTGATGTGACGGGGGCAGTCAACGAGATTCAGGAGTTTACGAAAGGTTCCTGGATTCATCTTGTCAATCCGACAAAAGACGAAGCCGATCAAGTAATCGCTGCTACGAAAATTCCTGAGGATTTTATTTATGACCCACTTGATGTCGAGGAAAAACCTCGTTTCGAGAAAGATGATGAAGGTTTGTTGATGATCGTCGACGTTCCTTACATCGAAGAAGAATCATCCGGACGTCGTTACAATACGATCCCGCTTGGTATCATCGTGACGTCAAGACACTTTATCACGGTCTGTTCGCAACAGTTGGATGTCTTAACGTTATTCTCAAGCGGAAAGCTCCGTGCATTCCGGACGAATTACCGTTCCCGATTCGTCTTTCAAATCTTATATAAAGTCAGTTCCTCATATCTCCGGTTCCTGCGGCAAATTGACCGCCGGATGGATGAGCTCGAGGAAGAATTACAACGTTCGATGCGAAACCAAGAAATCTTCCAATTAATGAACTTACAAAAATCGCTCGTATATTTCATGACTTCTTTGAAGTCAAACGATGGAGTACTCGATCGGATCATCAAAACACCGAGTCTTGAAAAACACGAAGACGATGAAGACCTGCTCGAAGATGTGTTCGTCGAACACCGCCAGGCCATGGAAATGGCCCAAATCTACAAAGACATCATCAGTTCGACAATGGATACGTTTGGTTCCGTAATCTCGAACAACGTCAACTTCGTCATGAAGTTTCTCGCGTCGATCACGATTGTCATTTCGATTCCGACGATGATTTCGGGAATGTTCGGAATGAACGTCCATGTACCATGGGAAGGCGAAGTCATCGGCTTTTGGATTGTCTTCGGCATGATGATTTTCTTCTCTGGCTTAGCTGCCTTTATTTTGTGGCGCCGCCGTTTCTTTTAGTGCTTATGAACTGATGGACAAAAAACCACTTACTTTTAAATGCCTTAGTCTAGGAAAGCGTGTTGAGACGACTGTCTCTTCGGCTCTCTCTGCCTAAGTCCATCAAAAGGAAAGTGGTTTTTTTGCAGATTAATTAATTTCGACGGTTACGAGACATAAATCGTCTGCATCGTCACTTTGATCCGGTTGAATCAATTGATGAATCGCCGGCCCCTGTTCTTGAATCAATTCACGAATCGCACTGATGCCTTCATCGATTCCCTTACTGTACAATTCCATGAAGCCATCTGTATACAAGTAGACACAACCTGGCGAAACGAGGTCAATCGTCTGGCTCGTATACTCCGAATCTTCGAACATCCCGACCGGTAATCCCGTATTCTCAAGCGGAATGATTTGATTCCCCATCCGCAGTAAGCCCGGTGGATGCCCGGCATTCGCATAACTGAGTTTCATTTCATCCAGTTCGATGTACAAGTACACGGCTGTAAAGTAAATTTCCGTTTCATCACCCGGGAACAAGCGGCTCATCTGTTTGTTTAATTCCTCGAGTACTTTCGCCGGATCGCCAATGCGATGTACGAGTTCAAATAAAATCGAACTCATTCCCATCGTAATCAGAGCAGACGAGACGCCGTGTCCCATGACGTCAAATAAGATGATTCCGTATTTTTGCGGCGAAATCCGGTACCAGGCATACATATCGCCTGCCAGTTTTTTCGACGGAATGTAGGTCGCCATAATCCGGATGTCTTCGTCCTCGATATTCGCACTTAACACGCTTTGTTGAAGCTTTTGCGCTAAATCAAAGTCTTCCTGTAAGACTTTTTCGTAACGCTTTCGAGCATCAATCGCTTGTTTAAGTGACATCGCGTTTCGGACACGGGCTAACAATTCCGTTTTCCGAATCGGTTTTGTCGTGTAATCAGATGCACCGGCATCAAGTCCATCCGCGATATCTTCTTCGTTCGATCGACCGGATACGATGACAATCGGTAACTCATCCAAGCCAAACCGTTTACGAATTAAGCGTGTCGTATCGATACCGCTGATTCCGGGCATTTCGACGTCAAGTAACACGACGTCAAGTGTCTCGGTAAACACCGGGTCTTCCATCAGTTCCATCGCTTCTTCCCCGCTCATCGCTTTGACTACATCGTATCCTTCGTTTTCAAGCAAACGTTCTAAAATCATTAAATTGGTAAACTCATCATCTACGACCAGTATACTCATGTCGTCTCACCTCGTTCCATCAACATATTCATTGAAAATAGTTTAGCACACAATTTGCATTTTCGTTTAGACGAAAGATGCTTTTTCCGTCATACTAAAGAAGAATGAAAGGAGGAATGGGTCATGTGGCTTTATGTCGTCTCCATTCTAATCATCGTGTTCGTCTTAGTCGCTTCAATCCTCGTGATTTCAAAGGGTTACGGGTACAAAGGCAACAAGGATGACATCGAAATCGATTACGATGAAATCAACCGTAAACTATCTGAAAAACACGATGACGAGCATCGATCGTAAGACCATCTCAGACCATCATATCATCGGATGGTCTTTTTGTTGTATTACAAATGCATGTTTTTAGTTGTGAGATAAGGGTATATTCCTATCATGGTCAAATCATACTTTAAGGGAGTGTCAATCATGCAACCAAACTTACCAAACGATCCACATGCCGTACATGCCGAAAACCCGAATCGCCAGTTCGATCAGGAAACTTCATCTGGTCGTCAAGTCAGTTTACTTACAGGAATGCTGCTAGGCGCAGTCGTCGGCGGTCTCCTGACGTTACTCAGCTCGTCTAGCCGTCAAAATACGAAACAAAGCCTGCGCGGTGCTAAAGACTCTGTCTCGACGCTCGCTTCATCAATTAAAGAAGATCCGTCAGGCAAAGCATCACAAGTCATCAACCAAGTAAAGAGCGCTTCAAGCATCATTCAAGAAGTCGCATCTGATGTCCAAAACGTTTACGATAAAGTCAACACGGAGCTTGAGACCGTTAAGACTGATGCATCGTCTGTCAAAGAGACAGTCAACGAAGCTAAAGGAGATCTCAACTCTATTAGCAGTAAAGTCGTTGAAGCGAAAGATGTGGCACTCGGAAAAGAAGAAGCACCTCCCGAGCACCAACCAAATAATGCGCAGCACGATGATTCGAAACAAGATCATTCTCAATCAAACAAATAATTCGATGACACCTTCCCGGACGATCCGGGAAGGTGTTTTTCATTGGAAGTGTTTCACGATAATCGCAACACGTTCCCGCATCCCGAAACGTAGTACGCCGGACAGTGGTGTCGCAGCCGGAATGGCATCGGTCTTTAAGTCCATCTGTTCTGCTTCTTTTCGGGCACGGTACAAATGAAAGTCCGATGTCACGATCGAGACACGGTTTTCAGATGCCGGTAACAGCCGTTTTGAAAACATCAGATTTTCAGTCGTCGATGTCGATTGATCTTCAAGCAACAATCGTTCTTCACTGATTCCTCCTTGAAGCATCCCGCGTCGCATCGCTTCCGCTTCCGAAATCGCCTCTCCGTCCCCTTGTCCTCCGCTTAAGATAAACGTCGTATCCGGAAATTGTTTTCCGTACCGGACGGCTGCCTCAATCCGGTTACTTAGAATCAATGAGGGTTTCTCGCCTTTGACACCGGCTCCAAGCACGATGACGTACGGATGCTTCCCGTTCGCAAGCGGTCGTTCCCCCTTCGCGATGAACCAGCCGATGCTGAACCAGAATACGATGAGTAATAAGAGTAACCCAAGACCGGCCTTATAAAAACGGCGTATGATATGTTTTAATGTTTTCTTCACGATTATGTCTCCTCAGTGGTAAGATCTTGCTGTCTTTTTGTCACCTCTTTCAATACGCCTCGCCACGTAAAAGGTTTCAACTCGTTTTTACAAAAAAAAAGCGACACCTCCGCAAAAAATCGGTGTGTCGCTCTGCCTTATCTGCCTGACATTAATTTCCCCAAATCGATGTCACGTATTCCGGATGATCGATGAACGGATTACGGTTTTTTTGCCATTTCTCAAAGATGATATCGTTTCGTCTGATTTCCGTCGCATCGACCGGATCAAGTTTGTTCCAGGCTTTTAGCGTCGACAGTTTTCCATGGAGTGGATTCGTACCGTTGCTGACGTTTTCTGATGCCTCTAAATCAATTTCACCGCCGCCTTCATAGCGGACTGCCATGTAAAAGATCATGCGGGCGATATCGCCTTTGACACGTGTCGGCGGCTCCCATGAATCGCTGTCGCGGTAGCAGTCACAACCGGCATACTTCGTTCCGCCGTTATCAAAATCAAGATTTCCCCGTGCGCTGTTGACGACGACGTCTTCTGCCCGAAGATGGTGCAAATCTGTTCCCGGTCCGTTGCTTGTTCCGAAATCACCGTGTGACTTCGCCCAGACGTGTTCCCGGTTCCATTGACCGACGTTCCCGCCGTTATTGCTCTTGGCAATCGATTTACCCGTATAGAGTTCGATGACATTATTTGCATTGTTCGGATCTTGATCCGTTTCCTTCAGAGCAGTCCAAACCGTGTCGTATGACACTTGCGTATGGTTATCGATGATATCGTGCAGTGAGGCTTTTAATGCCGCACCTGTTTTACCCGATGCTGGTAGATAATACGCGTCGATCGTCGGCTGTGACGTGACCATCTGAGGTCCGGCAACGATTTTCGTCGGTTCTGTTTTCGCGATGACTGGTGTAAACGAAATTGACCCAAGTGCAAGTGCAGCGACAAGCGCCCCGCTGATTTTCGACTTCCAATTCATACTGTGTTTCCCCCTTGGTTACATATGTATGTGCTCGTCTTACCTCCTCATTTTCACACCTCCTTTCACATCTGAGAAGCTGGACAAAAGACCTTGAAATCCCCGAAAAGAAACTGAATCAAAATTCATTCGGTTGTTCAAGAGTCCGATGGTCCTGTTTTTTTCTTTAGAACAGGTCAACCGACCAGTTATTCTTCTCATCAAAAAATATTCCAGGTTCAAAAGTCACGAAAACAAGATGTTCAGAAATAAACGCCACGGGTGATACAGCAACTTTCAAAACTTGCTATACTGTAAATGCAAACGCTTTCATAAACTTACAGGAGGTCTTTTCATGAAACAAAAACGTTTGATTGTCGCAACACTCGCGACCGCCACTTTTTTAGCGCCACTTGTGCAACCGATTGCAGTGGGTGCGACAGCGGATAACGGTACGATGATGCAGTATTTTGAATGGTACGTTCCAAATGACGGCAACCACTGGAACCGTCTCGGCAGTGATTCGACGAAACTCGATCAACTCGGAATCACCTCTGTCTGGATTCCACCCGCTTACAAAGGGACGACCCAAAACGATGTCGGGTACGGGGCTTATGATTTATACGATCTCGGGGAATTTAATCAAAAAGGAACCGTCCGGACGAAATACGGAACGAAAGCTCAACTGAAAACAGCCATCAGCCAACTACATACAGCCGGCATCGATGTCTACGGGGATGTCGTCATGAACCATAAAGGCGGTGCTGATTTCACGGAGGCTGTTACAGCGGTCGAAGTCAACGGCAGCAACCGGAATCAGGAAATTTCGGGCGATTACCAGATTCAAGCCTGGACCGGGTTTGATTTTGCCGCACGAAACAATACGTATTCAAACTTCAAGTGGAAATGGTACCACTTTGACGGAACCGATTGGGATCAATCTCGCTCGAAAAGTGCCATCTATAAGTTCCGTGGGACCGGAAAAGCCTGGGATACCGATGTTTCGACCGAAAACGGCAACTACGATTACTTAATGTATGCCGATATCGATTTCGATCATCCGGAAGTCCAGCAGGAAATGAAAAACTGGGGCAAATGGTACGTCAATGAACTCGGTCTCGACGGATTCCGCCTCGATGCCGTCAAACACATCAAACACGGTTATCTCGCAGACTGGCTCGCAAACGTCCGGCAGACGACCGGAAAACCGTTATTTACGGTTGCTGAATATTGGCAGAACGATCTCGGAACCCTGCAAAACTATTTAAGCCGGACGAACTATCAGCAATCAGTCTTCGATGCTCCGCTCCACTACAAGTTCGAGCAGGCGAGTAAAGGCGGCGGCTACTATGACATGCGGACGATCTTTGACGGAACGCTCGTCAAGAGTAATCCGGTCCAAGCCGTCACGCTCGTTGAGAATCATGATTCCCAGCCGGGGCAGTCGCTCGAGTCAACCGTTCAATCCTGGTTCAAACCGCTTGCTTACGCCATGATTCTGACGCGTGAACAAGGATATCCGTCGGTCTTCTACGGCGATTACTACGGAACAAAGGGCACGTCGAACCGTGAAATACCGGCGCTTGCCTCAAAAATCGATCCGCTGTTAAAAGCGCGGAAAGACTTTGCCTTCGGAAAACAAAACGATTATCTCGATAACGCCGACGTAATCGGCTGGACACGCGAAGGTGTGACGGACCGCACAAAATCAGGTCTTGCGACGATTCTGTCCGACGGTCCGGGCGGCAGTAAATGGATGTATGTCGGGACGCAAAATAAAGGCGAGGTCTGGACGGACATCACAGGCAACAATACGGCTTCCGTTACCATCAATCAGGACGGTTACGGTCAATTCTTCGTTAACGGCGGCTCGGTTTCTGTTTACCGCCAGCAATAAGTTCATACAAAAAAACCGGTTGTTCAAAGGACTTTTCCGTCCACTGAACAACCGGTTTCTTTTTATTCGGCGAGTCCGATGCTGCTTCGGACATGTTCGTCCTGTTCGATTGCTTCCAGTAAAAAGTGAGCGACATCCGCCCGGTTGATTTGTTTTGCCTGCTCCGGAACACCGCTCTCCGTTTGGCGATATAAGCCGGTCAACGGACCATTCATCAGACGAAGCGGTCGCGCGACCGTATAGGCGACGTCCGCCTGCTTCAACAGTTCAATCGCCTGCCGGTGATCCTTTAAGGGATTTTTAAGAATCTGTTGTGCAAGTAACCCTTGAGCTCCCGGCAGTTCCTGATCGACGCCTGCAGAAGCGACGTAGCCGATTCGTTCGACTCCGTTCACCTTCATCGCATTCACGATTCGCAAGAGACTCCGTTCTAAAAATCCGCTGTATGCCAGACTCTCGGTCCCGAGGGCCGTCAATACTGCCTCTTGTCCCTGCATCGCTTGATTCACTGCGTCTTGGTTAAGTACGTCTCCTTCAATTACATGCAGTTTCTCGTCCGTCAATTCCAGTTTGTCCGGGTTACGGACGAATGCCGTCACCGTATGTCCGTGGGCAATCGCCTGTTTGACCAACTCCTGTCCGGTTTGTCCGGTTGCTCCGAAAATAATCAGTTTCATAAAACGGCCTCCCTTTATCTGTTCTTTTACTCATGTACCCTTCCCTTTCGGTCAGTAATCGTCCGGCATTTTATTGTGAATCAGAAAATTGTTTCTTCTTGTTTTCCATTTGTGCTAAAATTCAGTTAATAATATTGGATATTTTTTCCTTAAGTTGCTTCATTTCTTAAATCCTTTTCAAAATGGCTGTTTGAAGTTCATTCCACTAGACGGAGGCGTACATATTGAAACTACAACAATTAAAAGACCAGCTCAATACGATTTATCTCGGAAAGTCTGATGTCATCGATTTATGTTTGACGGCATTGATTGCCGAAGGCCACATCCTACTTGAAGATGTACCGGGTACCGGGAAGACGATGCTCGCTAAAGCCCTTGCCAACAGTTTCGACAGTGCCTTCTCCCGGATTCAGTTCACGGCGGATCTTCTCCCGTCTGACGTCATCGGTTCCGACTTCTTTAACATGAAAACACAGGAATTTGAGAACAAACGTGGTCCTCTGTTTGCGAATGTCGTACTGATTGACGAAATCAACCGGGCTGTCCCACGGACCCAGTCTGCTTTGCTTGAAGCGATGGAAGAACGCCAAGTCTCAATCGGCGGGACAACGTATCAGATGCCGGCTCCGTTTTTTGTCATTGCCACGCAGAATCCGATTGAATCTGCCGGAACCTTTCCGCTTCCGGACGCCCAGCTTGACCGCTTCATGGTGGCGATTGAAGTCGGATATCCTGATCTTGAACACGAACGCCAACTGTTGAACGAAGTATTGGCGAACGTCCGGAAACAAGCCATCGGTATCGCGACAGGCGGCGACTTGATTACATGGCAGGAAGAAGCACGGCGCGTTCATGCGTCTCAGGATGTACTCGATTATCTATTGTCGATCGTCCAGGCAACCCGTCACCATGCTCTCGTCGAAGTCGGCGTCAGTCCCCGTGGTGCGATTGCTTTACTTCGGGCATCACAAAGTTATGCCTTCCTCAACGGACGCGATTTCATCATTCCGGAAGACATAAAATACTTGGCGAAACATGTCTTGTCCCATCGTTTAACATTAACGCTTGAAGGCGGCATCAAAACGACGAAAGCCGATTTATTACTGCATCTGCTTGATGACATTCCGGTCCCGGTTGAAATGGGGTGATGTCATGCACATCGAACGTTCGGTTCCATTTTGGCTGGAACGCCGGCTCTTTTCCGTTTATGTCATTTTGACGTTCGTTTTCTTATTCATCCCGGGATTGTCCTTACTCGGTTTTTTATTCGCAGCAATCGCCACCGTTCACTACGTTGTCGGGCAGACTGAAAAACAACTGAAGCGCGACGTTGCCTTGGAATGGAAACATTACGAACCGCTGATGTTTAATCAGGAGTCGACTGCGTTGCGTTTGCAGCTGTTCGGTCTTGAAGCCCTTGAAAAATTAGGACTGAAGACCACCCTTCGGCTGCACACGGATAACGGTCTCATTTTCCCTGACATGGATCCGCTCCACCCGCATACGTATCATGCCGTCATCGGATCGGACGAACAAATTGAAATCCCGATTCAGGCGATGCGGCGGGGACCGGCGCATTTTGACGAACTCACCCTGACAATCCGGCTGCCGTGGCGGATGGGCGTGTATCTGTTTACCTTTGATGCATTTCCTCATTTCACGGTCTTACCTTCGCTGACGGCACAGGCGACACCACTCCTGTTGCATCGGCTTCGGATCGGGGATCGTGCCGACCGGTACTCTCCACTGAAAAATAAGCTCGTTCAACTGGGGGCAAAACCGTATACGGCTGAGCCGTCGAAAGAAATCGACTGGTATGCGACAGCCAAGACCGGCCGTCTGCAGACCAAGGTCTTTGAGACGAGCAATCAGGATACGTTCAGCCTCGCCTTGAATCTGTCCGGACCAAGCGGTTACGGACTGCATACGAACTTTGAGACGTTCATTGATCAGACAGCGTTTCTCGCAAGTGAGCTGATTAAAGAAGGCTGTAAAGTTGAACTGTTTTTAAACCATCTCGACGCAAACAACCGGATGACCCATTTAAAGCTTCAGGAAGGGCAGCCTCAACTGAAACAAATCCTGTTGACGTTATCGACCCTGTCGACGCGGGACACCTATATTCCAACCGGTCAATTCGAACGGTACGTCACACGTCGAAAACACCGAAATAGCCAATTGATTCAAATTGGTAATGATCATATTCAAGCTATCGGTTAAACCGTACTTGCAGGAGGGACAATATGCCGTCATTTCTCATCCGTAAAACCACTCAACTCGTGTTCGCCTTCTTTGTTCTGGTCGTCATCAGTGCTTTACCGCATCTGATTGTTCAGATGCGACCGGATTTCCCGAAGTATTTCAACACAGTGCAACAACAGCTCAGTCTGTTGACGTCTTCACATCCATTAACGTATTACAATGCAACGGCTGGAGAAAACAGACTGTTACTTCCGGATCTTCAGCCGTTCATTCAGGAGACGCTCGTCATCTTCAGCAGCGCTCTGCTTTGTTCATCGATTGCGGCTTTACTTTATGCGTTTTTATTTTACCGGGCCGGAGCAAAAATCCGTTCCGTCTTGACGCAAACTGCCCGACTCCTGGAAATGATTCCTGATTTATTTTGGATCATTTTTTCACAATTCATCATCGTCATTTTATTCAAGACGACCGGATTTGATCAAATCGAGGTTGCTGGGGGATTTAGCGATTCGATCCGGTTCCTGCCGATTTTGACATTATCCTTAACGACCGTTTTTTTCTTCATCAAATGGCTGACCGGCCGGATTCAGGAAGAACAGCATGCAAGCTACCTGGAGTTGGCCCGCGCAAAAGGTATCCACTCGTCCCGGCTGTTTTGGCAACATTTGATGCCAAATCTGTTTTATCGTTTTTATCTGTTTTTCCGGACGAACATCATTACGATTCTTTCGAGTCTGGTCGTCATCGAGTATACTTTTAACGTCCAGGGACTGTTTCGTTTTATCTTAATCAATCAGGATTTTTCGATACTGCTTGTTTTATTGCTTTTAATCTATCTGCCCTTTTTCATATTAGATACGGTGGCAGAACTTTGTATCCCCCTCTCGTGGAAAGGAGAGATTTCATGAGACGTGTTTTGAGATATGACTTCATCTTTTGGATGTGCCTGTTGTTCTTTGGAACATTGTTGTTACTCAGTTTCGGTAATGCCGTGTTTCGTGACGGACAGGTCGATCAAATTCAAAATCTCTATTCGAAAGACGGAACATTTATCGCCACCTCACCACTTGAACCCTCCACGGATCGTTGGTTTGGGACGGACCGTTCCGGAAACGATTTGTTTCAGGTGATGATTGAAGGGGCCAAGTGGACGATTGGTGTTTGTGTCAGCGTCGCCTTCGCCCGAATCGTTCTCGCCTTGCTGATCGGTGTCCTGCTCGCTTTCCGGGGAAAACGGCTGTATACGGCATTACGTCTCCTGCTGGACGGTTTCTTGATCATTCCGATTTCGTTGCTTGCCTTGTTTATTTTATTGCCGGCTTTCCTATTTATAGATCCCGCCTCGGTTCCGTCCGCGTTCTCGCGTGTCTTCCTCGAAGTCAGTGTCTTGACGGTACTCGGTTTACCGGCATTAGTGCTGTATTTAATCGGTGAGACCCGGCAATTGCTTGCACAAGAATTCATGCTTGTCGCCCGCACACTCGGCGGACGTCCTGGACATCAGTTTCGGGTACATATTTGGCCGCATCTGTTGCCGACACTAACGATTGTCTTCATGCAACAGTTCGTTCAGACATTAATGGTCCTGATCCATCTCTCGTTGTTCGGCTTGTTTTTTGGCGGAACACTCGTCTTATTCGAAGGTGGCGCGGCCCCGATTATTTTTGAATGGGCGTCCCAGTTCGGCTACTATTTCCTGCAATTCTCAGCCGTTTCGTGGATCAACCATCTGTTTTTAGTTCCGGCGATTGCTTTAGCTTTGCTCGTGTTCTTTGCCAATTTACTGACCAGCCGCCTCGAGCGTGCTTACCGCTTGCGCCGCCAACAAATAAGTAGTTCAACTCCATCCCTTGCTGAAGCGGAAGCAGCGACAGCCCATTTGTCTCACCCGTTTGATCCGGTCGACATTTCAATCAAATCCTAGGAGGATGTATGAAGCGAATAATCATTGGTGCCGTCATTGTTCTTTATATGGCGGTTTTTAGTTTTTCCATTTGGTCTTATCAACACCCTGTCCTGACCAGTTCCGATCAGTCAAACTTACTCCCGACCCGTGTCAAACAGATTCGGTCGGCAACTTCGACGGATGACCTGAAGTCCTGGATTGAGCAAGCAAAACAACGCCAGGAGACGGTGTCGATTGCCGGTATGCAACACAGTCAAGGCGGGCAGACATACCTGCCGGACACGACAGTCCTTGATATGACCAAGTACGATCAGATTCTAGATTATACTCCCAGAACGAAACGGATTACCGTCCAAAGCGGCGCCACCTGGGGTGAAATTCAAGACCGGATTCAGCCGGACGGTCTAGCAATTCAAGTCATGCAGTCGCAGAATATCTTTACAGTCGGCGGCGCACTCAGCGTCAATGTCCACGGCCGGGATATCCGTTACGGTTCCCTGCTTGATACGGTCGATTCGTTTCGGCTGTTGCAAGCGGACGGTTCCGTCGTCAACGTCAGCCGGACGGAACATGCGGATTTATTCCGCCTGGTCCCCGGCGGATATGGTCTCTTCGGTATCATTTTGGACGTTACTTTGAAACTGACAAACGATGAATGGTACGCCGAGCAGACTGTCTCCTTGAATTATCAGGATTATCCGGCTTATTTCCGGCAACATGTCCTCGGTGACGATGACGTCCGTATGCACATCGGACGTATTTCTGTCGCGCCGGACGGATTTTTCAAAGACATGTATGTCACGAACTATCGCAAAACAGAGCGGACAACTCCGATTGAAGAGGAACCGCTCAAACAAGAAACCATCATTGCTTTGCCGAAAGCATTACTCGGCATCTCCCGGTACAGCGACTTCGGAAAAAATCAGCTCTGGTCATTTCAAAAATCGTATTTCCTGAAGCAGAGCGGAACGTTCGAATCCCGTAACAATGTCATGCGTTCCGACAGTGCGTTTATGGAATATACGAGTCCCGGTCGAACCGAATTACTCCAGGAATACTTCGTGCCGGTTGATTCGTTTGTTTCCTACATCGATCAATTGCGGTCGATTTTGACAGCCGAGGAACTGAATGTCTTGAATATCACGATCCGGTATGTCGAGCAGGATGAAACAGCTGCCTTGTCCTATGCGAAACAGGATATGTTTGCCCTCGTCTGGCTGATCAATACGGAAACGGATCCGATATCGATCAACGAAACGAAACGGATTGTCCAAAAGTTGATTGATGCGACACTCGCACATCAGGGCAGTTACTACCTGCCGTACTATCCGTTCGCAACACGCAAGCAGTTCCATGACGCCTATCCGAATGCTGCTACTTTTAAAGAAGCCAAACAACAGCAGGATCCCGATGGCCTTTTCATGAACCAATTTTATCTCGACTATTTTAAGTAAGGAGACGATGATGAACTATTCACTTTTTGTTCGTATTCAAAGCATGATTTTAATGAGCAGCAGTATCATTTTTCCGTTTTATTTATTGCTTGTCCGGCAAATTGGAGATTCCTATGCCCAGTTCGGTCTTGCCTACGGTCTCTTCACGCTGACTTCAGCGTTCGCTTACCTCGGAATCGGTCGTCTGAGTGACCGGTTCGGCGACCGCTCATTGCTTGTCACCCACACGTTTGGCATGGCACTGGTTTTATTGTACGTACCGATTGTGACGTCCATTAGCCACGTCTACCTGATTCAAATCATCATGGGAATACTTGGTGCGTTGCAAAAGAACACGGAAAAAACAATCCTTGCCCGGCAGGAACTTGCCTTGACGACGGTTGGCCGGACAATCGGCCGCTATCATTTCAAGACATCATTATGGTCGGCACTTGGAATCATAGCTGCCGGTTATCTGATTGATTTTTTAACGATTGGCAGTCTGTTTTACATCATCTCTGCCGTCTATTTTTATGTAACGTTGCGTTTACTGTGGGACCGTCCACGTTCAGAAAAAAAACATACGGAAGATTCATCATCGGGTGTCGAAGCGGGTATAAAGAAGTAGAAGGGATGTGATCGTATGATTGACGTAACCCATTACTCCCAAGCGTTCGGGAAACGCACGGTCTTGAGAGATGTCCAGTTTTCAATTGGTCAAGGTGAAATTGTCGGTTTAATTGGTCCGAGCGGTTCCGGAAAAACGACTTTAATCAAGTCGTTGATTGGTCTGCAACAACCAACGACCGGGACGATCATGGTTCTCGGCACCAAACAACCCTCGCTCGCCCAAGCGGAGAACATCGGCTACATGGCACAGTCGGATGCGCTTTATGAAGACTTAACGGCGCGCGGAAATCTGCGGTATTTCGGAAAACTATACGGTTTAAAAAAAGCACGTCTTCGAGCGCGCATCGAAACCGTCCTTGAATTCGTCGATTTGAAGAAAGATGCCGATCGTCCGATCCATCAATTTTCCGGTGGAATGAAAAGACGACTCAGTCTGGCCATCGCCTTGATCCACGAACCGAGTCTTCTGTTGCTCGATGAACCGACGGTCGGGATTGATCCCGCGCTTAAGAAAACATTTTGGCATGAGTTTGAACAACTGCGCCAGTCCGGTGTAACGGTACTCGTCACGACACATGTCATGGATGAAGCTGAGCGTTGCGACCGGTTATTGTTGATCCAACATGGTCGTCTAATCGAAGCCGGTACCCCCAATGATTTGATTCAACGTTTTGGTTCCATCGATGAAGCTTTCATTCCAAAGGAGCGAGTATAATGCAAATTCTGACAGTAGCGGAACGTGTGATTTCACAAATTTTTCGGGATAAACGGACGATTGCCATGATGTTTCTCGCTCCCTTATTTGTTCTGTTCTTACTGTCGACGATTCTCGGTTCGAGCTCGGACGATGTGACAATCGGTACGGTCGATTTACCGGTGACCTTTCAAGATACACTGAAAACCAAAACAGACATCCGCACCTTTTCAAGCAAAGCGGCTGGTATCACTGCCATGAAGGATCGACAGATTGATGCCTTGATCACCTTTCAAAAGAATCAGCCGAAAATTTTAATTGAAGGCGGCGACATTTCAAAAAACGCCGCAGCGCTCCAACTCATTCAAGAAACCTTGATCACGATTCAAGGAAAACAAGCACTCACAGCCAATACGAAACTCACGGCAACCGTTCAACAGTTGCAACAACAATTGACGCAATTAACGAATCAAACATTCGATACGCCGCAACCTGCATCACCCACTCTTACCAAACCCGACATCCAATTTTTATACGGCAATCCGGATGCTGAATTATTTGATCAAATCGCCCCTGCCTTGATGGGGTTTTTCATCTTCCTATTTGTCTTCATCATTGCCGGTGTCAGCTTTTTACGGGAGCGGTCGAGCGGTACACTCGAACGGACGCTTGCGACGCCGCTCAAACGCTCGAGTATCGTCTTCGGTTATTTTGTCGGTTTCTTTTTATTCGTCACGATCCAGACGATTCTTATTCAGTTATTCATCGTCAACGTGCTTGACGTGACGCAACAGGGAAACTACTTCTTACTTTTGTTCGTCAATCTCCTGACGGCAAGTGTCGCCTTGTCGCTTGGTTTACTGCTGTCGAGTTTTTCCCGGACTGAATTTCAACTGATCCAGTTCATTCCGTTAGCCATCGTGCCTCAGATTTTCTTCAGCGGATTGTTTGATTTGGGTGATGCTCCCGTGTGGGTCGAAATCATTAATCGGTTGATGCCATTGACTTATGCCGCGCATGCTCTGCAAAATATCATGACTCGGGGCTACGGGCTTCAAGACATTTGGCTCGATCTTGTCGTATTGGCAGGTTTTGTCCTCCTGTTCGTCGCACTCAATATGCGGGCTCTCAAAAAACAACGCCCGGTCTAAGAACATCGACTTCATTTCCCAGACTCCATTGACAATCCATTTTTTTCCTTATACAATCAAAAAAAAAAGCGAAATGAGGCCGACCAATGTAAATCCATCTAGATTACCTACCCACTAACTAAATACGAACGATGTGGAGGTTTTATAGATGAACCGATTTACAACTTTACTGGTCAGCCAGTGGGTAGCAAATGCGGGAGATGCGCTCTACATCGTCGCTCTCATCGCTACCCTGTATGCTGAAACCGGACAGGCCAGCACAGCTGCCCTGTTCCCGATTGCCGTGACGGCAGGCATGGCCATGAGCGGATTTTTCTTTGCTTCTCTTGCACGACGCTTTCGACATGCATCCTTGCTGTTGTTTAGCCAACTTATTAAAACCGTCACACTGGGAGTGATCGTTTTTCTTGATCTTCCCATTGCTTCTCTTCTCGTGTGCGTCGTTTGGATTGCGTTCCTCGATGGTTTTGCACGTCCCATCGAGAGTGCCTTTCTGCCTCGGATCACCGATGATTTGCAAAAAGCCAACAGTTTGGTCCAAGGAACCAATCAAGTCGTCCAACTCGTGATGTGGCCGCTTGGAGCCATTTTCGTCAGTGTTGGGTCTCCGCATCTTGTTTTGATGATTTCCTTCGGCTTGTTTATCGGAGCGACCCTTTGGACAACGTTGTTTCATCGTCAAGTGCGTCAGCTGGCTGATCCGGTCGAAGATTCGGACGAATCGCCAACATTTCAATCGAGTTTTCGATATACCCGCACACATCCGGCTGCCCGCCTCAATACGACGTTGCTCGGCATCGATGCGTTTGCAAGCACTGCCTGGATTTCAGCGTTGTTTCTTGTTTATATCGATACGCACCTCGCGCTGTCCCGCAGCTGGTGGGGAATTCTCAATGCCTTTTACCTGCTGAGTATGATCGGCGGCAGTTACTATATGCTCCGTCGCACGAAGCGGAAACCCTTGTTGATTAGCAGTGTCGTATTATCGATTGGTGCAACGGTCCTCTTCGCCTCGGCACCGCATGTCGTCTTTGCCATCATTGCCTGTATCATGCAAGGCGCAGCCAGTCAGTTACGAGCCATTGACATGAACACGCGGTTGCAGGAAGCTACACCAATCGCCCGGTTACCTTATGTTTACAGCATGCAGCAAACCGTCTATACACTGAGTTTTTGTCTCGGCAGTTTAGTGTTTGGTCTGCTTGCGGACCGCTTGAACATCGAAATCGTGTACTGGATCGCCGCTGTCATCGCTCTGTTGATGCTTCCGTCGGCACGGCGGCTTCAACAGTCCGTCCCCGCCTCCGCGGAACGCCACGTTTCGTGATCGATCCATGTTTTGAATACGATCCATGAAAATGGGGCTGACTCAAAAGTCAATTTCTACACAGATGAGGGTGGCAGATTATAAGTCTGCCACCCTCATCTTGTTCAACAGGAATCACTCGCTTCTCGCAACTTTTACAGGAAAAAGTAAGCATCCTGAAAGCCAATTTGTATTATCAACCCTTTATCCGCAAGACAAACATCATTCCAAGTCCCAGCAACAGACCGGTCAGACCGAGGTAAAAGTACGCCCCGTTTCAATCGAGTTGCAATCCACTTGGGTCACTCAAAATCCAAAACAAAAGACAGTGCGTTCCGGGGAACCCACTGTCTTTTGTGTTCTCATCATCACTTGGAACGTCACTTATCGTTTACGAAGCTGACTGTTTGAAGCTGTTGGTGCCTCAATGATTTCTTCAAGCAATACATCTGCTTGAACGAATGGCAGTTCGACTGTAAAGACCGAACCCTTTCCTTCCGTCGATTCCACATGAATCAATCCTTCATGTGCCCGGACGATTTCTTGACAAATCGCCAGACCAAGACCGGTCCCGCCGATTTTCCGGCTGTCGGAGTTATCGACCCGATAAAACTTACCAAACAACTCCGGTAACGCTTGACGCGGAATGCCGATGCCTTCGTCCGTAACCGTGACGCGTAACCGGTCATCTAATTCTTCGAGTTTTAACTCAACCTGTCCGCCGTCCGGTGAATACTTGATGGCGTTGTTTATCAGGTTTCCAAACAGTTGCCGCATCTTCGCTTCATCTGCCTCAATCCAACGTAACGGTGTATCCCCTGTATCGAGACTCAATTGATGATGTGTCGCAGAACCGGCTTGGAATTCGGCCACTTCCTGAATCAAGTCTGCAAGGTCAAGTGCCTTGAAATGATACTGCTGTTGGCTCGATTCCATCCGCTGAACGTCGAGGAAATCATTAACGAGACTCGTCAGACGTTGTGTCTCGGTATGAATCGTCGTCAAGTAGCGTTGTTGTCGATCCGCCGGCAAATCTTTCGCAAGCATCAATTCCGTGTAACCAAAGATGGAAGCGAGTGGTGTCCGCAATTCATGGGAGACCGTCGATACGAATTCTGACTTCATCCGATCGATTCCCGTCTCAATCGTCACATCACGTAAGACGAGCATCGTCCCGCGGAATCGACCGCCATAATGGATGCCTTCCGCATAGACCTGGACGAACCGTTCTTCTTTATTCAGAGATAATGACAATCCTTCCGTCGGTATCTCATGGCTGCACACACGATCCATATAATCCAAAAACGCTTCATGTTGGTCGACTTGAACGGCCAACTCTTCGATTTTGACATCAAGCGTCATCAAACCGTCGTCGTTGAACTGATCATGTGCCGGATGGTGGAACAACGCCAACAACGGTTTATTGGCGAAGATTTTTCCACCTTCGATATAGATGACGGCTTCACGGATCGAGTGCAACAGTTTCGACGTTTTCTCGCGTTCCCGCTCGATTTCATCAAACACCCGCATCCGCAGGAGTGATAATGCCAACTGACGCGAGAACGACCAAATCTCTCCCGTCTGATCGTCATTAAACTGATCGCGGTATCGAACGAGATAAATGCTCGCAATCATCGTGTTCGTCGCCGGGTCCATGACCGGAACGACCGTTTCATACATGCTGTATGGATACGGAAGCGGATGATCACTCGTGACCTGTTTCGTCGATCGGACAGCCCGTTTGTGCATGCGCGCCCGCTCGAGCAAAGACATCGAGGACGTCAAGAGTTTACGTTCCTGATCGACGGTCATCCCGTAAGAGACGATATCCGTATAGCGGTCTTCTTCGAGGAAGACGATTGCCCCTAACTCGGCATCCGTGATCGTAATCAACTTCTCGATGATGGCCGGATAGGCCGTTAATGTCTCGCGTGACGCGAGGGTTTCCGTCAATTCGTTCCGGTAACGCAAATGTGTTTCATTGCGTAACGTTATATCAAGAGCTTCTTCCAGCTCTTCTTGTTGTGTTTGCAACTCTTCTTGTTGCGCCACCAATTCTTCTTGCTGACTTTGCAGTTCGTCGTTGCTTGAGACGAGTTGCATTTTTTGTGCGGAAATCGCCGCCGCCATTTGATTAAAGGTCGTCGTCAATTCCCCAATTTCGTCTCGCTCGTTCACGACGTGAATCGGTGTAGCGTCTTCCCCTTTTGCCAAACGACTGCTTTCCCGGTTGAGTTGACGCAATTGTCCGGTCAACTTCGACACGAACGGGCGAACGAGTAAGGCAATGATAAGTAACAGGACTGCTAAATTGATGAAACCAAGAATTTGCGACGTATTCACTTGTTTTCCAAGCTTATCTTGCGCTGCCAACTCTTGTTTGTTCAATGAGTTACGATACTCCGTGAACACCGTTTCCATATCAACGATGCTCGAACTCATATCAGCTGCACTTTTTGTTTGGATGTTGAAATTCCGGTCCGGATCAAGTTGCTGCGCCTGCGTCACTTTTCCGAGCGTCGCCATCTGCAGAAACGGTTCCGTCACATCACCGTCTTTTTTAGCGGCAACATAGTTCGTTAAACTTGGCATGACACGTTCCGTATAGGCACTGTAGAGTGTCCGGGCATCGGTTGCATATTGTTCTTCTTCTTTAAAACGCGCATTTTTTTCGAACCACGTCGTCTGGCGATTAATGGCGTCTTTTTTCCGTTCGATTTCTTCAAGCATCGCCCTATCACCTAACAGGACGAATCCACGCATTTCATATTGAAGACTCTGCCAGGATTCATATAAGTTCGTCGCTCGTGTTCGATGATCGTTCAACGTCAAGAGTTCCTGACGCGAATCCTGCACTTGATTTTTCGTATAAAAGTAAACACCGGCTGAGGTCAGCACGAGTGTCAGAATAATCATATAGAAGGCGAACATAATTTGGCGTCCAATCGTACGATTAAGCCATGATTTCATCTATTGATCCCCCTCTATCGTGTTCTTAATACACAATTTTTTTGTTTCTAAACTCTATTTTAAAGCTTTTTTATTGAATTCCACTAAATATGCTCAAAAAAGACCACTTTTCATCTAACTTTAATCTAAACGGTTGTATGTTACAAACAGATGTCGAAAAACAGTGTTTTGTTACTCTAGTGAATGGGTTTCATACCAAAAACCCACTCCGATGAACGGAGTGGGCAACGATTTAAAAATTCGAATGATTGGAATTTTGATGATCCGTGTGATGCTGATTCATATGCATTTGATGATGATCATGGTGTGTGCCCGAATGACGGCGGACCGGCTGTTCGTCCGCTAATGGATCACCTTCAAGCAGACCAAGCCGTGCATACTGCGCCACAATGTCTTGTTTTGTTGTTCCTTGGATTACATCCGTCTGTTGAATCAGCGCCAAAATTCCTTTTGCCAGTCGAACCGGTTCCAAATTCGTCTTTTCAATCGGAAACACTGACAAGGAACGCATGTATGTCAAATAGTCTTGTGCTCCTGACTCTGATGGTGTCACAAGTTGTGACGCATGATGCCGAAGTGATGTGGTGATTCCACTCGTCGAAATTCCTTTTGAGGCTGCTGAAATCAATGAAATGACAATGACGGAAATAATCAGAACAAAAAAGATGACCATGAAAACCGGCATCCCGGAAAAAAAGCCGTCGCCTTCGATATACAGCAACAGTCGGTTGCCGTTAAGCAATGAAGCGAATCCTGATAACGCCATAAAAACCCTCCTCGTTTCGTATAATAGTTACTTTTACGCAACACGAACAAGGCGGGTTTCCGTTTTTTGTTAAGTTTCTAAGGAAACTTCAGCATTAAACCAATCTTCAACAAACAAAAAACCGTTCGGGGCATCAATCCGATAAGAATACAGGACGGCAAAGTCACCGTCCGCCATCATCGGTAAGGTGATTTCCCGTAATATGGCCTTCACTTCTTCCGTCATGACGGTCTCATAGCGGACGAAATCGTCTTCCCGGGTTTCCCGTTCCGTCAAATACGGTAACAATAATGATTTCCCAAACGATTGGGGATCATCGATGACTTCTGCCGTCACTCCGAATAATTCTTCCGCTTCTTCAATCAGCGCATCAGCCTGCCCGACCGTCACTTGATTCGGGAACCAGACCGTCAGTTTGGTCCCTTCTTTTAAAAATTGTTCGAACATCGGTATAAAGGTCTTATTTTCCATCAAATCGTAATGCATCAAGCTTCTCCCTTCACAAACTCGAATTTCAATTGATTTTGTTCCAAATACAGCATCGCCTGGAAGGTCCGTCCATTTTTTTTCATATCAAGCGGCTTTGTTTTTCCATTCGCAAGCAGTTTTTTCAGTTCGGTTTGCGTCAGGCGTGCCCCGAGAATCGTCTTCGGCAGGGTAAACCCGCAATTGTTCTTCTGATAGGCACTGCACCCGTAAAATTTGCCTCGATCGAGCAACTCTGCCTGACAGACCGGACAGATGCCAACCAGCCGGTTCGTTGCGCCCCGCGCCCGTTTTGCCGGTACCTGGGTCGGATCGACTTCTAATTGTTCGACCCGTGTTTTTGCATCCTGAACTAAATGTTGCGACAGTTTCTTCGCCTGATCGACGAACTGAGCCGCTGAAGCCTCACCCTTCCCGATTTGATCCAGCCGGCTTTCCCATTTCGCAGTCATCTCCGGCGAGGCGAGAATACTTCCGCTGACGGCTTCAATCAGAATCCGTCCTTTCGCCGTCGGATGAAGTTCTTTTTTCTTCACTTGAATGTATTCCCGGCGTTTCAGTCCGTCGATGATACCGGCACGGGTTGCTTCTGTTCCAAGTCCCTCGATTTCCTTCATGATGGCTTGAAGTTCATTTTCAAGCACTTTTCCGGCCGTTTTCATCCCGAGAATCAAGGTTCCTTCCGTGTAGCGTTTTGGCGGTTCCGTTTGTTTCTCGAGTAACTTCGCGCTTTTAATCGGTACCTGTTGTCCGATTTCAAGTGCCGGCAGTTCCTGCTCTTTCGCTTCAACCTTCAAGACTTTCTTGAATCCTAACTCAAGCGACCGGCTGCCTTTTGTGATGAAGCGGTCCTGTTCTCGTTCCGTAATGATTTCCGTTTTTTCCGACCGGGCATCCGGAGCAAACGCCGCTAAGAAACGACGGACGATCAAATCATAGACTTGTGCGTCACGTCCTGTCAGTTTCGCAACAGCTCCCGCTTCTTCCGTCGGGATGATCGCATAATGATCGCTGACCTTCGCTGAATTGACGTACCGTTTATTGTTCGTAATGTTGTTCGTCACGATATCCGTCAGTTCGGTATACTCCGGCTGTTTCAAAAGTCGTTTTAAAATCTTCGGAAACTGGCTCGCTTCATCTTTTGAGACAAACGACGAATCAGTCCGCGGATAACTGATCCAACCCCGGATGTACAGTTTTTGCGCAATATCGAGTGTTTCTTTTGCGCCGAGTCCGAAACGCCGGCTCGCTTCCGTTTGCAACAACGATAAACTGAACCAAAATGGCGGCTTTTCAACTTGTTCCGTCTTATCGACCGCCGCTACGACACCTGTTCCTGGAGTTCGGGCAACAATCGTTTCCGCGAGGCTCCGTTCTGTAATCTTCGTTTGTTTTTTGATATTGATGTATTTTCCTTTATACCGGGTAAAGTCCGCTTCGACTTCAAAAAACGTTTCCGGACGGAAGGTCTCGATCTGCTTCTCCCGCTCAACGATTAACGATAGCGTCGGCGTCTGGACCCGTCCCAGTGAAAAGACGTCGGCGATACCTTTTTTCTTGAGCAACGTCGTATAAGCCCGTGAAGCATTCATCCCGATTAGCCAGTCGGCACAGGCGCGACTCATCGCCTCATGGAACAGATTCTCGGTTTCTTTGCCATCGAGCAGATTCGCAAAACCGTGATCTACGGCCTGCGGTGTCAGACTGGAAATCCAAAGGCGCTGAATCGGTTTCGCGTTATTGGCCAATCGGAGAATCAATCGGACGATTGCCTCTCCCTCTCGCTCGGCATCCGATGCTATAATGATGGAAGTCGTCGTCCGTTCGTTCAGTAACTTCTTGATGACTTGGAACGCTTTGCTTTTTCCCCGGGATAACCGGTAGTCGAACCGTTCCGGGATGATCGGAAGATGGTCATAGTTCCATCGTTTCCATTTGGCATCGTAATGGGCCGGTTCCTGGAGTTCACATAAATGGCCGACGGCATAAGCAAGCTTTGCCCCGGCCGGAAATCGGTCACACGGTTTGATTTCAATATAGCCGTCCCGCTTGACCGATGGATACGGCGCTGCCAGTTTTTCAGCTTGTTTCGGTTTTTCCGCAATGATTAATTGCATTGGTTCACCCTCATTTCCTTACTTCAGACACGCGGAGGTTAACATGCCCTATTTCACTTTATTCATGGCACTCTTTTTTATCTCGACATCTGCAATTTTCGTTAAATGGGCCGAAACCCCGATTGAAGCGGTTGCTTTTTACAGAATGTTGTTTTCGACACTGTTGCTGTTACCGTTGATTCACCTGAAAGAATTACTTAGTCTCAGTTCAACGACCATCCGACATATGATTTTAAGCGGAATTCTCTTAGCCGGTCATTTTTGGCTGTGGTTCCTGTCCCTTGATTATACGACAGTTGCCAGCTCGACGCTCTTCGTAACCGCGAGTCCGATTTTCGTTTTGATCGGGAACGCTGTCTTCTTTAAACAACATCCGTCAAGAAAAGCCCTCTTTTTCGTCGGCGTCGCGTTGCTTGGCGGCGGACTTGTCGCTTACGGTGACATCGCGGTCGGTCCAAGAGCGCTGATCGGAGACGGACTCGCCTTGCTTGCGACGATTCTTGTCGCCGGTTACTGGCTGCTCGGTCAGCATGTCCGGACAAGCGTCTCGACGAACACGTATTCATTCGGTGTCTATGCCGTGTCCTCCGTCGTTCTGTTACTGTTTTCGCTCATTCAGTCGGTCAATCTAGTCGGTTCATTCCAAACTGATTGGAAAATTTATATTTTACTCGCTGTTTTCCCGACGCTGCTTGGTCACAACTTATTTAACTGGGCCTTGTCGCGTGTCAGCGCTAGTATCGTCAGCATCACGATTCTCGGTGAAGCCGTTTGGGGGATGATTTTCGGATACTTCCTGTTCCAAGAGTCGTTGACCTGGATTCAAATCACCGGTGCTGCCTTACTGCTCGTCGGAATCGGTCTGTTCCTCCGGCGCAACGAACGGGATATCCGGGAACAATTCGCCAAACAAAATGCCGCTACGACTGCGGAATAAAAAAAACGAACACCAGTCAGACCCGCTTCTCACAGAAGGTGGCTGACTGGTGTTTTTTAATTGGTCGGATCTTCCGGACGGACTTTCGGCAGTCGGAAGGTCATGAAAAAGGCAAGGATGGCACAGACGAGCCCCCCGATGAAGACGAGGTGCAGTCCGTTTGCGAGCGCCTGTTCCGCGGCCGATTGAACGTCTGCTCCGTAACGGGCTGCCGTACCGGCCTGGAAAAACGGATCAATCGAGTAGCCGGAAAGCAGCTTCGAGTCGGAAAATGCCTGGATGATCGAGACGTTAAACAATGTTCCGAATATCGCCACACCAAGCGTTTGACCCGTCGTACTCAAAAACGAGTTGACGGCAGTCGCCGATCCACGGAGCGACCAGTCGACTGATGTCTGTAAGACGACCATGAAGACCGGTTGTGCCAATCCGAAACCGATCCCGATCAACGAGACAGCCAAATAAATGAAGACATCGCTTGATTCCCGTCCGATTCCGATTAAAATCGTCATCCCGATGACGAGTAATCCCATTCCGGTCATCGTCCGGTAGCGCGGCGAGGCGATGCCAATCGTCCGCCCGCCAACGATCGCAGTCAGTGTCCAAAACAAGGATAACGGCATCAGCATGAAGCCGGCTTCGGTCGGACTTTTCCCGAGAACACCTTGCGCAAAAATCGGGATGTACGCCGACATCGAGACGAGTACCCAGGCAGAAAAGAAGACGGCCAGATTGATGACGAGAATGACCGGATGGCGGATGACCACAGGTGGCAATAACGGATCAGCTGCTTTTTTCTCGACCCGGTAAAACCAAAACAACAGGACCACACTGACCGCAAAACTGATTAAAATCAGCGGTTCGGCAAATGATTCGGTCTCACTCCCGGAGAGTAATCCGTACAGCAGGGCACTCATCCCGGTCGCAAATAAAATCGCTCCCCGGTAATCAATCTTGCGTGACGTTTCGGTAACATTTTCTTTATAGAACAGGACGATCATGATAAAGGAGATCAAGGCAAACGGAACATTTAACAAAAAGATATAGCGCCACGATAACGTCTCGACCAAAAAACCGCCGACTAGCGGACCGGCGACACCGGAGATTCCCCAAACCGCACTTAAAACGCCCTGGATTTTTCCGCGTTCCTCGTATGTATACAAATCTCCGATGATGGTCATCGCAATCGGCAGGACGGCTCCGGCACCAATTCCTTGCGCGGCCCGGAACAGAATCAATGTTTCCATCGATTGAGCCAGTCCACACGCAAGCGATGCGACCGTGAAGACCCCGATTCCGAACAACAGGACTCGTTTTCTTCCGTACAAGTCAGCCATCTTTCCATAAATCGGTGTCGATACGGCCATGAACAGTAAGAACCCGGCGAAAATCCAACTGACGAGTTTAGCACCATTCAACTCGCTCGCCATGACGGGTGTCGCTGTTGCAACGATCGTTCCTTCAATCGCTGCCAAAAATGTAGCTAATAATAAGGCAATCGTGACATTTTTCCTCAAGACACTCAGCTCGCTTTCTGTGTTTGTACCATTCTCTTATCATACAGTGAATGACCGAACTTCTAAAAGGAGATGCTTATCAAGCAGGAATCAAGGGAACAATAGGGAATGATAAAGATTAGAGAATGAGTCATCAATTGAATGGAGGAGTATGACATGTTACGAAAAACTGCTTTGATTACAGGTGCTTCCGGTGGGATCGGTCTTGACTTAGCCGTATTGGCGGCACGCGATGGATTTGACTGTGTCTTGATTGCCCGCAACGAAAAGAAACTGACCGAGCTTAAGCATGTCCTTGAAAAACGTTACCAAATCAAGGCTTACACATTCGCAGTCGATCTCTCACAATCAGACAGCGTCTCCCGTGTTCTCAGTTTCCTCGAGGAACATGAACTGACGGTTGATTTATTATTCAACAATGCCGGCTTTGCGACATCAGGCCGTTTCGCGGAAATCGATCCGTCAGAAGATTTAAATTCGATTCATGTCAACGTCGTCGCCTTAACGGAACTGACGAAACGTCTGGTGCCGGGCATGCTTGATCGCGGGTTCGGTCGTATCCTGAATGTTGCCTCTGTTGCCGCCTTCATGCCGGGACCGTATATGAGCGTCTACTATGCCACTAAAGCGTATGTCTTGTCGTTGTCCGAAGCACTCGCATCTGAACTCGATGGCTCCGGTGTCACGGTTACCTGTCTTTGTCCGGGACCGACGGATACGAACTTCTTTGATCGTGCCCAAATCACGTTACCATTCAAAAGTATGCCGTCTCACCTCGTCGCATTTGCCGGATACCGGGGAGCATTAAAAGGAAAACGAGTTGTCGTACCCGGAGCAAGTAACCGCGCTATGGTGACGTTCGCTAAACTGTTACCACGCCGTCTCTTAACGGAAGTTACTGGACGCATTCAAAATCCAGATCAGCAACAACAAGAGACACCGGTCGAAGAATTCGCTGTTTCCAACTAATCCGAACACAGAAAAGACGTTCATCCTTTCTTACTGGAAAGTGATGGACGTCTTGTTTTGTTTAATTTGGTTTTGGACGATGAAAATGATCCGTCATCCATTTTTGAACGTTTTTCGGAATGGAGGTATACCGGTACACGTACCGAAGCGTGACAGCCCCCGTCACCATGACCAGATAACCGCTCGACAGGACTAACAACCAGGCAACAATCGACAGGAACAAATCTGTCTCAAAAAAGAGATGTCCGATCAGTCCGCCTTCGACGGAGGTAATCAGCATCGCTCCGGGAAAAATCGCTGCTGCCAGTAAATAAAACCCCGCATAACGTCCACGAATCGTTTCCTTCAACAATAAGATACTTCCAAATAGCAGACCAAAACCAGCAATAAGTAACAACCCGACGAGATACGTTATGGACAGCGGCGAACTAAGCATCACGCTTCACTCCAATCGAAATGGGATTACTTATCATGTACCCTGATTTCCATCAAACGAGTGCAAAATCCGCAAAAAAATCGGGTACAAAAACCAGATGAAGACAGCATTCGAAACGCCGTGCAATAAATCAAATAGACCGCCTGTCAAGAGTAGTGTCCAAAACGCTTCTCGCGAAAACTCGGTAAAGATTAAAAAACCTAAATTGCTGATCCAGCCATAAAAAAACCCCGCCGCCAGTCCATAGATCGTTAAAAGCCATCTCGTTCGCATACCCGGTAAGACACAGAGAAGACTGATGACCGTGTACGCCACGATTTGAAATAACACAAAAGGACCACTTCCTAAAAATAAACTCGTCAAGACGACAACGAGCATTCCGACAATCGTTCCGGAAACCGGCCCTACACAGGCTGCGACCAGGAGAACTAGTGCGGTCGCCGGTTGAACATTCGGAATGCTTGCAAAAATCAGCCTTCCGACAATCGCCGCTGCCGTGATGAGGGCCATGAACCGAAGCATGGACTCTGAAATCGGACGTTTTTCGAAACAGAGAATAACTAAACTGATGAGGAGGACTGCTGCGCCGATCAACTCCATTCGTACAACCTGCTTTGCTCGATGAACATCGATGTCGGACCATCAAAGGCAATTTCCCCTTGGACAAGATACACGATGCGGGTCGCACAAAAAATCAGGTCGGGATCGTGCGTGGCGAGAATAATCAACTTGTCCGGATGATTCAGCATAGTTTGAATAAAATCAGACCGTTGCTGATTGGTTAACCCCGCCGTCGGTTCATCAAAATAACAGGCTTCTTCCGTCCAGGAAAGCCGTTCGATCAATTGTTTTTTTTGTTCGGAAAAAGTAGCGCCCGGCTTATCCAAGACAGGTGCCAGGGCAGGATGTGCCGGAACATAACATTTTTCCCCGGTTCGTTTGACCTTTCCGTAAAGCGGCCGGTCAACCCCAAGCAACAGGCGTAGCAAGGTTGATTTCCCACTTCCGTTGGCTCCAATCAAGGCTACCCGCTCCCCTAAGCGAAACGACATCTGTTCGACCAGCAAGGCGTATTTTGCCTGCAACGGATAACGGTGCCGGATGCGTAACATCTCGTCGATGACCTTTCCTTTGACCGCTCTCGTTCCGCTCTGTTTTTTGAGTGGATGCTGTTGTACCACGGAATAGGTGATGTGACAGGAAAAACGACGTTCGATTTCCTCAAACAACAGTATCAACCGGTTTTTACGGACTTGATCTAAAAATAAAAACGGTTCCGCCAAGAAAATCCGTTCCGGTAAGCTAGACAATGTATACCCGAGCGAAACCAGTTGCTGTTCCCCCGAAGACAACTCACTTGTCTCTCGGTCAAAAAAAGCTTCCAGCCCAAGTAATGTCGCCAGTTCTCCTGCGACAAATAAACTGGTCGTCGCTAACATATCGCGAACACGACCATGCAACAGGCGGTCCGGATGAATCACTTCGGCTCCGGCCGTATGGGCCAGTTGTTCCAGACGTTCAAGTGAACCTTCTTCGTCGGTAATGATGGTAGGCATCCCGTATTCCTCCTTTTGAGAACATTACTAATCCGGGTAACACTAACGCGGCCCCGACCGCAACAGGAGACCATAAGGCAATGTATATTACTGTAATCAGAAGTCCCATCAACAGATCAGAACGCGTCAAGTGACGTAACGGACTCGGGACTGCTTCGACCGGTAACAGATGATACAACGCAACCCGTTCCATCTTTTCTGCCACCGGTTGTTTGGCATGGCTCATCTTCACTTCCGGCCACGTACGGAGCAACGATGGCAAGATAGCCAGGACCATCCCCGTTAAGCGCGTCAGTCGCGGTAGAATCCGAAATAACGGACCCATCTGATCGAGTCGGACCAATGTAAAAGTCAATTGACTTGATGTTACGAACAAGGCAACCGTCAGTCCGGTCAACCAAATCCCGTATGGATCAACGGAAGCACCGACGAGCAGAGGGGCATACATCATTCCGATATAAATCAGAGGTAACGTCAGATAGCGCAAAACGTTCCATTGACGCATCCATGTAAAGAATACGAAATGTCCGGTCAAAACAATCAGTATGCCGGCATATGTGTGCAAAAAGAACGGGACCGATAACATCGCCACTAAAAAAAGAGCGACATTCAGTGGATGAAGTCGCTCCCGTTCCGCCTTACTGAAAATAAGCCATTGCATCTTTTTCAAATCGCCATTCCAGACGGTCGCCGTCTTTTAGTTCGTACGCCCCTGCCCCGACTTGTGCCGGTTTGTCATTGACGCCAAATACCCAGCCGCTGCTTGCTCCGGCTGATTTTTCACGGATACCGTCAACGGCCGTCACGTACGCCATTTCACCCTTACCGGTCTGTACGACCGGCAGTTTTGTCTCTTCCAGTGCATCGAGCGCCGTTTCCGATTTGCTCAAGCACATCTCTTTTTCGAATAATGTCGTCGTTTTTTTCTTTGCATGATTGACGACCGAAACGTCTACGGAGCGGTCACATGCTTTTGAATCCGCCGTCTGATCCGCCGGTTTTTCCGTACATCCTGCAAGCAACAAGATTCCACTCATCAGCATCCATTTTTTCATCGTACGACTCCTTTTCGTCTTGAGGTCTCAAAACTGTAATTGTATAAAAGTATTGTTTTCTCCCGTAACGATTGCCCGTCGGAACGAAGATACGTCAATCGAATCGCGTTGGCCAACACATCTTCTCCGGTATTCACATACGGAATCAATTCACCTTGATCGTTAATCAATAGAACCGTAGCATCCTGTAAGCTGAACGTTTCATACAAACCATCCAAATCCATCTCGACATACGGTGTCTTCGATTCATGGAGAATCTGCTTGATAGATAAAGTCTTCAACGTTCGAAACGAGGTCGAGGCATCAATCAATTTTTGATAGTACGACTCGAGCGAACGGGTCAGTACTTCTTCCCGGGGACGGTACGTCAATGTGCCCGTCACTTCTTGATAGGTCACTTCGTACCGGATGAACCGCTTCGGACTTTTCGCGATCAACTCAAATGTCGCATTCCGCAGGTTGCCTCCTTGGTCAAACAACAATTGACTTTGTTCCAGTCGCAGCGAGTCGTCTCCGATCCGCCGGTCAATGTGCGTCATCAGTGTGTCAAAAGATTCATCTGTAATCGTGACCTGTCCGATTTGTTGTGTCTCTTCCCGAAGCGTAAACGTATCGAACGGTCCCAGGATGAGCTGAAGCAGGAAAAAAAGAAATCCGAATAAGGCCATATATCGTTTGTATCGAGAATTTTTTTTCGGGTGCAGGACAATCAGGAATAAGATGATTCCCAGCGGCAACTGAATGTCATAGACAGGAAACGATACCGCTCCTAAACATGCATAAAAAACGAATTTCAAGTAAAGATATTGTTCCTTTTCCGTCCGTTTTTCTAAAAAGAAACCAAGAATGATACTTGCTAGCAGAAACAATGACCATTGGATGAGAAAGTCCATGTTGTTTACCCCTTAATCACGACAGATTGATGATCTGTCATGAGGTATGACTCTTCAAATACTTCCCGCGCCTCCACTTCCAACCGTTGTTCTTGATCAACATACCGTGCAGAAATATGCGTCAGCAACAATTTTTTAGCCTGTGCTTTTAAGGCGATTTCAGCAGCTTGTCTTGCTGTCGAATGACCAAAACGTCCGGCATGATCTTGTTCCGAATCAGCAAATGTCGCCTCATGCACAAGGACATCTACTTCTTGTGCCAAACGGATACTCCCGTCACATGGCACCGTATCTCCTAACACGGCCAACTTGATGCCCGGCTTTGGGTCTCCAAGAAAATCAGTCGACCGGTGTTCGATTCCCTCAAATACAAACGTTTCCTGCTGTTTGATTTGACGATAGAGTGGTCCAGAAGGAATGCCCAGTTGTTGTAACGCTTCGACACGTAATGCTCCTTTTTCTTCCTGACCTTCAATCCGGTAACCGTACGCCAAAAATCGATGTTCCAATTCTTCGACAGTGATTCGGAATCCTTCCTGTTCGTATGTCCCGCCTGCCTCGACTTCAATGATGTCGAGCGGATAACGCAGATACGTCCCGGTAACCCGTAATGTCGCCTCCAGCCACTCCTTTAATCCTTTTGGTCCATAGATCGTCAACAACGTCGTACCTTCCAGTGCAGCCCGGGTACTGATAAAACCCGGCAGTCCAAAGATATGATCACCGTGCAGATGTGTGATGAAAATCGTACTGACCTTACGCGGTTTGATCGGACTGTGCAACATCTGATGTTGCGTTGCTTCACCGCAATCAAATAACCAGGTCATCTTCGGATGTAACAGTGCGATGGATGAAACATTCCGTTGTTTGGACGGCATCCCGGCTCCTGTTCCTAAAAAATAAAATTCCATCTTTTTCCCCTTTTCGTAAAATTAGCAATTTTTATACACAAAATACACCTTTCTCGAGTGGAAGCATGATAAACTGTACCCATACTGATTCGAAAGGTGGTTTTTCCATGACCAAAATCGAACGGACTTATGCACGAATCGTACAAAGTGCCCGGATGTTAAACGAAAACTATCGGCAACAGTATGGGAAATCAATCCAAATTCAAGACATTGCAACAACCTTACTATGTACGGAAGAACTTGTTCTTGAGTCGATGGAATATTTCGAACGTCCACAATTAACTTAATCGTACAACGACAAAGAGTGTACCGCAACGTTGCGGTACACTCTTTTTAGTCTGGCATCACTTATTCGTGATGTAATCCACTAACGTCACACATAATTCTGCTGTCTTGACGAGCTCTTCAATCGGCATTTTTTCGTTTGTCGTATGAATGTCCTCGTAACCAACAGCCAAATTGACGGTTGGAATCCCAAATCCAGCAATCACGTTTGCATCTGATCCCCCACCAGAATGCAACAAACGTGGTGTCCGACCGAGTTGTGTAATCGCTGCTTTCGCCACTTCGACGACTTGATCGCCGTCTTCGAATTTGAAACCAGGATACATGACTTTGACTTCGACTTCCGCACGCCCTCCGAATTCAGCAGCAACTTCTTCGAAAGCCGCTTTCATTTTCGCCGTTTGGGCCTCCATTTTAGGCGCAACGAGTGAGCGGGCTTCCGCAAAGATTTCGACGTAATCACAAACGATGTTAGTCGATGGACCACCTCCGCTGAAGCGTCCAATGTTCGCCGTCGTCTCTTCATCGATCCGGCCAAGCGGCATTTTAGCGATTGCTTTTGCTGCAATCGTGATGGCAGAGATTCCTTTTTCAGGTGCAACACCAGCATGAGCTGTTTTGCCGTAAATTTTTGCATTTACTTTCGCTTGGGTTGGTGCAGCCGTAATGATATCGCCGACTTTACCGTCTGAATCCAGAGCAAAACCGTAGTCTGCATCAATCTTCGATGGATCCAAAACCATCGCCCCCACTAAACCGGACTCTTCGCCGACCGTGATGACGAATTGAATTTTCCCGTGCGGTTGATTCGTTTCGTTCAAGACATGGACCAATTCGATTAATGAAGCGAGTCCCGCTTTATCATCTGCCCCAAGAATCGTTGTTCCATCGGTTTTAACATATCCGTCTTCGATGATTGGTTTGATTCCCTGTCCCGGAAAAACCGTATCCATATGGGAAGTGAAATAAATCTTATCGACTCCGTCTTTTGTTGCCGGAAGCGTGATGATCAAGTTGTTTCCTTTATGTTCGGTTTTTGATGAAGCGTCATCTTCGAATACGTCACAGCCGAGTGTCGTAAACGTTGCTTTTAAGTGGGCACAGATTTGTGCTTCCTCTTTTGATTCCGAGTCAATCTGGACCAGTTCTAAAAAGGTATCAAGTACACGTTGCTCATTCACCATGTTGCATTCCTCCTCATTTTTTCAGTTCGACTAGCGCTTTTTTAGTATACCATCTATAGGCAGATTTGCACTTCGCAAGCGTTGTTTGTACAATGGCTATAATCAATCGTTCTATGAAAGGAGTCGTTTTATTATGGCAAAACCATCAAAACAACAACGGATCATCAAATGGACCACGATTACGATTTTAGCAATTTTCTTACTCGGTACTTTTGCGTCGACGATGTTCTACCTCTTCTGATCGACGAATCGTTGCTTCAGTTTCAAATACTGTTCCGCTTCCTGCAACATGTGCAACAGAGCGGACCGGACTTCGAACTCATCGCGTGTCTTCGGTAACGGTGACTCGCGAAATTCTTCGAGTAGACGTTTGAGTTCCATCAAAAATAACGTCGCGTCGGCATCGGGTCGGACATTGTCACCAATCGTCCGGAACAGGTCGGCGACTTTTTTACCTTCGTCTACGACAAGGACTAAATCATCGACGTTGCGGACGATTCCACTCAACAATTCAAATTGTTGTTCGCGCATTCGGAAATACAGATAGTCTTCATCATCATTTCGCCGACCGATGGCATTCCCCATCCGTTTCAAGGAAGCATCCTTCCCCTCTTTCAACAGCCGTTCCGTCTCATGTAGCGTCAGCGAATGTTGGTTGATCCGCCCCGTCTCGATCGCCGCGGCCACTTCGAAGAACAAGGCGGCAATCCGTTGATCGATTTGCAGTCGCCGCTCGGCAATCGTCCGGTCGAGACTCGGCATGTACATATTAACGAGTAATCCGACCCCGACACCAATCAGCAACAAATACAATTCGTTTAAAAAAATGCTGAGGTTTAATTGGCGTGCGACATACAGATGGGTCAGGATGACGACACTTGTGATAAAACCGTCCTGTAGGCGGAGGCGTTGTGTCAGTGGAAGAAATAAAATGAAATAGAGTGCAATAGCAATCGGACGGTATCCGATGACTTCGAAGATCACAAAACCAAGTCCAATCGCGAGGACCGAAGCCATGATCCGTTCATAAGACGAACGAAATGATTTTTTTCTTGTCGCTTGAATGCTCAAAATAGCGATGATGGCTGCAAAAACGTAGTAATCCAGTTGCATCTTTTCCGCAATCCACATCGCGAGTGCCGCTGCGACAGCGGTCTTTAACGTGCGATATCCGATAAACACAGACTTCCCTCCATTCTTTGTTAGGGTACCTATTCTTTACCCAGGTTGTCGATTGATTTTTTTGAAGGACGTGATTTTTTGACTAAACGTACGATTCGCCCCACTCGCCCGGTCCGTCGAACGGGCTCCTTCAAGGGGCTTGTCTTTTTTTTCTTACTCGGTTGCGGATTGTTCCTGTTGTTACGGGACAAACCCCAAACCATTCTTCCTCCGGCTTCCCCATACGTCGCGGAACTCTACCGGGACGGGAAAGTCATCCGGGAAGAAGAATTCGATTCCGTCACCGAAGCGAAAGCATTTATCAACGGACGCCGTGGCGCTATCAAACGGACGTCCGATGAACGGTATCTCTATTTGACCGGAAGCGGGATTGGAATCGTCAATTCAAATCAGACCTTAAATATTTATTCGGACCGTGCGTTGAAAAAACGACATACGTATGTCGCGCCCGGCAGTCGACTCGCTTTACTTGCCTATACGGATTCGGTCAGTCGGGTCGAGATTGCCGGTCTGACCGGTTATGTCGCTTCCGATCGGTTGACTCTTTATCCGCTCGAACAATCCAGTAATCGGTCCTATTATGAAAAACAAGACGAGCGTCTCTTGCATTATATCGTCGCCGATGCCGGTCTCGGTGGTTTGATTACGGCTGGTGAAGCACCGGCGTCATTAGACGACCGAACGATGCAGTATGTCGAGTCCAAAACGTTGACGCAGGATTTACGGAAACCGACCGCTTTGACAGCCAAGCAACTGGATGCCTATATTAAAAAAAATGCTCCCGACAGTCCCTTGATCGGCACGGGCAAGACGTTTAAGCAGGTTGAACGCACTTATCAAATCAATGCGGCCTATTTGCTCGCCCATGCGATTCACGAGTCCGATTACGGACGGTCCGACATCGCTAAAGACAAGTTTAATCTATTCGGGGTTAATGCAACGGATATCGCTCCCGGTCAAAATGCGACGGCGTATACTTCCTTTGAAGACTCGATCCGTAAGACGGGCCGCTTCATCGCCCGTGATTACCTTGCTAAAGACGGGAAATACTACCGCGGTCCGTTTCTCGGAAACAAGGCACGCGGAATGAACGTGTTTTATGCCTCCGATCCGTACTGGAGCGAAAAAATCGCCGGAATCCTCTTGAAAATGAACGCCGTCTAAAACCGACTTATGGTACACTAATGGGCGAGACATCAATCATTTAGGAGTGAATACACATGGAAAAAGTTTTAGTATTTGGTCATAAAAATCCGGACACGGATACGATTGCATCGGCCATCGCCTATGCCGAATTAAAAAAAGAGCTCGGTGTTCACGCTGAAGCCGTTCGTCTTGGTGAAATCAACGGAGAAACGCAATTTGCGCTCGACTACTTCAAAGTCGCCCGTCCCCGCCTCGTGACAGAAGTATCAAAAGAAGCACAACACGTCATTCTCGTTGACCACAATGAACGTCAACAAAGTGCCGACGATATCGATGCCGTCAAAGTAACGGAAGTCATCGACCATCACCGGATTGCCAACTTCGAAACGTCTGATCCGATTTATTACCGGGCAGAACCGGTTGGCTGTACGACGACAATCTTAAACAAAATGTACAAAGAACACGGTGTTGCGATTAAACCGGAAATCGCCGGTTTGATGTTATCAGCCATCGTTTCCGACTCGTTATTATTCAAATCACCGACATGTACGGAGCAGGACGTCATTGCAGCACGTGAACTCGCGACGATTGCCGGCGTCGATGCCAACGTTTATGGTCTCGATATGTTAAAAGCCGGTGCTGATTTATCAATGAAAACTGTGGATGAGCTGATTGCACTTGATGCAAAAGAGTTTTCGATGGGACCATTCAAAGTCGAAATCGCACAAGCAAACACAGTCGATACGGCAGAAGTTTTGCTTC